>NZ_JBLRVS010000001.1:671610-901595 GCF_047915635.1 Rossellomorea sp. FS2 | reverse complement strand
TGCCGGGGAGGCTCACGGGCTACCCGTGGAAAGAGAAGTCTTGCACGGAAATCATGAGCGGCATGAAGAACCTAGACTGATTGTGTCCGTCATGAACTGGTACCTGTTTAGTTTAGTCCAAGCTTCGTTTTTTCATTAGGATGGACTATTGAGCATTTCTTCTTCTGATAAAGGTTGTACCTGCAATGACCATGATGATGAGATAGAGATAAAAGGGTAGCATGATATACCCTTTTTCAGGAGAGCCGTTGTGAACGGTGCCTGGCCCATTGGTTGCAAGGGCATGATCCTCTTGCAGATTTGAGGAGGCGTCAATCCGTTCCAATTTTGTAGACGTGATCTCGTCCCCCTCTTTGTTGAACAGCGTCAAAAGCCCGTCTTCGCTCATTTTCTCACTGATGTGGCCGTTGGTCGGCTGGGTATAATGAAAATCGCTTGGAAGCCTGAAACGCTTCCCATCGAATGTGAAAACGGTATCCTTCGGAATGTAACTCGAAGTGAACCTGTCCAGTCCGTAATCGAGTAGTTTCTTCGTATCATCATATATGGCCGGCTTTGATTGAGCCTTCATCGTCACGACGACAAGGGAGACATCATCTTTTTCCGCCGTAGTTACAAGCGTGTGCCTGGATTCATCAACAAATCCGTTCTTTCCGCCGGTCACCTCAGGGTATGGAAGCTCCCCCTTCACCATCTTATGTGCATTGTACAATGTGGTATCCCAGCTTTCTGAAGACCAATCCATAGATTGGATGCCGAAAAGACTTCTGAATGTGTCATTCTGCATGGCATAGCGTGTGATTTCTGCCATATCTTTGGCTGTCGTATAGTGATTTTTGTCGAATAATCCATGGGCGTTTGTAAAGTGGGTGTGCTCCACTCCTGCCTTTTCCTTCAAGAACGTATTCAGTTTATCGACAAATTCATCCTCCGATCCTGCAACATGCTCCGCAATGGCCACTGCGGCGTCATTCCCGGAATTGATGAGCAGTCCTTCGAGCAGCTGTTCCATGCTCATCTTTTCCCCTTCTTCCAGGTACACGGTCGATCCATCGGTGTTGGCTGCCTTTCGGCTGATTGTCACCTCTTCATCTAGGGCACTGTGCTCGATTGCATAGATGGCTGTAGCGATTTTGGTGATGCTAGCCGGGTACATTTTCTTCTCAGCATTTTTAGAATAAAGGAGGCTGTCTGTATTCGTATCCAAAACTACAGCGGTCTCGCTGTAGACATTTGTTGGTTTTTTTGCGGGTGCCTCTTCGGCAGTCGCTGTCGTTGCAGAACATAAGCCGAATAATAAAGCGGCTGCTGCGATTCGTTTCATCATGTCCACTCACCTGTCATTTCAATGTTTACACCTCAATCATTCTATCAAAAAATTGAAGTGCTTAAACACTATTCCCAGTGATTTGTTAAGAAATTGAAAGAATCCTGTCAGATAATGACATATTTTGCGGTCGCAAGGGTTACGGATTTCCAATTTCACTGCGATTGTTCTACAATAGAGACAGCAGATGAAACTTTTTTTATCACCGGAACGTATAGACAGTCAGCATATTTTTTAAGGGGTAGATGAGATGAATACATTTCTACAAGTCTTAACGAGAACAGGTATCGGCTGGAGTGCTGGAGCAGCCGGATTCTTCACCTATCTACTGGCATTCGACCTCGGTTTTTTCATTTCTGTCGCGGCAGCCGTCGGCACCAGCTTTCTCGCCTTCTATTCCACGAAGCAGATCCAAAAGCATCTGTGGCTTAAGAAGAATGGCATCACCCGCAGGGAATATATCTTCATCACCAGGAACCTAAAAGAAGCTAAACTTAAAATAAACAGATTGCAAAGGCAGCAGCTCAAGGTCAGATCACTGGGTGCCTTCAGGCAGATCCTTGAGTTGAGTCGATTGAGCAAGAGGATCTACCAGCTTGCCAAACGGGAGCCCCGGCGGTTCTTCAAGGCAGAGTCGTTCTTCTACTATCACCTTGATTCCGTTGTTGAAATCACCGAAAAGTATACGTTTCTTGCGTCCCAACCAGGTAAGGACAAGGAAGCATTCAAATCCCTTCAACAGACGAAGACCACCCTTGATGAACTCTCCCTTTCACTGGAGCAGGATCTGCGCAAGGTACTGGCCGATGACATGGACACCCTTCACTTTGAATTGGATTTTGCAAAGAAAAGATTGGAAGAACAAAAGACGATAAAATGATGACGACTGGAGGAACCACCCCATGGAACAACGCAAAGAATACTCGGAACTTGATCAGCTATTATCCAATCCCTTCGATGAAGGCCTCACCCCTCAGCCTCAGAAGGCCAACTGCCTCATGGAGCGCCTGCCAGAAGAGCAGCAGCAAAAGGCGAAGCAGCTCGCAGAACAGATCGATTATAAAGATTATGAGGCCATCCTGAAGTACGGGACGGCCGCTCAATCCCAGCTCTCCAATTTTTCGAATTCCATGCTCGATCACGTTCAAAAACGGGATATCGGACCGATTGGTGACGTGCTCGGGGACCTCATGAAGAAACTGGAGCTCATGAACCCCGACGAATTGAATTCAAAGCAAAAAGGAGTCTTTAAACGGTTGTTCCGTAAGGTCTCATCATCCATTCAGGAAGTCCTTTCCAAGTATCAGAAGATCGGATCACAGATCGACAGGATCTCGGTCAGGCTCGAGCATTCTAAAAAGACCCTGATGGACGACAATCGACTCCTTGAGACGCTGTATGAAAAAAATAAAGACTACTTCCACGCCCTCAATATGTATATTGCAGCGGCTGAATATAAACGGGATGAAATTCAAGGTACCCTCCTTCCGACACTCAGGAAAAAGGCAGAAGAAACCGGCGACGAGCTCTTATACCAGGAAGTCAATGACACCACCCAGTTTCTTGACCGATTGGAAAAGCGAATCCACGACCTTAAGCTGAGCAGGCAGATGACGATTCAATCCGCACCTCAGATCCGTCTTATCCAGAACACCAACCAGGCACTTGCAGAGAAAATCCAGGCGTCGGTCCTCACGGCCATCCCGCTTTGGAAAAATCAGATTGCCATTGCCCTTACCCTGCTGAATCAGCAAAAAGCCGTCACGGCTCAGAAGCAGGTATCGCAAACGACCAATGATCTCCTTCTGAAGAACTCCGAGATGTTGAAAGTCAACAGCATTGAAACCGCTAAGGAAAATGAGCGTGGAATCATCGATATCGAGACGTTGAAAAAAACGCAGGAAAACCTTATTACAACGATTGAAGAAACGTTGGCCATCCAGGCAGAAGGGCGACAGAAGCGCCAGCAGGCCGAACAGGAAATGGTTACGATGGAGCAGGAACTGAAGCAAAAACTCATCGAAATCAGAAAATAAACGATCAAAAAAACCGGGCGATCCAATGATCGCCCGGTTTTTGCATGGGTCGTATCCCGCCCTGGGTCACGGACGTCCCCTCGAGACGGACGTCACCGTAACCCGCTGATGGGCACAACCTTAAATGCTGCTGATCAGCAGTTTCCTCAGGAGTGGGAACAGAACATCAGGTAGCTCTGATACATCCGACACCAGGATACTGTAGTTCCCGTATATGTTCTGAATCGTTTTGCGCTGACCTTCGTCAATTTCACCGCTGGCGAGGAATACATTGATGACTTCGATGCCTTTTTTTCGTGCATCTAGGACGGCCTCATGGGTATCAACGATGCCGTTTTGCTCATAATCCATGGCAGCCGGCTCTCCGTCTGAGAAGACCAGCAGGAACTTCTGCTTCTCCCCTCTTTGAAGGATCCGATCTGTCATCAATCTGATGGCGAATCCGTCCCTGTTGTCCTCTTCAGGTTGAAGCTGCATGATTTCAGGACCACTGGATGGCTTCAAGGAAGATTGGAATTCCAGGACAGGCTTAAGATAATTGGGTTGAGAATGGGAAGTAGCGGCATTGGTATCTTCCCAGAACCCCACAACTTCGTGTGGCACCCTGACACCTTTCAAGGATTCGTGGAATAATGTGATTCCAAGCTTTGTCTCTTCCATTTTATCGAACATGGAGCCCGAACAATCCACCAGCAGGGAGAATACGGCGTCCAGCTCGGTGGAAGGATCATGTTTTTTGTAGAACAATCTGGGCACATCATCTGTAAGGAGCCTCAGGAGTTTTTTATTCAACCTGCCGAAGTGGAGATCCGTTCTTGGCTGGATCCTTTTATGCTCCAGAGTCTTTTCGATCATCTTCTGGAGCTTTTTCTTATAGGTAAATACCGCTGCCTTATTCACACCGTAGGCTGCCTTGTCTTCTGAAGATGGTACATCTGGAGCAAGAAAGACCGCTTCTGCATAACGATTTTCCTTTCCATACGGGTGATCTCCCATGCCACGCTCTTCATGCTCCTGATCGACCGCTTTAGGAGTCTCGTAGATCTCACGGTCGGTTTGTTTGGATGTACCCTGTACCATGGCCATGGCCTGATCCCCGTCTTCTCCTTCCCGTACACCTTCTCCCATGAGATCGGAGGAACTTCCCTGATCCAGATCGAATTGCAGGAATGATTCCCCTTTCTCTTCGGATTCCCGATGCCAGGTGCGGAACTCCTCATCCATGATTTCCTCTTCCCCTGTACTCTCCTCCTCAAGAACATCTTCGTTCACAAGGGGATCCCGGCGTTTCAGATCATCAAACGTCTGGTCCGCCTCATCAGCATATACATCTTCCGGGAGATGGAAGTATTCATTCAGCATGTCCTTCTTCAACACGTCTTCACATACCTCGACCATCTCCATACACACCTTCACAACGTCGGAGGTGGATTTCGTTTCGTATAGAAGGGATAGCTGCCGCTGGAGAAATGGCATCATGAGATCGATCTCATCCGAAATGGCCGTCGCTTCCTCCAGCGGTGATTGTGCATGAAGGAGCAAAAACAGCTGGTTGAATAAAGCATCTGTAAATACACTTTTCGTCAAATTCACTTTTAGCTGCGCATCAAAAAATTGCCGATAGATCCTTCTCCTTACACTGAATGATGCCTTCGTACCAGGTCGCTCCGATTTGCAGATTTCCTCGAGTCTTACTTCTTCCCCGATCACAAAGAGCTGTTTGGCAAAGCGCTTCACGGGTGATCGGTCGATTGCTCGAAGATAGCGTTCCACCGTTTTCATTTCTGTGTGTCCAAGATTCCCGATCGTGCGAAGATACACATCGCTTTTTAACCCATATGTCTCGTCCCTTTTATCCCGGTGATCCCAGAAGTGACTGACATAGACGACTTCATTTTTCGGATCGAGATAGGAAAATGGACCATATTTCAAGGACATTTCACCATTCTTTGAGAGGGTTTTGGCGAGATCCGCCATCTCCATGAACAGAAAGGAATCGATGCGCTCATCATTGAATTGTATAAATCGATGCATGATTAACCCCTCATTCGAATAGTGTATCGGCAATGTTTTCGATTGCCGCTTTTTCCCTTTCATCTTCCAATTTATCTATGATTCCCCGTCGGATGGCCCGCTTTGCCGGCAGGTGCACCGCCAGGTCACACGCGTCAAGGAGGGCACGTATGGAAGCTGCTTCTTCTGATACCTGTCCGTTCCTCACCTGTACCATCAAGTCTGAAGCGAGCTGGACGAACCGGTCCACTACTTTAGGATCCGTAAGGGAGCTTTGAGCGGCTATGACCGCTTTTAATGTATCTCCTTCAATATATGGCACGTCCACCACCACAAACCGGTTTTTCAGGGCTTCATTCATCGGGACGGTCCCGACATACCCTTCATTGATGGCCGCAATGACACCGAAGCTCGGTTCGGCCTTGATGACTTCACCTGTGAAAGGATTTGTTATGCTTCTCCTATAATCGAGGACCCCGTTCAGGATCGGAAGCGTTTCAGGCTTCGCCATATTGATCTCATCTATATAAAGGAGATGTCCTTTTTTCATCGCCTGTATGACAGGACCTTCAATGAATTCAATTACGCTCTTGCCGTCCTTTTCTGCAATCGTCTTGTACCCCAGAAGAGCCTCTGCATCCAGGTCAACGGAGCAATTGATGCTGTGCATCGGTTGTGACAGCATGGAAGATAAGGTATCGGAGAGCTTTGTCTTCCCCGATCCGGTCGGTCCCTTCAATAGAAGATTCTTTCCAAGGGTCAGCGATGTCAGGCAGTCTTCGATTATAAAATCTTCGCTGGAGGTATACCCTCCCTTTCTGACCAATGACCGGTCTTTTTCATTATGGAAGGTACGCTTTCGTTCTTCGATCAAGCGGGCAATTTCATCTGGTAGTTGTGTTACGTTCACTGTTGTCATCCTTTCTGATTATCCATGGAACTATTGTATCGAAATGAAACAAGCACTGCAAAAGGAAGATGCTTAAAGGGACAAATCATATCTGGTGAAGGTCCGTTGAATGGTCATGCCCGCTTTTTTATAAAGCAGTGCTGCACGAGTCGGGCTGTCACTATCAACCAACAGCGCCGCATGAGTCATGCCCGCACGGTGCAGCCCGTCAAATGTTCGATGTAACAACTATCGTCCCAGTCCCCTTCTCCGCCATTCCCTTTTCATGCCTAAATGGGATATTTCCCCGATCCTTGTTTCATCATCAGCACGTGAAAGGACAAATCCGATCACATTTTCCTTATCGATCATGAGGAGCCACTGATCGGTTGAAACTTCCGGGGTGAAAAACCGCTGATTGAACTCTTCCCATGTGGAAGGATGATAGTCATAGTGATCGGCAAAAATCGTTTCGTAGGCTTCATAGAGAGCATGTTCATCGCTTCCGGGAATGAACGGACGGACAAGGTACGGATCGTCCGGTACAGACATCCCAGTGAGTTCCCTGCTCATCTGATGCCAGTGTCTTCCGGCGGAAAATCCCGCTTTCTCGAAAGCAGTCCGCTCTTCAGGCGTATTGGCGGAAATGATAATGCTCTTCTCTTCGGCACTCCCTGCTTTCCAGCGTTTTCCCGATTCGATCAGGGATTCGATCAGATCTTCAATGTAGCCTTCTGTCCCCTTGTCTCTCACGGTCAATAACAGCGATGGGAGACGATGATCCCGATGAGTGAGAAACGACACCCCCTTCAGCACATCATGGATCCATAGCCCGACCTTATCTTCTCTTCCCGTCTTGAGTACCAAGTCCCTGATCATCTTCAAACTGGTTTGTACTTTTCCATATACGGTTTCTTCATAGTCATGGATCAAGCTGATCACCTCAGAAAGATCGCCTGCCCGTATTGACCGTTTGACTCTGCTCATCCCTTCACCTCCACATAAAAAAACTGATGCTTTCAGAGAATGAAAAGCATCAGCTTTGATCCTTACAGTACTTCAAAGTACTCTTTGTAAAATCCGCCCATCTTACCGCTTTCGTCGATGACGAAGTAGTAATCTTCGGATTCATTTTTTAAGTCGTATACTTTCCCTGGAACCAATACATGTTCCACTGTATATTTTGCCGCATTCGTATGTAGGCACTTCACTTTTCTTCCTGTTTCATTCCCGGTCCATGTATGATGGATCATTGTTGTATCCCCTTCCTGATCTTGACTATGTTACTAGTATAGTCTTATCTTCTTCTGAGTTCAATACTCCAGGAAGAAACCTTGCCGTCCGCTTTACACGGCCTACAATTAGGATGGCGATGATTCGGTCACATATATCTTCGTACAGAAATCGTGGACCTCAAGACGATGTCATACAGATGGACCGCAGCAACAGACATTGCAGTAGTCAGCATTTCAGCATCACGCACTCAGGCAGGATCCCGATTCAACGTCGGTATCTTCTGAAGCATGGCATGAAGACGTTTTTCGTCCATTCCAAGTCCCAAGAGCTGATCTTGCAGTCTACGATGATAGCTGTCGCTTACATAAGGATGGCTTCCCCTCAGGATCTCAAGGGCGTAATGTTCCGGCGGAAGGGTTTCAGGTGATTTCCGTTTCACGATGAACGTAAGGACATTGTTATGTACCCTTCCATCAATCATCACATCAAGGAAAGCCGGGCGGTACCATCCGGGGAGAACCCCTTCCCTTTCAAATAGGTAGTCGACGGCTTCCTGATTGACTCGATAGACCACGCCTTCCATCGCCTCTCCAGGAACTTCCGTGATATCCCCCCTGCCCCCGTCATCCACGACAAAAGAGTAATCCATTCTGAAATCTTGTACAATTCCAGCTCCAAGGCAGTCCTGAAAGTGGACGTGGACCCCTGCTTTTCTGAACCGTTCCTCGTCCATACAGGATCCGTAGGCGAAATATAGGATGTCGGACGGCCTGTGTGCGAGGAAATTCTTTACTTTCCAATCACCCGAAGGAATCGTTGAACCCTGTACGTCTTCTGATGCTGCTGTAAATACGGTAGCCACATAGCTTCCGTGGTCGGTATAAACGGTTGCTTCCTTCTTGATGGCCTTGGCCGGGATCGCTTCTTTCGTCTTATTGAGCTGATCGATGACGGAAGGGTCGACCTCATACAATTCGCCGTACACCTTCTCCCTTCCGTCCTTCATGACCGGGTGTCCCTCCACTGATTCAAGGAGTATCCCATCGACGTACGCTTGATGTGAAATGGTTCGGGGATTTTGTAAAAGCGCATGATGGCGTTCATGCTTTCTTAAGTTTCCATAAACGAATACGAGCATAGAAATTCCTCCACGGATTGAATTCATTATAATCTGCTTCTTCATGATATCACAGAAACAGGGCAATGGAGTCCCGTAAGACGACCCAATGCCCTTACCCACAAAAGAAAGCGATTACATTTTATTCGTGTGCGAAATGGCCTTCTCACCCATTTCCCGCAAACGGAATTTCTGTATTTTCCCTGACGCTGTCATGGGATACGAATCAATGAACTCAATGAATTTCGGCACTTTGAACCGAGAAATCTTCCCTTTGCAAAAATCGCGGATTTCCTCTGATGTGCAGGATTGACCCGGCTTGAGGATCACCCATGCAATCACTTCTTCTCCAAACGTTTCATCCGGTACACCGGTGACCTGTACGTCGAGGATCTTTGGATGGGAGTATAGAAACTCTTCGATTTCCCTTGGATAAATATTTTCACCGCCCCTGATGATCATATCTTTGAGTCTTCCCGTGATCCTGCAGTACCCTTCTTCATCCATGATGGCCAAATCTCCAGTGTGGAGCCATCCTTCTTCGTCGATGGCCAGGGAGGTCGCCTGTTCATTTTTGTAATATCCCTTCATCACGTGGTAACCGCGTGTGCACAGTTCCCCCTGTTGACCATGACCAAGGGATTCTCCTGTGGCAGGATCGATGACTTTCACTTCGACATCGGGAAGGGCCCGGCCGACCGTCTCCACCTTCACATTCAATGGATCATCCGTCCGGGTCTGTGTGATGACCGGGGAAGACTCCGTTTGGCCATAAGCGATGGTGATTTCTTCAGCTCCCATCCGCTCCATTACCCCCTTCATCACCTCCACCGGACAATTGCTTCCTGCCATGATACCGGTTCTGAGCGTTGAAAGATCATATTCGTTGAACTCTGGGAGGTTCAACTCAGCAATGAACATCGTCGGAACCCCGTGTAACGCTGTACACCGTTCAGATTCCACTGTGCGGAGGACTTCTGATGGATTGAATTCCTGCACGGGTATCATCGCGGCCCCTACGGAAGCACATGCCATCGTTCCAAGCACACAACCGAAACAGTGAAAAAATGGAACCGGGATGCATAATCGATCCTTTTCAGTCAGATCCATGCACCTTGCGATATTGTATCCATTATTCACAATGTTGGAGTGGGTGAGCATCACTCCTTTAGGAAACCCTGTAGTACCGGAAGTATACTGCATATTGATCACATCATCAGGTTTGCACTCGGCCATCCGTGCGTTCAGCCGTTCGTCGCCCTCCCCTTCTCCGAGCTTCATGATATCGTCCCAGGAATAGGTACCGGGATAGCGCTGATCTCCGAGGACGATGACATTCTTCAACTTCGGCAGCGTAGCGCTTTCCAGCTGACCTGGTACTGAAGTTTTGAGTTCCGGGCAAATATCATAGAGCATCTCGATATAAGAGGTTGTTCGGTAACCTTCCATCAGTATGATGGAGCTGCTATCCGACTGGTCCAGCAGGTACTTCAGTTCCTCCCTTTGATAATTGGTATTCACCGTGACCAGGACAGCCCCCATCTTCCCGGTGGAAAACTGACTGATAAGCCACTCAGGGGTGTTTGTCGCCCAGATGGCCATATGATCTCCTTTATTGATGCCAAGTTCCATGAATCCTTTTGCTGCTTGACGGCAAAGTTCGTCAAAGCGGGAATAGCTCCATCTCAACCCCCTGTCCGCATAAACCACCGCATCCCGTTCCGGGAAAAGTGCCGCCTTTTCTTCCAGAAGTGTCCCGATTGTTTTCGTTAAAACCGCCACATACAACCCCTCCCCAATATGTACATACTGTTCTTACGTGAGTAATATTATCATAAAAATTAGAATTTTCAAACACAAAAGGAAGGAAGCCCATCTTTTACTCTAACGACTCTACGTGCTTACCACTGAATATCGGGATCACACCCTTACCCCAAATCCATCTGGTTTAAACACATTTCAACAATTCGTGTCAAAACCCGACTTAAGTTGTATTTTCAAAATACCCCTTTTCAAACACGGTGAATGTATGTAGAATAAATAGAAAATATAGAACATTCTATATTTTAAACATTTCCTGGGAGGTTGCTCATGAAAATCTTAAGTAATGAACAGTTGGTCGCAGCGTATCGGAATGCTGAAAAGCAGGGGAATGATCAGGATTGGATTATGCTCCTGAAGAAAGAAATTCGAAACCGTGGACTGAGGCCTTTTAGGAAATCGTGATGAGACGTTGAATGGGAAGGGTGAAGACAAATTTGTCTTCACCTTTTATTTTTGTGAAGGGGACCTGCCTTTACTTGCTTTCTTCCATTGTTCTTCCTCGATGATTCCAAGCTTATGAAACAAATAAGAATAGTAGTATACCTTTTTCTTCACTTCCATCACCTCTTTTTCCCTTGACCAAAACTATTGGGTTTAATCATATTTTATGCATTTATACAAGGTTTAGTGCAAAAAAATCCGATGCCCCCCTGGGGCACCGGCAATACATTCATCCATTCAGTTAAAAATCAGGATCAGCCTTCAAGAAGAAGATCTTCAGGATTTTCAAGCAGTTCCTTCACCATGGCAAGGAAGCCTACTGCTTCTTTGCCATCTATGATTCTATGATCATAGGATAGGGCCACGTACATCATCGGACGGTTTTCCATTGTATCCTTGTCGATTGCCATCGGACGCAACTGGATCTTGTGCATTCCTAGAATCCCTACTTGAGGTCCATTCAGGATCGGAGTGGAAAGAAGTGATCCGAAGACACCGCCATTGGTGATGGTGAAAGATCCACCTTGGAGATCGGCAAGGGCAAGCTTGTTTTTCCTTGCTTTGGTTGCAAGCTCCATGATTTCCCCTTCGATTTCGGCAAAGTTTTTGCGCTCACAGTCACGGACCACCGGAACGACCAGTCCATCTTCAGTCGAGACGGCAACACCGACATCATAGAACTTTTTGAGTACGATTTCATCTCCATCGATTTCAGCATTCACGTATGGATACTTTTTAAGGGCAGCAACAACCGCTTTTGTGAAGAAGCTCATGAATCCGAGTCTTACATCGTGGTCTTCAAAGAATTTGTCCTTTTTGCGCTTTCTGAGCTCCATTACAGCCGTCATATCGATTTCGTTAAATGTCGTAAGCATGGCAGCCGTCTGCTGAACTTCAACAAGCCTCTTAGCAATGGTCTGGCGGCGGCGTGACATTTTTTCGCGCTCAACCGGTTTACCATTATCGGATTTAGGCGCTTTTTTAGCTTCTGGCGCTGGCTTGGCCGGAGCTGAAGCAGGCTTGTTTCCATAGGCTTCGATATCCTGCTTGCGCACCCTTCCAAGAGGATCGGTCGGCACGTCGGAAAGATCGATCCCTTTTTCCCTAGCGAGCTTGCGTGCAGCAGGCGAAGCAATCGGACGATTTTTCTTTTCGGCTGCAGCAGGCTCTTCTTTGGCCGGTTCCTGCTTTTGTTCCTTCTGTTCAGGAGCTTCGGCTTTCTCCTCCGCTTTTTCCTTGGATGGGGCCGGGGCTTCCCCGCCTTCACCGACGACAGCGATGACTTGGCCAACCTCAACGGTATCTCCTTCTTCGGCTTTCAGTTCTTGGATCGTTCCCGCTTCTTCAGAGATGACTTCCACGTTTACTTTATCGGTTTCCAACTCTACGATATATTCGCCTTTTTCCACGTAATCGCCCGGCTGTTTCAGCCACTGGGCGATCGTACCTTCTGTAATGGATTCTGCTAATTCTGGAACTTTGATTTCTGCCACTGTGATGTCCTCCTCTTTCTTATCGGGTTAACGCTTCGTTCAGGATACGTGATTGTTCTTTTTTGTGTACGGTCGCTTCCCCTTCAGAAGGACTTGACCGCCTTCTTCTGCCGACATAATGAACGCTTACTCCATCAGGTGCAAGTTCCCTCAGGCGCGGTTCTGCGAATGACCATGCCCCCATATTCTTCGGTTCCTCTTGAATCCAGACAATCTCTTTCAGATTCGGGTATCTGTCCAGAATGGCAGCGATCTCCTGATTCGGGAATGGATACACTTCCTCCACACGAAGGATATGAAGCCAATCCAGACCTTCCATTTCTCCAAGTTTTTCTTCAAGATCAATGGTGATTTTACCACTTCCGAGGATGATGCGCTCTACGGCTTCGTGATTTTCACCCGTTCCCTTTTGTTCGAGGACGGAATGGAACTCCCCTCCGGCTAATTCTTCTGCTGTAACGGACGCATGTTGATTCCTGAGCAGGCTCTTCGGTGTCATGACCACAAGCGGCCTTACCTCTTCTTTCTGGAGGATGGCTGCCTGCCTTCTCAACAGGTGGAAGTACTGACCCGAAGTCGAACAGTTCGCAACGGTCCAGTTATACTCACCGCCCAGCTGGAGGAAACGTTCCATACGTGCGCTGGAATGCTCCGGCCCCTGCCCTTCATAGGCATGCGGGAGAAGCAGGACCAGCCCCGATTTTTGTCCCCATTTAGCACGGCCAGCGGAGATGAATTGATCGAACATCACCTGTGCCATGTTGGAGAAGTCCCCGAACTGTGCCTCCCATAGAACCAGGGTTTCCGGGGCAAATACGTTATAACCGTACTCGTATCCGACAACGGCCGTCTCGGTAAGCGGGCTGTTGTGAACAACGAATGAAGCATGTGTATCTTTCAGGTTATGAAGGGGGATGTACTCTTCACCCGACTGCTCATCATGAAGAACCAGATGACGCTGGGCGAACGTTCCCCTTTCAGAATCCTGACCGGTAAGGCGGATCGGCGTCCCATCCTTCAGGATGCTTGCAAATGCAAGGGTCTCTGCATGGGCCCAATCGATCTTCCCTTTCCCTTCAAAGGCGAGGCCTCTCCGCTGAAGGATTTTACCAAGCTTCTTGAAGACAGTGAATCCTTCCGGCCACTGAAGCATTTCATCGTTCAAGCCTTTCATGGTGGCAAGATCGACCGACGTTTTGATCTCAGGCAGGCCATTTGCAACATCTTCAGGCGGAGCGAGGACCGTGTCGGGATCATCATCTTTTGCCGGGACCTTATCATAGGCAGCCTTCAGCATGTCTTCGATTTCTTTGTCCATTGCAGCGATTTCGTCTTTATTGACGATTCCTTCGGAAAGCAATTTTTCTGCGAAGAGTTCCTTTACATTCGGATGTTTGTGGATGATCTTGTACATTAACGGATTCGTGACCATTGGCTCATCCATCTCATTGTGTCCGAAGCGGCGGTACCCGATCAGGTCGATAACAAAATCCTTACCGAACGTTTTACGGTATTCATACGCTAGGACCGCTGCCGTCAGGCATGCTTCCGGATCATCGGCATTAACATGGACGATCGGCACCTCGAAGCCCTTTGCCGTATCGGATGCGTATTTCGTCGATCTGGAATCCCTGCTTTCCGTTGTAAATCCGATCATGTTATTGGCGATCAGATGAATCGATCCGCCTGTACCGTACCCGCGGAGCCTGCTCATGTTGAGCGTTTCGGCCACGACACCCTGACCAGGGAATGCAGCATCACCATGGATCATGATGGCATAGGACGTTTCAGGGGATTGTTCCGGATACCCCTTATCTTCCCTCGTCTCCTGTGCTGCCCTTGTGTAACCGGCAACGATTGGGCTCACCACTTCAAGGTGACTCGGATTATTGGCAAGCGTCACCCTCGCGCGGGCTGTGGGAAGCTGACGAGGTGATATCTCTCGGTCTGCCCCAAGATGGTATTTCACATCACCGGTCCATCCGAATGTGATGCCGATAGAACCTTCTGATGGGATGAGGTCTTTACTTGGTGCGTGCTGGAACTCAGCGAAGATCATTTCATACGGTTTTCCGACTACATGGGCGAGGACGTTCAGGCGACCTCGGTGAGCCATGCCGATATTGACCGTCTTGGCACCGGCCTCAACGGAGTGCCGTACCATCTCGTCAAGAAGGGGAACCATCGTATCAAGACCCTCGATTGAAAAGCGCTTCTGCCCGACAAAGGTGCGGTGGATGAATTTTTCAAACCCGTCCACTTCGGCAAGCCTTCTTAAAAGGAGCAGCTTCTGATCTTTTGTCAATTTCGGGAAGAACTGACCAGACTCGATTTTCTCGCGCAGCCAGTTCTTTTCTTCGAGCTCGTGCACATGTGCGTATTCATAGGCAAGTTTTTTCGTATACACCTTCTTCAGGTGTTTGATGGCCAGCAGTCCGTCCGTGACATGTTCCGGTGCATTCGGGCATAGGAAATCAACCGGTATCTTCTTAAGATCCTCTTCGGTCAGGTCGAATTCGGAAAGATCAATTCTTCTCGTATCCTTCTCCCGATCGTTAAGAGGGTTGATATCGGCTGCCAGATGGCCATATGTACGGATGTTGTCGGCCAATTTGACGGCCGCCACCATCTTGCTCAGTTCTGTCGGCTGCGCCGGCAGGGAAAACGAAGCGTCAGCTGATTGGGCATCTGCCAGGACTTGTACGTCTTCAGCTTTCGGGGGGCCCCATTGATCAAAAAGTTCTTTCAGCTCGGGATCTACTGCATCGGGATCCTGCAGATATTCTTCATACACTTCGATCACATAGCCAAGATTGGGTCCATAAAACGATTGCCATGGTCCACCTTGATTGGTCGATTGCTTTTTCATCGTGAAAAACCTCCAACTGATTTGCCACTTAGTATTATTTGGATATCATGTATTCATTCCAGTTCATATTATGGAAGAATAGTAAAATTTGTTCGTATAAAACGCTTACAAGGATATTTTATCACTGTAAAGGACTATTATAAAGCCCTTAAATCAAATTTCTCAAAATTTTTACTCTACGATTCTGAAGGTAAGGAAATTCTTCGGAAAGGCCATCTCCCCTTTATTCCCATAATGTCATATAGTTGATGTGTCAATTAACCCATTATTCTGAAATAATTTTTTATGAAGCGCTTTCTCTCCATGTACACTTTCCATGGGGCGATAGACTTTTTTCATAAACCATCTTACTACTCTTCCTAAAAAAAACCAAACAATTTTTACTGAATATCAGCATTTTTTGAGTTTGTCAGTCTGCGAACCTTCCGCCCAGAGTTGAATAGAATGTCATAAATGAACGATCCAAGAAATGGGGTGCAACAATGTTTCCATGGAACGTATTCCCTTTTATGAAAGGGATGAAACAGAATATGAATCCTCAGGAAGTGGACTCATATGTACAGGATATGATGAAAAAGATGTTTCCGGGCGGATTCGAAAGCATGATGAATGCGAACAGCACCATGGGAGGAGCCTCTCCCCAGCAGTCTGCCCATCAAAGCGGCGAGGACGGAAGCATCCCAGCACATGTATTCGAATCCTTCGATGATGTATATGTACGATTTGAATTAAAAGATGAAGGGCTGATGAAGAAGGTGAAAATTTATCATACTTCCAATCAGGCGATCATTGAAAACATCCCCTCCCAGGGCGATCGCCAAGTCCTGACGCTCCCTTGTCTCGTGAAGAAAAAAGGGGCCTCTGCCCACTTTCGCGACGGCATCCTGGAGGTGAAAATCCCCAAAAGCACGGATATGCAGTTTACAGAAATAGACGTCTCAGATCGATACTGAGACGTCCACAGTTAGACCCTATTTAATTTGATGCGGATAACGGTTCCCACCGGGTTGTTCAGGTCGGCTTCAATAGCCCCTCCGTAGTTTTGAATCAGCTTGGAGGCAATCGCAAGTCCCAAGCCATATCCACCCTTCTCCCGGCTCCTTGCTTTATCCACCCTGTAGAACCGGTCAAAAATTTTCGGAAGATCGCTTTCCGGTATGCCGATCCCTTCATCTCTGACCTCGATGATGACACGGTCCCCTCCATCCTTGAGGACCATTTCAATCACAGAGCCTGTATCTGAATATTTTACGGCATTATCGAAAATAATCGTCAACACCTGTTCAAGATGCCGAGGCTGCATGACAGCCTCGGTAGGGCCGGACAGGCTGTCAGTAATTCTGAAGGTGTAGTCTGTATGAAGGAACTCGAAGTCCCCCAGCACCTTGCCGGCCACCTTGCGGACATCCGCACGCACATTGTTCAAATCCTGCTTTTCACGGTCTGCCCTTGATAATTCAAGAAGCTCCCCAACCAGGCGCTTGATCCGCTCCAATTCTTCCAGTGAAACTTGTAATGATTCCTCCAAGATGGTGGGATCTTTTTTCCCCCAACGGTTCAGGAGCGAAAGGTGACCCTCCAGGACCTGGATCGGCGTCCTGAGCTCATGGGAGGCATCCTCGACAAACTGTTGCTGCTGTTGGAACGAATTTTCGATCTGACTCATCATGGAGTTGAAGATATGTGATAATTCCGTGATCTCATCAGCCGAGTCGCCGATATCCACCCTTTCATGAAATCCTTTCCTTTCAATGGATCGCATCGTTTCAGATAAATTATTCAAAGGCTTGACGAAATTACCGGCCATGATATATCCGATGAGTGCACTGATAAGCAGGGCACCGATTCCGATGATGGACATCATCCAGAAAAGATTTCTCATGACGGTTTCGTACCGGTTCAGCGGCTGGATGATTTCTACATACCCATTGAACTCGCTGGAACGGATCGGCGACCTTCCGATGAGCATCTTCTTGTTTTCGGATTCGATGAGATTGACAGATTTGCCTCTGACCGGCTCGAATGGGACATAGAATGACGTATCACTTTCACCCCGGATCTCTAGGACCTGATTCCCCTCTGTATCGAGGATCCTAATCGTCTGATCTTTTTCGGCAATCTGCTTCATGAGATCCTGGCTGTCAAAGATGTCCTGTTTCTGGATATTCGGACCGCGCTGTTTGAAAAAAACGGTGATTTCGTCCAGTACGCGGCCAAAACTGTTCTCTTCCTCATTGATGAGCCATTTATCGATGGCATGATATTGAAAGAAACTGAATAAAAAAAAGGCTAAAAAGATAGCAGAACCAGCCGCCAATGCCCATTTAACCTTTAAAGACGTATGTTTGAACCGATAAACCAGTTTATTCATGATCTCATCACGTAACCGGTGCCCCGTACCGTCTGGATGTAACTGTCATCCCCGGGCCCATCAATCTTATTCCGTAAATACCGGACATAGACGTCTACGACATTCGTTTCGACTTCCGTATCATATCCCCATACCTTGTTCAGGAGCACTTCCCTTGTCAATACGATATTCTGGTTCTCCATGAACGCAAGAAGAAGATCATACTCCCTCTTCGTGACTTCGATTTCTTTATCCCCTTTCAGCACCTGCCTGGACTCCTTCTTGACGACGAGATCACGATAGGTGAAGCTGGTCTGATGGACGAGCTGTGCATCGTTTTCGGACCGGCGGAACACCGCCCTCAGTCTTGCGAGGAGTTCTTCGATGGCGAAAGGTTTGATAACATAATCATCCGCACCGCTGTCGAGTCCCGACACCCGGTCCATGACACTGTCACGTGCTGTGATCATGAGGATCGGGGTCGATTTGACCTGTCGGATCCTGCGGCACACCTCCAACCCGCTCAGACTCGGAAGCATGAGATCGAGGAGGATGATATCCCATTCCTGATTCAATGCAAGGTCCAGTCCTTCACGGCCATCATAGGCCTGCCCGATCTCATAGCCTTCATAAGTCAATTCAAGTTCGATGAAACGGGACAGATTTTTTTCATCTTCTATAACTAATATTCGTTTCACACCATCACCTGCTCTGCTGCCTCTATATTCCTTATTTTAGTCTATTTTTATCAAAAATAAAATCTTGAATGGCATGAATGATTTCTACACCTTGATACGCAAAGAGTGAAATGGCTGTAAGACTGAAGAATAATACAGGTATAAATCGTATCCACATGATTTTTACCTCCCTTTGATTTAACAACATTATCTCCCCTCAAGATTAAATTTCCATGAGAATGAGATGAATTTTCTTTAACGTAGCGAGAAAGATTATCGAAAATCCAATTGGTTGACATAATAATATTATAGATATCTTATGTTAGTTGTCCATCATAACGTGGTAGAGTATTCCATATGGTACATATAAACGATATGTTAGGAGTGATAATCCTGATCTGGCTGATGATATGCCTGCTTCTGTCCATAGTGGCGATTGAAGAGGGAATAAACTTCTTCTTGCGGAGGAAACTGTTTGAAAGGACCCGTGATTACAAAGGTCTGCTGAGAAGGATTCTAGAGGGTTTGGGTGCAGTGATGCGTCTGAAAAGACAAAAAAAGAAGACAAAAGCTTCAGCATGACTTTTGTCTTCAAAGGAAAGAAATTAGAATGGGTCTTATAACATAAAGATTTTACCATACGAACCTGATTCATATGTTTGGGAGTGAAATCCTTATTCATAAGCAAGATTCATTGTAATCGTAAAAAAAGTGAATACAATTAAAGTAAGATTAAAATTCAATGAGAATTTCATTTTTTTTCGTTGGACCGACGAGAATGGGATTGAAGGATCTGGAGAGGATGGTTGGATGATTGATATGAATTGTGATTTGGGAGAGGGTTATGGTCGTTATTCGGTCGGGGATGACAACGCCATCATGGCATATGTGACATCGGTCAATATCGCCTGCGGTTTTCACGCGGGGGATCCTGCAGTGATGAGGAAAACCGTTGATCTTGCGGCAACGGCCGGGGTTTCCGTTGGTGCCCACCCCGGGTACCCCGATATTCAAGGGTTTGGAAGAAGGGAAATGAACATGGATCCTGAAGACGTATCAGCCATGATTCAGTATCAGATCGGGGCACTAACTGCCTTCACGACTGCCAAGGGCATCCGTCTGACCCACGTGAAGCCTCACGGGGCACTATACAATACAGCCGCACGCGACCCCCTTATTGCGCAGGCGATCGCCAGGGCGGTCCATGCTTTGGACCCTGACTTGATCCTATATGGGCTGTCTGGGAGTGAACTGACTAGAGCTGGGAGAAGCGCTGGCCTTAAGGTGTTTGAAGAAGTATTTGCCGATCGTTCGTATGAAGAAGACGGTACTCTCTCGCCACGGCATCTTTCCGGAGCCGTGCTCGCCGAATCGGAGGCGCTGGATCAAGTGAAGGAAATGATCGAGCATGGACGTGTACGCACGAGAACGGGAGCGGTCATCCCTCTTAAGGCGGATACCATCTGTGTACATGGGGACCATCCTTCCGCCATCCGTCTGGCAGCAAGGATCTGCGAGCTCTTACATACGCTATCACCCAATTCGATTAAAGGAAGGAGAGAATTCCATGAAAATCATTCAGATTGAAACCACCAAACGTGATGAAATGATTGATATCACCCGTGCGGTTCAGGACTTTGTGGATTTCAAAGATGTGAGTACAGGGGCCGTCATCGTTCAATCCCTCCACACGACTGCCGGCATCACTGTGAATGAAAATGCTGATCCCGATGTGAAGACCGACTTCCTTAGAAGACTCGATGAAGTATTCCCATGGGAGCATCAGTCTGATCTGCACGCTGAGGGGAACACAGCCGCACATCTAAAAACATCCACTACAGGACACGGCCAAACCATCCTTATACACGAAGGCGAACTTCTTCTCGGCACATGGCAAGGAATCTATTTCTGCGAATTCGACGGACCTAGGAAACGATCATTTGCCGTTTCCCTTCTGACATGAGCGTGCTGCGTCCACCTGCCTTATAAAAAGAAAGAATCGGGATCCGTCCACGCAGGACGGATCCCGATTCTTTTTGATGCTGGAACATACAGATATGGTCAAGGTAAAAAACGGTCCCTGACTTCCTTTGAAGGAATGCTGCATTGCTCTTTTTGCCCAAACCACTTATACCTTTTCTTGGCAAATTGCTTATAGGCGGCATCGCGCAGGCGGCGGGGAATGATCCGACCGAGCTTCCCCAAAGAATAAGGGAAGCGAAGCTCACTTGAAATCCTGATGATGGCATCTGATTCCGTGAACGCGCCTCTGTCATCGATGAGGACGATGCTATCGATTTCCTCCTGAAGCCTATATTGAGCCAACAGTTCAATTCCGGTTTCACTTTGCAGGGAAGCAAATTGAAAAACCTTCCTTTTGTCGTGGCGGATGATAAACTGGACCGATCGGTCACAAAAGTTGCAGACTCCGTCGAATAAAATGATGGCCATCTCCATCCCCCCTTTCTACTAGGTCACGCACCGGTACTGGATAAATGATCAATCACATTATATCCCCTCACCTGCCATGAATCCTCTAAATAATGGAGGTGATTGATGCACCCGTTGAAGAGCTTCACCTCTTGTTGTGCGTCGAGATGGAATAGCCTCAGGATGGCTGCAATGACGCCACCGTGGGAAACCAATAGGATTCTCTTACCGGGGTAGCACTGCAGGATGGTGGATAGTCCTGCCATGATCCGGTCATTGAGGTCCTCGTCAGATTCCATCCCCGGAAAGTCAAACCCTTCATAGGACGCTCTCCTCTCCTCCCTCGTCAGTCCTTCCCCTTCACCGAACCCCCGCTCCATGAACTCATCCATGATCTCAATAGGAAGATTCATCTTTTCATTGATGATTTCTCCTGTTTCCCTGGCGCGATTCAGAGGTGTCGTGATCATCACATCCCAATCATCTCCGTACAGATGATCCCTGCACTCCCGGGCCTGTTTTCTTCCTGCTTCATTAAGGGGGATATCTGTCTGCCCCTGAAGTCTCCCTGCTTTATTCCAATCCGTCTGACCGTGTCTGATCAAGCAAATCTGTGTCAAATGAATGTACCCCCTGTCAGGTGTTTTCATCCAGTGTACTACAAAGCGGCTGTCAGTGGGGAGCATGAGGTTTGGAAAACGCATACAAGGGAAAAGGATGGAAAGGGAGGGATATGATCCATGAAACCTGAAACCATCATTCAAAAAGATGCCGGGGATGAAATCAAGGAAGTCCTCGTCGACGGCCTGCAGCGTGACCTGACGGAGGACGAACGTGCACTCGTTGATCAATGGACTTCAAGCTTTGACAAGCCTGAGAGGGCAACGATCATCAATATGCTGAAAGAGCTCCTCAATAAGCATAAACGCCATGATTGAGCGATAAAAAAATGCCGCCCTGCTTCTGAGAAGGGACGGCATTTTTTATCGGTCATGTGTGAGGTCAAGCAGACGATCGATGTCGATCCGGTAGATTGGTCGAGACAGTTCTTCTTCTCCAAGGTCCACGGTATTCTCAAGCAATTCATCTATGTTCATCATGCAGCCTCCTAACAGTGTTGCTATTCCCGTTTTGTTCGTCACATAATCATTCGTACAGCATCCATTTTTTTTGTGGGTCTTTTTGAGGGGAACGATTGAATGAACAGGATAAGTATGTTACGTTAAACGTGAATCATCGGTTGTTTGATGGTTCGAGGAGGCCAACAATGAAACGATTCTCCATGCTTCATGTCCCTGAAGATAGGAATACTGGCCGTCCATCCATCATGATCCATATCCTTCCGACCACCGGTCATTATATCGCGGTCGGGCAGTCATCCGGTCACTACGGAAAGGCTTTCGGTCGTTATGAAAAGCTTACCGCATACCATGCATACCTGGATATCATCTCTAGATAATGAGATAGACGTATAAAAGACGGCGCTTCTAAGCGTCGTCTTTTTGATTATTCTTCATTCCTAGGAAGTCTGCCACCATCCTCCTGTGACTTGCCACCATGTTGTCTGGCACGTCTTTCGGGGATATGAATTCCAGCTTCGTTCCTTCTGAACGCTGCAGCTTCAGGTCTCCTGTAAACTCTTCTGAGTGAAAACAGATTGTAACGGAATAGAATTGATCCCCATTCGCTGCTTCTATGTACTGATCTTGGCCGGAATAGACACTCACCAGATGAAGGCGCCCCACGTCAAGATTCGTTTCTTCCTTCACTTCCCTACGCGCCGTTTCCTCAGCGGATTCGCCTAGTTCCATCAGACCTCCGGGAAGACCCCATTTTCCCGCGGGGAAGGTGCGCCTTTGCAGAAGGATCCTGCCTTCCCCATCAGTCAGGATGACCGTGGAACCGACAAGATTCACCGGCCTTGTCCCGATCAGTGACCGCAGTTCTTCAATATAGCCCATTCAGACCCCCACCTTTAAAGCGATTGTACCGAATTCCCCCTCGCCTGTCATCATTTCCTACTGATTTTAGTAAGTTGGCCTTCTATCACGGTGATCTTTACCTTTTCCCCCACCCGATAATCCAAGTACCGGTCGCAGTCGACCTCATAGGTTGTTTCGTTACTGAAAGTAATGGAACATCCGGGACCAGAAACGTCGATTTCCCGACCGGTTTTAACACCCTTGGCCTTTTTTTCATCAATCGGATAATATTTTTCTTCGATGGTCAACCAACCGTTTCCCGAGCTGCCCATCCACTTAACCCATGCAAGTCCGATCAAAAAGACGACCAGTATACCAAGCACAAAGAGTTTAATACTGATTTTCTTCACGTTCACCCTCCTAGATACTGTACTAGAAGGTATATGCCGAGAAAAAGACATTCATGAAAAATGGATTTCTCTTTACAGGGAAAAGTAAATGGAGTATAGTTTGACTACCGACCGTTAGTTAGTTAAAAGGGGGGGATTACATTGAAAATGGATAACAAGAAAAAAATAAAAGAGACAGCCCTGGATTTATTCGGTCAAAAGGGCTATGAAGAAACCTCTTTAAGTGATATTGCAACTGTGGTTGGAATTAAAAAGCCTTCCATCTACAATCATTTTTCGAGCAAAGAAGAGATTTTCACTGAAGTCATTGAAGATCTCATACAGTCTGAAATCAATTCCTATCACAGGCTATATGACAATGAATATCCAGGCTCCGCCATCGAACAGGTGCGCAAGGTCTTTGACTCTTTCTGCCATCGTCTGTTGACGACACAGGAGGCGCGCTTGTGGAAACGGGTAAGCTTTTACCCTCCTGAGCCCTTCAAGGAATTCATCAGCAAAAAGTTCTATGAGCTTGAAGTTGAATACAGTCAGCTGCTCCGCTCCATTCACGACAGTGGAAAAAGGAGCGGATACTTTATGCACATCGACGTGGAACAATTCACTGCGTCATTCTTATGCCTTATTGACGGGGTATTCCTCGAGCATCACTACTATACGGAAGAGATATTCAAAGAGCGCATCGAGTCGGTCTGGAAGGTATATGAACTCGGACTGACTAACAGCAAAGGAGTGTAGAACATCATGGGTTGGATTTATGTCATCATCGGGGGGATCTTGGAAATCGGCTGGGCGACCGGACTCTCCCTTTCAGAAGGATTCACGCGTCCCGTTGCAAGCACCATCACGGCCATCCTGATCTTGATCAGTTTTTATTTCTTTTCAAATTCAATGAAGCTCCTTCCCATCGGGACGGCCTATGCAGTCTTCACGGGGATTGGTGCTGCCGGAACAGCCATCGTCGGTATGTTCATTCTCGGTGACGGGGTCAGCATGCTGAAGATCTTATTCGTTGCTCTACTCATATTCGGGATCATCGGGCTGAAGCTGAGCGACAAGGAAGAAAAAGAAGAAAGGGGGGCTCAGTAATGGCATGGCTCGCACTGATTGCCGCAGGATGCTGCGAAGTGGTCATGGTTTCGTTCATGAAGCTATCGGAAGGATTTAAAAGGATCATCCCGACAGCTGCCTGCTTCATTGCAGGAGCACTGAGCTTCTATCTCCTGTCTGTTGCCCTTTTGGAGATACCCGTCAGCACTGGGTATGGAATCTGGACGGGTATCGGATCTGCCGGTGCCGTCCTCATGGGGATGATTTTTTTCAAGGAAGCAAAGGACGTCAAGCGGATCGCTTTCATTCTCTGTATTGTAGGAAGCATCATCGGGTTGAAGTTGGTATCATAGAAATTGTAAAGCAAATAACGGATGGAGCCCCGCGGGGAGCCATCCGTTTTTTGTAATGAAAGGTCAATTGATGATACCCGTACCGACAATGTGAAGTTCCACCTTTGGATGGAAGGTGATGCGTTGGTATTCTTCCTTCCAATTCAGTTCCTTCCACACTTCGGGATGGAAAGCAATCAGTTCGCGCCCCAGACCGAGAACATCGGAATTGGCATCTTGGACTTTTTCAATCGTCTCCTCGAGCCTTTTCGTCATATTTTTGGAGATCACGTCATTCAGTCGATCTAATTCCTTTTGATCAAAAAGACGATTCGGCGGGTACTCCACCACATTGATATTAGATTTCAAGGATAGATTCACATGGATGTTACCCGGTTCCAATGAGGAGAATTCCACTTTCACCTTGGGCTTTACGATATTGAAGGTGATATAGTTCTGGATATTCGGCTCTTTTCCCGAATTCACTTTTGTCACAAAGCGGGCCACTTTTGACTTCTGTTTCATCATGATAAGCATCAATGCAGATTGTGAATAGTCCAACTCGCCGGTCATGCGCCGTTCGTCGAACAACGCCGTTCCATTCAATACGATTTCATCATTCTTATATTCAAACATGGGAAGCATGAAATCTCTCCCTTCATCGAACATGATGGTACAAATCGTTTGCAGATTGGCTTTCGGAACCTCAGTCACGGACTCGGCTGAAGAAATCGATTCGATGATATACTCAGAGATCAACACGTTGTTTTCAATCAAGTGCATGAGATAAGGTCCTGCATCCCCCCTGGTGATGGCAATCTTGGAGGAAATCGAACTATTCGGATCCCGGTAGAAGATATCGAGGAAATCATAGATATCTTCTTTTGCTAAGCTTTCCCCAAGCAGGAAGACCCTGTTCTTCGAAGGTTCAAAGTTGTCGGATACCTTCTTATCGAGGTGAATCCTGACGTCACGAATGGTATGACCTGTTCCGGAGACTTCCAGATTGGTGGGGACCCCTTCTTTGAAGTCGCGGATGACTGCAGTCCCCCTGATCTTTTCCTTATCCTCTGTCAAGTCAAAAGCGGATGAATACACAAGCCTGCTTCTTTTTAAAAGCCGCTGATCCCAGCACCCCGAAAGAATCACCTGAGACAATATAAGCAAAACAACAAGGAACTTCTTCAATTCGACGCACCCTTTCCTTTTTTCTTGATGAAAGAGAGGAGCAGCAAGGCGATGGGAATACAGCAAACCAGCAAGAAGGAGAATCTGATCACAAACATATTATAGGTATCAATCTGCTCAATCCGATAAAGGACCGCGATCGAAAAGCTGATGCTCCCGTACAGAATCAAAATCCAGGTACCCTTTTTCTTTGACAACTCCTTAAAAAAGTACCGCGTCCCTTCGATTGACAGGAATAGATAGCTTGTAAGGGAAGTGACCACGTTGACGATCCAGAGCGACAAAAATACCAGGTCGATCCTTTCAATGATCTGCAGATTCAGCGATTTCACGAAGTAAAGGACCGGTTGAGGGACGATCTCAATCTCGGTCGGACTGAACACGATGGTACTAACGATCATCATAATCGCATAGATGATCGTCACGAGCCAGTTGGCCACGGACGCGGATTTTAGAATGGCCTTTGATCCCAAGTCCTTGAAGTGATGGTACAGGATCAGCATGAGCTCAAAGCCGAGCATGGAGAAGTACGCTTCCCTTGCCCCCTTCAACCAAGAGAGTCCAAAATGGGCACCTACCGGGAATAAATATCGGAAATCCACGGGATACGTACCGACCACGATGAAAGAGATGATTAGCAGAAAGACAATTAACAACGAAACCACAACATAAATATTACTGATGGTATCGATATGCTCTCTCGCAAGGTAGATTGCCGTCAAAACCAAAAGCATCATCAGGATCCATTTTGGCGTATAGATCAGCATCCATGTTTTGATCACTTTAGTCGAGTACATAAGGATGAGCGCCGTCACCAAAACGCCGTAAATAATATAGATGAGGTTGATTCCCGTACCGATATACTTTCCCGTCAGAAGCTTGGAATATTGGAATAGCGACTGATCAGGAAACCGTTTTGCCAGGAGCCACAAAATCGTAATGATCACCTGGACCAAACAGCCTGAGAGAAAGACAGAGATCCATCCATCCTGTTTAGCCTCCAGGAAGACATTGTAGGGCAGCCCGAGGATCCCCACCCCGATCTGGGTTTGGATGATGAAAAAGACGAGTTGGGTCTGGGTTCGCTTACTTGGACTCATCATGTTTCTTCCATTCTCTCGCTTTTGATGATTTCCAGTCATATTGAGCCTGGACGTCCTTTGGCCTCTCCTTCATGAGCCAGATCGGCACCCTGATGAAGGTATCACGCAACGCCTTCACATCGAGGGGGGCCACCGGATACAAGTACGGCTGACCCAGGGAGGTGAGCGTGGCCATATGGATCAAGATTACAACAAGACCGATGATGATGCCGAAAAATCCGAACAATGACGCCAGAACCATGAGCGGGAAACCGAGCACACGGATCGATGTACTCAATTCGTTCGAGGGGATGACAAAGGAAGATATGGCTGTGATGGCCACGACGATGATCATGGTGTTGGACACAAAGTGAGCCTCCACAACAGCCGTCCCGATGACCAAACCTCCCACGACACCGATTGTTTGAGCGATAGGGTTCGGAAGGCGGATGGCCGCTTCCCGCAATAACTCCAGAGTGAATTGCATGATGGCAGCTTCTATGAGCGGCGGGAACGGGAGATATTCCAGGGAATTTTTGATCGAAAAGATGATGTCCACTGGGATGATCTCGTAGTTATAGGAAATGACAGCAATATAGCTAGCAGGCAGGCACAAAGTCGTAAGGTAGCTCACCAGCCTGATCATTCTAAGGAAGGAGCCTGTGGTCGTCCTCGTATTATAGTCTTCCGACGTCTGAAAGAAACTGAAGAACGTGACCGGAAACACAAGGGCAGTGGGACTTCCCTCCATGAGCAACAAGACTCTTCCCTCCATCAGGTTCGCTACCGCACGGTCCGGCCGTTCAGTGTTCAGGAACTGAGGAAATGGGGAAAGCGTGCTGTCTTCCAGGAACTCTTCGAAATGGCCGGGTGATTGGATGCTGTCTACATCGATATAGCTGATGCGACGCTCAATCTCCTGGATCAGTCCCGGGTTCGTCAGCTCGGAAATGAAAATAAGTGCGTATTTCGTTCTCGTGGTTTCACCGGCATTGGCGTATTTCACCGTCACCTTTTCATTGGTGATCCTCTGCCGGATGAACTGGACGTTTTCCGTGATTTCTTCCCCAAATCCCTGATGGGACCCCCGTATGACTTTTTCATTCGTCGGCTCCACCCTGTGGGCAGACTGATCCTTCGGAATGGAAACGAGAGTCATCGTTTCCCGTCCCTCTTCAATGAGGGCACATCGGCCGTCAACGAGACCGTCGAGAAGTATCTGGAAATCTTCCGTTTCCTTGACGTTTCCGCTGTGAACAACATTCCCTAGTTCACCACGGGGCATTTCCTGAATCGGTTTGATCACGATATCCTGAAGGCTCTTTACCTCGATGATCGAATCTATGTAAATCAGTTTCAACGCCCGATCATTGAATACAAGATCTCGGATGAACAGATCGTCTGTCTTGAATAACCCTTCTTTGATGAAAGCAATCTTTTCATCCAGACCATTGTGTTCGTCCTTTCCTTCTACCGGCAGAGGCTTAAGTTTCCGAATCGGCCTTTTAAGATTCTTCCCTTTCATAGCAAGCACCCTCAATATAGAGAAATTATTAGGCTTAGCGTTCTCCACGCATCTGTAAAATATTCAGGGATGGGACGTCATGGACTTCAGATCGGATGATGAAAAATATCACTTGGAAGGAAACGTTTTAAGTATGTACCTCCACCTGCTTTTTGGTATACTGTATCCATTACATACCTATCTCAGGAGTGAATCAGTTGACCAAGAAGAAATTTTATACGTGGACCCTGCAAATCTTAATTATCCTCACCATCATTTTCGTCTCAACGAAGATCTCGTTCCTGTTCCAACCGATCGCCGTTTTCGTCTCGACACTGTTTTTCCCCATCGTGATCTCAGGATTCCTCTACTTCCTGCTGAATCCCGTTGTCAATCTGTTGGAAAAGGCACGGCTGCCAAGGACCATCGCCATCATCGTCCTCTATGCCGCCATTGTCGGGATTTTGGTCCTCATCATCGGGAATGTGGCACCGATCATCTACAAGCAGATCACGGGCCTGTTCAATGAGCTGCCGAATTATGCCGATCAAACCAAACAGTTCGTCGAGTACCTGTCTGAAACGAAACAATTCAAATGGGTCATGGCACAAGACTATGTATCCATAAAAGACATCGAGAACCAGCTTATGGGCATTGCCAATTCCCTTCCTAATAATATTACGTCGGGAATCAAAGGTATCGTCAGCATCGTAACGAATATCACTGTCTTGATTGTAACGGTTCCGTTCCTTCTGTTCTTTATGTTCAAGGACGGATATAAACTTCCTGGTGCGATTGCCAAATTCATGCCGGCAAGTTATAGGGAAGAAGGCGTTAAAACGCTGAAGGAGACCGGTGCTACACTAGCCGCTTATATCCAGGGACAATTGACGGTTGCGTCATTCGTCGGGACGCTTACGTTCATCGGATATCTCATCATTGGTCTTCCTTACGCCCTCGTAATGGCACTGATCGGAGCGGCAACTAACATCATACCGTTCCTTGGACCATTCCTCGGCGCGGCACCAGCTGTGATCATCGGCCTCTTTGATTCTCCGACGAAAGCCGTCCTCGTTATCGTCGTCGTTGTCATCGCCCAGCAGATCGAAGGGAACTTCCTGTCTCCCCTCATCCTCGGAAAGCGCCTGGATACCCATCCGGCGACAATCATCATCTTATTGCTGGTAGCCGGAAATCTTGCCGGAATCGTGGGCATGATCCTTGCCGTGCCGTTCTACGCGGTCATGAAGACAATCGTTTTGAACCTTCTCAAGATCATCAGGATCCGACGCTCCACAATCAAAGAATGAAGAAAAGGCCCTGCAGGCAATGCAGGGCCTTTTCTTATTCAGAAGATCTTATACATAACATAATGCGGACCGATTTCCGGAATGAGGAATTCTTCTCCGGCTTTCTCTAGGCCTAGCTTTTCATAGTATGGTACAGCCGTGGTTCTCGCATTGCACCACCATGCCCCCGAACCCTTGGTCTCCATGACCGATTCAGCGTAGGCAATGAGCTTGCTGCCCATCCCCTTCCCTCTTTCCTTTTCCAGAGTCGCCATCCCGCGGAGCCTATATTGATTCCGTTGTGACAGTGATTTCTCTTGTTCGTGATAAAAGGATCCGATACACACCAATCGATCTTGAAGATAGATGCCGATATGGAACGTTTGCTCATCTTTGTCCCCTTCATACATACACGCATCAAGAGACTGTCCCGGCCTCAATACTTCATGCCTCAATCCATACGTTTCTTCTGCAGGGATTTCCTTTATGATCATGGCTTGACCCCCTTTGGAAGCTCTCCTATTAAATAATCACAGTCCAGCTTTTTCTCGGATATGACCTTATCCTTTATGTCCACCCTATAGGCGGAAGCGTGTGGTCGAGAAGTGAGGACTCTCGTCAATTTCCCGTCCACAAAATGAAGTGCAGCTCCGTCATCAGCCCCATACCCTTCAGGGATCAATCCCTGCTTGATAAACGAATGGAATGCCGGTCTTCTCTCTGTTTCTCCGTCATAGTGGGGGGAATGGCTTCCCTCGATAAATCCGAGGCCATGGACGATATCTAGTTCGTCTCCAAATGAGTCCGTTACACCGCTGTCGAACCAGCAGATCGAACCGGCACTCAGGCCCGACATAATAATTCCGTCTTCGTAGCCTTTTCTCAAAATTCTGTCCACACCCCACTCCCTCCAGAGGGCGAGCATGCTTTTGGTATTCCCTCCCCCTACGTAGACAATATCATGGTCGAGAATAAACCCTTCCAGGTCTCTTACTGGAGGTTTGAAGAGCGATAAATGGATAGGGATGCAAGGAAGAGAATTGAATGCATCGTAAAAGCGCTTGATGTATCCTTCCGCATCCCCGCTAGCTGTTGGCAGAAACAGGATTTTGGGCGATGTTTTTTCCGATTGATCCAGTATGTATTGATCCAGGGCAAGGTTATCGGGTTCCATTGAGAATCCCCCGCCGCCCATTGCGATGATTTGCTTCATGATGATACGCCTCCTTTGCTTACTGGTATTCGACATCCTCCTCCCTATTTCCTTTAAGTGAACGATCAACTGACTTCCATCAAAAAAGGAACCTGCCGTCATGACAGGTTCCACAGTTCGGGTTGGTCAGCCTTTTTTCGGCTTGGTTTTAGATACTTCCAATCTGGATTTCCCCATCAGGTAAACAAACACAACGGCAATTCCAAGTGGAATGAGTGCATAAGCGAACGTATGGGTGATGGAGTCAGACATGGCCTGAGTGATTTTGCTGAGAACCTCATCAGGGATCTTATCACGCATTTCAGCAGAGAATAGGCTGCTTGAATCACCAGAAGCCATTCCCCCTGATTTACCGAATGCATCCTCCAGATTCGAAGCAAAGAACTTTGATTGCATCGCACCGAAAAGTGTGATCCCGATGGTCATCCCAAGAGAGCGGAAGAACGAATTCGTTGAATTCGCTGAACCCCTGTAACGTGGTTCGAGCTTATGGATCGTTGCATTCGGCAGAAGTGAGAAGGAAAACCCTACGCCAAATCCACTGATGACCATGTAGACCGTAAGGAGCCACCTGCTCGTATCAGGACCGACCGTCGATAGAAGAGCCATCCCGATGATAAAGGAAATGATGGAGATCCACATGATATTCCGATAGCTCGTCTTGGACATGGAAATCCCCGCCACTGCACTCCCGACGACGGAACCGAGCATGAGCGGTGTGAGGACAAGACCGGCATTCGTCGCCGATCCCCCGTAAACCGCCTGAACGAAGATCGGGATCAGGATGGTCAGGATGATGAAGGTCGCTCCGTACAGGAATGCCAATGCCTGAGCAGAGGCAAAAAGCGGTCTCTTAAACATCCAGAATGATATGATCGGTTCAGCAGCCTTTCTTTCGATCATCAAGAATGCGATAAAGAAAATCAAAAATCCTGCGAACAGAGAAAGGATCTGCCAGGAAGTCCAGGCATATTCCTTTCCTCCGAATTCAAGTCCGAACATCAAGCTGACGACGGCAACCACGAGGGTGATCGCTCCTCCCCAATCAATGCGCTGATCGGAACGTTCAGGCGATTCCTTGTATGAACCCAGGATGAAAATCAATGAAAGAAGACCGATAGGGAGGTTCACATAGAAAATCCAGTGCCATGAGAAATTGTCCGTCAAGAACGCCCCGATCAACGGACCGAAGACGGAGGACGAACCGAAGACGGCTCCGAGGAGCCCGGTCATTTTCCCTCGTGCTTCAGGAGGAAAAATGTCAAAAACAATCGTGAAGGCAATTGGCATCAATGCTCCTCCACCGATACCCTGGATTGCACGGAAAATACTGAGCTGGACGATGCTTTGTGAAAGACCGCACAGGACCGATCCAAGCAAAAACACAAATAAGCCGAACACGAAGAATTTTTTCCTGCCGTACATATCAGACAGTTTCCCGAAAATCGGCATTCCCGCCATGACCGCAACCATATAGGCGGACGTTACCCATACGAACTTATCTGCACCGTTTAAGTCGGCGACAATGGCACCCAAAGCGGTCGCTACGATGGTATTGTCCATCGCAGACATAAGGATGGCCAAAAGAAGTCCCGCAAGGACTAGTTTGGACCCTTTTTGTTCTACTACCACTGTTCTACACCCTTTCTATATGTCTAAAGTGTCATATAATAATATCGTAGTTAATTATAACCCTTTTTTACATGATGTCCAATTCAAACTCTCCGCAAAAAAACAGGGAGCGTGATCACGCTCCCTGTCCGGAAATCGACAATGATTACTTTTGAACGTTGGCTGCCTGAGGTCCACGGGCCCCTTCAACGATTTCAAATGTCACGTCCTGTCCCTCTTCCAACGTCTTGTATCCATCACCTTGAATCGCGGAGAAATGAACGAATACATCGTCCTGGCCTTCGACTTCGATGAAGCCGAAACCTTTTTCGGCGTTGAACCATTTTACTTTACCCTGTAGCATAGATCATAGACCTCCCCGTGCAGCATGCACATTAAAATGTTACTATTCCTGCTCTGATTAAGATTCAAGACGGAAGATTTTCTATCAAGATAATTAACCGAACAAAAATAACTACCTATACTATAACAGTATTTTTCAGAAAACTCAATATTCTCAATTCATTTTATTCATGCAGTTTAGCGTGCACGATTTAAGGTTAGAAGAGTAGCATCACATAAAAATGGAACGGAGGAAAACGAATGATCTTGGTGTGGCTCCTGCTCATCCTTTATACAATCTTCCTTGCCCCTGGATCAGGGAGGGATGTGATCTTTCATGCCCTGATACACGGAGAATTCTCCAATGTGGAACCTCTGGTGGTGACCATTTTCTCTCTCCTCGGGGTTTTTCCCTTGCTCTTCGCTTCCATCCTCCTGCAGGATCGCAGGAGCGGTGCCTGGCCATTCGTCCTTTTATCCATGGGAACAGGAGCCTTCAGTCTCCTCCCTTATTTCCACTTAAGGGGACGTTTCAAGGAGATTGAGAAGATCGTCACTCCTGTCTGGCTCATGAGAGTGACCTCCTCCAGATCGTTTATCGGCATCATCGTGGTTTTGTTCATTTTGTCGCTATTACCTCTGACAGGAGGGATTTCTTTGAATGCCTACGGGGACGCATTCATGCAATCTTCCCTGGTCAGTGTCATGACCGTCGACTTCCTGATCCTCGTTCCCTTATCCTGGTATGCCATGAAAAGGTTCCGCGGCATTTCTTCCCCCGCTGCGTTCATCCCGATCATCGGTCCAGCCGTTCTTCTATGGAAGCAGAGGGGAAAGAAGGATAATGAAAGGACGTAATGAATACGAGGTTGGGACAAAATAATAGGTACCATTTCATGACGAACACGATCCGTATAGGTTCTTTATGCCGCTCATGATTTCCGTACAAGACTCCGCTTTCCCCGGGTAGCCCGTGAGCGTCCCCGGCAAGCCTGCGGGGCCCCGCATCAGCTACTCTTCCCGCATGAGTCTTCGTCTTGCACTCCCATCAACCGCTGCAAACAATGAAATGAAAAGTAAATGGTCATCAAACAAATTTAAAACCCGAATTCATTTGCCTGACCCTAGGCAAATGAATTCGGGTTTTACTATGACTAAAACACTTCTGTCCCAGCCTCTTTCTCGATCAATTTTCTTTCAATTCATGTATTGTACGGTCGTCGATTAGTCCTTTCTCATTGACGATTTCTATCGTCACGGACTCCTTATCTTTATCCCGGATGTCTTTCATGATTTGTTTGAGGGTCTCTTTGTTTTTGAGCGGGACCGTCACTTCCTGGATCACATCGCCCTCTTTTTCCTTTCTGCTCTTCAACTCTTTGTCTGTATAAACCAAGTCGGTACCCACTGCTTCTTTCAACGTGTTGCCTTCTAAGAAGAAGCGCGTCTGGTATGGTGTCCCCGGTTCAAGTTCCTTATCTGTCACAATGGCCGTAAAGGTAAGTTCTCCTGCTTCTTCATCCACTTGCACGCTCCCTCCCTTGATCATCTCCGCCGCATTACGATTACAGCCGGTGATCAATAGGAGAAGCACCATTCCCACTGCCAATACGTATATTTTCTTTTTCACTGTCAGATCCCCCTCTAAAGTTGTGCCTTTTCATTTTACATGAATGTCGTACGGAATCCTACTTCTATGGCGCTGTGACATGCTTCAAGTCTACTTTTATTAAATGACAGCTCGGAAAGGAATTTCCTTTCTTTTGTCGAATATACTTTCTCATCCATACAGAAAGGAAGGATTCCGATGAAGAAGATGATCGGTTGTGCACTCATTCTCTCACTCTCGCTCGCTTCACTGGGTGTTCCCGCCACTGAGGCAGCTGCCGCCAAGAAGTATAAAAACTGTACCGAACTGAACAAAGACTACAAAGGCGGTGTCGCCAGGGCGAAAGGTGTGAAGAATAAAGGCGGAAAGACAAAATACACCCCGCATGTTTCAAAAGCACTTTATGATGCCAATAAGAGTAAGGATCGTGACAAAGACTCCATCGCATGTGAAAGGTAACGAGCAAACCAAATAGGGACATCCGTCACTTCAATGTGCGGATGTCCCTATCTTTCTTCATTTAACATATGAATTCCCCTGACTGAGTATAGAATGACAGATTCCTTTAAACCAAGTGCCTGTTGCAAAGCGCTTTTAGAATGAACAGCTTCTCCCGAGAACTTAACATTTTCCAGCTTTTCGCACGAATCATCACGATTGGTTCCCCCTCCTGCATTCGATATACTCTTCTATACCTTCTTTTTAACCGTTACAAACACGTCAAATTGTTCATTATTCACCCTTAATGTGCCAAACCCTGACAGATTCATGCAGTAAAAAGGGCTCAAAGACAGAAAGGGTGTCGGTCCTTAGGGGAACCTCCCGAAAGGTTATTGGTTTTTTTTCAGCTCACTTAAAAAATGGTGAAGTATCCGTGCCGTTAATCCCCAGATGACTTTGTCTTCATGGTAGTAAAAGACCTCCTGCATCTTCCTGGCCTGCCATTCATACTGTTTGCCTCCCGGTATCCGGTCATAAGGAAACGACTCTTCCGGATGCATCTTCACATCGATCGTATAAATATCAGGATCATCATTCACCAGATTGTCCAGGGGAACCGTAAAGACCTCCCCCACTTCTGCCGGATTAGGTTGAAGCTTCTCCGGCGTGGTTTCGATCCATCCGACAAACGGATAGATCATCGTTCCAAAGGGTGTGATGATATAGTCAAGGGGGTAGACATCCATCACCTCATCCACTGAGATACCGAGTTCTTCAGAAGTCTCCCTGATGGCAGCTTCCTTTTCACCGGGATCGGACGGATCCACTTTCCCCCCTGGAAAACAGATTTCTCCGGGTTGTCTCCTCATATCCCGGGACCGGACTTCAAACAGTATATGTGGCTTCCCATCGACCCGTATCAGTGGCAGCAAAATCGCGAAGGAAGCATAAGATCCTGCTCCAAGGAGCCTAGGTTTCCGATGCTTGAAGGCTTCAAGCAACCCCTTCTCATCCATGTACTCACTCCCCATTTCCTTCTTTTCTTTTCATTATAAACCGTTCCGGGGACCTGTCACAACAATGCGGCTCCATCAACTGCCAAGGCTCAAAGGAACTCCAGTATGATATAATGAAAGAGTATATACGAGAAAGGAATTGATGCGATATGTTCGGAAAGATGGCTTCAGATGTACTGGGACTGAGCGATATTGGTTCGGTCATCCATCCACAGGATTATGATAAGGCGGATGCAGATGACTACATCATGCATGAAGACGGGGAGAAGATATACTTCCTGATCAAATCGAAGTCCGATGAATATTGTTTCACCAATAAAGCTCTCATCCACCTTGACGGTACAAGCGCCACAAGCAAGAAGCGCATGTTGAAACGCTTTGATTATTATAAGCACACAATCAGCGGCGTCATGCTTGAAACGGCCGGTACAGTCGACTTGGATGTGGAGATCAAATTCAAGATCGGTTCAGAATCTTATTCCATCGATGTGCATAAAAAATTCCTCACTGAAGTGAAGGACCTTTATAAATCCCTCATCAAAATCGGGGAGATTGCCGCTGATAACAGCGTGTATTCAACTTACGCTTCAGAGAGCCTGTCCGTTGCCTCCCAAACCCTGGGGCAGGTAAAGGCAGACCACGCAGATGTGTCCGCTCAATTCAGGGAAATCAATGAATATGCCTTTGACTGGCTGATTGAAAAGAAAAAGACCTTCGTGCAGAAGGATTATGGAAGCGTATTTGAAACGTTCATCCAAAATTGACATCCATCGACCCGGCTCACGCCGGGTCTCCTTTTGTATTGGGAATCATTGACGGGAAGAGAGGGATTTTCTTATACTGTATAAGCATTACATGATGACAGGAGAGGACTTATGGACTTTACGATACAATATCTATCATTCTATCTGATTTCCGTCGATGGAAAAGGTGAGGAAGCAGACAAGCGTCAGAAACACTTCCAGACCCTCACGACTGCAACTTATGAAGAAAGCCCCCTTAAAACATTCCTGGACGGAGAACTCACCAAGATCACGAAACGGAAGGTGGACCGTCATGCGAAATCCGAAAATGCACCAACCAAAATCGGACGGTTCATCGTTGAACCCGGTCATGAGCTGACGTCCAATCCCAACTACAATCTCTTCCACAAGACCCGGTTCGCAGAAGACAGCGACACCTTCCGAGAGGCCACCGATCAAATCGTGCAGATGTACCTCGAGACGAGCGCAATCCGGGGAGGGGCCGTGATCGTTGCCACTGCAAAGCTGACGAAATTCTTCGATGATCCTTTTGTCTTCATCATGAAATGTGATTTCGAACCGAAGGTCGCAACCATCACGGACGAAGCGACGCTCATACACAATGTCGAAATGGCCATCACCACAAAGGGGATGAAATCGGTGCAGTATCCGTATATGCCCGAAGAAGGGATGATGGACCCGGCTGAACTGAAAATCCATCAGGCATCCCATGCCCATTATTTCGAAAACTTCCTCAAGTGGGTCGAGTTCGAGAAATCCATGCCTGAAATCGTAAAATCCCAAGTGTATGGCATGGTCAAGGAACATATTTCCGAAACGTATGCCGAATCAAGCGACGAGCGAGCGGAGTTCGAGGAGGCTGTTGAGGAATGGGCCATCAGCCCGAAACGGGAGATGCAGGAGAGGTTCACCCCGGAACAAGTCGTCGAAGCCGCAGCGCAGATTGTCGAGCAGTCACCGGAAGTGGAGCTGAAGATGCGCCTTGACCATATGGCCGTGAAGGCGATGCTGTCAGACTTCGGGGACCGTCTCCATTTTGCAAAAGTGAACGACCGGTACGTCCTCATGATCGAGAGCGATACCGTGACGTTCGAGCAGGGATTTTCTCCATTGGAGTTCCTGAAACCGGATGATCTCCATGAGGTGATTGAGCGTATCCAGAATAAAACCACTTAACAATAGGGGTCCCATCGGAAAGGGACCCCTATTATTGATTCCTCCATTCAATGGCTCCCCGCATGAAAACCGTTTATCCCCGGCCAACAGGTGTACGGTAGTCAGGATTGGATTGATTCCAGCCTCCCCCTTCTTCTGCCGTGCGGTCCATACTTGTATCACCGTCTCCATCGACCCAAATGGTCTCTCCGCTCGGAAGCGTACGTTCGTATGGCTCCACCCGGTGGCTGTCTGAGTTCTCCTCGCGTATGTACTCGTGTTCTGCTTCTCCTGTTGCCATATGTTCCTGTGAAGGCGGTGAATCAACTCCTCCTTCATTCCCATTGATGTCCAGTACGTCTACCGCATCCAAAATGGAAACGCCCAATGCCCCTACCGCCACTGTTTTTCCGACGTCCCGCAGCCCCTGCTTCCAACGGGACTCATCCCCATCCATCAGTCCTCCCGCAACATGCCCCACACTTTTTGCCGTTGATACAACACTATGCCCCACCGCTTTGGCCGTATTGGAAACACCTTTTCCGAGATCGTCAAATCCCTGTTCGATTTTTCGCTCGTCCTTCGTTATCAGTCCACTCCCTACATTCCATACGCCTTCTGAGAGATTTCCCAACTGCTTCCCGGCAAATTCGCTCGAATGCTTCACGCCATCTCCCACTTCTTTGATGAACGGCGATCCGGTCACCTCACCTACACCCTTGATTAGACCGCCTGTCACCCCACCAACCAACCACCCTGCACCCTGACCCAATTCTTTCAGAAAACCCATGCATGTTATCTCCTTTGAAATATAATAGTAATATTTTACTATAAAAAGCGCAAAAATATAGATTAAATAGCTAAATATACCCAAATCTACAGAACCTTCCCAAAGATTTTGTGGGGATTCGTGCATCCCATAAAAAAACATCCCTTGCCCTTTGGCATAGGATGCTCTGATTTCGATTCCGTTCGTGGCAGGCAATGCAGTGGGGATTCATTGAATACTTCTATAGCACCTGGATCATCTCCACCCGGTTGCCGAAGGGATCGCGACATTCAAAGCGGTCATAGCCCGGAATGGGAATCGAGGGAAGGATGTCGGTACCATGCTTCTCCAAATGTTCTTTCCAATACCTTACATCATCGACCTCATAAGCAATGTGGGCTTTCGTTTGGGATCGATCGACCCCTTCTTCCGTCCCGATATGAAGGTCTGCATTACCTGTGCGAAGCCAGAAGCCACCTCTCCCTTTCAAACTCTCCGGCTTATCCATTTCCTCCAGTCCAAGCAAGCCACAGTAAAAGGCCCTGGCTTCTTCTTCCTTCCCGGAAGGAACCGTTATTTGTGCGTGGTGAATCCCTGCGATCATCGCCATCACTCTCCTTTTCTCATTTTCATTATACTTGATAGGGCAGGCCTGAGCTGATCAAATCCTTGAGGACTGTTCATAAGGATTTCTTATCAGATGGTTATTGCCGGACAGACGGCACTCTGCTAATCTAATACAATATAGACATAATACGGAAGAACGGAGATGCGATGAATGCTGACACACAATCAACTCGATGACATTTTCAACCTTCAAACCCTTTGCGAAACACATGATGGCATCACCATCAAATTAAATGGGGACATGCTCCGGAGAGAATCCTATGAGTCATATGATCTCGTGATTTACGATAACGGACGCCTCACCGGTTTCCTTGGAGTCTATCCTTTCGGGAGCACCATTGAACTATGCGGCATGGTTCATCCCGGATTCAGGAGGAGGGGAATCTTTCAATCCCTCTTCGACCGGGCCATGACAGAGATCGTTAAGAAACCTGTGAAAAAGGTGCTGGCCAATTCTCACGGACGCTCTCTTGCCGGGAAAGCGTTCATTGAAGCGAATGGCGGCGTATTCGATAACACCGAATTTGAAATGGAGTGGATCCCATGTGAGCTGCCGGTACCGGACGCCTCAATCGTTCTCCGCGGGGCCACCCGGAACGATGTACCGGAGATGAAACGTCTCGGGTTGGAATGTTTCGGCATTGAGGATGCTTCATTCGATGATGCACATATCAACGATACCCTCATGATCCTGTCTGATGGTGAAGTCGCAGGTCAAATGAAGGTAGCACGTGACGGGGGACAATGCTATATCTACTGGTTCTCTGTGTTCCCTTCTCTTCAGGGACGAGGAATCGGGCGTCAGGCATTGAGCCGGGTGGTGAGGGAGGCAGCCGGTCAATATTCCCTTATCGGGCTGGATGTTGCGGCGAAAAATGAACTTGCCCTTAAACTTTACACGTCACTCGGCTTCGTCGTTCAGAATCATCAGGACTATTATTCCCTCTCTCATTAATCACACAGCCGGGGCCTTGTAAAGGGCACCGGCTGTTTCATTTCCTATTCAGTAGAAGACATGCTTAACACTCCACACATCTCCGATCTCAAGTACTCCATGAGAGTAGTACGGGAGCTTGCGTTTATCCGTCGGCGAGCCCGGATTGAACATGGGCACCCCCGCATCCACCCTTACATAGGGGATATGTGAATGGCCGAATACGATAAGGTCGACTTCATCCGGTTCAAATGCAAGGCGCGCACGCTTTTCCGTCGTCTTTCCTGTTCCGTCTCCATGAACGACGCCGATGCGGAGGTCCTTTAACGTAATGATCGTTCTATATGGAAGGATTTGCCTTAGGCTCTCATCATCCACATTCCCCACAACGGCGGTCACCTGTCCGTATTCTTTCAACGCATCATAGTGCTCGATCGTTTGGAAATCGCCTGCGTGAATGATGTGATCTGCCGTTTTGAGGTCCTTCACGAGTGGGGACGGCAAATCCCTCCCTTTTTTCGGAAAATGGGTATCGGCCACGATCACCACTTTCATCATGGGTTGCTGCTTTCCGCAATCAGTTTCTCCACTTCTTCCTCGATGACAGTTGGATCGATCCTTTCAAAGAGCGGTCCACCTTCTTGAAGATGAAGGACATCAGATTGTACAGGACCCCACATAGCAATGTCCGACCCCAGCTGCCTGCCGAGCTCTTCTGCTTTTTCAGGAAGAAAAGGGTTCAGGAGTGCGCGTAGGTTGGCAATGATATAAATGAATCCCGTGAGAAGCTCTTTCCCGCGATTCTCATCTTCCTTGACGACCACCCAGGGTTTCGATTCATCGAAGCGTTTGTTGATCCCCCTGATGTAGGCGAAGATGCCATCAAGCGCCTCCCTGGTGGTACCTTCTTCGATGCGCTTTCCGGCCAGATCGAATTGATTTTGCACTTCTTCACGTAATTCTCTTCCGACGGAAGCAAATTCCACCTTTTCTCCGTAGGCTTTACGATAAAACTTCAGCGTGCGCTGCACCAGATTCCCGAATGCTCCGAGAAGCTCTCCGTTGTGGCTATGGATGAACTCCCTCCAGGAGAAATCCGCGTCCCTCTTTTCCGGGGCATTGATCGTGAGGAAATATCGCAGGGAATCGGGTTCATATCGATCCAACAGATCGCGCGCCCACACGGCCCAATTGCCACTGGTGGAGAACTTCTTTTTTTCGAGGGTCAGGTACTCATTGGACACCACGTGATGAGGAAGCGCTTCTACTCCGATCCCTTTCATGACAGCCGGCCAGATGATCGTGTGGAATGGAATATTGTCCTTTCCATGGACGTAATATGTACGGGTGTCCTCTTCCCAGAAACGTTTCCAGTCCTTCCCTGTTTCAACTCCCCATTCCTTGGAGGCACTATAGTATCCGCTCACCGCCTCGATCCACACGTACACCTTCTTATCTTCAAATCCCTGAACCGGAACAGCCACCCCATTTTCAAGGTCACGTGTCACGGCCCGGTCATGAAGACCTTCATTCAAATATCTCTGCGTCAGATTAAGGGCATTCTCACGCCAGTCACCCCCATGGTCCTTTACCCATTCCTCAAGTGCATCCTGAAATTCCGAGAGGGCAAAATAGAGATGGGTCGTCGATTTAATCACCGGTTCGGTCTGACATAGTTTGCACGTTCGATCCTTGAGATCCAAGGGATCCAGGACCGTCGAACAATGATCACACTGATCTCCCCTTGCCTTTGCCCCGCATACCGGACAGATTCCCTCTACGAATCTGTCTGGCAGGAAACGTTGATCCACTTCACAATAGGCCTGTTCGACTTCTTTCTCATACAGCCACCCATTTCGGTGAAGCGTCCGAAAGATTTGCTGCACCGATTCATGATGGGGCTGCTTGTCTGTTCGCGTATAAAGGTCATAGCTGAATCCGAGGGAATCGAACGTTTCTTTGAATTCTTGGTGGAACCGATCGGCGATTGCCTCCACGGGGACACCTTCCTGGCTCGCCCTGATCCCGATCGGCGTGCCGTTGCAGTCACTCCCGGATACGTAGAGGACGTCTTCGCCTTTCATCCTGTAATAGCGTGCGAGGATATCCCCCGGCAGCAGGGCTGCTACATGCCCCAGATGCAGGGAACCATTTGCATACGGCCATGCTCCTCCAATGAATACTGTCATGCTGATCATCTCCTTTTGTTGTAAACAAAAAAACCCCCGTCCTGACGCCATAAAGACGTCTAAGGACGAGGGGGATGCTCGTGGTACCACCTTAGTTCGCAGGATGCTCGCGCAAATCCTGCCTTCATGAGTACGAAGCCGATCTGGCCCTTATACTCCGGCGTGTGATAACGGGTGCCTGCCCCGTCCCACCCTACTCCAAAGGTTTCGAATGGAACGCTCCGAGACCATCTTCGGGACCAGTCTGTGCCTGCCCCTTTTCAGCTGCCGGGGCTCTCTTTCAAGACCGAATTGATCCGTACTCTTCTCATCGTCGCGATTAAGTATAGTATGCCACTTTTTTCAAAAAAGGCAAGAGGTTTTATTTCGCCAGCGTTGTGGAAAGAAAAAGGAAAACAGGGAAGGAGCATTCCAACTTGAGCTTACTTCAGAAACAATTCAAAGAACCATCCGGTCCGTTGGGATGGTTGGCAGGAAAAATCATGGAGTTCGATAATCGCAGGATCCACCGGTGGAGCTTGAAACGGTTAGGCATTAAAAACGGAGACAGGGTGCTTGAAATCGGATTCGGGACGGGTTCCTGCATCGAACGGATCGCTGCTTCATACCCTGATGCGTCCGTCGACGGAATCGATATCTCAGAAACGATGGAGGAAACGGCCAGAAAAAAGAATGAGACAGCGATCCAAGAAGGCCGGGTCCGTCTATGGAAGGGAGATATAGGCGATTTCTCCGGTGAGACGGCGTATGATAAGATCTTTGCCATCAACAACTATCCACTTTGGAGCGATCAAGAGAAATCCCTCGCAAGGATCCACTCTCTATTGGATGAAGGTGGCACCCTCCTGATCACCGTTCAGCCAAGGGGTGACGAAGCGAGCGATGAACGGGCAAAAGAGTACGGGCAAGACATTGCTTCTGCCCTTCGTTCAACCGGTTTCAAGGATCTCTCCATCTCCTATAAAAATGGGTCCCCTGCCCTGACCGTCTGTGTGACCTGCAAAAAATAAGGGCCCGGCACCAATACTAAACATCGGGCTTGATTCATTCATCCATCCTCCTTTGACTTCGCCTTTCCTCTGACATTAAAAACCAAGCGCATCCATTCTTTCATACAAGGCGGATGACGCTTGGTTTTTCACATAACAAGTCCCATGTGCAGGAGCACTCTTCTTATGCACGTACTCCTTTGGATGCATCCATCAGTGACTTGATGGCTTCCTCATCCCCTTCCTGAATGAGATCGATGATCCTGCTGCCAACCACGACGCCGTCACAGCTCTGCGACATGCTTTTCACATGATCCGGGCTCGAGATACCGAACCCTGCGAGGACCGGGACCGGGCTGTGTTCCTTCAGCAGATTGAGATGCCTGCTGATGACGCCGTCGAATTCCTTCCGTGCTCCGGTGATTCCTTTGACGGTTACGGCGTACAGGAAACCTTCCGATCTACGTGCCAGCTCCTTGATGCGTTCTTCACTGCTGGTCAGTGTCGCAAGCTGGATGATGGCGATGCCTTGCTCCACAGCATCCGCTTCTATGAGATCAAGATGCTCCAAGGGCAGATCAGGGATGATGAGACCGTCCACTCCCGCTTCCCGGCAGTCACGGAAGAAACGGGAGACGCCATAGCGGAAGATCGGGTTGATATAGGTCATGAATACCAGTGGGATCCCGACTTTAAGTCGATTTTCCTTCAGTACATCCAGTACGTCAGCGAGTGTTGTCCCATGCTTCAACGCCCGCTTTCCAGCTTCCTGGATCGTGGGGCCATCGGCGACCGGATCCGAGAACGGGATCCCGATCTCGACGGCTGTCGCCCCATGCCCCTCCAACCGTTGGAGGGTGGGGATGAGCTCATCCACCCCTCCGTCACCTGCCATGATGTAGGGGATGAACACCTTATTCCCCAGCTCCAGTTCGGTTTTCAGTGCCGTTTCCAAATACTCCTTACCCATGTTGACTACCTCCCAGCATCTCTTGAATTTGATTCACATCTTTATCTCCACGGCCCGATAAGCAGATGACGACGGATTCTTCCGGTTTCATCCCCTTCGCTAGCTCTACAGCATAGGCAACGGCATGGGAGCTTTCCAGTGCCGGAATGATGCCTTCGGTCCTGCACAGAAGCTGGAAGGCATCGAGTGCCTCACCATCGGTCACCGCCGCATAGGTCACCCGTCCCTCATCTTTTAAAAAGCTGTGTTCAGGACCGACACCTGGGTAATCAAGTCCCGCTGAAACCGAATGGGCTTCCTGGATCTGACCGCTATCATCCTGCAGCAGATACATCATGCTGCCGTGCAGGATCCCCACTGACCCCTTCGTCAAAGTTGCTGCATGTTTATCCGTTTCGACACCTGCACCGGCGGCTTCCACACCGTATAATGCCACGTCGTCTTCCACAAACGGGTGGAACATGCCCATGGCATTGCTACCTCCGCCCACGCATGCGACGATTGCATCGGGCAGCCTGTTTTCCTTTAAGAAAAACTGTTTCTTCGTTTCATTTCCGATGACGCTCTGGAAGTCCCTGACCATCTTAGGAAACGGGTGCGGGCCGAGGACGGACCCCATGATGTAATGGGTGTCATCGACATGCGATACCCAGTAGCGAAGGGCTTCATTTACGGCATCCTTCAGGGTCGCGCTCCCCTGTTTGACCCCGACCACTTCTGCTCCGAGTAGTTCCATCCGGAATACATTGAGCTTCTGCCTTCTGATATCCTCTTCCCCCATGAAGATGACGCACTCCAGATTCAGTAGGGCACATACGGTTGCCGTAGCCACACCATGTTGCCCCGCCCCTGTTTCTGCGACGACTTTCTTCTTACCCATCCTGACGGCAAGCAGGGCCTGACCGATTGTATTGTTGATTTTATGTGCACCTGTATGATTCAGATCTTCGCGTTTCAGATAGATCTTCGCACCACCGACTTTGTCTGATAGATTCCTAGCATGATAGAGGGGATTCTCCCGACCCACATAGTCTTTCAGGTAGAGCTGCAGTTCTTCATGGAAGGATGGGTCCTCCATCGCTTCTTCATAAGCGGATTCAAGTTCATTCACCGCCTTCATGAGCGTTTCAGGGACGAATTTACCCCCGTATGGTCCAAATAATCCTCGTTGATCCGGCTGTGCATACATCATTGTATTCCCTCCAATTGTTTGACTGTCTTCATCAGTTCGAAGATTTTTTCCCGGTCTTTTCTTCCGTCCGTTTCTACCCCGCTCGATAAATCTACCATTTCCGGACGGACTTCCCGGATGGCTTCACCTATATTGGATACATTCAATCCTCCAGCAAGGATGATCCGATGCCCTGACCTCTCGATCCCCTTCAGGTAATCCCACTGGAATGTGGTCCCGTTACCACCGCGATGAGGTCCCTTTCCACTGTCTACAAGAACTGGGCCTTCGGGATAAAGCCCCACCCGTTTTACATCTGCTTCCTCTTTGATTGATATAGCTTTGATGAACGGAACGGAAAGTGTGCGGCAGAATTCAGGTGTTTCATCTCCATGGAGCTGCACATAGTCAAGGCCAGCCTGTTCAAAGGTGGATTCAAGGTTTTGCTTGGATTCATTGACGAAAACACCGATTTTCATTACACGGTCCGGCAGTGCAGAGCTGATGTCCGCTGCTTCCCGTACCGAAATCCTCCTTTTGCTTTCTGCAAACACGAATCCGATGGCATCGGCTCCGGCTTCCACCGCCCATTGTGCTTCCTCAAGGGTTCTTACTCCGCATATCTTGACCTTCGTCATCCCGACACCTTCTTTACTTGAAAGGAAGCAACAAGTCCGGCAGGGTCCTTACTGCGCATTAAGGTTTCTCCGATGAGGACGGCATCGGCTCCGGCTTCTGCCACTGTCTTACAGTCCTCGATGGCCTTGATTCCACTCTCACTGATCAGTTTCACATCCCGCCCATCCACAAGGGCACTCAATGTTCCCGTCTTATGGATATCCACTTCGAATGTCTTAAGGTTTCGGTTGTTGATCCCGATCACGCTTGCCCCGAGAGCCAGGGCCCTCTGCATTTCGACTTCATCGTGGACTTCCACCAGTACTTCAAGATCTTTTCCCCGGGCATAATCATATAAGTCTTTCATCCGTCTATCATCCAGGGCGGCAGCGATCAGGAGGATGATGGAGGCACCTGCATCTTCCGCTTGATCGATTTGACATTCATCGATCATGAAATCCTTGCACAGGACGGGGATCGAGACTTCCCTGCTCACCGCAGCAAGGTCATCAAAGGTTCCTTTGAAGAATGATTGGTCGGTCAAGACCGAAATGGCCGCAGCCCCTGCACGTTCATAGCTCTTAGCTTGCTCCAAGGGGTCGACATCGGTCCGGATGTCCCCCTTCGACGGGGATGCCCGTTTGATTTCAGCGATGATGTGGAGATGCGCCTCCTGGAGGGAAGAATGGAATGGCTTTTTATTGGCACCAAGATGGTACCTCCTGAATCCTTCCGTCTTCAGCTTTGCGACTTCTTCTTTTTTCTTCTCGATGATCGTTTCCAATATGGTTGTCATGATGGGATGACCTTCTTTCTGCGATTTGCGCTATAGTGGATCATGGATTGGAGAGCGTTCAAGGCGTTTCCGCTCCGGATGCTTTCCCTGGCAAGGTGCACTCCCTCAGAGATGGTCCCTGCCTTACCGCTTGCAAAAAGCCCGATGCCGGCATTGAAGAGCACGGTATCAAGATGTGCTCCTTCACGCCCTTCAAGCACGTTCATGAGAATGGCGGCATTTTCAACCGCACTTCCTCCGGTGATTTCCTCATTTCCGTATGAGTTCAGACCCACATCCTCCGCTTTCAGGATCGTGGAAGAAATGCAACCATCCTCAAGGATGGTCAAGTGATTCTCTCCTGCCAACGATGCTTCATCCATATGGCCTGCGCCGTTCAAGACAACGGCTCTTTTCCGCCCGAGCTCCCTCAGCACTTCCGCCATCGTCTCAAGTTTATCTCTCCGGTACACCCCGACCAGCTGCGTATCCAGTTGAACCGGGTTTGTGAGGGGACCGATGAGATTGAAGATGGTCGGAATCTTTATCTCCCGCCTCACCTTCATGACCTTCTTCAGGCTCTTATGGACAAACGGTGCATATAAAAACGCGATATGCTTCCGGTTCAGAAGATCTTCCACCTCTTCCCCGTCAAAATCCAGGGCCACACCCAGACTCTCCAGTACATCTGCACTTCCTGTACGGCTCGTGATGCTTCGATTGCCATGCTTTGCGATCTTCACACCTGCTCCTGCCAGGACAAACGCGCTGGTGGTGCTGATATTGAAACTCTGTGATTGGTCTCCTCCCGTTCCGCAGTTATCCATGACTCCCTGCTCACGCTTACGGACAGGCATTGCCTGTTCCCTCAGGACTTCCACAAGAGCCGTGATCTCATCTACGGTTTCCCCTTTTATTCTCAACAGGGTCAAAAAGCAGGAGATCTCACTTTCCGTTGTACCTTCCTGAAGCATTTCCCTTACTGCTTCCTTCATCTCTTCTCTCCCCAGTGAATGACCGTCAGATAATTTGTTCAGTACGTGTTTCACGGTGATTCCCCTTTCTCATCTCGTCTATGAAGTGCTTCAATATGTCTTTCCCTGCCAGGGTCCCGATCGATTCGGGATGGAACTGCAGGCCGTAAAGCGGATACCGACTATGCTTGATTGCCATGATTTCCTGATCATCCATGGCTACGGCCAGCGTTTCGAACTGAGGTGGGAGGGTCCCTCTTTTCACCACGAGTGAGTGGTACCTCATCACCTCGAGGGGTTGAGGAAGATAGTGGAACAGGCCTCCTCCCGTATGGCGGATCATCGACGTCTTTCCGTGCTTGATGACTCCTGCCCTCTCTATCTCTGCACCAAAGGCAGCCGCGATGGCCTGATGCCCGAGGCATACACCCAATATCGGCAGACTAGCGTGAAGATTCTGGATAATGTCGATGCACAAACCCGCATCTTCCGGCCTTCCTGGGCCCGGTGAAAGAATGATGGCTTCCGGATCGAGCTCCTGGATTTCATCCAAGCTTGTGTGGTCATTCCGTTTTACCAATACCTCTTCCCCAAGCTCGGTCAAGTATTGATACAGATTATAGGTAAACGAGTCGTAATTATCGATCAATAGGATCATTCCGATACCTCCAACAGGGATTTGGCTTTATTCATCGTTTCCTCGAATTCACTTGCGGGATCTGAATCGTATACAATCCCCGCCCCTGCCTGAACGAAAGCCAATTGGTCCTTCACGACCATCGTCCGGATCGCCAAGGCGAAATCGAGATCACCAGTGAAGCTCATGTACCCGACCGCTCCGGAATAAACGCCCCGTTTCACCGGTTCCAATTCGTTGATGATCTGCATGGCCCGGATCTTCGGGGCACCGCTCACCGTCCCCGCCGGCAAGCAGGCAGCCAGTGCCTGGAGGGGAGAGATCCCTTCCTTCAACCTACCTTTCACTTCTGAAACGATGTGCATCACATATTTGTATCGTTCGACCAGCATGTATTTACTCAATCTGATCGATCCGGGATCACAGATCCTCCCAAGATCGTTCCGCCCAAGGTCGACGAGCATGCGATGCTCTGCAATCTCTTTCTCATCACCGAGAAGCTCGGTTTCGAGCCTGCGGTCTTCTTCCACTGTCTCACCGCGCTTTCTCGTCCCCGCGATGGGATTGGTGGTCACCTCAGTACCCTTAACCCTGATCAGACTCTCGGGTGAAGCGCCCAACACCACATATTCCTCAAAGTCTATGAAGAACATATAAGGTGAAGGATTGGATTTCCGGAGGCTCCTGTAAAAGGAAAAGGCATCACCATCGAACCGTGCCTGGAGTCGCTGTGAAAGCACGACCTGGAATACATCTCCCTTCAGGATGGATTCCTTTGCCCTTTCCACCTTCACCATGAACTCCTCTTTGCTCAGCTGTGCCTGAAAGGAAAGCTTCTCGATCTTTTCCTTGCGGGGATCAAGATGAATCATCCTCATCTCGGATTCTACATCCCTTATCCGATCGTCAAGATCTTCTGCATCTTCTGATGTGACGACGATAAATACCTTCTGCTCGACATGATCGAAGACGATGACCTTTTCATAAAACATCAGGTGGATATCCGGCATCTGCAATTGATCATGCGGTATGATCCCGATCTGCTCCATCTGTCTGATCACGTCGTAACCAAGGTAACCGATCCCTCCACCCATGAATGGGAAGCGACTTTCCACTGATTCAACCCGCGGCATCAGTCCGTCAATGATGGAGATCGGATCACCGCTAACATATCTCTTGCCTTGACCGTCTTCCACGATCACATCTGTACCATTCGCCCTGCATTCCATGAAGGGATCGCTGCCGACGAATGAATAACGCCCTGTTTCTTCGTTTTTGAGTGAGCTTTCAAGCAGGAATTTCTTCTTCCCGCTGATCGTTTGGAATAAGGAGATCGGGGTGAACATATCCCCGTTCAGTTCCTTCACTTTCATCGTTCTCATTCTGCTTCCTCCATTCTTTTCCACAAAAAAAGCCCTCCATGAACAGTTGTTCATAGAGGACGATGCTGACCGCGTTGCCACCTCTGGTTGGGGACAGGTGTCCCCCTCTTATTCAGGTACCGGCTTTACCTGCCTATACCCTATCCCTGTAACGTGGGAAATCCGTATGATCCTACTGCACTGTTCAGATCATCTCTCATAAGTCCATTCCAGACAAGCTGGCTTATCAGGGTCTCACCATCCCTGATTCTCTGTAAAGCATCACTTGAATGTACTCCTCTTATTCAACGATGTAACGTTTTTCAATTTTTCAGAACGAAAAAAGGGCATCTCGCATTCCTCTTCATTAGAAAAGGACGAGATACCCGTGGTGCCACCTTTGTTGACTGCAATTACAGCCCGCTTGACCGCATCGAAGCTCATGCTTGAATGCGTGTACCGGATAACGATCGGACATTCGCCAGAGCCTACCTCGGTCACCCGTTTCGGTCTGGGGGCTCGGAAGTCCATTCCCATCGTTCACCACGCCAGTTCACACCAACCACTAGCTCTCTTGAGTGGATCATCGAAGGTACTCCTCTTCGTCATAGCCATTCGCTCATTTGATTGATTATTATGTTATGCTCTTTGGTTTTAAAAGTCAACCATTTCTTTCAACTTTTCTGTTAAAGACCGTCACGGAAGCTTCAGACCTGTTATGGAACGGCATACATGATACGCACTCACAGACACACCGATTGTGCCCGCTCCAGGGAATACAGAATCACCGCAGAGCCATAAGCCGTCTAGAGGGGTACGGTGTGACATGCTGTGGAAGAGGGCATTTTCCGTCGTCTGCGGATATCCCCCGACCATGCCGTCGGGTCGTCCCGTGAATCGTTCCCACGCACGGGGGGCACCGGGGTATTGATCTACGATTGATTCACTGAAACCGGGATAAGTCCCTTCGATGACCGAAAGCATCTTGTCATGCAGCTCCTGTTTATACGCATCATACGTTTCTTTCGTCTCCCATTTCGACAGATCTGTGTGGGTCGAGACCGTCATCGTCCTGAACCCGGACGGGGAGCGGAGTCGATCTTTCCGACTCGAGAGGGATAAAAAGAGATGCTCACCTTCGCTCATGCCGCTTCCTGTACAAATTTGCTGAAACAGGGTCAAGCCGTCAGGGAGCTTCCCTTCATCCAGGACAAAATAGAGCGTCATCGTCCCCCAGGATCGATCACTCCGTTTACGTTCCACCACTCGCTGGATCACGTCCCTACTCTCTTCATGCATCAATGGGAGGAGTGCTTCGATTGGTGCTGAAAAGATAACATGACTACCCTCATACTGGTTTCCGCGATGGTCTTCTACCTGCCAGTGATCTTGCTTTTTGCAGATGTTCTCCACTCTTTTCCCGCGTTTCAGAAGAGCTCCCGACACTTCTGCCGAATTTGCGAGCTCTTCTGCCATCCGGTATAAACCTCCATCGACGTAGAAAGCTCCCTGATGATACATGTCAAGGGCGAGGCAGCCAAGAAGGAATGAGCATTCATCAGAAGTTGTCTGCATGCTGTCGATCAGCTGGCCATCAATGAATGTGTGAAAGTCCGGATGCCGGTGCAGACCGAATGATGCAAGGATCCCACCCATTGTCCGATTGATGTAGGGGACCAGCGTCAATGTACCGGGTTGAAGGCTCTTGATCAGGATCGCCCACTCCCCGGGTGTCTTTGGCGGAAGGGACGGTAGGGGGTCCATCAGCTGCCTGATCCTCGATGCGATTTTATACACCAGGGCATAAAAGCGGGCCAAATCAGACGCACAATGGGGAAAATGGCTTTGTAGATGGGCAACATGTTTATCCCGGTCCCGGTAGAAAACGAGCCTACGACCATGCAGATGCACATTCATCACCTCATCGAGGAGATGGGATTCCGGTGGATTCACCTGTAAATACTCGAAGATCCGCTGATGGATCCCCCCCTCCTCTAAGCCCATGCCCAGTGTGGCACCGACCGGAAAGAGATGCTTGCCCCGCTGGAACTTCCCGGCGCATCCACCCCATTCCCTGGATCCTTCAAGCAGGGTGACTGCATGACCCTGCTTGCTCAGGAGGGCAGCAGCCGTAAGTCCGCTGATGCCTCCTCCGACAATGATGATTTCATTCAATATTCTCACCCCTTACCGCCTGATCGGCTTCATTATCTTCACTCTACCCCACTTTCCTGCACCTATACAAAAAAGGATGGGCTAAGCCCATCCTCCTTCGTGTTGATCCTTCGTGACCAGGGATACGATGATGAATACAACCAATGAAATCAAGATCGGAAATACCACGGTATTCACGTCCATGAAGTTCGGAAGGTAATGATAAAAGAGAATATACGAAACCAGTCCCGTAACCATGGACGCAAGGGCTCCCTTCCCATTTCCCTTTCTCCAGTAGAGTCCGAGGACGATCGGCCAGATGAAAACGGCTTCCAATCCACCGAACGAAAATAGATTCAACCAGATGATCAGGTCAGGTGGACTCAGGGAAAGGAAAAAGACAAGGACCCCCGTCAGGGCCGTCACCCATAAACTGACTCTCCTGATCTGGGTTTCTTGTGCATCCTTGTTGATGAAATTCATGTACACATCCTTCACGAGGGCAGACGAAACCATCAACAACAGGGCATCGACCGTCGACATGATGGCTGCCATCGGTGCCGCAAGGACAATTCCTGATACCCACGGCGGCAGGACTTCAAGTGTCAGGGTCGGCATCACCTTATCAGCATCTTCAATTCCCGGCAGGACAGATCTTCCCAGCACTCCGGAAAGATGCATCCCGAGCATGACGATTCCGACAACGATCGTCCCGATGATGAGGGCGCGATGCATACTTCTGGAATCTTTGTATCCCATGGCCCTGACAGCCACTTGCGGTAGGCCCACGACCCCCACCCCGACGAGGATCCAGAAGGACGAAATGTATGCAGAGCTGAACTGGCGATCGGGTCCGTTAGGCGTCACGAGACCGGGATCGATCCGTTTCAAATCGTTCATGATCGCTTCCATGCCTCCACCTGCATGAACGATGGCAATCAGAAGGATCAATGTGCCGGCCATCATGACGATCCCCTGAATCGCATCTGTCACAGCAACGGCCCTGAAGCCCCCCACAATCACGTATACGAGCACCGAAACAGCAAAGAAGACAAGAGCAGTACGGTAGGACAGTCCTGTCAGGGATTCAATCAGTCGGGCACCTCCCACCCATTGAGCAATCATCGCAGAAAAAAGGAAAACGATGATGCTGATGGAGGCAAAGATGGTGATCGACTTGCTTCCGTAGCGGCCCTGGAGATAATCGATAAGCGTGACGGCATTGTATTTTCTAGACATAATGGCAAACTTTTTACCTAATACCAGGAGGACAAAATAGCCTGTCACCACCTGGCTCATGGCAAGCAGAACCCACGAGAGTCCATATGTATAGGCGGCGCCGGGTCCTCCGATGAATGTACTCGCACTACCGTATGTGGCCATCATGGACATGGCTAAAATGAAGCCACCCATCTGGCGGCTCCCGAGAAAGTATTCCTGAACAAACGATTCGGCCTTATTCACGCTTTTGGCCGTATACATCCCTACTACAAATATGATGATGAGGAATAGTATAAAGGGTATAAGAGCGATATTACTCACGATCTTCCTCCTCATCAAACGGTATATCCGTCAGCAGATATTTCACCACGAAGGCCACAAGCACTACCATCAGGATGAAACCGCCGATACAGCTGTATACGAACCAAGCAGGCATCCCGAAGATCCACGTATAATCGGAGACGGGCTGACCGCCAAGTCCGTAAGCGAATCCGTACCACCATAGGAAATTGATCAAAACAAGTGCGACCCCGATGAGGGCTTCCTGATTGGCGATGCGGAATCGTCTATCATCATGATGCTTCATGATCAATCCTCCTTAAACAACATCCTTATACAATTTACGACAGCTACTGGATAAATGCAATCACATTGGCTTTGCTTCATGGAGAATCCACCAAAAAAAAGAAGAACAGGACTATGCGGGACCTGTTCTTCCGGGGGGTATTCTCGTTTATCAGAGGGGGAACTCTTCAAATGAGAATGATTTTCAATATCATCATTATAATTTACCTTCGCAGACGTTTCAAGCTTTTTTTTCGTTTTGGTTCCACCATTTGTAGCGCTCCGCCAAATAACTGTATACCAGGATGCTTACGATGAGCCATGCCCCTCCGGCGGAATATCCTCCTATGATATCACTTGGATAATGGACGCCAAGATAGACTCTGCTCGTCCCGATCACCAGGATGAGTCCGACTGCTGCAACAATGGAGATCCATTTGTATAGATGACGGTCGAATGCCCTGTAAAGCATGAATGCAACCGCTCCATAAAAGATGAATGAACCCATTGAATGGCCGCTCGGAAAGCTGTATCCCCCCTGCTCGATCAATACGTGAAAATCAGGCCGATCACGCTTGAACAGAGATTTCAGGAGCGAGTTGAAGGCTCCTCCGATCCCCACTGTCACCGCCATGAATACAGCCAGGGGAACCTTTTTCATAAGAAGGAGGATCAGGATGCTGATGACGGTGCCCACAGCAATCCCTGTCACTCCGCCTAAAAAGGTGATGGTCGTCATGATCGTCGTCAACCCGGGTGAAATGAATCCCTGGACAAAATCGATGACCGACTTATCAAATGATTCGACTTCATTTTCCCTCAATTCATCGACGATGGAGATGAATCCCCATGTGAACAAGACGAGGAAGGCGACCCCAAGGATCAGGGCAGCCCACGTCTTTTTATTTCTTCCTTCCATGTTTCTCCCTCACTTCACGCTTTCGCTTTCTTTTTTGTCGTCTTTTTCTTTGGTTGTGATTTCGGCTTTGGCTTTGACGTATCGATGGATGCCTGGAGGGCCGCCATGAGATCCGTTACATTGTCCCTTGGGGCACGGTCAGAAGGAGTGACCACTTCCTCACCTGTCTGCTTGCCTTCGATCAGCGCCATCAAACGTTCCCGGTATTCATCTTTATAATTTTCCGGATTGAATTCGGCCGTCAACTGATCGATGAGCAGTGTCGCCGTTTCCAATTCTTTTGACGTGATCTCATCCTCGGCTGGTACATTCGGGACATCAGTTGAAGGTCTGACCTCATCAGGGTAATGAATCGTTTCCATGACAAGGGTCTTTTCAAACACACGGATCACACAGAGATGTTCCTTGGACCGCATGATGAACTTGGCAATGCCGACCTTTCCAGACTCTGATAAAGCCTTCCGAAGAAGAGAATAGGCTTTTTTCCCTCCGTCTTCGGGCGACACATAATACGTGCGGTCGTAGAAAATCGGATCGATCTCGTCCATCCGGATGAAATCCTGGATCGATACGGCACGCTCTTCATTCATTTCTTTCAGCCCTCCCAGCTCCTCCTCCTCGAGTACAACAAATTTGCCTTTTGTCAGCTCGTAGCCTTTGACAATATCGTCCTGACCAACCGACTTGTCACACACCGGGCACATCTTCTCATATTTGATCGGTGTATGGCACTCCTTATGGAGAGAACGGAGCTTGATGTCCCGGTCTTCCGTTGCAGAGTGAAGCTTGATGGGGATGTTCACGAGGCCGAAGCTGATCGATCCCTTCCAGATTGTATGCATTTCAATACCCTCCTGTAGTCAAACTAATCCTATTTTCATTAGCTTTCTCCCACTCCCTTCGTTCATTCACCCGATCTGTTGGAAATGAATAAACAGGACATACTATCGGTAAAGATTTTAAAGTAGATGCTCACAAGGAAGGTGCTAGATGATGAAGCCCATGCTGCCAACACTGACGCCGGATCCGCCCGAAGGGGACATGTGGCTGTCCGAAGTGAAGTATGACGGATTCAGGGGAATCCTCCAGATTGAAACACATGAAAGCATGACTCTCACCAGCCGGAATGGAACGAACCTCCTGCCTCATTTCCCTGAGATTGAACAGTATATCCGCCAAATGCTCGAAGACGATATGCTTCCGGTGCCCCTCATGCTAGACGGGGAAATCGTCCTTCTCCGCACGGCCCTCTCATCGGAATTCAGGGCCCTCCAGGCGAGAGGCCGAATGAAGAATCAAAAGAACATACACCGTGCGGCATCGATCAGACCAGCCGTTTTCCTGTGCTTTGACCTTCTTCACACCGGATCCAAGAATACAAAGGATCTCCCTTATGAAAAGCGTAAAGAGGCCCTACTTGCGCTATTCAGTCGGGCAGGTCTTCCAACAACTCCTTCCCCCCACCACCGGGCCCTAGTGCAAATGATCCCCTTTACCAATGATCATCACGAGCTTCTCAAGAACGTGTACGATCAGGAGGGAGAAGGCCTTGTATTCAAGAAGAAGAACAGCATGTGGGAAGAAGGGGTCCGAAGCTCCGATTGGGTCAAGGTGAAAAACTGGAAAACCTGTTCTTGCTTCATCACAGGATGGGAATCCGGAAATGATTACTTCTATGTAGGGGTCTATAAAGGGGAAGAAATCGTATCCCTGGGGGCATTCCACTTCGGTCTGAATCCCGAGGAAAAGAGATCCCTGAAACACATCATCTATGAGAATCATACCGGCAAAGATGGTACATTCTTTTCCATTTCGCCTGCGATCACCGTAGAGCTTCACTATCTTGAGCGCTATGATGATGGGTTACGCGAGCCCCATTTCAGCCGGTTCCTTTTTTCCGAAGCACCGGAAAGCTGTACCGAAGAGCGCTTCAGGATGGATGAACTGAGCCTTCCCGGCAGTATATCCGTCACCCACCCTGAAAAACCGATTTTCGAAGGTATATCGAAACTTGATTACCTGCATTATTTGCGGAAGGTATCAGGTGCACTCCTTCCATTTCTCCATGGACGGGCTCTCACCTGCATCCGTTATCCCCACGGAATCTTCGGGGAATCCTTTTACCAAAAGAACACGCCTGAACATGCCCCGGATTTTGTGAAAACGGTCAGGGACGATTCCATCGATTATACCCTGTGCCATGCGATCGACACCCTGATGTGGCTTGGAAATCAGCTGGCCCTCGAGCTCCATGTCCCCTTTCAGCTCCAGGGAAGGGACGATGTGTTCGAGATTGCCTTCGACCTTGACCCGCCTGACCGCTCGGCCTTTCCGCTTGCCGTCAAGGCAGGCCTGATCCTGAAAGATATCCTTGATCGCCTCCACCTGCGGAGCTTCGTCAAAACCTCAGGGAATAAAGGGCTTCAAGTACATATCCCCATCCCCAGGGGATATACATGGGATGACACCCGGCTCTTCACCGAATTCATTGCCCGCTACCTCGTGTCAACCCACCCTGAAGAGTTCACGGTTGAAAGATTGAAAAAAGAACGAAACGGGCGACTCTATATCGACTATGTCCAACATGGACCCGGCAAGACACTTGTATCCCCCTATTCGGTCAGGGGGAATAATGAAGGTCTCGTCTCCACTCCGCTCCTTTGGGAGGAAGTGAATCGTGATCTGGATCCCTCCCGTTTCACAATGGAAGCCGTCGTAAAGCGTTTCAGGGAGATCGGCTGTCCGTTTTCTGGCTATTATACTGCGGGGGAGCAACAACCGTTCAAAGAAGTCATGACCTTTTTACGATCAAATGGATGATCCAAAAAAACCGGCAGCCGCTCATGTTTCGAACGGATGCCGGCTTTTATCTGTTTACAGGAAAACCTTTTCTTTCACAAGTGACGCCGCATGCTCCTCCAACTGACGATACGCAACATTCTCTTCAAGCTCCTTCTTCGCTTCCAAATCATAGCGGTCCGGGAACGCACGATCCCACTGTATGGTCGCTTCGTACATATAAGTGGCATTCCCGATCAGCTCCATGGAATATGTGCCATCGGCGTGTTCATTTACGACGACCCTTACTTTGCCGCCGGGATTATACACATCGACCGCCTCTCCTTTCGCGTTATAACCGAGAAGGCATGTCACGAGAGTGGAAGCCGACATCGCCGTGCCGCATGCGTTGGTGAATCCTACTCCACGCTCATAGGTCCTGACAAAGATTGCCCCCTCCTCTATGATAGTCACATAGCTCACATTCACTCCGTCCGGGCATAACGGATTCGGTCCGTTAAGGTAGTCCGAGATGTCCTTTTGCTCATTCCCTGACAGCACATCACGGTCGACCACGGCAATCAAATGAGGGTTGGGGACGGCCAGTGCAGTGAATCTCCTATCACTCTGGAGACCCTCCACCTTTTCGTCAATCAACTTCTCTCCGTTTCCACTCATCGGGAGGGAAGATAAATCGAATAGGACCGGTGAAATCTCGACATTGTACGTGGGGATCCCAACGTACACCTCTTCCTCTTTCGATACGTGGAGATCTGCTTTCATCGTTTCCACCATGATGTCGTCCTTCCCGATCTTTTCACACACGTATCGTCCGACACAGCGCAGGCCGTTCCCACACATCGAGGCTTCAGAACCATCGGAATTGAATACTCTCATCATGGCATCACATCTATCGCTGTCAAGGACGAATAAGATCCCATCCGCTCCCGGGCCCGTTTCCCGGTTGCAAAGGGTGAGGGTCAGTGCCCTTCGATCCTCATCGGTAAAATCGTAGCCTTTCCCGACTTCATCCAACAATAGAAAATCATTTCCAGATCCATGACACTTCGTTACGTCAATTTTCACTCTTTTCCGCCTCCAGTTGTGCTATCCATAAAATCATAATAGTACTAGATTGCCATAAACGTGCCCGATGTGCAATCATAGATAAAAGCAATCTGATAGGAGGGATGAGCATGAAGGAGGAGTTCAGCTTCCGCTTTCAGGTGAAAAAGGTGGAAGAGGCATATGACGGGAACGAATCGAGGCACGTCCATGTGCTGGCAAAGGTGTTTGATCAGGAAAAAGAGCTGATCCATGAAGGGATGTATCGCGTAAAGTTCAATGAAATCGGCATTTTCCCTTTTCCTGCCGATATCGCCGGGCAAGTTCAATCAAAAGCGCTTCAGAGACTCCTCATGGTAGAGCTGAAGCACTACATCAAACCTCAAAGAAAGTTCCTGACTCCCGGCGAGTACAAACCTGTTTGGTAAGGGGGATCTCCCACGATCTTGTATAGCCGCCGGTGTCCTCAATCGATGGAAATCACTGTTAACCCGTTCAAAAAAAAACATGCACGTGCGACAGGCGCACGTGCATGTTTTTTCCTAGTGAATCGCATGGACGATGAAATTCAAGAGGAACAATGCTGCAATGATATATAGCGTCAAAGACACTTCCTTTGCCTTACCCGTTGCTACCTTCAAAATCGGATACAGAACGAATCCGAATGCGATGCCGTCAGCAATGCTGTAGGTGAATGGGATCATAGCGATGATGAAGATCGCCGGAAGGGCTTCCGTCAGATCGCCCAGGTCCATATGCCGGATATTCTGGATCATCACGCCTCCGATCACGATCAGGATCGGTGCAATCGCATGATCGGGAATCCACTTCAGGTAAGGAATAAACAAAACCGAAGCAAGGAACAGGACACCTGTGGTGAATGATGTCATGCCCGTACGCCCTCCAGCTGTCATGGCAGCTGCGCTTTCCACCGTAGAAACGGTGGGGCTGGTGCCGAAGATCCCGGAGGTCAATGCAGAAAATGCATTGGCCTGGAACGCCCGAGGATACTTATGCTCCTGCCCGATCATGGCCGTATGCCCGCTCACAAGGCCGATATTCTCGAATACGAGGACCATCGTCATGGAAAATACGGCTATCCAAAACGGGATATCCACGATGGCCTTGAACGAAATCTGGCCGAAGACATCACCGTACTGACTCCAATGGAATGCAGTCGATGACGCCGACGGCTCGATTCCGAGCACCAGTCCAAGAATGGTTCCGAAAGCGATGCTCCAAAGGAATTGGCCCTTCACATTCCGGATGAAAAGGAACATGGTGAGGAGTAATGTGAGGAGGGTTGCAACAACCTTCCAATCACTGAAGTCCCCGATCGTGATGATCGAACTCTCCCCCCTCTGGATGATCCCGCCCTTTTCAAGGCCGATGAACATGAGGAACATTCCGAGGCCGACCGTGATGGCCTCTTTCAGCACCTGGGGTATGGCCCGCGATAGCACGCCTGAAAGTCGCGTAAACGCAATGACCATGAAAAGGATCCCTGATATCAAGACCACTCCGAGCGCTTCCTGCCAGCTGAGGCCGGACGATTTCACAAGCGTGAACGTAAACATCGCATTGATTCCCATGCCTGGTACTAGAAGGATGGGGGCGTTCGCCCAGAACGCCATGACGAGACATCCGACGAATGACGCCAGGATCGTCGCCAATACGGCTCCTTCAAACGGTATACCAGCTTCAGAAAGAATCAGGGCGTTAACGGCGATGATATACACGATGGTGAAATAGCCAACCGACCCTGCAAGCATTTCCTGTTTCAGTGAAGTGCCATGCGCTTTAAACTTAAACACATGTTCAAATGCTTTCATACAATCTTCCTATAAAACTGCCCTCTCCCTACCCGCGTCACCCGGATTACTCCGGGGAGCCACAAGACTTTATTTTAGCAGATAAAGAGTGCGTTGCCAATAGTCATCCTTGTTCGATGGAACGGATCAGGTTCGCCATTTCGATTGCTGAAACAGCCGCTTCCCAGCCTTTATTCCCTGCTTTAGTCCCAGCACGCTCGATGGCCTGCTCGATCGTATCGGTTGTCAACACTCCGAAGATGACAGGTATTTCTTCCTGCATTCCCAGGTTTGCAACTCCTTTTGCCACCTCTCCGCTCACATATTCAAAGTGCGGTGTCGCACCGCGGATGACCGTTCCGAGCGTGATGACGGCATCATAGTTCCCTGTACGGGCAAGCTTCTTGGCGATCATCGGGATTTCAAATGCTCCCGGCACCCATGTGACTGAGACGTCCGCTTCCTCGACACCATGGCGCTTAAGCGCATCCTCTGCACCACCCAGAAGTTTGGACGTGATGAATTCGTTGAAACGTGATACGACGATGGCTACTTTCAGGCCAGTACCTACAAGATTTCCTTCAAATGTTTTTGTCATGTTGTTTCCCTCCATTGGTATGTTTAGAATTTTAATAAGTGCCCAAGCTTAGCTTGTTTGGTTTTTAAATATTTTTCATTTGCTTCCTTGAAAGGGAGCTGGATCGGCACCCGCTCGGAAATGGTGAGACCATAGCCTTTGATCCCCGCAATCTTCCTGGGGTTATTGGTCAGTAGCCTCATTTTCTTCACCCCGAGATCTCTCAGGATCTGGGCACCGATTCCATATTCCCTCAGATCGGCATCAAAGCCGAGCTTATGATTCGCTTCCACGGTGTCATAGCCTTCTTCCTGAAGCTTATACGCTTTCAGCTTGTTGATCAGTCCGATTCCTCGTCCTTCCTGCCTCATGTACAACAGGAGCCCTTTCCCTTCATGTTCGATCTGGGTCAGTGCCGTTGCAAGCTGGGGACCGCAGTCACAGCGGTTGGACCCGAATACATCACCTGTGAGGCATTCCGAGTGGACCCTGACAAGGACCTCCTCTTCTTCGGTCCATTCCCCTTTCATAAGGGCAACGTGCTCTTTGCCTGTGAGGACCTCTGTATAACCGATCGCCTTGAAATCACCGAAATCTGTCGGCAGACTGATCTCCACCTCGCGATTGATCAGCTTGTCCTCCTTCCTCCGGAATCGGATGAGCTCTTCGATCGTGATGAAGGAAAGGTCCCACTTCTCAGCAAGGACCTTGAGGTCGGGGACCCTCGCCATACTGCCATCCTCATTCATGATTTCACAGATCACCCCTGCGGGTGTCGAACCTGCAAGGCGGGCGAGATCGACGGCTGCTTCCGTATGTCCCGCCCTTTTTAACACACCACCGGGTTTTGCCACAAGTGGGAACACATGCCCCGGGCGCTTAAAATCCTCTGGCTTCGAGTGCGGATTCACTAATTCTTTGATGGTATGGGCGCGTTCGAATGCGCTGATCCCCGTCTTTGCAGAAGCATGATCGACGCTTATCGTGAATGCTGTCCCGTGATGATCCGTATTGGTCGAAGTCATCTGATTCAAATGGAGCCGGCCTGCAATCTCCTCATCTACGGGTGTGCAGATCAACCCCCGCCCTTCCCTGGCCATGAAATTGATGACCTCCGGCGTGACACCTTCAGCAAGGGCGACAAAATCCCCTTCATTTTCCCTGTTCTCATCATCGATGACGATGACGGGTTTACCTTCGCGGAGATCGCGGATGGCTTCTTCGATTGTGTTGAACATCCTATTCCCTCCCTGGTTAGTCAGCGAAGCCATGATCGGATAGGAAATCATAGCTCAAGCTTTTCTTTGCTGTTGTTTCAGTTTCCTTTGTAAAAAATCGGTGGATATACTTTGCCATCATGTCACACTCGATGTTGACCTCATCACCGATCTTCTTGGATCCGAGGACCGTGTCTTCTTTCGTTTGTGGAATAAGAGAGACCGTGATGGAATCATCTGTGATGCCGAATACGGTCAGGGACGTACCGTCGATGGCGACGGATCCTTTCTGGACAAAGAACACAGAAAGGTCCGAAGGGATTTTGATGGTGACGTAAAGGGCATTTTCCAGTTCCTGCAGGCTTTTGATGGTGCCGACTGCATCCACGTGGCCGTTGACGAAGTGACCGCCGAACCTGCCTCCTGCCGCCATCGCACGCTCAAGGTTCACCCGGGTTCCCGTTTTAAGGTTCCTGAGGGACGTCCCTTTGAAGGTTTCTGGCATCACATCTGCTGTAAACTCATTTTTTGAAAATGTGGTGACCGTCAGGCATACTCCGTTCACCGATATACTGTCTCCGATTGCCACATCACCCAGGACCTTTCCTGCAGCAAGCTTCAGCTCCATGGAAGAGGCGGATGAACGTACGGCCTTCACACTGCCGATTTCTTCTATGATTCCTGTGAACATGCTCGACCTTCCTTTCTTTCCTGGGGTACCGCGGTAATCTTAATGTCTTTCCCGATTGTTTCGATACTTTGGATCTCCACGGGGAGCCCTTCGGCTATGGATGGGAAACCATCTCCGCCGAAGCTTGGGAACGAGTTCCGTCCTCCGAGCAGTTTCGGGGCCATATAAAGGATGAGCTCCTGGAAGGCCTCCTCCTGAAGGAAGCTGCCGTGAATGCTGCTTCCACCTTCTACATAAACCGAGGTAATCGATTTTTTTCCAAGCTCACCGACAAGCTCTTTCATGGTGATGGCCGGACTTGATAGGGAGAGTATTTCACATCCCTCCTGAATGTATGCCTGCTTACGAAACTCAGGCACCTCACATCCTGTGATGAGGATGGTCGGGCTTTGACGATCTTGAATGATATGGGAGTGAATCGGGGTACGCAGGTGCGTATCCACGATAAGTCGAATGGGGTTTTTTCCACCTTGGGGCAAACGGGTGGTCAGGTGCGGATTGTCTTGAATGATGGTGTTGACTCCAACTACTATCGCGTCATGCCGGTGACGATCATAGTGGACGTCCAGTCTTGATTGTTGCGATGTGATCCATTTACTTTCTCCGGACGAAGAGGCAGTCTTGCCGTCCAATGTCACGGCGGACTTCAGCGTCACAAAGGGTGTGCCTGTCCGGATGAAGTGGAAGAAATGCTTATTGAGCTCAAGGGCTTCTGACTCTCCCATGCCGAGGTGGACATCAATGCCTGCTTCCTTCAACCGCTCGATTCCCCTCCCTCCTACAAGAGGATTGGGATCCTTGCAAGCGATGAAAACGCGTTTGATCCCGCTCTCGATGATCAGGTTTGCACACGGAGGCGTACGCCCGTGATGGGAACAAGGCTCGAGGGTCACATATATATCTGCCCCTTCGGCTTTATCACCCGCTTCCCTGATTGCATGGACCTCTGCATGAGGGCCGCCTGCCTTGAGATGCGATCCGGTGCCCACAATGGAACCATCTTTAACCACCACTGCTCCCACGACCGGGTTTGGTGAGGTCTGTCCTTGAGTGGCCCTTGCCAGTTGAAGGGCAAGGTTCATGTATTCATTGAGTTCCAATTTCTTCATTCACCTCCTGATTCATTCATAAAAAAACCCCAAGAACGTAGTCTTGGGGGAAGTTTGGCATGACGAAATAAAGCATCTATCCTGATCGTTTAAAAAATCAGTGATACACACTTGCCGTTCCTTCTCCCATCCAGACTTTCACTGTCGGCTTTGGAGTTTCACCAAATCCACCGTCTAATAACCATTAGCCGGGTCACGGACTGAGAGCATACGCTCATCACCGCCGGTAGGGAATTCCACCCTGCCCCGAAGGAAACCTATTCGATTATGTACTGATTATCACCTCAACACAAATTGATTGTCAAGCATTGAGTTTTTTGCCTCAGCTGCGTGATATCACTCGATCTACCTGTTGCGGACGGGATCTCGGTGCCCTCATGCGCCGAATTTCCTATCCCTGATCATCCCCGCTGAAAGGATATTCTCACGCCGGAACATCCTGATCCCCCGCTTCGTATGACAGTAGGCACGAACATGGGTAGCGGTTATGGACACAACGTGTATGACCCTCTCACTCAGCCGGGATTGACGGTCGATATAGATGATTTTCAATAGTATATCTTCTTCGATCGCTTTTCTCATCAAGGGGTCCATAAGCCCACTCCATTCTGCCTGGTATGAGCTGATTATATACGAACGTACGTTCTTTTTCAAGTGGGCGGTTTTCTTATGGCGTGATATAGAACTCCTGATCAAGATGCCAAAGAAAGGCGAATAACCAGTCCAATTCATCCGAGTAGGATTCATACATCGTAATCAAGGTGTGGTGGGCATCAAAAATGGCATGGAGGTTCGTCGGCAGAATCCCGGTTTGGATGGCAAACATATTTACGCCATTAAAGTTCAGTATCCACTTTTCGGCCCCCTTATAAATCAGGATTTTATCATTCTCAAGGCTTCTCCACTCGAGAGCGGTCCGGCTGGCGTATTTTAAGATGAACCGTTTTCCCACGGAATGATCCATGTTCAGGACCCGCTTTCTCTTTAAAATCGGAAGGGGATCTTTATTTTCCCTGTAAAAGGCGTAATCTTTTCTGGGACTGAGGGGCTGCTGCCGATGGATGGCATACTTCACCCATCCATTGGTCTTCACAAAAAAATACCCTTCCTTCGTTGAGACCCCAATCAGTGTGCTGCTTGATACCGGCAATTCGCGGAACCAGATTCGGTACGCTTTCCTCAACTCCCTGTTCATACTGACTGAAAGATACAGATTGGAACAGGCAGGTATGAAAATCAACAGGGGAAAATAGAAAAGGTCATGCATGACGAGGAGCATGCCGACACCGACCAGGAAGTACATCGTTCCCCTGAAAAGGAGGGTATACTGCTCGTTCTTGTAGATTTGATAGAGATTCATTTAAGCCCGTCCTTTCAAGCAGGAATCACTACTATGCTATGAACCATCCATCACATGCAGAACAGAAAAGAAGTTGGGTCAACACGAAAAAGGTACCATGACATGACGAACCCGATCAATGCAGGTTCTTTATACCGCTCATGATTTCCGGGAAAGACTTCGGGGAGCCCGTGAGCCTCCTCGGCAAGCCTGCGGGATCTCACATCAGCTACTCTTCCAGCAGGAGTCTTCGTCTTGCACTCCAGCTGGAAACAATGATCTGAATGGTCACAGGAAACAAACTAAAAACCCGAATTCAAGTGCCTGACTGTAGGCAATTGAATTCGGGCTTTACTAAACACGTTTGTCCCAGCTCTTATGTCCACGATAAAATCCGGTTCAGCTGTGCTTCTGCGTCTCGATACCCCTGTTGGTAAAGAGCATCCAGTTTAGCAGGGTTTTTCTCGATCCTGCTTACTTGGAGTGGTTCCTGGGGCTGGATGATGATGACTTCCCCCCTCCGCTCTTTTTCCTCGAGTTCAGCAATCGTTTGGTTGTAATGAAGATACCGATTTTTCAGTGCATGGTACAAATGAGGATACTGGGGATATTTCCTCTTCACGAAATAAGAGAACCGGGACGGTTTTTTCATATACCCACGGTTCCGCGTCAAAATGACTACATTCTTCTTATATCCATCCCGTTCTGCCTGCTGGAAAGGCACTGGATCGCTGATGCCGCCATCGAGCAGTTCGTGGCCAGATAAGTTCACGATGGGCGCTACAAATGGAAGGGAACTGGACGCCCTGATCGCTGTGAGGAGCTCGTCCCCATAGTCACTCCTTCGGAAATACTGAGGTTTTCCTGTTGCACAGTTGGTCGTCCCGATCACGAATTCACTCTCATTTGATGCGAACGCATCGAAATCGAACGGCACGATTTTCCTCGGAATCTCTTCAAAAACATAGTCCATCCCGAAAAGTTCCCCGGTCTTCCAGTAATTCCTCCAGGACAGATAGCGGGGGTCATGGATGAAATCGACATTGACCTTGCGATTCCTCCCTTTTTGTCTCGATAGGTAGGATGCGGCGTTACACGCCCCGGCCGATACCCCGATCACATAAGGAAAGTCCACTCCCTGCTCAAGGAAGTATTCAAGGGCACCTGCCGTATAGATCCCACGCATGCCCCCGCCTTCCAATACAAGTCCTCCGTTGATCATCATGATGGTTCCTCCTTACCGATTCACTAGTAACGATTTCACTTGCTCGGGGTAAAGGGGAATAGACACCGCTTCGTCCAGCGGCATCCAGACGGGCTCATAGCTGCCGCTTGAATGCCCTGAGTACTCATACCCTTCCCCTGTTCCGAACGTCCCTTCATATTTTCCCACAAGAAAATAATGATGGATACCATTTTGCTTGAACATCATGCAGGGCTGTAGGGACGCAACCGTTATCCCAAGCTCCTCTTGTGCTTCCCTTCGTGCGGCTTCCAGCGGTGTCTCACCTGATTCGATCCCGCCTCCCGGAATCACGTAGTAGATGCTGCCGCCCTTCACGCGTTTGATCAAGGCGATGCAGCCGTCCTCGATTAGGAGTACCCCTGCCCGGTCCCTCGCATCACGATTCACGATCATATAACCGGTGGAGGTTTTCCACCTCTTCTTTCACGGTCTCCTGAAGGGTTTTCGGTGACAGGACCATCATCTTGGATGCAAATCCGAGGATCCAGTTCACCAGGCCGTCGCTTATCCGGGCTTTGGTTGTAAGGATGAAATGGTCTTCTCCGTCGCGGGTCGTCGAGATGTCCTTGCCGAACTTATCGATGATCACATTGATCAAGTTGTTGCGGCAGCGGATCTTGATCCATTCTTCATCCCCTGCAAACATATGGAATGTTGACTGTGTATAGCTTGAAACATCAAACGATTCATAGGCGAAGGTTTCATCCGATTCCATTACATTCTGAAGCCTGTCCACCCGGTAATGACGGATTTCTTCCGCCTCGAAATAATAAGCGATCAAGTAATAGAAATCATTCGCCCACGCGAGGGCATAGGGTTTCACACGGTAGACCCGTCCTTCATGGCTGAGCTGGAATTTCTTATCCACATCGTATCGCCCATACTGAAAGGTGATGACCCTCCTTTGTTCGATGGCTTCATGGATTTTATGTATCGCGAGGCGGATATAGGGGTTTTCGCTTTTGATCGACGAATCGATCTGAATTTCATTTTGGAGCTTCTTCCCCTGATGGGTACTTGTCAGCCGGCGGATCTTCCCTGTCAGCTGACGGGTTTCTTTCCTCGAGATGAATTTCGCCGATACGACTGCGTCGATGAGCATGCGAAGCTCGTACAGTTCGAAGAGGCGGTACTGATGGCTATAGTACTTCGGCATCCCTTCTTTTTCCTGATTCACGGTGATATCGAATCCATTCTGAATCAGATGCTCCATATCATCTTTGAGTGAATGTTTATTCAACTTCACATCGGGACCATATTGCTGCTTGAAGCGATAGATAAGATCATCCAGGGTCTTCTGCCTTTCTTCATCCGTCTCTTCGCTCAAGATCTGCCTCAATTGAAGCAACCGGTCTTTGTTATCCAGTCTTGTCAATGTCCTCCCCCTGTTCCCCGGCTGTGCCGGCTGGAGCGTATTATCTCCTAGTGGATTCTATAAAGTTATCAATCTAAGGGTAAATTTGTCAATGCGTAAAGAAAAAAGCCCCTGTAGAAACAGGGGCTTTTGACTTATTTGATGAAACGGATGACGGTCGGGATCCGGTATGTTTCCCCTCCGTATGATTTAACGGCCGCGATGATGGTGAAGACGAAGGCCAAGATTCCTACCACCGGAAGAAGGACAAATCCGATGAGGATGAGCATCAACAGACTTGCTACGATACTGTAAATCGTATAAGAGATAAGGAAGTTGAGGTATTCCTTACCGTGGAAATCCACAAATTCCGAGTCCTCCCTCTTCATCAGCCAGATGATCAAGGGGCCGATGAAGGTTGTGAAGAAGCTTGTCAAATAGATTAGCATCGCCATGAGTTTTTCGTCACTTGTAGGCATAGGTCTTTCCATAAATTCTCATTCCTCCATAAAAAAATAATAAGTTCATATATATGTACGCATGAATCAATCAAAAGTTTCACAGATTGGAAAACTTTCATAGATTAGACTCTTTTTGAATATAAGTGAATGGAATGAGTTTGTCCATACCATTAGGGAAGAAAGGCGGTCTTGTGTTGAGTAAATTAGAAGCATTCATTCTCGGGATCATCCAGGGGCTGACGGAATTCCTGCCCATTTCGAGCACGGGGCATCTTTACCTCGGGAGGCTTGCCTTCGGACTGGAGGAGGCCGGTCTATTCCTCGATACGATGCTTCATATCGGGACGCTTATCGCCGTCCTTGTGGTGTATCAAAAAGAGCTTCTTCACATGATCCGGCATCCGTTTTCAAAACTATCATTGATTCTTATCATCGGCACGGTACCGGCTGTCATCGTCGGCCTGCTTTTCAAGGATTTTTTCGACAGCATCTCTAAAAACGGTGTCACCATCGGGTGGGAATTCATTGCGACGGGGTGCATCATGTATTTCGCTGACAATGTGAAAGGCGGGTACAAGAAACGGCAGGATCTAACCTATACCGATGCCTTGGTGATCGGGAGCTTCCAGGCTGCTGCCATCTTTCCTGCCCTTAGCCGTTCGGGGCTTACCATTGCTGCAGGGCTCATCCGGAAGCTAGACCGGGAGACAGCCGCTTATTTTTCTTTCCTGCTCTCCACTCCCGCTATACTCGGGGGCATCGTCCTGCAAGGAAAAGACTTGTTCAGCGGCCACACCGAAGCCATCAGCTTCACAAGCCTCCTCATCGGGACAGTGAGTGCAGGGCTCTTCGGATATTTCGCCATCGTCGGGATGATCAATTTTCTCAAGAAACGGTCACTGAAAGTATTCTCATATTATGTTTGGGCCCTGGGTATCGCCATTTTGATCCTGCAGTTTACGGGAGTCCTTTAGGAGGTGGATGATCATGGATACGGATTGGATCCTTCAGCTCTTATCCACGCTGGGTGACTGGGGGTATATCGGGGTGGCGGCGGCCCTCATGGTCGAAGTGATCCCGAGCGAGCTGGTCCTCGGCTATGCCGGCTATCTTGTTCATGCCGGACAGATTAGTCTTGTGGGAGCTATGCTGAGCGGGATGATCGGAGGGACCCTTGCTCAGGTTTTCTTATACTGGCTCGGCCGCTATGGTGGACGCCCGTTTTTTGATCGATATGGAAAATTCCTTCTCATGCCTCCCCGGCATATCGAGGCCGCTGAGAAATGGTTTGAAAAACACGGGACCTTCGTCGTTTTCACGGCCCGGTTCATCCCGGTTGTACGTCATGCCATCAGTATACCGGCGGGGATGTCGAGGATGCCCCTCTCTTCTTTCTGTTTGTATACCTTTGCCGCCATGTTTCCTTGGACGCTCCTGTTCCTGCTTGTCGGCATGCAGCTCGGTACACACTGGCAGCACATCGAAGTGATCGGCGTACGGTACATCAAACCCTTGGCCGCAATTGCCATCGGTGGGATATCGCTCTACGTATTGTTTACTTTCTTGCGGAGCCGGAAGAGAAGATGACTTCTATTATCAGGCAGGATTGATTACAATAGAACTATTACCTGATAAGGAAGGGACGACCTTATGAATCGATTACTCTTAACCAATGCAACCATCTACCCCATCTCAAGTCCTCCGATTCAAAATGGCTCCGTGTTGATCGAGGACGGCATCATCAGGCAGGTGTATGCACGTGCCTTCGAGGCCACGGATATCCCTTGGATCGACTGCGGGGGGCGGCATCTTCTCCCAGGGCTTATCGATGCCCATACCCATCTGGGATTATATGATGAAGGGACGGGCTGGGCGGGGAATGACGCCAACGAAACCATCGAGCCCATGACTCCCCACGTCCGGGCATTCGACGGTGTCTACCCCCTTGACCCCGGGTTTACAGACGCACTGAAGTACGGGGTGACGACGGTCAATGTGATGCCCGGAAGCGCCAATGTCATCGGGGGCACCACATCTGTCATCAAAACGTTCGGTTCGAACATCAGCTCCATGATCGTCAGGAAGACATCGGGACTGAAGCTTGCACTCGGGGAGAATCCCAAACGGATCCACAGTAACGGGAACAATGATTCCATCACGCGCATGGGCATCATGGGCATGCTCAGGGAAGCTTTCTTCACTGCAAAATATTGTGACCATCCCGATGACCTCCGGGTTGCCCCGCTGGTGGCTGCACTGAAGCGGGAGATCCCGGTCCGCATTCATGCCCACAGGGCAGACGATATCCTGTCAGCCATCCGGTTCGCCGATGAGTTCAACCTCGACCTACGTATCGAACATTGTACGGAAGGTCATCTCATTGCCCAGGAACTCCAGGGACGGAATCTTAAAGTATCCGTCGGTCCGACCTTCACGAGGCGTTCCAAGGTGGAACTGAAGAATAAAAGCTGGATGACCTATCAAAAATTGACGGAAGCAGGCGTCGAAGTGTCGATCACTACGGACCACCCTTATACGCCGATTCAGTATTTGAATATGTGCGCTGCCATCGCTGTGAGGGAAGGACTCGATGAAGGGAAGGCCCTGGAGGGAATCACCCTCGCTCCTGCCAGGAACCTTGGCGTATCGGACCGTGTCGGCAGCATTGAAGCCGGGAAGGATGCTGATCTTGTCCTCTGGACCCATCATCCGTTCCATTTCATGGCGAAACCCGTGCTCACATTGGTGAATGGACGGACGGCTTTCAGCAACCTATAAAAGGGCGCGGACGGATTGATTTCAATCCCCTCCATCCCTTGTGACGCATAGGATTGACGGATTTCCCTTCCTGTTTTTTCGACCTTTACAATCTTAAAAAAATAAATACAAAAAAACAGCATTTACCCTATTCCCTTTTTGTCGATTATCTTATATGATACAGAAAGGATATAGAATATTTCCTATTACATTGTTCTGAACACGCGATCTATTTATAGATAGGGCGATTGTAATGGAGGGAAGGCAAAAGGTGCGCCACCAGTTTCTTGACTGGTCTTAGTGGGTTCGATTCCCACCCCGAAATTTTTTAGTTACCATTTAAAAATTTCGAGGGTGGATCGTTCACAACGGGACTGCCCTCAAGGAGGGTCTACTATGATCAAGAGACGGGACCTTAATGAGTGTCATGAACTATTCGACCTCATGGTGCATCCGGATGTCTTCCCTTTTGTGCGTCAAAAAGCACATTCCTATGAAGAACTGTTATTCTTGACGAAACAAACCATTGAAGCAGAAGACCGCGGCGAGCTCATCTCCCGCACCATCACCGATGAATGGGGCAACCCCATCGGAACCATCAACCTTTACGACATCCAGGAAGGCGCCGGGTTCCTCGGGACATGGTTAGGTAAGCCCTATCACGGGAAAGGCTATAATCAACCTGCAAAGGATGCTTTTTTCCACGAGCTATTCTATGAACTCGGTATGGAAACGATTTTCATGAGGATCCGCAAAGTGAATGCGCGGTCAAGAAAAGCGGCTGAAAAACTGCCTTATGTCGTCAATGCGAACGAAACGAGGGCATCCCTATACGCTCAGCTCAATGCGGCGGAAGATGTCTATGACCTATACGAAATTCCCAAAGACCTCTATACGCTTTACCTTTATCAGCAGGAGCAGGCTGAAGAAGAGGCTATGGAAGCTTGAAATGAAGACACCGGCCAGCCGGTGTCTATTTTTTTGCATTCTCCCTATACATAATTCCCCCTTCTGTCAGGCAAACTGTCTGTAAAGTGTTAAGGAGGGGCATTCCTATGATTCTTCGCGTACTTCTCGTCATCCTGTCTTGGTTCAGCTTGATCTTTCTGCGGCGGACGGATATTCTTCGTTATTCACCGGCAGCCATCCTGGTGTCATTCATCTTGACTGTCGTTTCCTTCATCAATCCTGTGCTTAAACTTTGGAAGGTGAAGGGAAATAAGAAGGCACAGGTGTTGGCCGATCTCTCGTTCATCATCGGTCCATTTTTCGCAGCAACCATTTGGGTGTTCAAACTGTCTTTTCACTCTTTCCCCCTATACCTATTCCTGAACGGAGCGGTGAATTACTTTTTTGCCTACCCCATGACGGCATTCTTCCAAAAACAAGGGCTGTACAAGCTTCTGCACATGAATAAGCATGTCTTATACGGCGTGAGCATCCTGTATGCCATCGTCATCTATCTCTATCAGCGCGGCATCGAAAACTTATGCACTGCGCTGAAAGACATTCGCCACAAAAGATTTTCGGATGTTACAAACGATGTCCTCGCCGAAAAGATCTCCAAGGGATAAAACTAATAAGGGAGCCATAAATGACGAACACGATCAGTATAGGTTCCTCATACCGCTCATGATTTCCGTGCAAAACTTCGCTTTCAGCGGCTAGCCCGCGCGCCTCCCCGGCATGCCTGAGGGATCTCACATACGCTACTCTTCCCGCAGGAGTCTTCGTCTTGCACTCCAATCAACCGCTGGAAACAATGAAATCGTAATGGTCATGAAACAAATGAAAAACCCGAACCATACTGCCTGAACGGCAAATGAATTCGGGTTTTTCTATGACTGAAATACGTTTGTCCCAGCCTCTTTGTTAGTTCTTATTTTTCTTTTCGAAATAAAGATTGCGGATGACGAAGGTTTTATAGCTTTCAAGCTTCCGTTTATCAACCGGATGGTGATAAATCCCCATTTTCTTCAGTTCCTGGAGATACCAGCCTTTCGAGTATTGGTACGCCATGCCTCTCTCCCTTTCAACCGTTTGTACAGTTTATGTACATCGGCGGGTGAAAAGACGCATCATTTACTCATGCTGGATAATTCTTCATACATGTCCTGGATGGTATATGCCTTATCGGCGTTTTCCATGGCAGAAACGTACTCATCCCGTTTGCTTTCAAGTTCCTTCACATGTTGAAGGAACGTTTCCGCGGTTACTTCTTCTTCTTCAAGCTTCAGGGCATAGCCATGCTTGACGAATGAGTTGGCATTGAGGATTTGATCCCCCCTGCTCGCTTCACGGGACAGGGGAATCAGAAGCATCGGTTTTTTAAGGGCCAGGAACTCAAAGATGGAATTGGATCCTGCTCTCGAAATGACAAAGTCCGTCATGGCGAGATAATGAGGCAGATCACCTTTGATGAATTCGTACTGTTTGTATCCTGGTTGTTCTATATCGGGTTCTATGTTGCCTTTTCCGCAAATATGGACAATCTGGAAATGATTCAGCAGATCTTCGAGGTTGCTTCTTACGGCTTCATTGATCTTTCTTGCCCCGAGGCTTCCTCCCATGATCATGAGGACCGGCTTCAGATTGTGATATCCGGTCAGGCGGCGCCCTTCCTTTTCATCTCCGGTGAAAAGTTCTTCGCGGATGATGGCACCTGCACAAATCGATTTCTCGGCAGGCAGGACATTCACGGTTTCCGGGAATGTGGTGAAGATCTTGGTCGCAAATGGGACGGCCAGTTTATTTGCAAGGCCTGGCGTCACATCGGATTCGTGGATTGCAACCGGCACCTTGGCGATTTTGGCTGCCATCACAACCGGTACCGACACGAATCCCCCTTTTGAGAAAATGATATCCGGCTTCGTTTTGCGAATGATGGAAAGAGCCTCGAGGACCCCCTTCATCACTCGGAACGGGTCGGAAAAATTCTTCCACGAAAAGTAGCGGCGCAGCTTCCCGCTCGAGATTTCTTTATAAGGAATATGAGGGAATTGATCGGTGATGATTTCTTTTTCAATTCCGTCCTTGGATCCGATATAAGTGATCGCCCAGCCTTCTTTTTCAAAGTGGGGAATGAGCGCTGTATTGACGGTGACATGACCGGCAGAACCCCCGCCTGTAAATAAAATTCGCTTACTCATAGTGATAGACTCCTAACTGTTACTCGATAATGGTGGATGCTCCATTTGGCATCATCATTATACACTTTACCAAAAATACGGCCGGGATAGAACAAAAATTCATGAAGAATACATCAATTATCTCTTTCCTTGACGATTAAGGATGAAATCCGCCACGTTTTTGCCACTGATCGTCACCATTGGTGACCCCCCGCCCGGATGGGTCGTCCCACCGGCGTAATAGAGATTGCGTACATCCCTGCTTACATTGGAGGGCCGCAGGAACGCTTCCGTCATTGTATGGGAGGCAATCCCGTACAGGGCTCCCCGGTAAGCAGAGAATTTCCCCTTGATGGCATCCGGGGTCATCACCTTTTCGAACTCCAGCTGACTCCGGATGGGGATCCCCTTTTGTTCAAGTGCATCATAGATCCTGTTTTTGTACCTCATGACTTCTTCTTCCGTCAGATTCACCGCAGGCGCATTGACCAGGATGAACAAATTGCTACCCTTCGTCACCCCGGGATCGGTGGCAGCGGAATGGCTGATATAGATGGTGGGATCCTTCGGCAGTCTCTTTTTATAGAAGATGTCGTCAAACTCCTCCTTGTAATCATCCGTGAAGAAAACCTGGTGGTGGTGGATATCGGGCTGGAACTCTCGCAACCCTGCTAGGATCACGAATGCCGAGATGGAAGGTTCATAGGCATCAAGCTTCTGATCGGGAGTGGACGGACGGTCACGTTCCTCGAGAAGTTCTTTGGTTGCTGTGATATAATCTCCGTTCACAATCACAAAGTCACCCCTCACCTCTTCACCTGTGGAAGTCATTATGCCCTTCGCTTCCCTTCCCTCGACAAGGATTTTCTTCACCTTCGTTCCGGATCGGATTACTCCCCCGCATTCCTTGAAGAATGTCGAGAATCCTTTGGCGATACCGGTGTTCCCCCCCTGGGTGTAGTACACACCGTCATTCATCTCAAGATGTCCGATCAAGGAGAAGGTTGCCGGACATTTGTATGGAGATGATCCGATATACGTTGCGTAACGATTGAACACTTTCAGTACATCGGGGTGGCGGAAGAACCGTCTGTGGAAATGGTCCATCTTCTCAAGTGGCCTTACTCTTGCGAAATTGGCGGCAAGGGATGGGGACAGATAGTCCCTCCAGGAGTTGAACACACGATAAAAGAATCCTTTCTCAGCAAGACCGTAAAGTCTGTTCACTTCCTCTAGATACGCTTCATACCTCCCTGCTTCTCCGAACTGAGAGAGCGATTCTTTCATCTCACCGGGATCCGATGACTGATAAAGGATCCTTCCGTCCGGAAACACATTCTTTGTATGCCTGGTCAATTTGGTGAAGCGGAAATAGCGATCCGCATCACCACCGGCATCATTGATCACTCTTCTGAAAATGTCCGGCATGGTGATGGTATTCGGTCCGAAATCGAAATGGAATCCGCTCTCATCCACCGGCATCATCTTGCCTCCGGGGTGGACATTTTCGTCGATGATCGTCACATCAAATCCCTTTGATTGAAGGGTGATGCCCGCCGACAGGCCGCCAAGCCCAGAGCCGATTATGATGACTTTCCCACTCAATATGATCTTCCTTTCCAGTTGTACGTTTGTTTTCTGATCCGTTTTACCATGGACGTCCACATGATGGCGATCAGGGCCAGACTAGCCAGTGGCATCAGCCAAAAATGATGGGGAGATTGATTGGATGTCCGGTCGACAATGAACGTCTGGGCCCATACCACGATCAGCGGGAGACAATAGATTGCCTGAAGGCTGATGATCCCGTAGCCGAACAGCGGGAGGGGCATGAAGTAGAAGATGAAATAAAACAAGGAACATAGCCCGACCATGAAGGGATTCTGGCCAAGACCGATATAAATATTCTTGAGGAATCCCTCCCATACTTCACGATTCGTATCGTACATATGGCAGACGGCGTCACCTGTGTTATTGACCAGGGTCGCTTTCCATCCCTTTCTCTTCACCAGCCTGGTGATATGTACATCCTCGAGGAGGGATGATTGAACGGCTTGATGTCCGCCTATGCTTTCATACGCCTCCCTCTTAAAGAACATGAAGGCGCCGTGAGCCGCCGTAAAAGCAGGGAGCGTCGTATAATTTGCCATAGATAAAGGAAGGTGGAAGAATACCAGGAAATGCTGAAAGGGAACGAGTAGTTTCCCGAGGAGCGGCTTGACCGGAAATCGTGGAAAACCCGTGACCAATCCTGATCTGCTGCGGTCCATCTCGTTGAGCACCTTTTCGATCGTATCAGGCGCGATGCGGACGTCGGCATCAAGGAAGAACAAATACTCCCCCTTTGCTTCAATGCTAAGTTGATGGCAGGCATGTACCTTCCCGACCCATCCTTCCGGGAGGGGTTTGCCGGCTATGACCTTGAAAAAGGGATCATCGCCAATCGATTTCTTCAAGAGCTCTGACGTCTGATCGGTCGATCCGTCGTCCAGTATGATGATTTCCAAGGATCGATGAGTAAGACATTTCAAATTTCGAATCAAGGATACGACATTCCGTTCTTCATTGCGCATCGGAATCAAAAGGGAAACAAATGCGGTAGATGGAGAGGCTGCCTTCAACCGGGGAAGGAATGCCAAATTGAGGACGGTCAAGATCATAAATACGATGAGTATGGCAGTGTAGATCACAATCAATTCATTCTATCCTTTCCTTTTAAAAACTGCAGCTTTTCGCTACTTGATGAAAATCCGCCGACCCAGGGGGTGAACGAAGAAAGATCCTCCTCCACCACTTCCGATTTCATCCTATCCAGTTGAGTTTCCATCAACGTCCTTAAGTGGTCGGTCCTTTCTTTCCGTCCGCCATGCAGGGGCGGGGCATCTTTCAATCGAATGAACAGCTCCGGGCGCTGGTGGTGACGGAAGGTATAATAGAATGTGACGAGGACCACCGACACTTCTGGAACTTTTCCTATCAGGTAGCCCGGTCCATTAAAGAATGTAAGGGGACGCTTCTCCACGTGCTCCTCATCCCCTTGAGGGAAGATCCATACCGTTTTATCCTCCTTGAGGCGCTCTTCAGCGTAGCGTAAAGACGCAACCACTTCCCTTGAAGAATCCCGATCCACTGAAAACGCCCCTATTTTCCGGAAGAATCCGTATTCTTCCATCCCTTTGCGGCTCATCATGGCATAGCTGTCCCCTTTCACCACATGCCGGTTCAAATAAAACACCAGTAGCCCGTCCCACCAGCTGGAGTGATTCACGAGCATAAGCCCCTGCCCTTTCCTTTGACGATCATCATCCAGCCAGATCCGGTGAAAATGCTTCTTCAATTGAAAGGTTAAATATCCTGACAGGATCCGTTGGAATGCCGGACTTTTTTTAGGCTCTATCATAGGATTCCCTCCATATCTTCCTGATGATCAACATGATGCCATATACAGTAAGCGTCACGAAGACCGCAAGCCATAGGCCTTCCACCATGGAAGTGACCACGAACATTCCGACGACCATCCCATATAACCACCTCATCCTCCGGCTCCAGCCCTTTGGGAATGACGTATCCCTCAAAAGGTAGTAGAGGATGAATTGGATCACGATAGATACATAGAACCAGCCAAGGAAGTTTTGCGTTGGAATATCATAATAGATGCCGTCCCCCTCCCAGATCCAGTATTGCCTGCCTTTGTAGGCAACTGGATCGATGATGAGATCCATCGTGACCGCAAGGATTGAAGTGGCAATGCTGTACACCAAGGCGTTCTTCACGGTTTTCTTCCCGTTCAGCATCCACTCGAAGTACGCCATACTCGTGAATATGACCATCACCCATGCGAAGCCGATCGTAACGGGGACTCCGAAGAGCTGGATGCCGAAATCTTTTTCATAATGATATGACCCGAAGATCCATCCGTAATGGACTCCGAGTGATTCGGCGGCAATGGTCCCTATGATGATGATGGCAGAAAGCCAGTAACCCATTCCCCTTTTAAATACCATGCCGGCATACAAGACGGCCAGAAATCCCGAAAGATATAAAAAAACGGCATTCGCCCATTGAAGTGCAGGCGGAAGCCAGTCAAGGGAAACAAGCACGAGTCCGACTCCATACCAGACCAAAAATACGATCCACACCCAATTCTTCCATCTATCTTCCACGGCGTTCCCTCTTTTCAAGATTGGATTTTTTCACCTGTCACCCCTATTCTGTGGTACAGTATGATAGTGCATTTTTCGCAGATTAAAGGAGAGTACGCCATGAATGAAACTTCATCCATCCCCCAAAAAATCAAACAGCTAATGGTCATCCTCATCCCCATCCTGATTACTCAGTTGGCGATGTTTTCCATGAATTTTTTCGATACGATCATGTCGGGGAAATATTCCCCAGCGGATCTGGCAGGGGTCGCCATCGGATCATCCCTTTGGGTTCCGATCAGCACCGGTTTGACCGGCATTCTTCTCGCAGTCACACCGATTGTGGCTCAACTGATCGGGGCCAAACAGAAACGGGACGTCCCTTCCACCGTTCTTCAAGGCAGTTATGCCGCCATCTTCTTGTCTATCCTGGTATTCATCATCGGGGCATTGTTGATCAGACCGATCCTGAATGGAATGAATTTGGAGTCGGATGTCCGGGAGGTGGCATATGCGTATCTTGTTGCCATTTCCATTGGGATCCTCCCTCTCTTCCTCTATACGGTCTTCAGGTCATTCATTGATGCACTGGGCATGACCCGTGTGACGATGGTTATTACATTGATGAGCCTGCCGATTAATGTGATCCTGAACTACCTGTTCATCTTCGGTAAGTGGGGATTCCCCGAATTAGGAGGTGCAGGGGCAGGGTATGCTACTGCCATCACCTATTGGGTGATCGCCTTCATCGCCTTTTGGGTGATCCACACGAAGCAGCCCTTTAACGATTACCGGATATTCAGGGTGATTCCGCTTCCTGAATGGAACAAGCTGAAGGAGCTCTTAACGATGGGAGTCCCCATCGGCCTGTCAATCTTTTTTGAGGTTAGCATCTTTTCGGCGGTGACGCTTTTGATGAGCAACTACAGCACGATGGTCATTGCAGCCCATCAGGCAGCCATCAACTTTGCATCCTTCCTGTACATGATCCCCCTCAGCATCTCCATGGCCCTTACGATCGTCGTAGGGTTCGAGATCGGGGCCAAGCGGGTGAAGGATGCGAGAGTTTACAGCTGGATCGGGGTTTCATTCGCCCTTCTCCTTGCCCTTATTTACGGCGCATTGCTCCTTACCTTCAAGTCCGATATTGCATTTTTATATACCGACGACCTCCATGTACGGGAACTGATCGGCCATTTCCTGCTCTATGCTGTGTTCTTCCAGCTCTCAGATGCGGTTCAGGCCCCTGTCCAAGGTGCACTTCGGGGCTATAAGGACGTGAATATCACCTTTGTGATGGCGCTGATTTCCTATTGGGTAATCGGGCTGCCGCTTGGTTATGTACTAGCCAATTACACGGCATGGGGACCGTATGGGTATTGGCTCGGTCTTACATCGGGACTCACCGCCGGGGCCATCACATTATCCATTCGCCTGATTGCCATTCAGCGCAGGTCGATAAAAACAGCCACATCCCGCTAAGTGCTATGAAATCATAGATGAGGAGAGATGAGCCGTTCCGGCTCATCTCTTTTTTTTATAACCCTTCCTGATGAAAGACCTTCCCCAGCACATCCTTCCCCCCTGTCACAGGGATGATCGAGCCGGTGATGAAATCGGATTCCTCACTGCACAGGAAGGCAATGACACGTGATAGGTCTTCTCCCGTGCCCGGGCGCCCCACGGGTGTCGATTCATCTTCCTCTCCCCGTGCTTCACTGATTGAACGTTCCTTCCATTCGGGTACGATGTCACCCGGGCATACCATATTCACCGTGATGCCGTTGGCGGCTTCTTCCATTGCAAGGGTCCTCGTAAAGGATGCAAGCCCCGCCTTGGCAGCTGCAAAGGCAGAGCGGTAGATCCATCCCGGAGCCGTCTCCACGCGGTCATAGCCGAAGGTGACGATCCTACCCCAGCCTTTTCCACGCATATGTGGGATCAAGAGCCTGGTTAAGTAAAACACCGCATTGAGGTTGCCTGCGATGATATAATTCCATTCACCCGGACTGTACTCATCAAACGTCTTTCGATCTTTGACGAAGGGACCTGCGTTGTGTATGAGAATATCGACTCCTTCGACCTCATGTGACAGTTCTTCCACCATCCGGGAACAGTCCGCCTCGTCCGCGATGTCACCCTTGACAGAAAAGACCCTGTTTCCATATGTATCATGAAGCTGTTTTGTAAGCTCCTGCACTTCTTCTTCATGTTTTCGATAATTGAGTATGACGGTGTGTCCTTTTCGGGAAAATTCTTCTGCTGTTTTCTTTCCGATCCCCTTCGAACCACCAGTAATGAACACTACTTTTTCTTTCATCAAGCTAGATCCACTCCACGTCTCACTTTATACCTTAATAGTATGGACCAGAGGGCCGAAATGCAAATGTAAGCTCTTTTTTATTCACAATAAAAACGCCCGGGTACCATACCCGGGCGTTCATTCGTGAATCGATTATTTGCTGATGAATTGTTGTGTCCAGTAGTTACCTTCTTCAACATAACCCACACCGATGTGTGTATAGTCTGAGCTCATGATGTTTTTGCGGTGTCCTTCACTGTTCATCCATGCTTGAACGACTTCTTCAGGTGTCTGTTGACCCTGGGCGATGTTTTCACCGGCCGCTTTGTATTGGATTCCGAATTGCTTCATCATGTCGAATGGAGATCCGTAAGTCGGGCTGTTGTGATCGAAGTAGTTGTTCTTTTGCATATCTTTTGACTTTTCCTTCGCAACCTTGCTCAACTCGGCATCCACTTTCAAAGCAGGAAGTCCTTGTTTCGCACGCTCTTGGTTTGTCAATTCCACTACTTTTTGCTCATACTGGCTCAATTGGCCGCTCTCATCAGAGGCTTTTTGCTCAGATTGCTTTGGTTGTTCCTGCTTTGCAGGTGCCTGTTGCTGCTGAGCTTTTCGCGCTTCTGCTTTTGGTGCATCTGCTTTTGGAGCTTGGGCTTGAGGAGCTTCCGCTTTAGGTGCCTCTGCTTTTGGTGCTTCCTGTTGATTTTCAGGTGCCGGAATGCTACCGTTCATGCAATCTTGTACGTTGATGGCTTTTCCATCCATTTGATATTTTGAAAGGATATCCTGCATCCATTTATTCAAATCTTCTTGATTAGCAAACTGTTGCGCATTCACGTTTGTATTTACTTTAGCCTGGTCCATTCCAGCGGCGTCTGCTTTGCCTCCGGCGAATGGTGCTGCAAGGAATGTAAATGCTGTTGCTGTCGTGATAACCAATTTCTTGTTCATAGGTGTGTGTGCCTCCTTAATGAATGTGTTTTTCCTGGTGCAAAAACATCATACCATCAAGTTTTTGTTACATTTACGGGAGATGTTGGCAGCTCACCGATAATTGTCGGGATTGAAAGACAATTCTCCTCTAGTACTTTAGTAATCACCGAAACTAAAGGGTATAAAGACTCACCGGATGGTTTGCTTTCATTTCCAACACAAGAAATTCATCTCTCCCGCACCTAATAATTACCTGAACAAGAAGATTGACAACTTTATGAACGGCGTTCCTCTGTGACATTTGTTACAGGTTTTTTTCAATGATTTCTATATGAAGCAGCTCAGATCAACTCTGACATGACCAGTATATGACACTGTATCAGTTTCTCTTTTACTTCTGCCGGAAAGGGAGAGTCACTAATTCGTTTGGTGGCCAAATAGAACTTGTCCAACGGTCCCTTTCTGATCCGGGGGTGGCTGAACTCATCCTGAAGCTCCCGCTTGATTGCTTCGCGGAGGACCTCCAGCGGCTCCCTGCCCCCATGCTCGAGGCGGCGGCCCTTATACATGTTCCTATATGCTTCCAGAAGTTCTTCGGATGTCATCATTTCCTCTCCTTTTTACATATTATCTGATTTATCAAGGTACACTATCCATAAAACCCGAAAGGTGGAATCTCGATGTCGACACCATACCGTTGTCCGAGTTGTAAAACAAATCGCACCCGTTTCAACATTATACAGCAGCTCTCTCAGAGTGTTAAACTGGACCCTGCTTCCGGAGAAGTGGTGCAACAATACGAAAGTGGTCAGTTGGAACCCTTTCACCTGGCCTATAATGGACCCGATAAGAAGATTCAATGCGCTGCATGCGGACTTGTGGAAGACGAAATGACCTTTAAAAAGTTCGGGGAGTCCCACTGAGATGGTATCATGAATCCAAAAAGCTGACCCTTTCACAGGATCAGCTTTTTTGTTATTCATTAACAGCTTTTTGTGGTTCGCTCTCTTCTTTATTGCTCATCCGCAAAGGGATTTCCTGGATGAAGAAGGTCAACAGGAACCCGGCGAAGAGGATGATCGCCCCAATAAGGAAGACGTTCGTCAATGCGTAGCTCAGTGCTTCCCTCACACCTGATATGATCGTATCAAATACACCGCTCAGTTCTGAAGGAAGCGTCTTTTCTATTTCTTTGAGCTTGTCGGCACTCATGATCAATTGTGGATCCTGGAGTTTTTCGAGCCCCTTTGCAGCGTCCGGGTTGGACAGGAGGGGCGATTCTTTGACCGCTCCCATCTGCTCACTCATCTTATTCGCCATGGACTGGTTCATGACGGTTCCCATGATGGCCACCCCGATTGTTCCGCCAATTTGACGGAAAAGCTGTGTGGCTGCCGTCGCGACTCCAAGGAACTGGTGGGCAACGGCGTTCTGCACGGTCAGGGTGAAGACCGGGAAGCTAAGCCCGAGTCCGGTGCCGACGATGATGATATTGATCAGGGCCCTGGCATTCGTCGTGTCAGTATCCATGAATGACAAAAGAACCATCCCGCTGCTCATCACAAAAAGTCCGATAAGGGCCAGGAACTTGTATCGCCCCGTTTTGGTGATGATCTGACCGCCGATGGCACTGGCGAGCACCATGCTGAGGGTCATCGGCATCATGACGAGTCCCGACTTGGTGGCGGATGTTCCCATGACCCCCTGAATGAAGAAGGGCATGTACATGATGGCACCGAACATCCCGGCCCCAAGGATGAAACCGATCATATTGGACAGGGTGAAGATCCTGTTTTTAAACAGACCAAGGGGCAGTACCGGATTCGACGCATTCTTCTCAGTGACGATGAAGAGGATCAGTGCGATGATGGCACCTCCAAGGAGGCCGAGTATCTGGACAGACAGCCAATCATAGTCATTCCCGCCCCATGTGAACGCAAGGAGAAGCGGGATGATGGTGAGTGAGAGCATGACGGAGCCCAGATAGTCCACCTTCTGCCCTTTTTTTGCCTTCTGGGATGGAAACATTTTATAAATCATGCCAAAAGCGATGAAGCCTACCGGCAGGAATACCCAGAATACCCAGTGCCAATTGGCATTATCGACGATCCAACCACCCAGGGTTGGCCCAAAGACGCTGGCAAGACCGAAAACCGAACTCATGAGTCCCTGCCATTTCCCGCGCTCTCTCGGAGGGAACAGATCCCCTACTGCAGTGAAGGCCGTGGACATGATCATCCCTGCACCGAAGCCTTGGATGCCCCGGAATAGGATGAGCTGAAAGATCGATCCCGATAGACCATTCAGGAAGGAGCCGACCATGAACACCCCGATTCCGAGAAGGATGAACGGTTTACGCCCGTACATATCCGACAGTTTTCCCACCAGGATGGCCGTGACCGAGCTGGTGAGCATGAAAATGGTGAAGACCCAGCTATAGTAATCCATTCCACCGATTTCGGAAATGATCCTTGGAAGCGCCGTACCGACAATGGTCTGATTCAATGCGGCGAATAACATAGCTGACATGATGGCGATCATGATCATGACTTTCTTTTTATGTTCCAAATGTTCCAATTCATTCCCCTCCTATACCATTCGGTTGCAAAATAGTTCAACGAGTGAAGTAATGGGCAGAAAAGGAGGGGCGACCGGATCGTTCCGGTCATCCCCTTCCTACGAATGACGTTTCGGATGACTTAACAGCTTTTCAAATAGATGCGTGAAAATGCGGATTTCTTCCTCATCGAACGTGTGGAACAGATCCTGGAAATACTCCGATTTCCGCTCTTCACATTTGGCCAGTACTTCCTCACCACTTTTGGTGATCTGCAGCTCTACGACCCGGCGATCTTCATTGGATCTTTGTCTCGTGATATGTGATTTTTCTACGAGGGCATCGGTGATGGAAGTGATGTGGCTCGCTGAAACTTCCATCCTCTTTGATATTTCCGAGGACTTCAGGGCCCCGTTCTCACGAATGAGCTGAAGGACACGGAATTCCCCATTGGATAGGTATTGTCCGAAGATGTTTCTCACATCTGCCTTCATCATTCGGAATACGGATACGAATAATCGCTCTAACTCAAATAAGTCTTTCCCCAATTCTAATCGACCTTTCCTACGATTATTGAATAATTCAGTGTGTTAACTATTAAATCATAGACCTTTTTCCTCTTCTTGTCAATCATCTTTCCAGGCTTTTAAGGGAGGAGATGATCCGTTCCCGATCAAGTCCTTCGCCGATGACGACAAAGTTGGTCGGGTAGTTCATGTCCCCAGGCATGTATAGGGGCATGCCGTATGAGTATTGGAAGAGCGTCGGGTGCTTCCTTCCCTGAAGCGGAATATAGCCTTTCATCCTATAGATGGACTCTTGATGGGCATGGACCCATTTTTCAAAGTCTTCACCGCTCACCCCCGCTTCAAACGTATGGACGACCGCCTGAAGCGTCAGGGTATGGCCTTCTCCCCCCTCATAACGATCTTTTTTCGTCATGGAGGTGATGGCCTCTACAGGCACTTTCGAATGGCTCGTTAAATAAATCGAAGCGCCTGGATTCAGTTGTTGAAGATCATACGCAAACGTCCCCTGTTCCATTTCAGTCAAAAGGTCAACCTTGTTGGCGACAAGGAAACTTGCATGACGGATCTGTTCCCTCATGAGGTGTAGGACAGAAGGACTGAAACTCCCCCGTTCTCTCCATTGAAGACCGTCGACCACGGTGAGGATGCCCTTGAAGTCGAAACGATCTGCAAAAAGCGGTGAGAGAATCGAGTCGACCACCTCTACAGGATGGGCGGCACCCGTCGTTTCGATGACCAATGCACCGAAATCTTCCTTCATCAGCAGATCTTGAAGCTGGGATTCAAGTTTATCCGAGAGGGTGCAGCAGATGCATCCGTCAAGCATCTCCCTCAAAGCCGTATCTTCATCCACTTCATCGCTGTCGATCGAGACACTTCCAAGCTCATTCATCAGGACCGCGGGTTTTGTCCCCTCTGCTTTCAATGATTCGAGCAACCCTTTCAGCAAGGTTGTCTTTCCGCTTCCGAGGAAGCCCGATAATATGTAGACATCTTTCTTCATGAATATGTTCCTCTTTTCTTTTTTCACCGGACTACAAAGACTCTATGATCAATCATTCCTTCGGATTCACGGTGATAGTCTCTATATACTATTTTAGTCAATTCGAGCCGTTATGACAATGAAAGCAATCCCCCCTGATTTTCAGGACACAGCCATAAAGGGCGACCTGGCGCATAAAATGTAGGTATAGACCAAAGGAAAAGAGGTCGACCCCATTGTTTCATGACAAGATTGTGCCTCAGACATTGAAGGAATTCCTGATCAGCCCGTCTAGGGAGAACCTGAAAGAATTGTTGTTGAATAATACGGGTGAATCGGATTATGTTGACTTCAAATCCAGCTGGGTCGAGTGGACCAAGCTTGCCAAGCATATCCTAGCGATCTCGAATTCAGGCGGTGGGTGCCTGATCCTCGGGGTCAGACAGGAAGATGACGGCAGTCTTACACTGAGAGGGCTGGCGGATGAAGACTTTTATGATAAAGCCGATGTGGACAATAAGCTTCAACATTTACTTCCGAGCTATCTTACGTACAGGACGGAAGATTACCTTTTCCCGAGTGAAGTTGATCCCCTGTTGCACTCAAAACGCTTTCAGGCCCTGATTATTGAATATGATCCCCGGTATGTCCCCTTCACTTCTGTCGTCACCAAGGGGGAACTCAGGGACGGGGCCATCTATGTGAGACAAGGCACGAAAACCATCGAAGCAGGGAATGAACATCTTGTAGATATCATCATGAAGAAGGTTCACTTGAACGGCTTTGAAAGGAGCATGAAATCCCTTGAAGAGCACCTCACGGATTTACGGACGTTGCTCAGGGAGTTCCACTCTTCCCAGGATGATCTATATCGACATTATGTGGGGGAATGGATCACGAGAAAAAAACAGAAAATCGAAAAGGTACTCGGTCTCGATACCTTTCCATAACAAAAAAATGCCCCGGTACGTCACCGGGGCATCATGATGATCAATTCTTCTTATTGAGCTGTTCCACTGCTTTTTTGAACTGTGGATCGTTCTTCTGCAGTTTTTCCCTCAAGCTATCCATCAGCTGAATGATTGTATCGGAATCAAGCTTTCCGGTGACCTTCAGCTTTTTGCTTTCCTGGAACTTCTCCACTGCCTTCGTTGTGTCTTCGTCGTAATAGCCATCAACGTTACCAGGGTTGAAGTCAAGGGCATTCAGCATCTGTTCTGCTGTCTTCACCTGATCGGAAAGGTCTGATTCCTTCAGTTCCTTGTCAGGATTCAAGTATGGCAATTCAGCATAATCCGGCATCTTAACTTCCACGGTCGGCTTGATTCCCTTCTCATGGATCCAGTTGCCATCCGGGGTCAGCCACTTGGCAGTCGTGAATTTCATGTTGGATCCGTCCTTGAACTCTTCAGCCGTCTGTACGGTTCCTTTCCCGAACGTCTTCGTTCCGATCAACGGGATGTCATTGGATTCACTTACGGCAGCCGCAAGGATCTCGGCCGCACTGGCACTGCCCCCATCGATGAGGACGGCTGTAGGGATATCGATTTTATCTCCGCCCTCAGCAACGTATTTCTCGACTTTGCCGTTACTGTCCTCCACCTGGAACATCACTTCCCCTTCAGGTACGAAGAGGTTTGAGATCTTGATGGCCTGGTCCAAAAGCCCACCTGGGTTCTGCCTTAGGTCGAGGACCACCTTTTTCATGCCCTTATCGTTCATTTCATTCAATGCCTCTGTCAGTTCCTTATACGTGTGCTCAGAGAATGAAGTGATCTGGATCTTCGCGACCCCATCCCCTTCCATTTCTGCATACACGGTCTCAATTGGGATCTCATCACGGGTGATGGTCACTTCCATTGACTTGTCCTGACCCGGCCGCTGCACGGTGAGGGTGACTTTCGAGCCTTTTTCCCCTCTGATCAACAGAACGGCTTCCGATACGGACATCCCTTGGATGCTTTTATCGTCGACCTTCAGGATCTTATCGTTCGGTTTGAGTCCTGCCGATTCGGCGGGTGACCCTTTAATCGGGGATACGATGGCGATATAGCCGTCTTTCTCCTGGATTTCAGCTCCGATTCCTTCAAAAGAAGATGAGATGCTCTCATCGAATTTCTTCGCTTCATCTTTGTCCATATAATCGGAGTACGGATCCCCCACGCTTTCGATCATGCCGTTGATCGCGCCGTCGATGAGCGTATCTTTATCTAGGTCCTTGTAATAATTCTCGTTCAGTTTGTCATAAGCGTCGTATAGCTTCGTGAATTCCGATCGATCGGTCACTCCGACATTCACGGCTTTTTCATCACCGAAGGCCAGGGCAAAGGTGGTGATTCCTGCTGTGGCGAATACGAGGATGAAAATCAGCATGACGAATTTAAATTTCTTCATTTTAATGACATTCGATTCTTGCTGGGGTGATTGATCTGTCTTGTCCTGTTCCAATGCTTCCACCACTTTCATTGCTATGTATCATCGTGTTTTCGACTGGTCATGAAGCCCATAAGGCCATCATGAGATTATAACCTCTTCATTCTATCAGCTTTTATCCATTAGCGAAAGGAAAATCCATCATTATGGGTAGGATATGCCAAAAGTGTCGTAAAAAAACCGACCGTGCTGATGGCGACCAGCGAATGAAGGAATGCTTCCCCTCCGATGATCGAAAGACCAGCCAAAAGAACGATGCTGTCAAAGAGGAAGATGACCTTCCCTGGATTGAGTCCGAATCCCCTCCCGAGGAGCTGTGCCAGCAAATCGCTGCCCCCAGTCGCTGCCCCCACCCTCAACATCAATCCGATCCCGATCCCGACGGTAGCACCACCAAGCAGTGCACACCCCAAGGGGGGCAGGTATACGCGGTCGCTCAAGGGCCGTAGCCAGTCAATCATCAGGGAGGAGAACCACAGGCCGTGGACACTTCGATAGAATAGGCTGCGATCTTTATAAAAGGCAATGGCATAGAGGGGGATGCTTAAACCGATGATCGTCAGCCCCGGCGGCAGGCCAAACCAGTAATAGGTCAGGAGCCCGAGCCCGATCATGCCTCCATCAAGAAAATGATGGGGCACGAAGAACATATTGATCCCGGAAGCCACGAGCAGGCTGCCGATTGCGATCGAGATACCCGATTTCATGTTTGCTCCCCCCTTGTCCTGCCAACTACCCCTAGTCTATGTAGGTGAGCCTGGATTCAGACATAAAGAAATAGGTTGGGACAAAACAAAAAGGTTCCATTTTATGACGAACACGATCAGTATGGGTTCTTAATACAGTTCATGATTTCCGTGCAAGACTTCGCTTTCGGCGGGTAGCCCGTGAGCCACCTCGGCATGAGTCTCTCATAAGCTACTTTTCCCGCAGGAGTCTCCGTTTTGCACTCAAATCAACCGATGAAAACAAATTAAAAGCCCGAATTCATTTGCCTGATCGCAGGCAAATGAATTCGGGCTTTACTATGACTAAAACACGTTTGTCACAGCCTAGTTCATCATATTTCCTTCACATGATCAAAATATTCTTCCAACGTCCAATCCTTATCATACATGACCTTGGCCGCTTCTTTTCCGACATAGCGGAAGTGCCACGGTTCATATTGATATTTCGTGATGTCTTCCTTGTCTTCAGGGTAGCGAAGGATGAATCCGTACTCATGGGCATGCTCGGCAAGCCATTTTCCTTCCTTGGTTTCCCCGAACGGGATATCGATTTGGAATTGATGGCTTTGACTTGAAATATCCATGGCCAAGCCCGACTGGTGTTCACTGTTTCCAGGAGGAGCGACGGCCATTACCGCTTTTTTCTCTCCATATTGTTCTTTCTCCCTGTCGAGGAGCATTTTTTGATAATCATACGACCTGTATCCGGAGATAGCGGTCAGATAAAGATTGTCCTTTTTGGCACCGGCGAACATGTCTTCAAGATGTTCTGCCGCTTCTTTACGCAGATGGGCTTTTTCCAGGTCCTCTTCGCCGAAAACGAACGGAACGTCCGGACGTACGAGGTCATCCGGTTTGTATTCACCCAGCCCATAATCCTTATTGACCATGGCGAGGATGTTGGAAGGGTTCTGGATGATGGCATGGCCATCCACTTCCTTGATATCGTTGAAGAACCGGGCATCCAACTGAAGCTCAGGAGGGACGGTCTCTTCCGGTGCGGAGGCTTTTTCCTGTTCATCCGCAGGTGTTTGTTCAGGTTTTTTTTCGTCTTGTTGTTTTTCTTCTGTCTGATCTTTTTTACCTGTAAGATCATTAGACCAGTCCTTGACTTGCTGACATCCTGAAAGCAGGACGAGGGATGCAGCAGAGACCATGATGATCTTTTTCATACTTTCACCTAGTTTCTATTTTGATTGCATTTAACATATTACCATTAATTTTTGATTCTGTAAGCAGGAGAAACTTCACAAAATAAAGACTGCGCTCCCCCAAGTTTTGGGAAAACGCAGTCTATTCAGCATGATGTTACGCCTTGATGGCCGCTTCAAGGGCCACTTCGATCATATCGTTGAAGGTAGTCTGTCTTTCATCTGCAGAAGTTTCTTCACCTGTGATGATGTGATCGCTCACCGTCAGGACGCTCAGTGCATTCCGGCCGTATTTGGCAGCCAATGTGTAAAGGGCGCTTGTCTCCATTTCAATGGCAAGGATTCCGTACTGTGCCCACTTCTCATGTTCTGCATTGTCGTTATAGAACATGTCAGCCGTGAAGACATTTCCCACCTTCAGGCTCAACCCTTTTTCCAGCCCACTGTCGTAAGCACGTTTGAGAAGGTCGAAGTTTGCCGTCGGGGCATAGTCGATGCCATTGAAGGTCAGACGGTTCATTTGGGAATCGGTAGAAGATGTCATGGCGAGGATCACATCCCTGACTTTCACATCTTTTTGGATTGCGCCGCATGTCCCGACCCGGATCAGGTTCTGCACATTGTAGCTCTGCATCAATTCATTGATATAGATCGAGATCGACGGGACACCCATACCTGTTCCCTGGACCGAAATCCGTTGTCCTTTGTATGTTCCCGTATATCCGAACATATTGCGGACTTCATTGTAGCAGACAGGATTGTCCAGAAACGTCTCAGCTATATATTTTGCCCGTAGGGGATCTCCCGGTAAAAGGACCGTTTCTGCAATTTCGTTTTCTTTCGCACCAATATGTACACTCACCATTCATTCCTCCTGATTGTAGGTCTATGAACCTCCATTGTAATCCTTTTCAACGGTCGTGACAATGGGGGAGGAGAAAATGGTGAATGGGATATTACTGAAGGATGACCCTGTTCACCTGGGCCCAGCCATCGGATTGAAGACGATAATAGAAATGCCCCTTCCTTCCCTCATCGATGAAGACGATGTCTCTCGAGGTCAGGTATCGGCCCTTGAAATCCTTCGGCATCAGGTCGGACACATTGAACATGCGGAATGTTCGATAAAGGGCATCTGCATGGTCATCTGCTTCAATGGATACTCGATACACATTTCGATAACCTTTATCTTCCCCGTAGGATGGCGTTTGGAAGATGGTCATATCATAGGTCGTACGGGATCGCTTCGGGCGCATCATTCTATCAAGAGTCAGCATGGTCATCCCTCCAAAAGATCTTTTCAGATGTATTAGACAAACGAGCTGTCGAATCCTTCATCGACTGGTGGGAACCTTTGTCGAAATGTTATGAGCAGACGCGGTCGATAGCCTTCTGGATGATCCGTTTAAGGTCAGGTGCATCTGAGGCATTCACGTGAAGTGTGACGATCGTTTCGTCCATATCAAGTGCTTCCGCCAAGAAGCCCCCGAGTCCCCTTGCCCTGCGATCCACTTCAAGGAGAATTTCCACCCTGTCCCTGGACTGCTCGTTGAACATGACTTCCAATTCGTCCAGCTTGCCCGCATAAGGTCCGTTCATGGGGACGAACTCAAACTCCTGGATGAAGGGATACTGTCTCCGAAGACGTTTCGGTGCTTGTTCACACTCCACTTTCCGCGTTCTGAAACCGAGCTCCTGAATTGCGGAGAGAACTGATTCCTTCAGAGGGTGAGGGGCGATCTCGATATAATCCTTATCTTTAGGATCAATGGAATTTTTAATATCCATACCCGTTGATACCCAGACTTTCGTATTGCCGTAGGTGACGGGTGTTTCATAAGACAAATCAAAGGCGAAAGGGATCTCTTTCCTCTCATTCCCGTTGATGATGAACGGTTCCGCGACCTTAATTTTCTGGATGATCGCATGATCCGTGAACTTTTTATCATCAGATTCACGGATGTACGTGGTATGCAGGGTGAGATAGATGGCATCCACCTCCTGCTGCGTGCTTCCTCCCTTGATCTCGATCATGCCTTGTATCCTTTCACCGGCCACATAGTGTGACTTCTCCAGCACTGTGTCCACCGTTGCAGCCCCGATACCGATTGTAGCGAGGACTTTATTAAAAAACGACATGTTGGTTCCCCCTCCGGAAATAGTTACAGACTTCCTTTAAGATGTTTCTCCCCTCTCGTCCCATAATCCTTCTTTTTATCGTGCAGATGGATCAGTATTGCCAAGTCCGGGGTATAATGCCTCGATGAATAAAATAGCTTAAGAGTACATGATTCAAGAAAGGAGCGGGAGTCATGTCACGAAAAATGCGCGGTACTGTCATCAACGGGACCATTCCCCTGCTGCCTGTCCAGGAAGTTGAAGTCATCCTTCAGCCCTGGCAAGAGGATCAACCCATCCTATTCTTTCCCGATGACAGGAAGAGGCTTCATCACATGGAAGGGCAGACAACCCTCGGGAACAGGGATAATTTGACCCGCACGGCGAGATATTTGAGCTTCTACCGGAAACACCCGGAGATCCATTGGGTATTCCTTGCCCATATGGTATCACGGAACGCCGGCTATTATATGACCGATCTCCGGGGGAGCCTTCTATCGGGTGTCATGCCAAGAAGGATCCAGAGAGAATTCTTTTCGTTCCTTGAAACATGCAATGCGGCGATCTTTGAGGATGCCTATCCCCAGCTGATGCTTTATGAAGAATGGAAGGAGAGGGGGTCATGCAACTGGTCCCTCCTGTCAAAATTCCAGGTATCGTCCTTCATGAAGCCTTTTTGGCAGGCATTTTTCAAATCGGGTGATAGCAGCCTTCTCACAACTGCACTGATCATCAATGAACAGATGCTCATCGAAAATCGGATCGTTTCACAGTGGATGGACCAGAAAGATCTGACCAGGTGGTTATTCACCCTTCAGGATTCACTCGGTCTCACATCGATTCTTTTCCCATACGGAGAAGGTCCTTCCCATTCCCTGGCCGGCCAAATAATCTATGGATTTGACGATGTCCACGCGCGGATCGAGGCAGGTAAGAAGCTTTACAGGATCTTATTCCACCCTCACATCCATCAGTCTTCCCTTCGATACGCCCTTTTGCGGCGCCATACCGCTTCCCGGCAGGATTACTGGCCCAGGGTGTATTCGAACACCCCCTCAAACATCCGTACATTATACAGCCCCCGCCTGGTGGACGCGTGGCCGGATGCAATCCGCCTGCCCTATCCATCTCGCGATTGGTACAAAGGTGACCCGTCGGAGATCAAGCGGCATCTTATGGCCATCCCCCCTCCAGGCACTTTCACGCTGACGAAACGTTGGAGGAAGGCTGTATCGGGTATGCTGAAATCATCCTCAAAGGACTATTGACCGGTGGTCCCACCCAAAGACACAGCAAAAAGAGGGTCCCATCCAAGGGCTCCCTCTCCTAATTCCGGCCACTATTCTACTTCTTCTTCCCATTCCTCATCGATGATGGACTTGGCAATCAAATACTCGAAAGTGATATCAGCTAGTTCTTCGATTTCGGCTTCCGAAGGGACAAAGCCTCTTTCGACCAACTCTTTCATAAAGAAATCCGCAATTTCCTCCGTATCGATAAAGACTTCGATTTCTCGCATAAGATCGCCCCCTTTGATTCTCAATTTATGAGCCGTCCTCCCAGGTTATGACTATAAAAAAGTTTTCATAACATGGGAGGGACGGGCATACACTCTACTATTCAATCACGAACCGGACTGGTTCATAGAGGAGTGGAGTCAATTGTTGAATAAAGCGCTAAAGGTAATGGAAAAAAATGAAGATGAAGTGGAAACGACGATCCTGAAGGGAATGCAGTGGATCCTCCGCTTCATCTTGATCTCATTCATGATCCTCAGTATTCCCTTGTTCCTCTATCTCATGTGGATGATTCCTTCTTTATGATTCGTGGCTTGAGTGGGACTTGAGCTGTTCCAGGACATGATCCATCTTGCTCTTATAAACAGGGTCATTGAATAATTCATAGAGAAGCTTGTAGTCATTATAGTGATCCAATAGTTGATCGATCCAGTTCGGCTTCTGACCCGTCGGGGAAGGGAGCTTTTTCGTTTTCATCCCCTTCTTCGCCGGAAAGACAAACCCATATTTCTTGATGAATGCCTCGGCCTGACCTTCATCGGCCACGAGGGTGATTTCGTTTTCATCCGCTTCCAGCCATTCTCCGTCTGTGACCCTCATCAGCTCATAGATGACGTCTTCCCATGCATCATCTTTATAGCGCCAGATTTCAGTGCGAAAGCCCACAATTTTGAACAGGTCTTCGTCATATCCCTTCACGACCACCAGATCGCCGAATAGGAATTTGTATTCGATATCGATCTGTTCCTGTTCGAATATATATCCATCATACGATTCAAGGAGTTCGAGTGCGGATTCCTTGAACAGTCCTTCACTCTCATTTACTTCGTAGAGGAATTCCCCGTCGATTTTCTTAATATCGGTTATCTTTCCGACTGTCCCATATATGGTCACGACCACCGTTTCACCAACCCTGAACCTGGGATCTTTTCGCTTTTTCATTCTCCCCTCACCCTAATCGACTTTTTTATATGATATGCAGGGACCCTTGTATCGGTAAACAAGATTTACGTTTCAACAACAGATCGCAGAGTTGAAGAAAGGCCGGGAAATGACAGCAGTCCCCGGCCTTTTGGCTATTTACAGCGCGTTTACGCTTATGAAAATGTGCGGATGCCTGCCCTCAGGCTTTTTCATCCTGCAGATACATCTCCCACGCACGGTCGAAGATGACCATGCTGTCGAGATAATGGCCGTTGAATTCCAGGTAGGAACTGATTTCATCGTATTCCCCGGAGTGTTTCGGAAACGCATGATCATCGTAGGCAGCATTGGCAAATGCTGTGAGATCATCCTTTGCAGAGGGTTGCCTATGCTTCATCAGGTAGTGGTAAAATGATTTTCTCACTGGCCTTCACCTATCCTTCAATTCGTTTCCTAAAAGGATAGCCGATGATATTCCGTTCGTAAAGGGAAAGGTTTCGGACCCGGTGCTAAAACCGGAAGTAATTCTTTTTTAAGAATCTGGGCATCTGCAGCAATTCATCAAAACGTACAGCTTTTGGAATCGTCTTGGTGTCCATGAGCATGAGCTGATCTTCGATGTCCATGATGACCTCTTCCTCCTGATATTCCATGCCGCACGACCGGCAAAGGATACCAGGGACCTCATGGATTTCAATCGATCTTGTACCGTCGGGAAGTTCCCAATAGACGGTCGTCACGGAATCTGTCACATTGCCGGCGCACCATTCACACGTCTTTCCATCTTCGGTCATTTTTCATTCCCCTCCTTAGGGGGAGACTGGTTTTCCATTTTGGATAGCATCGCCTGGTGCTTCTTCTCCTTCAGTTGATCCCGCTTGTCTCTGAAATTCTTCAGGGAATGATGATCAGGGTTCTCTTCATATGCCTTTCTGCGTTCAAGGCGTTTCAGACCTGATGGCGTAAGGGATGCGTGGGTATCGTGCATGAGCCCTGCAATGCCGATGGTAGGCTCCTTCAGTTCCTCATCATGATAGATTCCCTTAAAGTACTCGTCTGCCCTCCCAGCTACATAGCCTTCCGGTTCAGGATAGGTGGAAATGACACCCTCGAAGTTCCTCACCACTACTTTCGATGCACTCTGGGAAATCAGATAGTTCGGTTGAAGGGAGATCTTCCCTCCTCCTCCCGGTGCATCGAGGACGAAGGTCGGCACCGCGTATCCCGACGTATGCCCCCTTAGCCCCTCGATGATCTCCAGCCCTTTGGAAACAGGGGCACGGAAATGCCCGATTCCCTCGGAAAGGTCACACTGATAGATATAGTATGGGCGCACCCTGATCTTCACCAGGTCATGCATGAGCTTCTTCATGATCGGAACGCTGTCATTGATGCCGGCCAGGATGACTGCCTGATTACCGACCGGTACCCCTGCATCTGCAAGCATCTCGCACGCCTTCTTCGATTCCTCAGTGATTTCAATCGACGTATTGAAGTGGGTATTCAGCCACACCGGATGATACTTCTTCAGGATGGAACATAGATTCTCAGTGATCCGCTGCGGGAATACCACGGGCGCACGCGTTCCGATCCGGATGATCTCGACATGGGGGATCTCCCTCAGGTTCTTCAGGATGTATTCAAGGATCTGGTCATTGATGAGAAGCCCATCCCCGCCGGATAACAAAACATCCCGTACGGCAGGGGTATTCCTGATATAGTCGATCGCTGCATCGAGCTGCTTTTTGGGCACACCCATTCCGATCTGTCCGGAAAACCTCCTTCTCGTGCAGTAGCGGCAATACATGGAACATTGATTGGTCACGAGGAATAGAACACGATCCGGATAGCGGTGGGTGAGTCCCGGCACAGGAGAATCTTCATCTTCATGAAGAGGGTCCTCCAGGTCATATCTCGTTTTGTTGATTTCCTGTCCGATCGGCACCGATTGCATGCGGATTGGACAGCGCGGATCATCCTCATTCATGAGCCAGGCGTAGTAAGGGGTGATATTCAGCGGGATCGTCTTAGTCGAAATCTTGACTCCCTCTTCTTCTTCAGGAGTCAGATTGACCACCTTTTTCAAATCATCAAGGGTCCTGATTGTATTGGTAAGCTGCCAAAGCCAATTCGACCATTGGTCCTCCGTGACATCTTTCCATAAATCGATTTCCTTCCAATGCCTCTTAGGGGAATACAGATTCATTTTCAATTAAAACACCCGCTTTGCTCAAAATTAAACCTGAACGCCATCAACGGCTCAGGTCTTTTTCCCAAATATTCATGTCTTCCATTTTGTCGAAGATGATGCAATTATTCGCCAATCGCCCCGTATACCTATAGCCGAGCTGCCAAAACGCCGCATTCATACCGGGTGAAAGGGATCTGGCGATCGTATAGGAACAAAAAATCTTTCTCTCCACGAGCTCACGTTCAAGGCGGAGCAGCAGATGCTTCATGTGTCCGCCCTTTCTGTGCGAGGGACTCGTTGCGCAGTCGGTCAGCTCTGCATTGCCGAACGTAAGGTTTACTTCTGCCGACGCTGCACTGATGATGGCCCCGTTTTCTTCGATGCATACAAAGATTGTCCCATTTTCCATCGAGTGTCGGATATAGCTGGGATCATGGAGAGGAACCGGATACACCTCGAATACAGCACGGTATAGGTCAGCAAGCTGATCAGCGTGGCTCTCCCCACAAACCTTGATCTCCGGTTCCGGTGAAACCGCCCCCCCTTTCTTTTTCATGATCGCCTGGAGAATGTCATCCTCCTTTTTCCAGTAAGAACTGTTACGCCGTTCGTCCGTCAGGAACTTGCTCATCCAGATCGCTTCGCTTCCGTTGAAATAAGCAGATAATCTTCCTTCTATCACGTATCCCTCTTCCGTCAGGCAACCACACTGACTCTTCTTCGCTTTGACAATGATTTTTTCATACGCCCCCGATCGGCACTCTTCCTCCACATATCGGATGAGCTGGTCGATACTGCCGTTGATTTCATCGATCCGCATCCGGCGATTCGGGAGATCTTTATAGATGGATGCCTTTCCGTGTGTCAGGGTGATGGTTTCATATGTTTGCATAGCAGCCTCCCCTTTTTACCAACATATGAATGGTCCCGGAGGGTTATGAAGTCTTCTTACAAGACCTTTACCCATAAATAGACAGGTCATGATGAATTTTACTTTTTATTTTGAATTTTTTGTTTTTTTATTTTGACAGATAGCGACAACCGCTTATATTACCTTCCGTCATACGGGCTGATTGCACCATTCAACGATGAATCCAGCCAGGATCTCTGCCGACTTGAATACACTCTCAAGCTCAATGGATTCATCTGCGTCATGGGCAAGTTCCGTCGTCCCGGGTCCAAACACAGCCACCGGTATCCCGGCCCCTTTGGATAGGATCCCCCCGTCGGTTCCCCAAGGGGAAGCTTCGATGACCGGCCGGACCGAGCACACCTTCTGGAACTCTTCCGAAAGCGTTTGAATCAATGAATGGCCGGGCTCAAGACTTCCAGGCTGCCATCTGCCACCGAACCACTCGATCTCCACAGGGTGATGATCGAACCACTCATCAATCTTCTTCAGATCTCCAAGCGCATCGATCAATTCGTCCTCTACCGATTCCATATCCTCCCATGGTCCGACGCCGATCCTTCCTTCAATGATGGCCACATCCGGGACACTTGATGGCCATTCACCGCTGGAAATCTTCCCGATATTAATGGGCAGGGGAATCGGAATCTTATCATACAGCGGGTCATCCACACGATCGTTTCGATCCCTTTCCAGTTCATGGAGCCTCTGGATGACGGTGACCGCATTGTCGATCGCACTCACCCCTTCATACCTTGTGCCGCCATGGGCCGACTTCCCCTTCACCTTCAACCTGAACCACATGGAGCCCTGCTGCTTAGGAAAGATCTTCATATTCGTGGGTTCCGGGATGATGGCGCCATCAGCTACATACCCCCTCTGAAGGGCCGCAAGTGTCCCTGCGCCCCCGCTCTCTTCTTCGATGACGCTCTGAAAGATCACCGACCCCTTCAATGGAATCGCGAGGCTTTGGACCGCTTCGATGGCCAGAAGAAGGGACGCTGTGCCTCCTTTCATATCGGTGGAGCCGCGTCCATATAAGCGCCCGTTCTCCACCTTTCCACTATAGGGATCATCACTCCAGTCCTTTTTGTCCCCCGCAGGCACAACATCGATATGGCCGTTTAAGATCAGGCTTTTCCCTCCCCCCGTCCCCTTCAGGACTCCCACGACATTGGGGTTGCCTGTAAAGTGTTCACGGTCGCATCGATAAAAGGGATGGCACTCCACTTCCGTTCGATCAATCTCCCATATATCCAGGTCCATTCCGAGCTTCCGGCATTTCTCAATGATCACTGCCTGTGCTCCCGCTTCATTTCCCCTGATGCTGTCCTCCTGAACCAGACGTTGAAGAAACGCAATGGTTTCTTTCCTTCGTTCCGCTATGGCCTGTGCAATCAGATGTCGCTGCACGGTCATCCCCTCCTTATCCTTCCAAGAACAACACATTCGGATCTACGGAAAAGTCTGCTTCTGTCGATGAGCGGATGTCTTCGATGGAAAAAGGCTTGAAGATCTCCTTCAGTACCATCTCTCCGTTCTCAAATCGGAATACCGCCTGATCCGTGATGATCATGGAGACGCACTCCTTCGCTGTTAATGGGAGTGTACATTCCCGCAGGATCTTGGGCCCACCGAATTTATCCGTGTGGGTCATGACGACGATGACCCTGCGGGCGCACGCTGCGAGCTCCGTCGCTCCTCCCATCCCAGGGACCTTCTTCCCAGGGATGATCCAATTCGCCAAATCGCCCTTCCCGCTCACCTGCAGGGAGCCGAGTATCGTCAAATCGATGAGTCCCCTCCGGATCATGGCAAACGCCACCGCGCTGTCTGTGAATGCCCCTCCCTTCACCAGGGTGACGGGGTACCCCCCTGCATTACAGAGGGTTGGATCCTCACGACCTTTTTCAGGTGCTTCCCCGATCCCTATGATCCCGTTTTCCGATTGAAAGAGGACCGGAAATCCTCCTGGAAGAAAATCTGGTACCAGACTCGGGATCCCGATTCCGAGATTGACGACCGTATTTTCTTCTACTTCCTGAGCTGCCCTCCTTGCCAGGCGCTCTTTCAAACCGTTTCCCACACCCATCTCCAATCGACTCCTTCCGACGGTACAATGTAGTCGACAAATACACCTGATGTCACGACTTCTTCAGGATCCAATTCACCGAAGGGAACAATCTGCTCCGCTTCAACGATGGTGATATCAGAAGCCATGGCAACGACGGGGTTCGTGTTCCTCGCACTCTTATCAAAGATGAGATTACCGAATGTGTCTGCCGCTTTTGCCATGACGATCCCCACTTCCGCCGTCAGGGCCGTTTCAATCAGACATTTCTCCCCATTCAGCAGAACGGTCTGCTTCCCCTGATGCAGGTAGGGGTCGTCATAACCGATCCTGGTGACAATCGCCTGAATCCCGACTCCGCCTGCCCGGATGCGCTCGGCAAGGATCCCCTGGGGCGAAAACTCTACTTCGAGCTCGCCATCCCCCATCATCTTTCCTGCAATCGGATTCGATCCGATATGGGAGGCAATCACCTTCTTCACCCGCTTTGCCGCCACCAGCTGTCCGATGCCGATATGAGGGAACCCTGTATCATTCCCGATGATGGTGAGATCCTTCACTCCCCATGTCAGCACATGCTTGACGATGGTCGGTGGTGTCCCGATTCCGCCGAATCCACCAAACATCAGGTGCATTCCGTCCCTGAAGAGCGGCTTTATCTCTTCAAAACCCGATAGCTTGCTTTTAAGAACGCCCATCCTTCCTACTCCTTCCATTCTGTCGCAGACTCCCTCAACGCCGCTTTCAACCGCAGGCAGATTTCCTCCAGGTCCCGCTTTGAGCTGTTAAGGGGGGGAGCGATCATGATGGCGGACCCACTCCTTCCGTCGACGCCTGCTGCGGCAGGATATAGAAGGATCCCATTTTGGATCCCCTTCTTGACAATCAGGGATGTGAATGAACTCCCAGCCCCCTCCACCATTTCTAGTCCGATGAGGAGGCCCTTCCCACGGACCTCCTCGATAAACGGGAATTCGCCTTTGAGCTTTTCAAGGAGATTGCGCATATACGTTCCTTTTGATTGGACTTGTGAAATGATGTCCTCTTTATCAATCAATTTCAGTACTGCAAGGGCTGCTGCTGCGGATAGAGGATTGCCGCTGAATGTGTGACCGCTCATGACGACCTTCGACCCGCTGAGAACGGGATTCATTACCCGGTCAGAGACGAGTGTGGCCGCAATGGGAGCATACCCGGCACTCAACCCCTTCCCGATTGTGACGATATCTGCTTCCACCCCGGATTGCTCAAGCGTCAGAAACGTACCCGTCCGTCCACATCCGGTCATGACTTCATCGGAAATGTAGAGGATATCGTGGTGATCACAGATTTCCCGGATCCTCTTCTCATATCCCTTCGGAGGAACAATCGCGCCCCCTGCAGCACCGATGACGGGCTCAGCAACAAAGGCGGCGATTTGATCACTTCCGATACGGCGGATCATGGTATCGAGTTGGTCTGCACAGAATAATCCGCAAGAGGGATATTCTTTACCGAAAGGACAGCGAAGGCAATACGGGGGCTCCACCGTCGGCCAGTCCCCTAGATGACTGTCGAAACGTTCCCGCCTGACAGGATGACCGGACGCAGACAGCGCACCCATCGTGATGCCATGGTAGCTCAGCCATCGAGATAGAATACGAGTCTTCGAGGATCTACCCTGCTCCTGCCAATGCTGAATCGCAATCTTGATCGCCGTCTCTACTGCTTCCGATCCACTGTTGACAAAGAAACTCCAGGCATACCCCGTCTTTTCATATAAGAATGCCGCCAGCTCCTCGGCAGGCTGATTGCTGAACTGCGAGCGATAGACGAACGCTACCTTATTTCCCTGCTGGACGATCGACTGCAGGATATCTTCCATCCCATGACCCAGATTTGCGGTAACGGCCCCTGAACACGCATCAATATATTCTTGTCCACTATCATCATACAAATAGATCCCTTTCCCATAATCGATCGTCGGATAATATTCACCGATAAGCGGCTTGATCAAATGTGAACGAAGCATAGCGTCCCTCCTGAACGGATAATAATCTCTCTTTGTTCGATCTGGTTGGAGGCGATACATCAACCATCGATCCGGTAAATCCACGATTATTCAGCAGGATTCCAGCGGACACCATGTGTTGATAAGTGAAGTCCTTCTCCACTATATTTATGTTGAGATCTTGGAATCTTTCGTCTTCCTTAAAAAAACTTTGATTTCGTCCGAATCCCCCGTGCAGGATAATAGTCCCGAAAAATTCTCCCTTTTTCGACAATTTGATGGATTGACCACTAGATTAATCCTATGTATAAAGTTAAAATAATGGTAAGTTCAACCTGTCATACTACTTTTTTCTTATATAAGGAGGGGGAAACGGTGAAGAAAAAAATAAAACACCGAGATAAAAAGAAAGAAAAAGAGAAAAAGGGAAAGAAAAGCCCTTACTTTCGATCCATTCGCGGAAAAGTCGTCTTATCATTCAGCGTTCTTGCTGTCATCATATGGGTCCTAGCCTATACTTCCTATCTGAACACAACCAAGCTTGAAGCCGAAATGGACAAACTGATTGAATCAGACATGGCCATAGATGCCAAATCAAAGGATCTGTCCCGGCTGCTCAATGAAATCGAGATCGGTGAACAAGGTTATGTGATTACGGGTGCGAGCGGGTTCCTTGCTCCGTATGATAATGGAAAAAAACAAGTGAATGAGAATTTGGGAGAGTTAAAGAAGCTACTGAAAGACAACCCTGATCAAATGAGCAAGCTCGATAAAATCGACAAGCAGTACTCTTTCTGGATCCAATTCGTCGACCGGGTAATTGATAAAAGGGAAACAGCTGGCTTCAAAGAAGCCGCAGCCCTCGTGGAAACCGGAACCGGTAAGAAGTACATAGACGGGATCCGCTCCTATGTGGATATGATCACGGAGACCCAGGAGAAAGATCTTGGAAAACGGATGGATTCCCTCAACACGCTGGTGATGAATTCCAAGATCATCACGGGGAGCCTGTCCTTGTTGGCCATCATCCTCATCGTCATCTTCAGCCTATGGTTGTCGAGGACGATCCTGAAGAATACACGTAAAATCAGTGAATCCATCCTTGAAATCGCCGATGCCGGTGGAGACTTGACGAAGCGCATCCACGTCAAGAGCCGCGATGAGCTTGGCGGCCTCGCAGAGGATACGAATAAGCTGATTGCAGGCATTTCCGTCCTCGTCCGCCAGGTGACTGAAATGGCTGAAAACGTGTCGGCAAGCTCCCAGGAACTGCTTGCTTCTGCAGAGGAAACTTCTCACACGATCTCATCCATTGCCGAAACGTCAAGTGAAATTGCGGCAGGCAGTGAAGACACCACCTCCCGTATGTCTGCTTCACTGCAAAAGATGAATAGCCTTGAAGAAGCTTCCCGCTTCCTGTTCCAGCAGGCGGAGCAAGTGAAGTCCACTGCGATCGGGATGAAGAATGCCGCCGAAAAAGGCGGGGAATCCGTCCGTGAATCCTCTGAGAAGATGCAGGGAATCGAAGAAACAATGGCGCACACAACCCGGACCGTCGAGGCCCTCGGAAAACGTTCATCTGAAATATCCGCCATCATTGCAACCATCACGGATATTTCAGAACAAACCAATCTCCTTGCACTGAATGCCGCCATTGAAGCCGCCCGTGCAGGAGAGCACGGACGCGGATTCGCCGTGGTGGCCGATGAAGTACGAAAGCTTGCTGAACAATCAAGGGATGCAGCAAAAGGTGTGACGGGAATAGTCCACAGCATCCAAGAGGAAGTCGATCTTATCATTGACCAGAATGCCGAAGGGGTAAAAGAAGTCATCGCTGGAGTGGAAACAACCAATTTGACCAACTCTGCTCTCAAGGATATCCTCAAGCACACTGAGAGAACTTCTGCCGTGGTAGAAGAAATGGTAGGACATATCCATGAAACGCTGAACCTTTCTCAGGAAGTGGCTTCATCCTTTGCCGCCGTAAACGAAATCAGTGAGTCCACGGCCGCCAATACCGAAACAACAGCGGCCGCGGCCGAAGAAGGTTCCGCTGCTATGGAACAAGTGACGGCAAGTGCCTCAGAGCTCTCAAAGCAAGCGGAGGCACTAAAAGGGATCATCTCGAACTTCAAGATTTGAGAAGCCACCACCGACCGGGTAGACCGGAGAAAAGATCAACACAACACAAAAACCACGCCTGGAGTTCCAAGCGTGGTTTTTGTATGTGCAAAGGTGTATTCATGCCTCCCATCCAAAGGACGGTAAATTTCTTCCCCTGGATCCAGCGGGAGCTTCTGTTTGTTTTATCAATCCCCGCAGTAGCAAACGGCTCCAATAATGATCAATAAAATGAAAAGGACGACAATCAGGGCAAATCCGCCTGAATAGCCACCTGTCGGATAGCCATAGCCATACCCGCCCTGGTAACATGGGTCACAACCGTATCCATAATTCACGTAAACCACTCCTTAAGGTTAAGTGATTGAATCATATTTCTATACACTGTATGTCAATCACCCACAAAAGGTTTGTGTTTTTCCCCAAAAGAAAAGAGGACCGGCTACGGTAGCCCGGTCCCCTCACATCATTTTGCAGAAATCTCCAGGATTTCTCCGCTTCCTGCCTCTACCTTGGTTCCGTCCTTTTTCACAAGCTCGCCCATATCGTCCCCATTAGTCAAAATGACCGGAGTGATGGTGCTCTTGGCCTTTTCTTCCACCAGGCCGACGTCAAACGTAATTAGAGGGTCGCCCGCTTTCACCTTGGCACCTTCAGACACATGGGCCTCGAACCCCTCTCCTTTCATGGAGACAGTTTCAAGACCGATATGGATGAGCAGTTCCGCCCCGTTTGCTGCTTTGATCCCGACTGCGTGCTTGGTTGGGAAAAGCTGCATGATTTCTCCGTCTACCGGGGAAACCACTTTTCCATTATCGGGTACGATTGCGATCCCGTCCCCCATCATTTTCTGAGAGAACACTGGATCCGGTACTTCTTCCAGTGATTTGATTGTCCCCGACAAAGGAGCAACGACCGAGATTGTTTTAGGGCTTTCTTCTTTTTTACCGAATAATTTTTTAAACATATCATTCACCATCCTACTGTATATTTACACCTATGTACTCCGCCATAAACCTGGCGGATTGCTCTTCGATTCAATCAAAGAGCTTTTTAAATTCCCCGTAGCCTTCTTCTTCGAGTTTCTCCAGCGGGATGAACCTGAGAGCGGCCGAATTGATGCAATAACGGAGACCGGCCGGACCAGGACCGTCATCAAAGACATGCCCGAGATGGGAATCGGCTTCTTTGGACCGGACCTCTGTCCGTACCATAAAATGACTCCTGTCTTGTTTTTCGACGATGTCTTCCTTTTGGATCGGTTTTGTGAAGCTGGGCCATCCGCAGCCAGCGTCGTATTTATCCCGTGAGCTGAAAAGGGCTTCACCGGACACGACATCCACATAGATACCATCAGAGAAGTGGTCCCAATACTCATTCCTGAATGGAGGCTCGGTTCCATTGTTTTGTGTCACTTCATACTGTTCTGCTGTGAGTTTATTTTTTAGCTCTTCTTTACTCATCCTTCATCCCTCCAATGATGCTGAATGAATCCGGCGCGGCCGGATCCTATGCTGTATTGACGATAGTGTGTGGGATTCTTTTTATAGTAATCCTGGTGATATTCCTCTGCTGGGTAGAACTCGGATGCAGGGAGGATCTTGGTTGCGATCGGCTGACTGAATCGCCCCGAAGCAGCGAGTGCCTGCTTTGAAGCCTCCGCAGCCTCCTTCTGGCTGTCATCATGATAAAAGATGACGGTCTGATACGATTGCCCCCGATCATGGAACTGCCCTCCGGGATCAGTCGGATCGATCTGCTGCCAGTAGAGCTCCAGCAACTTTTCATATGGGAATACATCGGGATCATATTCGATCTGCACTGCTTCATAATGTCCGGTTGTCTCAGAGCATACCTGACGGTAAGTCGGATTCTTGACATGCCCTCCCGTATAACCGGATGTGATGCCGTAAATACCAGGCTGTTCATCGAATGGTTTGACCATGCACCAGAAACATCCCCCGGCGAAGGTCGCCCATTTTTTCTTCTTATCACCCGTCATGATCAACACCCTTTTCTTTTCGTGATTTCATACTGTAAGTGTACCCCAAATGCACTGAAAAGTTAAACAATCCGCCTTCCGGGACTTCGTACCGAGGTAATGTCCGGAAGATTCGATGAACCCGGCCTGTAAAGTAAAAAGTCCCTTTAAAGAGGGTGTTCGCACACCTCGTATTTAAAAGGGACCAGACCGTTATCATGAGTAAACCCTGTACCGGCTCTTCTCTTTCCCGATCATTGGTATTTCATCATCCGGTCAATGAGGAAGGTGCCGCTGCTTCAGTTTTCCGCTTCTTGCTCATGCTCTTCCATTTTTTCCTCTCGAGGGACTCGAGGCGCTTATTCCCCCGCCTTTCCATGTAGGCGATTTCCCGCTGCAGCTTTTCATAGTGAAGATATCGATCCTCACTCAACACCCCTTCCTCGATGGCGAGTCTGATGGCACAGCCTGGTTCACCACCGTGTGAGCAGTCATTGAACCGGCAGGAGCGTGCGAGCTCCTCCACGTCGTTGAACTGGGTGGACAGACCTTCGCTTCCGTGGAGGATCTGTATCTCCCTCATGCCTGGCGTATCGATAAGCGCCGCTCCCGAATCGAGGAGGAAGAGCTCCCGATGGGTCGTGGTATGCCTTCCTTTATCATCCGAATGCCTGACTTCCTTCGTTTTCTGCAGGCTTTCTTGAAGGAGTTCATTTGTCAGGGTGGATTTTCCCACTCCGGAAGAGCCCGTCAAGGCTACGGTCTTACCAGGGGTAAGATACGGATACAGCGCCTCCAACCCTGTCCGGTCCAGAGAACTGATGGCCATGACGGGCACCCCAAGAAGCGCAGCCTCCACTTCAGAAACCCGTTCAACCGCATCGGGGCAGACGTCGGCCTTCGTCAGGATCACAACGGGGGTTGCACCGCTCTCCCAGCACAGGATGACGTATCGCTCGATGCGATGAAGATTAAGATCGTCATTCAATGAGCTCAGAATGAAGACCGTGTCAATATTCGCAGCAATGATTTGCTCCTCTGCCTCATTCCCCGCCATTTTCCGTGAGAACTTGCTCTTCCTGGGAAGGACACGCTCGATGATAGCCTCATCCTTCCTGATTGCCACCCAGTCACCGACTGCTGGAAGATCTTCGCGGGAGTCTGATTGGAACCTCATCTTTCCTGTGACCTGACAAAGTAATCCTTCTTCCACGTCAGTCATCACTTTATAGAATCCTTTTTGTTCCGTGACCACCCGTGCCACTTCCATATGTTCTTCAAGATAGGGGGCATATTCCTCCCTGGCACTGCTGAAAATGATTGATTTATATTGATTCAATGGTATTTCCTCCCTAAAATAAAAAATCCATCCGCGTTCATCACGCAGACGGATTCTCCTTCAGGCAGAATGATCCCTGTTAATCCCGTTAGAGCACGGAAGCGTGATGAATGTGGTGTTTGTATCGGTATGTGTGGTTGAATGCTTCAGTCGTGAATCCCATATTCATCACCTGCTCTCTTTTGTCGTTATTCAAATTATATCATCATTATTCCGAAGTGCAAGAATATTTTCACCGTTTGGGCGATTGTGCATATTCTATCCTGTCAAGTCTGTACGAAGGAGAGATGTCTTCATGAGCCAAGAACAATATTTGAATAAAGCCGCGATGTATGATCTTTTGTCCTGCTACTACAAATATTCCAATCCGAATATGCACCATCATTATTATCTGAAACACCTTAAATATATGAGGCTTGCCCTGGAAGCCCAGAGAGCCGATCTGACGACGGCTGCCCAACCGAGCTATGTCCGGGTATTCCACGGAGTACCGGATGCCGGTGAGGTCGATGTTTATGTCAATGGTCACCGCGTCCTGCGGAAACTCGCATTCAAGGATGTCAGCGACTACCTCACCCTGCCGGGGGGCAAATACCATATTGATGTGTATCCGACAGGAACCAGTACAGAAACGATCATCAGCAAAAAGGTAAAAGTCGATCCGGGTAAGGCATACACGTTGGCAGCAGCAGGAACCACGAAAAAGCTGCAGCTCCTTCCATATGTGGATGAACCTGGTGTCCCTGCCGGTGAAACGAAAGTGAAATTCATCCACCTTTCACCGGATGCCCCTGCCGTTGACATCGCGGTCAAAGGAAGAGATGTCATCTTCCCGAATGTCTCCTTTAAGCAGGCAACGGAATACCTGGGATTGACTCCGATGACCGTCGACCTCGAAGTCAGGCCGGCAGGATCAAAGGACGTTGTCCTGTCCATCCCTGATGTCAAATTCGAGGCGAATCAGGCCTATACGATTATTGCAGCGGGCTTCGCAGGCGGCGAGCCTGCCCTGGAAGCTGTGCTCATCAACGGATAAATAAGAAAGTAGGCAGCCGGAAGGCTGCCTTCTTTTAGTTTTGCAGGGCGCGATCAACGGGAACGAGCAATCGGAAGGAGATACGGTCATCCTTCAAATTGAACTCATTGGCGCGCACCTTGATGTCGCTCTTCAGCTCCATATCCTGAAGGGCCACGTAGATTTCTTCATCATTTGGTCGAATCTTCACCCACTCGGGGAAATTATAGGAGTCCCTTACGATTTTAAGCACGTAGGAGACCGGTAATTTGAGTTTACCCAGTGAGATGGATTTCTGCTTCAACAGGATATCCCCATTCTCTAGGGCTTCCGGTTCGAATGTCAATTTAAAATCCAGATTCGAGGTGAACACCGGTACGGAACCGATGAGTTCGACATCATCTTTCAGCTGTACCCCGTAATCAACCGGGCCATCCATGCCCTCTTCTTCAATATAATGCTCGATGATCAGGTTCAGATCCTCTTTGTCTGTCTGGATATTGAATCCGACATCATTGTTCTCATCAGGATTCCCTTTAGGGACCGGGTCGTCCTTGATCGGTGCAGACACCATGATCAGGAGGACGATGATCACTGCCAACATCAGCCCGGCTAAAGCAAAGAACCCCACTTTCCATTTGCTCTTCATGGCGACTCCTCTTCCTATTGATTTTTCTCTTTACGCGTCAACGAAGCTAATGTTTCCCCCTTCGTCATCCTTTTAAACATGCGCTCTGCAATGAGCTCATACCCATCGTCATTCGGATGGAAATAATCCTCGAACAGCAATTCATCCCCGGCATCGATGAAGAGATCGTCAATCTCGACGAACAGGGAACGATCATAGTCATCCAGCACCTCACGACTTCCTTCATTCCAGCTATCAATGATTTCTTCCACCTCTTCAATATCGGAGAACCAGGTGTTGAAAGGATTATATAGCCCGACAAGGACGATTCCGGCATCTGGATTGTATTCCCTGATCGTATCAAGGATTTCTTTCAGGCGTTCCTGATAGGCAATTTGCTCCTGTTGAAAGACATCAAGCTTCAGCTTGGAAAGATTCTGCTTGAAGATCTTCATGACATCATTGCCTCCGATCGTGATCATGACCACGTCGGATTTTTCAATGGATGATTTCACTTCTTCGGTTTTGATCTTTTTCAACAATTGATCCGTCCGATTTCCCCTGATGCCATAATTATGGAACTCGGCATCCTTCACACCATCGGTGGATTCAAGAAGCTTCTCAAGATAAGGAACATATCCCCCGCTGTTGGTACTGTCTCCAACCCCCTGGGTCAGGGAATCCCCGACAGAGGTGACATTCATATTCTTCGGAATGAACGCTTCTGGAGGCTGGTCTTTTTCCCAGTCGGAAACCTGCCTCGAAACATGCTTCGCCGCATCTTCTATGGAACACCCCGATAAGAAAAATACAAAAGCGAGAATGAGGACACTCCATTTTTTCATCATATTCACCTCGCCTTTCCTTTATATATAGTATATCACTCTTCATTCAGACCGAAACATGATCCAGACGTTTTGAAGTTACTAGTGTATCAGATAAAGAGGCATCACGGCAATAAGTCCCTGTCCCGACCAGAAGGTGAAGGCGCATACAATCCAACTTCCGATTTGTGACAAAACGTTCAACATTCTATGACTATTGTATGTATGGCACTCTGATAAATGAATGTTACAATTCAATTACATACGATAGAGGAGGAGGTTTTTAAATTGAAGCAACGTCAAGTGTTTATCTCTTTTTTCATGGTGATGACGCTCCTCATCGCCGGATGTTCCGAAGAGGAAAAAACAACAGAGGAGCATGATCACGAAAGCCATGCAGTCATGAATGAGGACATCCAGGAAGAAACCTCATCACCGGAGATCCTCCCTTCATTCCTTGACGGGAAAGAGGATACAATGAAGACGATTTATGCGGCATCGGCTCAGCATCAGGAACTTCTTGAATACATACCGTGCTACTGCGGATGCGGTGATTCTGCCGGACATAAAAGCAATTTCAACTGCTTTGTCCAACAGAAGAATGGCGAGAAGACCACATGGGATGACCATGGGACCCGCTGTGGGGTATGCCTGGAAATTGCGGCCGAATCCATCGTCGAATATAACAAGGGCAAGTCCATCAAGGAGATTCGCAAGACCATCGATGAAAAGTACAATGAGGGCTATGCGAAGCCGACCCCTACCCCGATGCCTTCCTGATTGCAAAAAAGGACGAAAGCCTGGGCTTTCGTCCCTTTTTGATCAATCCGTATAATAAGTGAAGCCGATTGCCCCGATCCCCGTGTGGGTGCTGATGATCGGTGTGGTGACGCCGATATCGAATTGATCATATCCGGTCTTTTCGGCAATTTTTGATTTAAGGTTCTGGGCAAGGGCCAATCCATCGGCATGACAGAGCCCGACACCTTTGATCGTTTTGCCCTTCACATCCTCCATGAACTGTTGCACAAGGAATTTCACGACCTGGGTGTGACTCCTGACTTTTGCGACGGGAGTATATTCTCCGCCTGCAAGGGAAGCAATCGGCTTGATGTTCAGCAGGGAGCCGATCATGGCTTTCCCCTTTCCGATACGCCCACCCTTGACGAGGTTCTCGAGCGTGTCCACTACCACATAAAGCTGTGTCTTCTCCCGGATTTCCGTAATGGCCTCCAGGATGTCCTCCACACCTTTTCCTTCTTTGGCAAGCCTCGCCGCCTCGATCACCTGAAAACCGAGTCCCCGCGAAATGAACCGGGAGTCGACAACCGTTACATCCGTCTCGGTAATTTCGGCAGCGGACTCAGCGGACCGGACCGTTCCACTCATGCCGCCCGTCATATGGATGGAAATCACTTTCGATCCATCTTTCCCGAGCTCGTCATATAGCTCTGCGAATACCCCTGCTGAAGGCTGTGAGCTTTTAGGAAGTTCATCCGATGCTTTCATCTTTTCCAGGAACATTTCAGGTGAAAGATCCACTCTATCTAAATAGGTTTCCCCTTCGATGAAGATCGAAAGTGGAACCACATGTATATCCAAGTCCCCGATCATGTCTTCCGATAAGTCTGCTGTTGAATCAGTTACAATTTTGATTTTCTCCATGTTAGCCACATCCTATCTTCCTTATCCCTCTCATTATAGCGTGCTTTGTTTGAGATTTAAATAGATGAAAAGGATTTCACCGTTTCTACACAAAACGGGCTTCCATGACTTCGCCGCGAATCACCCGGCCACATACGAATAAAGTGCCACTGCAAAGCTCTATAGCTAAGCAGCGGCACCCTACCCGGTCAAGCGTTGTTCTTCAGCTCTTCTGATTGATAAATCTTTTCGAATTCCGACCATTTCAACGTTCTCTTCAAGTATTCCCTGAAACTGTAGGTCCCTGGTCCCTGCTTATGCAGGCTGCCCAGATAAAGCCGCAGCCTCATATTCACTGTGAACCAGTGGGGGTGATCATTTCTCATGACCGGGATCCCGTGGACCTTAATCTTCTGTCCATACTTTGTTTTGAACTCAATGGTTTTTGTCAGCAAAGTATCAATCCTCTTTTATGCCCGTCTGTACTCCTATTATACCTCAATTCCCACTGCAGAATATGTCAAAACCTACACTGGTAAAAAATTTATCTCCCCATCCCTTTAATGTGATAAAGTTTGCATTCGCTCCCCAAGAGATTTATCATGGAGGGACAATCCCATTCAGAAAGGATGTTTTTGATTGACCTATGATTTCGATTTTTCAAACTGGAAGGAAGAGATAGCCAACGCCATCACCCATGGAATCGGCTTGATTATGAGTATCCCAGCGCTCATCATGCTGGTTGTTTTCGCCGTGGATAAAGGTTCGGCTTGGCACGTGGTCAGCTTCTCCATATTTGGTGCATCCATGATCCTTCTCTATCTCTTCTCCACTCTCCTTCACAGCTTTAAACCCTCTAAGGCAAAGAATGTTTTCGCTGTCCTGGATCATTCAGCCATCTATGTGCTCATCGCCGGCACTTACACACCCCTTATGCTCGTGAGCGTGAGAAGTGCCCTTGGTTGGACATTATTCGGGATTGTATGGGGGCTTGCCATCGTCGGAATCATCTTCAAGTGTTACTTCGTGGACCGATTTCAAATCGTATCGACCCTCTTCTACCTTGTCATGGGGTGGCTCGTGCTTGCGGCCATCAAGCCTCTTTATGCAAGTCTCACTCCTGCGGGATTCGATCTGTTGCTTACGGGCGGTATCCTCTATTCTGTCGGAGCCGTCTTCTACGTGTGGAAGAAGATTCCTTACAATCATGCCATTTGGCATCTGTTCGTACTGGCAGGCAGCAGCTTCATGTACTTCTGCATCCTGTTCTACGTATGAGTGCACTGCAAAAAAAGCAGTCAGCCCACAATTGGGGCTGACTGCTTTTTTCATTTACGTATGAAGATCTTGAACTCATAATCATAGGGATTTTTTTCGTCTTTCAATCCCTTTTCCGATTCTACAAGGGTGAAATCATCCCAAGGGACTTCTGCCATATGGGTATCACCTTCGAAGGCGTGGTGGATCGTGGTCACATAGAGTTTATCCGCATAGGGCAGGAACTGCTCGTACACGTTGCTTCCACCGATGATGAACGTCTCCCCCTGCTGTTTATCAGCAAATGCCAAGACCTCTTCCACGTGATGGAAGACCGTGCATTCATCATGGGTGAAAGAAGCATTCCTCGTCAGGATCACATTCTCCCTTCCAGGCAGCGGCTTGCCGAACGATTCGAATGTCTTCCTTCCCATCACTACCGGATGACCCAGTGTCGTCCGCTTGAAGAACTTAAGATCTTCCGGTATGCGCCAAGGCAGGGCATTGTCCTTGCCGATCAACCCGTTTTCATCCATTGCCCAGATAAATGAAATCATACAGACACGACTCCTTTGATATGGGGATGCGGATCATACCCGCTCAAGGTGAAATCTTCAAACCGGAATCCGAAGATATCCTTCACGTCAGGATTGATCTCGAGCTTCGGAAGAGGACGTGGCTCCCTTGTCAGCTGCAGGTTCACCTGTTCCACATGGTTCTGATAGATATGAACATCGCCGAATGTATGCACGAATTCACCCGGTTCGAGATCGCATACCTGAGCCACCATCATGGTAAGGAGGGCATACGATGCAATGTTGAACGGGACACCGAGGAAGACATCGGCAGACCGCTGGTAGAGCTGACAGGACAGCTTGCCATCCGAGATGTAGAATTGGAACAAACAATGGCACGGCGGTAGGGCCATGGAATCTACATCTGCTACGTTCCAAGCACTGACGATCATTCGTCTGGAGTCTGGATTATTCTTGATGGTGGTGATGAGGTTTTTGATCTGATCGATCGTTTCCCCATCTTTTCCAGGCCAGGATCTCCACTGATGGCCATAGACCGGTCCAAGCTCGCCGTTTTCATCGGCCCACTCATTCCAGATCCTTACCCCGTTGTCCTGCAGATATTTCACATTGGTATCCCCATTCAGGAACCAGAGAAGTTCATGGATGATCGATTTGACGTGAAGCTTCTTCGTTGTAACGAGAGGAAACCCTTCCTGAAGATCGAATCTCATCTGATAGCCGAAGGTACTGATCGTACCCGTACCAGTCCTGTCCCCTTTTTCCGTACCATTATCAAGTACATGCCTGCATAAATCTAAATATTGTTTCATCTGTGATCACCTTCATATCTTATTGATTGGCCTTCGTCATCTTGACCGGTCCATAGCTGCAAAAGACTATTTTACCAGAAAGAACGAGAATATCATATGATGACGATCAGCGACACTTTATCAATAGTGTACATGATTGCTCTTCCCCCCACAATGCTTGCAAAGGGATCGGGTAAAGAAGCACGCCAAGATACCGTTTTATTCGTCCGGAAAATCACTTGAGTTAACATGGACCTCTATCATCCGGTTTCAGCAGGGATCAAGGAATATATCATTGTATGAATTCCATATCCCGTGTATGTGATCCTTCAGCATACTGAAGTTCCCCACCCGATTTCTTTACCTATGAATAAGAGTCGGGGATCGGAGGACGGGCCCCGCTTATATCCTTCTCTTGGATTTCACTTTAAATTCAGGCTTGGTTACATAGTCCATATACTGAACGCTGCCCTCAAAATCTACATAAGTCTGATAGCGCGTACGAAGGGCCGGGGTGGATATCAAGTTCATCACTTCCCCTTTATCGACCCAGCGTGCCTCTGATGTTTCATCCGATGTGGTGAATTCACCGCCCAGGGGTTTGCAAACAAAATCAAACATCACTTTAGTAGGGACGATCTTCACCCCGCTATGTCCCTCATACGTGGCTGTATTCGAAAAAACGCCAACCAAATGGGAAACCATCACATCCATCCCGCTTTCTTCTTTCATTTCTCTTACCACTCCGTCGATCAGGTTTTCCCCGACCTCTATCTGACCTCCCGGAAACACCCACTGACCATCACGACGGGTTTTCACTAACAGAATCTCATCTTTCGCATTCTCAACAAAACCCGCAGCAGCAACAATATGCACCGGCATTTGCATCCCATTCTCCTCCAATAAACATCCACCCTCCCTCGTTCCGTCAAAGGGAAATGGAAGTAGTGACTTACGCATACAATTCTTTTACCCACACCCGCCTTCGCGATGCCCCCCCCGGACCTATACCATTGTCATCCCTGTCACGGAGGATCCATTTTCAAGCATGTATATGGGTTTCAACGTGAAAACACATATAAAAAAAGCGCGATCATCGTGCATCGCGCAACTTCCTATTATGAAAGGCTCCTCCACTGCGGAGGCATATTCTTATTCCAATAGATGCTTCCAAGATCATGATGGGCCATGAATTGATCATGTGCAGTATGATAGTGGAAGTTGAAATAATATCCGTCTTTTGGCGGGTGATCCTTCCTTACATGAAACCGGATCACGTCTTTTCCGGTACGGCTGTCGTAAATGTGAAAGATTTTCTCCGTCTTGACGTATTCCGGCACCTCTGAAATGACAAGTGAGCTCAAGTCTTCATCAGGAAAATCAGTAGCGGTCCTTGCAATGGCTTTTTCAAGATTCGGAAGCACGACCGATCTGAATTCATCTTCGATCACAGGCTTGATTTTCGTGCCGAATTTTTCATAAGAATGAAGTTCAGCCTGAGCCATTATGGTTTCCAGGAAGGCCTCCCTTGAAAGGGTCCCTTCTTCTTCCACAGGATCTTCCGTACTCGATTCGAAGGTGGATGATTTTCCGTTGCCTTTTGCAAGGGCGTGATTGTCCTCATTCAGGAATGGCTGGGTCGGGGAAACCAGACCGAATGTCAGGATGGATAATAGGATGAAAAACGATTTTTTGATCCAGATCGACATAGGGAACGTCCTTTCTTTTTTGGTAGCGTATATCGTCGTTGGTAGGGTCATTTTGTTTTTTTATTGGATGATCGTGCCCGCAGGATGAACGGGTCACAGACTGATTATCTATCATTATACTATCTTTTCTGAAAAAGTGGTGAAAAAGCTTTCATTTTCCGAGGATAACATGCTCCCGATGTGGTAGTATAGGATTAGAAGTATGTGTAAAGGAGAGAAAAAGATGGATACTGGCTTGATGATCAGCATTGGTTTTTTACTATTGTTAGGATATTTTTGCGTATTGGCCGTTACCGATTGAGTAAAAAAGGACCCGGAAGCATTGGCTTCCGGGTCCCTTTTTTTCCATTCCGTCATGGCAGATCGATAAAGCCATAGTGAAATTTCGATGAAGGTCTGATCAGGACCTTGAAGTGGTGTTCATCGAACAAAGTCGAACGGAAATGTTCTTTCAAGAGCACCCTCCTTTTCGCCACCCGTTTTGCTTCCTCCACCGTTTCATGGGTGAGCCGTTCATAATGGGCCCAGCTCCGGATCGGGTTGATACCTTGGGAATCGGTCAAGCCTTCTTCAAACATGGGATCGAAGTAGACAACGTCGAAGGAGTCATCCGGCAGTTCCTTCAAGAAGGACTGTGACAGACCATCGATCACCTTGACCCTCCTCATGGCATCATTGAGCTCAGGCAGTGGGGATACCCACTCCTTCATTCCACGTTTGAGGATATGGGCGACATACGGATTGGCTTCGACTCCCGTTACAGATCCGGTCCGGCCGACCACCGCGCTCGCGATGATGCTATCGGATGCGAGGCCCAATGTGCAGTCGAGCATGGTCATTCCCTTTTTCAATCCTGCCGCTTCAATGAACGGATCGGATTCTCCCCTAAGGACTCTTTTGATCCGGAATGAAGCGGAGTTCGGATGGAAGAAGAAAGGCTGCTCACCCCTCCGATGAAGCTCATCCCGCTCTTTCCCCAGGACCAGACAGTCTGCCTGATGGAGGCTCATATAATTGGCGATGGACCTTTTCTTCCGTTCAATATAGGGGATCTGGAACTCCTCTGCAAGGGTTTTAGCCCTCAACTTGACGGATTCATCGGCCCTGCCAGAGGTTGTAACGAACATCTCTTCCATTTGATTCACCTGTTTTCCTGATAAAGTCTCTACATAAAAAAGGACGGATGGCCAAATGCCATCCGCTGCCTTTTAGCAGTGTTGCTCGAACGCACCCGTCAAATTGGAGATGATGCTGCCGATATCATGGTCTTCGATTTCTTCACGAGGGATGAAATGGACGACTTCCTTTCCTTTCAGGAGTGCCATGGAAGGAGAGGACGGCTCATAGCCCTTGAAGTATTCGCGCATCTTCACCGTCGCTTCTTTGTCCTGTCCTGCAAATACCGTGACAAGATGATCCGGTGCCTTGTCATTCAATACCGATTGCGTCGCAGCCGGACGGGCAAGTCCTGCTGCACATCCGCAAACCGAATTCACGACAACGAGGGTCGTTCCTTCCGCTGCTTCCATAAAGGTTTCTACTTCCTCTTCATCCTTCAATTCTTTGAATCCTGCTCCAGTCAGCTCTTGTCTCATAGGCTGTACAAGCTGCCTCATATATTCTTCATATGCCATTGACATAATGTCATCATCCTTTCTAGTCTTTTTGTGAACGGGCTTCGGTCATTTGCTTCCAAACGGATCCTTTGGCTTCTTCTCCGCCTTCAATCCTCTCGATGGCCATCTTCACCTGCAGCCTTACTTCGAACTCTGGATCATGTTCTGCATCCTTCAGTCCACCGAGTGCGCTCTCATCACCGACTTCATACAGATACATGGCGGCACGCCAACGGACCAGCTTGCTCTTATCTTTGAGGGCGAGTGTCATGACCGGAATTGCCTGGGTGAATCCGAGATCCGAAAGACAATCGCCCGCCGTGCGCCTGACGGACACAGATGAGTCCTCCAGTCCTTTATATAAAAGGGGAAGGACTTTTTCGTCCTCGATCATCCCTGCATAGACGACGGCAAGCCTGCGGATCGACACTTTCTCATCGTCCAGTGCCTTTTCCAGGAGGGGAAGGTCTTCAACTGTCGGATCTTCCATTGCATCAAGCCGCTCATAGCGAATTTTCCAATCCGCTTCCTCAAGATCAGCAAGAGTGAGCTTACGTCTTTTCCTCGGCTCGGGGATGGTGGTATCACCAGCCTGCTCGACCAGTTCCTTCAGGCGTCTTTCAGGGAAGGCGGCCTGTAGTTCATCGATTACCTGGGCCCCGATTTCCTCCAGGTCACCGTACCGGACACCATAGTCCTTCCATTTCCGGAGCAGGACGACATTGTCCCCTTCTTTTTGGGCCTGACCGATGGCCTCGATATAGGCTTCCGGAAGAGAGAAGCGTTTTTCAGCTTCCCCGTCCGTCAGCTTGACCTGCATCGGGATTCCTTTGAACATCTGTACGGACACATTGACCTCTCCGAAATGTTCTTCCATTTCCCCCGATTCCGACTGGGCTCCTTCTTCACCAAAAGCCTGTCTTACTTCTGATAGAAGGGACTGCCAGTCATATTTGGCATTCCGTTCAACGGCAAGGAAATCCGCGACATGATAGACCCCTTTGATCCCTTCTATGGAAAGGATGGTTTTGATGACGGGAGGTGCCCCGTCCGCCTGGTCCTTTTTATAATTATTGCTCCGGCCCGCCTTCAATTCTTCGTCGAGAAGAACCTTCATCGTATTCGGACTCGGAGTCGGTTCGATCGAGAGTATCCTCACTGTATGCTCCCCTTTCTCAAGATCTTTTCCTCATTTTATCATAACGTGTGCTTTCCGCTAAATGATCGGTCCTACTCGGCGAATTCGGACAGATAGCTCCAGCGCTCGATAAGGTGTTCTAGCTGTTCGTTGAGCTTGGCACTCTCGTCCATAAGCTGTTGTGCTTTCGTGAAATCACTGCCGATTCCCTGAAGTTCCACATTGACCTGTTCGATCCTTGATTCGATGTCCGCCATCTTGTCTTCCAGCTCATCCCATTCCCTCTTCTCCATATAGGACAGGCGTTTTTTTTCTTTCTGAACTGCCTGGGGAGCCGGTTCCTTCTTCGTGGCCTGGGGTTTGACGGCTGCCTGCTGAGATCGTTCAAGGTATTCGGTATATTCCCCTATATAGGAATCGATGCTTCCCTGCCCGTTGAAGATCAAGAGCTCTCTTGCCGTCTTGTCAAGGAAATAGCGATCATGTGATACGGTGATGACCACGCCGGTAAATTCATGGATATAATCCTCTAGGACCGTCAATGTTTCCGTATCAAGGTCATTCGTCGGCTCATCCAGAAGCAGGACATTGGGTTTCCCCATGAGGAGCCTCAAAAGGAACAGTCTCCTCTTCTCTCCACCGGAAAGCTTCCGTATCAGGGTCCCATGGGTGCTCATCGGGAACAGGAACCGCTCGAGCATGGATGTGACTGAAATCTGCTCACCCTTATCGGTGGTCACGTACTCCCCAGACTCCCTGAGATATTCGATCATCCTCATGTTTTCATCAAGTTCTTCATGTTCTTGCGTATAATAGGCAATCTTTACGGTCTGACCGGTCATAAGTTCACCGGAGGTCAATTCCTCGCGGCCGGCAAGGATGTTCAGGAGCGTGGACTTGCCGCTGCCGTTTTTCCCGACAATCCCGATCCGGTCCTTGGGCTTGATGAGCCGGTTGTATCCGTCAAGGATGACATTCCCCTGGAAGGTCTTCACAGCATCCTTCAATTCGAATACCTGCTTCCCGAGGCGGTCACCGCCGATGGAAACCTCCATCTCCTGATTCCTAGTGCCTGATCCCTTCGCATCCTCCAGTTCATCAAAGCGCTGGATGCGTGCTTTTTGCTTGGTGGAACGGGCCTTTGCGCCCCTCCTCATCCAGGCAAGCTCACGGCGGTAGAGGTTGTTCTGCTTGATTGACTGTTGCCGTTCATTTTCTTCCCGGACGGCTTTGGCTTCGATGAAGTCGGCATAGTTCCCTTTATAATGGAACAGCTTCCCGCCATCCAGTTCAAAGATGCGATTCGTGACCGCGTCAAGGAAATAGCGGTCATGTGTAACCAACAGGACCGATCCATTGTATCTGCCCAGGTAATCTTCCAGCCATTTGATGGACTGATAGTCGAGATGGTTCGTCGGCTCGTCCAAAATGAGAAGGTCCGGGGTCTCGATTAGCACTCCGGCTAGTGCGACACGCTTCTTCTGCCCACCGGATAATTCCCCCATGCGCTTGGAGAACTCGGTGATGCCGAGCTTGGTCAGAATCGCTTTTGCTTCTGCACTCGCTTCCCAGGCATTCAGATTATCCATCTCTTTCTGTGCGTTCATGAATTCAGACTGGATCCCTTCATTTTCATAGCCGTTTTCCATTTGGAGGAGGGCCGATTCGTATCTCCTCATGGCCTTCATCACAGCGGCCTCCCCTTTGAAGATCTGCTGAAGGACCGACAGATCAGGATCGAAGGATGGATCTTGAGGAAGATACGCGATCCTGTAGTCATTCGGCTTCATGATTTCGCCTGAATCACCTTCTTCTATGCCGGCAATCAGTTTCAACAGACTCGACTTACCCGTTCCATTGACGCCGATGAGGCCGACGCGCTCCCTTTCTGCAATGGAGAAGGAGATCGCATTGAAGATCGTCTTCTCCCCATATGTTTTCGACAGGTGTTCTCCTGTAATCATTCTCATTGTGGACCATTCCATTCTATAGTGAATTGCCTGATGAAGTCTTTCATGACTGCATGGCGCTCTTCTGCGAGGCGTTTTCCCGTCGGTGTCAGCATTAGGTCTTTCAACTTGAAGAGTTTCTCATGGAAATGATTGATGCTTGTGGAAGGACCATTCCTGTATTCATCGTTCGTCATTCGCTCCCTGACGGGAAGATCGGGAAGATGGATGGGTTGGCCCTTCCACCCTCCATAGGCGAAAACCCTTGAAATGCCGATTGCACCCATGGCATCAAGACGGTCTGCATCCCTGAGCACCTTTGCTTCAGGTAATACGGGGTCATCGGTGCTTCCACCTTTGAACCCCATGGAGTGTATCACTTCCCGGATCGTCTCCAAGGTCTCTATTGTAACAGGCAACTGAAGGAGCCACCCCTCAAGCTTCCTTGTTCCTTCACCGAGTGTCGGATTGAGCTTTTCGTCGGCCACGTCGTGGAGGATCGCCGCCCACTCTAAGACGTCTCGATCTCCGATTTGGTCTTCTTCTGCTATGTATAAAGCGAGCTTCCTCACGCGCTCAAGATGATGCCAGTCATGACCACCAGGGTCGAGACCATACGTCCGGCGCATCTCTTCCATCAGATCAAGCTTATTCAAAACCCTCACACCTTTCACCCCATTGTACCAATTTCCCCTTCCCATTTGAAGAAAAAGAGCGGAAGGCTTAAGCCTTTCCGCTCCCAATTTCCTCGTACCAGCTGATCCCAAGTGTATCCGAGCCCGCATGAATCCCGATAACGGCAGCAAGGGGATAGGGAGAGAAGTGAATCTTGGGAAATTCCTCCCTGAGTTCCTCCATCCACTTGTTGGCTTCCTCCCTGTTCAATCCATAGAGGATGAATGCCTCCCTGACATTGGAAGCAGAGAGCCGTTCTTTCATAAGGGCAAGGCCCTTCCGGTGATTCCTTACCCGTTGATCGACGGAAAGCTTCCCGTCACGGATGCTGAGAAGAGGTTTGATGTGAAGCATGCTTCCGAGAAAAAAACTGAGGCCGCTCATCCTTCCGCTCCTATGAAGCTGTTCAAGACTTCCCACCATCACAAACGTCCTTGACTGTGCAGCCCTTTCTTCAAGGCGGGTTTTGATCTCTTCATGCGAGACACCCTCCCGGTCAAGGTCCTGCCCATAACGGATGAGATCCGTCAGAGGATAGGATAGGATCTTGGAATCCACGCAGTAGATGGCTGGGAAATCCTCTTTCATCAGATCCGCCGCCTGGACCGCCGAAGCATACGTGCCGCTGAAATGGGATGAAACATGTACTGAGAAGATGGCATCATGATCTTTAGCCAATTCCTCATACAAAGAGGCAAATGTCCCGATGGACGGCTGGGAGGTCTTGCCGGCCACCCGTTCCTCCTCCAGCTTTTCGTATAACCCTTCCAGCGTCAGGTCTACTCCATCCAAATATTCACGATCCCCAAAGCTGATATGCATGGGAACCACATGGAAGTCTTCAATGCCATCCCCCACAAATGCTGTGCTGTCTGTCACCCAGGCCACTTTCATCTGGACGACCCCCTTTTTCCCTACTATATGTGAATTCCTTTTATTTCAGAAGCGATTCGATGGAATGAGCCACCATTTCAATCACATCATCGACCATTTCCTCTGTAATGACCCTGAAGAATGTGAGGATGCCTTCCACCCGGGTCTCCCCATGTGATGAAGAGATGGTGAGCCATTCCCATGAGGTTCCTTGCCCCCAAAACTCTTCCAGAGCGTTACGGGATGACAGGAGGGATTCATCGCCCAGGTAGGTGAACGCTATAACGGCACCTGCACGATTCCCCCTGACAAAACCATTCCGTTCAGCCAAGAAGTGACCGGCATCGGCCTTCAGTTCCAGACGGACAGACGCTCCCTGTGTTCCTTTCAACCGATACTGTATCTGATACTTTCTCTCATAATGGGCGAAATCGAAGAGATCCTTGCGATCAACGATGTCGATTTCCCCGCCGAGATCGAAGTCATAGACGGCACCTTCCAGTACCACCTTCAAATTATCAAATGCCGTAGGGTCGAACATCTCTCCCCCTCCTCTCGTTAAAACAGGCCGATGGCCCTGCCATCGGAAGCCACGTCCATTTGATTGGCCGCCGGTGATTTCGGCAGGCCAGGCATCGTCATGACGTCACCGGTCAGGGCGACGATGAATCCAGCACCGATCTTTGGCTTCAATTCCCTGATCGTAATTCTGAATCCAGATGGGCGGCCAAGTTTAACAGGATCATCAGACAGTGAATATTGAGTCTTCGCCATACATACAGGATGGCCTCCCCATCCTTCTGATTCGAATTGCTCGATCTGTTTAAATGCCTTCGGGGAAAAGTCGACTCCCTCGGCACCATAGACCGTCATGGCAATTTTTTCGATCTTTTCGGAAATTGAATCGGTCAGCTCATAGATCGGCTTCAAGACTTTTTTGTTCGTCTCGATTTCTGATAGGACTTTTTCGGCAAGCTCCAGTCCCCCTTCGCCGCCGTTGGCCCAAACATCGGTAAGGGCAACAGACACACCACGGTCTTCACACCACTTCTTCAACAGGGTGATTTCAGTTTCACTATCGGTGATGAACCGGTTGATGGCCACTACATAAGGTACCTCGAATGCCTCGAGAGTTTCCATATGCTTCTCGAGATTGGCCAGACCCACTTCTAGTGCCTTTGTATTTTCCGTTGCCAGTTCCATCTTATTGACCCCTCCGTGCATCTTCAGGGCGCGTATGGTGGCAACTAATACAACGGCGGAAGGGGCAATGCCTGCCGCCCTGCTCTTGATATTCAGGAACTTCTCGGCACCGAGATCCGCTCCGAAGCCCGATTCCGTCACAACATAGTCGCCGAGCTTCATGGCTGTACGCGTGGCCATGACACTGTTGCACCCATGGGCGATATTGGCGAAAGGACCACCATGCACCAGTGCAGGAGTGTGCTCGATGGTCTGTACCAGATTTGGTTTAAGGGCATCCTTCAACAGGAGGGTAAGAGCCCCCTCTACCCCAAGGTCTCTGACGTAGACGGGCTTACGGTCATATCCATAGGCGATGACCATGCCGGCAAGCCTGTCTTTCAGTTCATCCAGGCTGTTTGACAGACACAGGACGGCCATGATTTCGGAAGCCACTGTGATATCAAAACCTTCTTCACGCGGTACACCTTGAACCGGCCCTCCGAGACCGATGACTGTATGCCGCAGGGCCCGGTCATTCATATCAAGCGCACGCTTCCATACGATTCTCCGCGGGTCGATCCCGAGCTCGTTTCCTTGATGGATATGATTATCGAGGAGGGCGGCCAGGGCATTATTGGCAGATGTGATGGCATGGATGTCCCCAGTGAAATGGAGATTGATGTCTTCCATCGGGACGACCTGGGCATATCCACCTCCAGCTGCCCCTCCTTTGATACCCATCGTGGGGCCGAGTGAAGGCTCCCTCATGGCGATGATGGACTGTTTCCCCAGACGGGTCAGGGCATCCCCAAGTCCTACTGTCACCGTGGATTTCCCCTCACCCGCAGGGGTCGGATTGATGGATGTGACCAGAATTACCTTTCCTTCAGACGCCCCCTTGCGTTTTTCGATCGCGTCAAAGGTGATTTTGCCTTTGAACCTGCCGTAAAGCTCGACTTCATCCTCTGCAAGGCCGATGGATGCAGCGATGTCCAAGATCGGATGTAGCTCGGCTTCCTGTGCGATGGTAATATCGGATTTCACTTGTTTCGTCGTTGTCATATATGTGTCACCTACTCATGAAAGATAGAATCATTCCATTATTCTATCATGATTCAGCCGGATGATGTAAACATGAACAGCGTCATGAATGACAGTGCCTGCTTCAGCTCATGATCGAGTCCTGTGACAATGTCCCCTTTCACACCTTTCTTGAATACCCATTCTTCATCCACAGCCTCCCATCCAAGCTCGTTTGAAAGTTTCACGAGCTCCCATGGCATCATGGTATTGCACACCGCTTTCCCGCCCGTCAATCGGGGAAAAGCATTCTCCCTTGGATGTGCCGTCGGACCGAGGAGCCCGATTACGATGTACCCCCCGGGGGCCACTACCCGTTCCACCTCTTTAAGCGCCTTGAGTGGATCTTCCACCCACTCGATGGAATTGATGGCCATCACACCATTGAATGCATGATCATGGAAGGGCATGGACGTCAGATCACCCTGGACGAAACGAAGATCTTCCTCTTCGTATCGCTTCGCAAGATCGATCATATTGTTTGAAAAATCCATTCCTGTCACTTCGTAGCCCGCTTGCCGCAACAGATGGGAACCGGCCCCGTCACCACAGCCGAGATCCCCTATGTGAGAAGCTTTCTTAACATGCTTCTCCACGAAAGGCAAAATCTGTTTCCTGCTGCCTGTCAGCCACATCTCTTCGCTTCTGGAATGCCAGCTTCCCGCATTCCCCTCCCATTTTTCCTGTGCTGCCTTTGCCCAATCTTCCATATCGATCCATCCTTTCCCTGATTCTCTCTCCCTCCATTCGCGAAAAAGGGGGTAAAAACCTTCCTCCGAAAGCAAGTTATGAATCTGGTCATTTCAGTCCATACTAACATACGAACCTTTATGAAACAGGAGGAATCCTCATGGAACAGATCGTCGCAGTACAGCGGAATCAAGCAGGCGGGATCATCAACTTCGAGACCTCATCTGGCCGCATCATTTCATACAGGAAAGCCGTGATGGAGGCGAATGAGGGCACACTCCGGTTCCCCCTCGGCGGTGATGCAGACCTGGATGATCAGTTCGACCAGTATCCTTCCATCTTTTGATTCCAACTAAAAAGGGAAGGGCTGAATATCGATCAGCCCTTCCCTTTATGATTTATTATTCGCTTCGATTTTGTATGACGCGGAGCTCTTCCACCCGCTTTTTGTCTTCTTCAAAATACTGTACGAGATCTCCGATCCGATCGATGGAATCCCAGCTGAGGTGATGCTCGATCCCCTCCACGTCTTCATAGATATGTTCGTCCTTCACGCCGATGACGGTCAGGAATTGCTCCAGCAGTTCATGTCTATACACTAAACGTTTTCCAACTTTATTCCCTTTGGGAGTCAGAACGAGCCCACGGTATTTCTCATAAACGAGGTAGTCATCCTTATCTAGCTTCTGCACCATTTTGGTTACTGAGGAGGGATGGACGGACAATGCCTCGGCAATATCCGATACTCTTGCGTATCCTTTATTCTCAATCAGCAAATAAATTTGTTCTATATAATCTTCCATGCTTGGTGTAGGCATTCTGTACCCTCCAAATTCCCTTCAATATCATTAAAAGTTTACTATAAGAATTGGATGAATACAACCCGCGCTTATCCCCTGCCCGCCCTCAAAACGGAAAATCGTGCCATCAGCCCATGGCGGGGTGACAGGATCCAGGTCAAGAGGAAAACCAAACCGGCGACGACTGCCATGCTCCCTGAGATGGATACATCCAGCCATTTGGCTGCATAGTAACCGGCGATGCTATCGAATATGCCGATGATTACACTCAATAAAATCATCCTCAGGTAGCGGTCGGTCCATAAATAGGCCGTGGCCCCAGGTGCGATGAGCATGGCCACCACCAGGATCGCCCCCACGCTGTCAAATGCCGATACGGTCGTAACGGAAACAAGGGTCATCATGACATAATGAAGGAGGAGGATGGGAAAGCCCATGGCTGCCGCCATACCCGGATCGAATGATGTCAGTTTGAACTCCTTGAAAAGCAGAAGGACCACGACAATATCGAGGAGCAGAACGGCTGTAAGCATCACTACCGATTTAGGCACCTCTCCAAGCACGGGCAGCATCACCGTATCCCACGGGATGAAAGCAATCTCCCCCATCAGGGCGTGTTCCACGTCCAGATGGACATTCTGTGCGAACAAGGAAATCAGAATGACACCGATCGCGAAGAGGGTGGTGAATACCACACCGATCGAGGCATCCTCCTGTATGCCCTTCGCATTCAGCACCTGTATCAAATATGTGGTGAACAGACCGGCGGCGGCCGCCCCGATGAGCATGATGCCGCCGTTCAAGGACTGACTGATTAAGAAGGCAAGCACCAAGCCGAGAAGAACCGTGTGACTGATTGCGTCGGCAAGCATCGCCATCTTCCTCAAGATGAGGAAACACCCCATCATTCCACAGGTCACCCCGACCAAAGCACCGGTAAGCAGGATCCAAAGCTCATATGTCATTGTCCTCTTACTCCTTTCAGCATGTAGGGATGGCGGTTGTATATGTCTTTTCTTTCCTGGATCAACACCATCAGGCTCTCATCGGAAGGCGCCTGATGTGCAGCTTCTTCCAACCAACCTTCTTCATAAGATGCCATTTCTGCAGGATACATCTCCTTCAGCTCACGGAGTTCATCCGTGTAAAGGATGTGGGTGGCTTGGAGACGCCCTTCTTCGGTCAGCCCGATCGTCTCCTCTTCAATGTTAATCCATCCGGAAAGCTTACAATGGTGTATGGCATCATGCATCTTTCGCTCATTGGTCCCCAGACGCACGTGCATCTCTGACATTTCCCATTGTCCGGCAAGGCATGCCTTCAACAGGCTCCGTCCGAGGAGGATCTTATCATTCCTTCTCCGTTCCATTCCTTTTGAGATCATCCCTTTTGATGGTGCGAACAGGATGGATATCACAAAGATCGAACTCGCTGTCAAGACGATGAACGGACCAGTGGAAAGCCCCTTCCCTGTTGCGCTGATGATGGTTCCGACGACACCGGATATGCCACCGAAGGCACCAGCGATGACGACCATCCGATGCAGGGAATCCGTCCAGTATCGTGCAGAAATGGCAGGTGTAATCAATAATGCCGCCATCAGGATCACACCTACTGCCTGGATGCCGACGATGACCGTGATGACGAGGAGCGACAAGAACAAGAAGTTCAGACGCTGGACCGGCAGTCCGATCCCTTTGGCAAACTGGGCATCGAACGTAACCAGCTTGAACTCTTTGAAAAGGACGGTGATCACCAGGATCATGACGAAGGCCGTCCCCCCCATCAACCAGACATCCTTGCCCACCAGGGAGGCTGCCTGACCGAAGATGAAGTGATCAAGGCCGCTTTGATTCCCGCTCGGCATCTGGGCCACTTTGGTCAAGAGGACGATCCCCAGGCCAAAAAAGACTGAAAGAAAGAGACAGATGGCCGTATCTTCCTTGATCTTGGACGTGCGTGTGACAGCCTGGATCAAGTAGGCCGCAATCAGTCCCGTGACAGCCGCTCCCACCAGTAGTCCGAAAAAGTCCTTCTCCCCCATGATCATGAAGGCGAGACATATGCCCGGTAGCGCACTGTGGGCTACGGCATCTCCTATGAGGCTCTGTTTCCTCAGAAGGGCGAAACTCCCCATCACCCCGCTTGCGATCCCGAGCAAGAGGGTGCTCAGGAGGACCCACTGGGTATTGCCGTCCTTCAAGATGCTTAACCATTCCATTTCACACTTCCTCCTTCACCGGCTCCCGATCTTATCCAAAAAGGCGAGTTTTCCGCCATACGTACTTCTTAAATTCTCCATCGTGAAGACTTGCTCTGTCGGTCCGCACCCAATCACCCTGCGATTGAGCAGAAGGGTCCAATCAAAATAATCGGTGACCGTCTGAAGATCATGATGCACCACCAAGACCGTCTTGCCCTGATCCTTCAGTTCGGTCAACAGGGCGATGATGGATTTTTCCGTTGCAGCATCGACTCCTGCAAAAGGTTCATCCATGAAATAGACTTCGGTATCCTGCGCCAGTGCCCTGGCCAGGAAGACCCTTTGCTGCTGTCCTCCCGAAAGCTGGCTGATCTGTCTTCCGGCGAATTCCTCCATGCCTACCTGTTTCAAGCAATCCAGTGCAATCACGGTATCCTTCCTGGATGGAAGGCGAAACCAGCCGGTGTGCCGGTATCTCCCCATCCGCACGACATCAAGGGCATCCGTCGGAAAGTCCCAATCGACCGTCCCCCTCTGCGGTACGTATCCTACCTTATTGGACTTAGGGGAATACGGTTCACCCAGGACACTCACCTCTCCGGTGGAGCGCTGGACAAGGCCGAGGATCGCTTTCATCAATGTCGTCTTGCCCGCCCCGTTTGGCCCCAATATCCCGATGATCACTCCCTTTGGCAATTCAAACGTTACATCGGACAATACCGGCTTTCGATGGTAGGCCACCGTCAAACCATTCACTTTTATCGACGTCATCTTCTCTTCCCCCTATTTCAACGCTTTCACGATTGTGTCCACATTATGCTTATACATCCCTATATAGGTTCCTGTTTCCGTCCCCTCTTTTCCCATGGCATCGGAATAAAGCTCACCGCCGAGCTCGATGTCTTTCCCCTTCTTTCTGACGCCCTCCATCACGGCTGTAATTGATTTCTCCGAGATGCTCGACTCGACGAACACGGCCTTGATCTCCCTTTCGGCAAGGATCTCAACAAGCCCCTGAACATCGCCTAAGCCGAACTCGGCATCCGTACTCAAGCCTTGGAGTCCCATCACTTCCATGTCATAGGCATCACCGAAATAGTGAAAAGCATCATGTGCCGTCACCAAGACGCGCTGCTCTTCGGGGATCGAGCCGATTTCCCCTTCAGCATATTCCTTCAATTCATCCAGCCTGTCGAAGTAGGCTTCTGTATTTTCCCTGTACTCCTCTTCATGGGTAGGATCCTCCTTGATTAATCCATCCCTTACCTCCGCGACAGCGATCTTCCAGAGATCGATATCGAACCACACGTGGGGATCCACAGCCGCTGCACTTGCTTCATCCGCACGAAGGCGTTCTTTTGGAATGCTTTCGGAAATGGCGTACGCAGGCTTCGTTTCGTTCACCTTTTCAAGCACTTCGAGCATCTTCCCTTCAAGATGAAGTCCGCTATAAAAGATAAGATCTGCTTCCTGAAGCTTTCCGATATCCGACTGTTTCGCTTTGTAAAGATGGGGGTCGACTCCTGGTCCCATCAACGTTTGTACCTCCACATGGTCCCCACCGACCTGTTTGACGGCATCCCCGATCTGACCGATCGTCGCCGTCACCTTCACCTTTCCACTCTCATCCGTTCCACTCTTCTGAGCACAGCCGCCCATCATCAGGGCAAATGCCAGCACCGTGGTAACCATGAACCTCCGTTTCATTCGACCATTCCTCCCTTTCTCTCCACTTACCATATTCAATACTTTTACTCTTTGCCACTATTTTTGCTCATGTTTATTTATTTTAACTATATCTATAAAAGTTTCCCTTGTGCAAATTTTAAAATGGAACCTCCCTATTGTCAATCCTGTTTTTTAAAGGATTTGTAAAATTTACTCAAAAACCACCTCCTGATGTTGACTCGAAAAACGTCATATTGTATAGTAAAGACATCATTGAAGTGATCGATTAGTAGGCGCTTGCAAAAGCGGGAATATCAGCATTTCGTGATAAATATTTCCCACGGCACTCAATGTGCTTGAACGACTTAGGAGGATTTAGATTATGCAGAATGGTAAAGTAAAATGGTTCAACAACGAAAAAGGTTTCGGTTTCATCGAAGTTGAAGGTGGAGACGACGTATTCGTACACTTCTCTGCTATTCAAGGTGACGGATTCAAGTCACTTGAAGAAGGTCAAGACGTTTCTTTCGATATCGTTGAAGGAAATCGCGGACCACAAGCAGCAAACGTTGTAAAATTATAATCCATAACCACCCATAAATGAAAAAGGCATCGATCCTCCGGATCGATGCCTTTTTCTTATCCCAATCTTTCCCCGTAGCGTCGGATTTCCCTTCCTACTGTGCATTCTTCTATGCAAAAACGGTGGGCATGGGTTTTGCCATATTCCTTGCGGAAATGTGCCTTCAAGAGGCAACCCTTGCAATAAGCATCCGACAGCTCATCCACCTTATCAATCAGTTGTTTGCGGTCCACGTCCCGGTTTCACCTCCGCGTTCCATGTTCGTAATCTTTTATAGGATATAATGATCCGTGCTTCTTTATTCCAGACTTTTGTGGCTTTCCACCCTGGTTCCCTCAAGAGCCTGATTGGCAAGCTTATCGGCTTCCTTATTATCTTTCCGGCCGATCACGTGCAGAGAGGTTTTGAGCCTGCTTTTTTTGATAAGGGCTTCAGTCCTCTCCAGCCATTTTGCCAGACCGGCTTCATAGCATGGCCACTCTCCACCGAGCTGATTCAGCACTACCTGGGAGTCCCCGTAAATATCGCAAGGCTGGTTCTTGACCCCCAATTCCTGAAGGATTGAAAGGGCATAATGAAGAGCTGCATATTCCGCTTCATTATTGTTTTCAAGCGAATCCAGCAGATCATTCCTCCGGATCCGGAAGGCTTCACCGCCCTTTTCATAATAAATGACGATCCCGATTCCTGTCATGGAGGATTCTTTATCAAAGCCCCCGTCAAAGTAAAGCCTGATGTTTTCCGGCTCCTTTTCCAGTTCTTCATTCAGTTTGATGAATTCCTTCCTCGTCCAGGATGATCCCATTTCATCGATGATTTCAAGGTCAAGCACCCTTCCGGTCTTCATGAGATCATCCACATGGATAAGGGTCTCCTTTCTTGGGAAAGGGCTGGATTCAAACCATACGGATGATTTTGTTTTTGTCTTATACGTAAATCGGATGCGCATATCCACGTTTCAACACTCCTTGGTTAGGTGATTGACTCCGTCCCTGCCCTGATATAAGGTAGGGAGGAGGTGAATGTGTATGATCGAAGTGAACATCGATGGTGCGAGCGCAGGCAACCCTGGCCCGAGCGGTGCAGGTATCTTCATAAAAGAAAACGGAAAGATCACCACTTTTTCTTTACCCTTGGGTACGATGGATAACCACTCGGCCGAGTTCACCGCCTGCCTGAAAGCGCTCGAGTATTGTACCGGAGAAAAGCCTGACATCGTATGGCTTCGCAGCGATTCACAAGCCGTGATCCAGGCGATCGAGAAGCGTTTTGTCCGTCATTCCGAATACAAACCGATCCTTGCAGCCATCCTTAAAGAAATCGATAAGCTGGATCTCTTCTTTTGCAAATGGATTCCAAGCAAGGAGAATAAGGCAGCAGATGATCTCGCACGAAAAGCCATCCGCTTGAACTAAAAGAAAAAGGAAGCCATTCGGCCTTCCTTTTTTTCATGCCAGTCCCTGTGCATCCATCCACTTCAGAGCTTCCTTCCTGGAAGATATCCTCTGCGTATGGAGCCTTTCAAGGATGGACATATAAAAGCTGCTGTCGAATGCCTTCTGGGCCTTCAGGGTAATTTCAATGGCGCTGTTGACGACCTCATCAGATGCACCTGTATATTGTTTGCCGAAGTAGATGAAACCGATGGCATCTTCTTGAAATTTAAAACCCCTGTTTTCCAGATCAATCAGAAAATCCTCTGTTGTTTTTTTCACGTTTCCCCTCACCCTACTGAAGCGTTATCTGCTTTTCCGATTTCCCCCGATCCTATGGGAGAATAAACCTGTGATCACTCCGAGGACCGCCCCGCCTATCACTTCTTCCGGCTGATGTCCAAGCATCTCCTTCAAGCGTTTCGGCTGCTTCTCCTCAAAGGGGACCCCTTCATGTTCGTTTGCTTTCTGGACCAGATCATTCAAGCTGTTCACCTTTAAGGTGAGTTCACCCGTCTGTCTCCTGATTCCCTGGGCATCATACATGACGATGAGACCGAAAATGAATGCCAGGGCAAAATCCATCGTCCTGAATCCTCTCTTCAGGGCAATGAATGTCGCAAGAGATGCGACCCCGGCGCTATGGGAGCTCGGCATCCCGCCGGTCTGGAAGAACACCCCTGCCTTCCATTTGCCCGATTTAAGGTAATGGAGCGGAATCTTGAGCCCCTGTGCCACGATGATGCTCAGTAAAGCGGTGATTATTCCTTTGTTCATGCCATCCCCTCCTTTGAGGATAGTGTGCCCTTAAGGATGGTTTCCTTTCATCCGGAAGCAGGAAGCATGACATTAGATCCCAGGAGGTATCGTCTGAGCACCTTCAGCTCCATTTCCTCCACTACATCGAGATGTTCTGAGGATACTTGGTTCCATACACATTCTGAAAGCTTCACATCCAGTGGAACCTCACAGTGGATTTCCGCCAATTTCCTTGACAGGTGAAGCATATCCAGGTCGGCTTCGATTTTTTTCTTCTGGGAAGGTGTCAAGGAAGACAGGTTTTGAAGGATGCCTTCGATATCCCCGTGCTCCTGGATGAGTTTCATGGCTGTCTTTTCCCCAATCCCCTTGACTCCGGGATAGCCGTCACTCGTGTCACCCATGAGGGCCTTCACGTCGATGAACTGTTGGGGCGTGATACCCTTTTCTTCTACAAACCCGTTCTTCGTATACGTTTTATAGTTCCCGAATCCTTTTTGAAGGAGCATGATTTCAATGCCATCGTCGAGTAGTTGCAGAAGGTCCTGATCACCGCTGACGACCGAAACCTTCCGTTCAACCTTGTATTCCTTTGCAAGGGTCCCGATGCAGTCATCCGCTTCATAACCCGAGACTCCTACGTTTGAAAGATTGAATCGGCCGGCTACTTCTTTGGCAAGATCGAACTGGGGAATGAGCTCCACCGGCGGGGCATTCCGATTCGATTTATAGTCCTCATACACTTCGTTCCTGAACGTTTTGCTCCCCATGTCCCAGCAGATGATGATATGCGTCGGATCAGCGTGTTCTGCTGCCATGAAGAGATGCTTCATGAATCCCTGCACGCCGTTTGTCGGCAGCCCTTGTGAATTCACCATGAACTGACCGCTGACGGCCGTTGCAAAAAAGGAACGGAATAAAAGCGCCATTCCGTCCACTAATAATATATGCTCTTGTCTTGATTCCAAACTGAACACCACTTTTCATCAAATTCGATGAATACAGTATACCACAGATGTACGGCTTACTGGTTGGAAATACCCGGATTCGCTACTTTGTTTCCAGGGTAAGAAACCCAGTCGCTGTAGCTTCCGGCGTATAATCTGACGTCTTCGAATCCCGATTCAAGCATGGAGATGATATTCGGCGTGGCCGTGATCCCGGAGCCGCAATAAACGATGACCCGCTGTTGTTTATCCATACCGGCGTATCGTTGCTTCTGGATTTCAGGATCAAGGTATCTTCCTTCCGACAGTGCATCAAACCATGGAAGATTGACGGCACCCGGTATATGACCCGCTACACGGTCGAGGGGTTCTTCCTCTCCGCGATATCTCTCACTGCTCCTTGAATCGATGAGGACCACATCACTCTCTCCCTCTGCAATGGCCCTCACTTCCTCTACCCCTGCGATCATGTACTCTTTTATGGTCGGTTGATAGTGCCTTTCCCTGGGGGAAGGCACTTCTTTTGTGACTGGAAAATCGTTTCTCTTCCATTCTTTTAAACCTCCATCCATTACATAGACCCTTTCATGGCCGATGAAGCGGAACAGCCACCAGGCCCTTGCAGCCGGTGCAGCATCCCCTCCATCATAGAGGACAACGGTCGAATCTTGTTGGATGCCTGCTTTTCCGACCTTATCGACAAATAGAGCTATATCCGGAAGAGGATGACGTCCGCCGTGGGTTTGGACTGGACCGCTTAGATCCTGTCCTAGGTCGAAGTGGACAGCGCCCGGTATATGCTCTTCATGATAGAGGCCTGCCCCTTCACCGGTGGACAGGACAGCTTGACAATCGACCATTGCGAGGGACGGATCCTCTAAATGTTCGAAGACCCACTCGCAGTTTTTGATGAAATTCATGATTTCCATCCTCTCTTCTCCATTAATTTGACGACCTGCTCCTTAGGCACCCAGCAGTCGAACCGGTAGGAAGGCCGAGTGTCGAAGCCAAGGCGGGCACATATGTAGCGCGTGCCCCCGTTCTCTTTATAAGCACGGAAGTGGATGCAGGTGGCACAGACGTGGAAGGGATTAGGCTCCTTCTTCATGGCTCAAGCCCTCCAATCGGGCAAGATCCGCTGCCAGACTTTCAAGGTCCTGCACTTCCGCCGTCACGTTGATGAGGGAGTCGAGTTGCTCTGACAGCTGTTCCTGTGAATCCACCATCAGCTTTTCATGATCCCTCTCCAAAAGTGATGCCGCCCACTTTGTCAGGCGTGTTTCTTCTGTTGAAAGATAAACATCTGCAGGAGACGAAAGGGATTTTTCCACTTTTTCTTGAATTTCTTTCTTCCCGCCCTTCTCAAAGAAGTGCTTTGGATTTTTGAACGAGTGAAACGCACTCTTCACGTCTGCTTCCTGAAGTCCTTCGGAGAACTCAATAGATGGTCGCTCATCAAAATCGGGCTGGATCAGATAAAGTTCTGGTTCCAATGCTTTGATCCGCCTTTCCAACTCCTCAAGCTTCCCTTTCAATGCCCGGTCGATGAACCGTTCGGTCCGGAGGGAGGTCGCCCTCATTTCCTGTGCAAAATCATAGGAGATGCTCCGCGTCAATTCTTCAGTTCCAGCTGAGATGGCTTCCTCAGGATTCCCATTTGAAGGAAATCTTCCCGGATGGAAGGCTTCCTTGAAGAAATCGGGGAGCCTGTAAAACACCCTTTGCTTCACATAGTGCAGGAGCTCTGAGAGTTCTTGACGCATTTCTACGAGAAGCGGGTCTGGTGTTTCCGTGTTCAGGATGCGCAGGACGTTCTCTTTTGTTTCCAAAAGATGCTCCCTGCGCCTTTCTTTCGATACCTGATCCGTTGAGGCGAATTCCACCCACTGGCGGAACCTGTTGTAGCCCCTTTCCCATTCATGGATGGCGGCATCGATGCTCATCTGGACGAGTTCCTCTTCTATGAAGGTGTGGAAGGCCTCCCTGAATGGGATCATGCCGGAGGCCGCTTCTTCCCGCATGGCCTGAAGGGAAGAGACTCCGTGAATGCGCGGGAAGCGGATGCCATACTGCAGGAGCTGAGACTCCACGTAGCCCAGGACCTCGTCTTTTTCTTCTTCATTAGCGGCAAGGTCGATGGCGTTCACGATGAAGAACATTTTATCAAGCTCGAACGAGTCCTTCACCCTTCCAAGCTGAATGAGGAACTCCCTGTCGGCTTTGGCAAAAGCGTGATTGTAATACGTAACGAAAAGGACGGCATCCGCATTCTTGATGTACTCGAATGCGACTCCGGTATGACGTGCATTGATGGAATCGGCACCCGGCGTATCCACAAGGGTGATCCCCTGCCGTGTAAGGGGACAATCGAAATAAAGATCAATGCTTTCAACAAAACATGATCGTGATTCATTGGCTACATAAGTGCGGTACTCGTCGATCGACACAAGCTTGACGGAGCCGAGATCGGCTGCAAGCTTTTCATACCCGGAGTGGAAGGCCGACAGGAAGGACCGATGGACATTTTCCCGATCCTTCGACTGAAGGATTGATGGAATCAACGAGTAGGCTGCCTCCAGTGAATCCACCCTTTCACCGAAATGAGAAAGGGATTGATTCAGATCACCAAGCATCTGCTCGGGTGATTTGATATGAACATCGGCAGTCTGATGCACGTGATCATCGGAAACCGGACAGATCCTGTTGATGGAAGCCGTGGTGGGGTTCGGACTCACAGGCAAGACCGATTGTCCAAGGAGGGCATTGGCAAAGGAAGATTTGCCTGCGCTGAATGCCCCGAACAAAGCGATCGTGAATGATTGATCGAGGATGCGCTCCCTTTTCCCCCTGAGAAATCCTGCGGTTCTCCGGAATCCTTCATATTTTGAGAATACCTCTTCAAGGACGGTCAATTTTCGGGCGGCCTCCTCCTTCGTTATACGGCCAGCCGATTCGTTCGCACGATCGGGGATCTCCGTATGAATCTCCTCACCCACGTCGGAGGAAGGTTTTTCAAGTTCTTCCTCACTGCGGTAATGAGAATCCCTGATGTCCCACTTCTTCAACCATGATGACACGACACCCTCCGATATGGCCGAATCTCCCGCTCCTTCACGGATACGGTTTGCTTGCTCGAGCCGCTCTTCTTTGATCTGATTCCATTTCAGGAACACAGCCGTTTTTTCCTGAACAGTCCGGAGTTCTTCTTCCATGTGCTCATTTTCATCCATGAATGCGGTGTCGATTTCTTCTGTCATTTCTTCCATGAGGACATTGGTCTTCAATCGGCACCTCTTCTTGATCTCTTCTGCCAGTTCATTGCAGTATTGAAGAACGTAATCACCATTCAGTCCGGCTCCCTCGCGGATCACACCCGTAATGAAAGCCGAGTCCACTTCAAGAGACAATTGGTCCCATCTCTCGATGAATTGTCCGGAAAGACCGGCACTTTTGGCTAATTTTTTCCCCAGGGTCCTGATATGCCACTGAAGCTGTGAGTCGATTCTGCTGTTGAGATCGGACAGGAAAGCCCCAAGCCTTGTCTCCTTCTCTTCTTCGGTTTTTTGCCCTGCGAAAAGGAAGCCTATTTTGAATCCTTTCTGACGGCTTTCAAGGAACCGCTCTGCCAGTTCCCTCGTTTCAAAAGGCATGAGATACGCATTCTTCAGGATATCGGTCCGCTCCTCTTCGAATGTATTCCTTATTCCTGTCCTGGCCAATAATCGGTCGAGGAGTTCGTTCTCAAGGATGAACGCACTGTCCATATCTTCCCATTCACTGTTATCAAGTCCGCTCTCTTCCTTTACCTGATCGAGCTTGCTTTTGTACCATTCATCATGCTCCTGTATCAACTGGGAGAGGGAAGCTTGAAGGGATTCTGCGATAAGGGATTTTCTGTTCGAAACCTGTCTTTCAACAAGCTGCTCCAGTTCAGGCAGGTCATTCCCTTCCATATCGGGCTTCCTCAGACTCGTATAGAAAATACCTTCCGGCTCGACTCCCCATGATCCAAACGCATCCTTCACAGCGGTTTTGAACGTCTCGAAGGAGATTTCCGTTTCGTTATGTTTGTCGATCTGATTGATCACAAGGTACTGCTTCACTCCGTGCAGGCTCAGTTCCCGGGTGAATTCGAAGTTCACCTGTGATTGGACATGGTTGTAATCCATCACGTAAAATACCGCATCCGCCAGATGCAGGGCAGACTCCGTCGACAGACGATGAGCGTCATCTGTACTGTCTACTCCCGGAGTATCGAGGATGGATACATCTTTATCCATATTCGATCTGCCGATTTCAACCGAATATACATCACGATCCTTGCACCATTCCCGCACTTTGTCTTCATCATATGGGGCAGGAATGAAGACGGGATACTGATGATGATAGTAGATCTTGGCATAGTCGGAATCCGTTTTCTTCACCTTAACCAGATTGGCACTGGTCGGTATGGGGGATGCAGGAAGGACACTGTCGCCGATGAGGTGATTGATCATGCTGGATTTTCCTGCGGAAAAATGTCCGCAGAATGCAAGGATGAGCTCCTCCCCATGCATTTTTTCAGCCAGGCGTTCCGCTTTCTCAACCCGTTCTTCATCGCCCGCCAAACGGAATCGCTCACTGAGGGAAGCGATCGTTTGCATGGATGTATGTATGGTTCGTTTCGTCGTATTCATAGGACAATCCTCTTTTCAAAACGAGTTATGGTAACGCTTCTATTTTAGCGCATTTCCATCTTATTCTCTATGATATTCTCCCTTGAAGTGTTTGGTTTACCCAACCTGCTTCTCCCCTGACTCTGATGCTTTTCCACATAAAAAAACCATCCTTTCTGGATGGTTTTGAATGTTATCGAGTCGTTTCGTTCGGGATGAGATTGGACCTTGAGGCGGTTCGCTTCTCGAACTTCAATGCCGTTTTACGCGGTTTTTCAGCTTTCATCATGTTGGACAATACATATTTCATCACAAATCCGTATACCAGCACTGTCAGTAGTACAAGAAACCAAACCATATACGTCCACTCCTTAATGAGAATCATCTTCAATTAGATCTTATCAAAAACGATAATCATTTTCAATAAGAATCGCTATTTTTTCTGAAAACAGGGTATCCCCTTGTCTTTCCATGCTTATCACGGTAGTCGGTTTCACTTCTCAAAGCCCTCTCTTCTTCCGGGATCCTGACGGAAAGCATCCACTGATTGAGGAGGGAGAACAGGACCATCGTAAGATAGGCATTGAAAAGGAGCGGGATGAGGATGAGCTCCAAGGTGACGATAAGATAATTGGGATGCCTGAAATACCGGTATGGGCCTCTTGCCACAACGTGGGCCCCCTTGCAAACGATGATTTTCGTATTCCAGTAGCGTCCGAGGGAAAATATGGCCCACACCCTCCCGCACTGCACCAGGAGGAATAGGGCGAACAAAGGAATCCAATAGGGATTCAAACTGAAGCCTGAGCTCCATGCTTCCAGGAGAAGGACAAGGAAGAAAGCTGTATGCATGGCCACCATCCATTTGTAATGCATCTGTCCGTATTCTATACCTCCCCGCTCCTTCATCCATTTTTCATTGGAATGGGCGATGATGAGTTCTCCCAGCCTCTGGAGGATCAGGATGAGGAATATGACACCAAACATGTTCATCCCTCCCACCTGAGCAACAATAGTTCGGAGCTGAATCCCGGTCCAAGTGCCATGGCAAGGCCCAGCTCCCCATCCTTTCCTGCATGCACCATTTCCTTCATCACATACAGGATCGTTGCGGACGACATATTCCCGTATTCCTGCAGGACAGCAAGTGACGGGGCCAACATGGCTTTGGCGAACCCGAGTGATTTTTCATACGCATCGAGCACTTTCTTCCCCCCGGGGTGGGCGACGAATTGCCGGATATCGGCAAGGCCCACTCCTTCTTTTCGGAGGAACTCTTCCACATTCGGTCTCAGCCATGTTTCTACGAGATTTGGGATGGACTTCGAAAATACGACATACAGTCCTTCATTCCTGACTTCCCACCCCATGACGTCCAGAGAGTCCCGCAGGAGGGTTGAACGAGTCGAGATGACCCGAGGGAGCGGCTTATCTCGTTTTTGCAGGAGGGGACTTTCATCTCCGCACAGGACGGCACACCCGATACCGTCGGCAAATAAGGATGTCCCGATCAGATTGCTTTTAGACCGGTCCCCGTGCTGGAAGGTGAGGGAACAAAGTTCGATGGCGAGAACGAGCACCGTCGAGGATGGAAAGGCACGGCAATACTCATTGGCCCTTGCCAGGCCGCTCGCTCCTCCTGCGCAGCCGAGACCCCAGATCGGGATTCGTTTAATATGTGGATCAAGACCGAGCTCATTCATGATCCTTGCTTCGATGGAAGGTGTCGCAATCCCAGAGGTGGAGATGGTGAATATCGCCTCCACGGGGCCACCCCCTATCGTTTCAAGCGCTTTTGTTACAGCCTCTTTGCCGTATTTCACAGCCAGCTCGATGTATTCCCCATTTTTCTCTTCGAAGGAGTGCGGACTGCCGAACCACTCCAAATCCTTTACAAAATACCTGCTGTTGATCTCCCCATTTTGGAATACGGTCAACAGTCGGTCGATATCTTTGAAACTTTCCTGAAAAAGCTGTTTGGCGAAAACAGACGCATCCTCCTGATCGATCCGATGCGGGGGGATCGCCGTTTCAACTGAATAGATGACAGGCACGCTCAATCCATCTCCTTATCTTACAGATATGGATAGAATCCCCTGTTCATGACGGAACCATGCATGCACTCATGTCTTTTTAGGCTGATGGTGAAGGATGATATCAATTTCGGTATCCGCCATCGCCAGGCAGAATCTGCACGCCTGTTTCCTCACATAAAGAAAGCAGCAGTGGCTGCAATAAAACCGTTTCATATTCATTCCCCCAGTCCTTTTTAATACTATATGCCGAATTTCCTTCCTCAAGGCAACGAAATCTTCACGTTCTTCACATTCTGTTCAAAAGTAGTGTGACTTATATCACAGATGATTCCCCGCGGTTCAGCTAAGATGATGGGGAAGGAACAATCAGGATTGGGGTGAAGAAGATGAAAGATCCTCAAAAAAGAGATAGCTCCTTACAGGGGACCTTCGTGTCCGTACTGGTGTTGGGACTCTTTTTGGCGGTGAGCTGGATAGGGGTATTCTTATTATTCATGTCGCGATTTTAACGCAGGGAGTGATTTGTCATGCATATGCACCGTTATGAAAAATGGTGGTTGACGCTTGGGACGGGTGCCCTGATCCTTTTCTTGCTCATTCTCGGCGTCAGCGCCTTTCATCAAGGCCATAAGCCACCGAGTGCCAAAGCGTATATCGATCCTGAACGGGTGGATGCAACAGCACCCTTCGACCAACCGGGCCTGAAAGAGGTGAGCGGAAAGGACTGGGATTATGAATTAGTGATCGTCGCCTCTGCTTTTCACTATGAGCCCGCGGAATTTACCGTTCCGAAGGGTTCAAAGGTAAAGATCATGGCTACAACGAAAGATGTGATCCACGGATTCGAAGTGGCGGGCACCAACATCAACATGATGCTTGAACCCGGGTACATCAATGAATATGTGACCACCCTCGATCAGACAGGGGAATTCCTGATTGTGTGCAATGAATACTGCGGGGCGGGACACCATACGATGAAATCCATGCTGAAGGTGGTAGACTAATGTGAAAAAGATGACTGACACGCGGGGTAGAAGCCTCTCTCTCGCCCATTTGTATGTCGCTTATACAGCCCTGGCACTGGGCGGACTGGCGGGTCTCCTGCAGGTTCTGGTCCGCTCAGGGGGCTTGACCCTGCCTGCAGGGATCGGCTACTATCAGATCCTTACCGTGCACGGGGTGCTTTTAGGGTTGATCCTCACCACTTTCTTCATTATCGGCTTCCTTCATGCCTCCATTATCCGGACTGCCGGCCCATACTCCAACAGGTCGATCGCATTGGGTTGGCTGGGGTTTTGGATCATGCTCACAGGGACACTCATGAGTGCCACCATGATCCTGTTGAATGAAGCCACCGTGCTCTATACATTTTATGCCCCGCTCCAGGCCCATTGGCTTTTTTACCTCGGCCTCACTTTGGTGATCGTGGGGAGCTGGCTATCCGGGGGTGCCATGATTTCCGTTTATCGTCACTGGAGGAAAGAACACCCTGGTCAGACGAGCCCATTGTTGACCTTCATGGCGATTATCACGATCGTACTCTGGATCATTGCAACACTCGGGGTAGCGGGGACCGTGCTCTTTCAGCTTCTCCCTTGGTCCCTCGGCATCGTGGAGCGCGTCGATGTTCTCACAAGTCGTACGCTATTCTGGTATTTCGGTCATCCACTTGTGTATTTTTGGCTGCTTCCTGCTTATATGGCATGGTATGCCGTCATCCCGAAGGTCATCGGAGGCAGGGTGTTTTCAGACTCACTAGCAAGATTGTCATTTCTCTTGTTTTTGCTGTTCTCGATCCCCGTCGGATTCCATCATCAGCTGGTCGAACCTGGAATCGATGCCTTTTGGAAGTACCTCCAGGTTGTGCTCACATTCATGGTGGTCATCCCCTCCCTCATGACCGCCTTTTCTCTCTTTGCCACATTTGAAATCAGGGGGAGGGAGCTCGGGGCGAAGGGATTATTCGGCTGGATACGCAAGCTTCCCTGGAAGGATTCACGCTTTATGGTTCCCTTCATCGGGATGCTTGCTTTCATACCTGCCGGTGCAGGAGGATTGATCAACGCCTCCAATCAGATGAACCAGGTGGTCCACAACACCATCTGGGTGACGGGTCATTTCCACCTCACCCTTGCGACAACCGTCGTTTTGACGTTTTTCGGAATCTCCTATTGGCTCATCCCCCACCTTACGGGACGGGTCCTGACAAAAGAGATGAACAGACTTGCCATCATCCAGGCAATCGTTTGGACTGTGGGGATGGGGATCATGTCCCTGTCCATGCACGCTGCCGGATTACTCGGAGCACCGCGAAGGTCCTCATTCTCCACTTACGGGGATGCCCCACAGGCACTCGGCTGGATCCCATATCAGGCAGCACAGGCAATAGGAGGAACGATTCTTTTCATCGGCATCATCCTTGTCCTCTATATCGTAGTGAACCTTGCTTTCTTTGCCCCAAAAGGCAGCGAGGCATTTCCAGTCGCTGAATCCGGATCTGCACAGACCCCGAAAGCCCTTGAGGACTGGCGGATCTGGCTGACCATCCTCACCGCCCTGATCCTGATCGCTTACAGTGTCCCTTTCATCGATATGATCCAACAGGCGCCCCCCGCCTCGAAGGGATATCGCCTTTGGTGACGGGAAGTAAGTGAGCATGGAGATGTGTTCACTGGTGTTTCGGAATAAAGAGGGATAAAAAAAATCCAAACGATGATTCGACTTTCCCTGGAGAAAGTCGAATCCGTTCGGATTTATATTGGTGCTAACCGCTTCGTCCTGATCAGAGAGCATAGACGCCGGCATACTTCTCGATGAGGTAGTCCGCGAGGTATTTGGCATTCAAGCCCTCACCGGTGACGTCTTCAAGGATTTCCAATGGCTTCTTCAGTTTGCCCCATTGATGAACCCTCTCCGTCAACCATTCCTTCACGGGGACGAGATTCCCCTCTTCCAAAAGCTGATCGAAGTTCGGGATGTCTTCTCTCATGGCTTCCCTGAACTGGGCAGCGTACATATACCCAAGTGCGTAGGAAGGGAAATACCCGAAGCTTCCTCCGGCCCAGTGCACATCCTGCAGGACTCCCTCCCCATCATGGGTTGGACGGATGCCGAGATATTCTTCATATTTTTCATTCCAGATGCGCGGGAGATCTTTTACTTCGATCTCGTCGTTGAAGAGACCTTTCTCGATTTCATATCGGATGATGATATGCAGGGCATACGTCAATTCATCTGCTTCGATCCGGATCAGGGAAGGCTTGGATTCATTGATGGCACGGTAAAAGGCTTCGAGGTCCACCTCATCGAATTGTCCGGTGCTGAAATCCTTCAATGTAGCATAGTTCTTTTTCCAGAAGGAAAGATTCCTGCCCACGAAATTTTCATAGAAAAGTGACTGAGATTCGTGGATTCCCATGGAGGTACCTGTACAAAGAGGCGTCCCGATGAGCTTTTCTGATATATTTTGCTCATAGAGTGCATGGCCTCCTTCATGGATGGTACCGAAGACGGCCGTCCGCCAGTCTTTTTCATCGTATTTGGTGGTGACCCTTACATCCCCGGGATTCAAGCCGATGGCAAAGGGATGGACCGTTTCATCGAGGCGCCCTGCACTGAAATCATACCCCATCTGCTCGAGGACCTTGAGACTGAATTCCTTTTGCTTTTCCTTAGGGAAATGATCGAAAAGGAACTCCGTCCGCGGCGCTTCTGCATTCGATATTTTATGTACGAGAGGGACGATTTTCCCTTTGAGGTCACTGAACACTTCATCCAGTACATCGACCGTCACGCCTGGTTCGTATAAGTCGAGCAGGGTATCATATTTATTTTCTCCGTATCCCCAATAATCGATGAACCGTTTCGTAGTGGAAACCAATTTTTCAAGATACGGCTGGAACATAGAGAAGTCGCCTTTTTCTTTTGCCTCTTCCCAGATCCCTTCAGCCTTGGACTGAAGGACGACATAGTCCCGGTATTCCTTGGCCGGGATCTTCTTATTCCGGTCGTACTCCTTTTGACATTCTTCCAACAGGGCACACGTGATCTCATCAAGATCGTCGGCGACCGGCGTCAGCTTCGCCAGATAGGCTGCCATCTCACTTGATGTGGACATTTCGAATACTTCAGACGAAAGCATCCCGATTACTTCGGAACGCTGTGAGGCACCCTTTTTCGGTGCACCCGTCCTCAAGTCCCAGAACATGAGTCCCAGTGCTTCATTATAGGCGCTCATCTTACTTGAGTATTCCTTGAATGCACCACTCACTTTTTTTATCTCTTCCTTATTCATGCTTCATTCCCCCTTCACCCTCCTATCTTACCACAAAAGTCAGACTAGGCAGATGATTCACTCTTGAAAAACAACAGGGCTTTCACCTGCAGGACGTAAAGCCGGTTCAACATGAAAAACGGCCCCCTCCGCCCTGAGACAGGACGGATTGGAGCCGGTAACATCATGCTTCGATGGATTCAACGCTCACAGGCAGGATCGCCTGTACTTCTTTTTGGTAAGCCCGGTCGCTTTCATTCAGGAGGATATGGATGCTTCCATGGTCGCCTTCCGTTCTGATCAGGCGTCCGATTCCCTGGCGAAGACGGAGCAGCATATACGGGATATCGACTTCTGCCACAGCGTTGCCGCTGTGCTTCCGCTTTGCATCGAAAACGGGATCCTTCGGCGGGAACGGCAGGGAATGGATCACCACTTGCGAAAGGGATGAACCCGGGATATCGAGACCCTCCCATAAATGATAGGAGCACAGTACGGAAGTTTCATCTTCCTGGAAGCGCCTGACCGTATCACTGATCTCCCTGTCTCCCTCATAGATCACTTCGAAGGGTACCTCCCGTTCATTCATATGTTTCCTGAAGGCTTCCATTTCTTCTTTTGAGTTGAACAACACGAGGGACCTTCCTCCATGGTCAATCAATCGGCTGTCAATATAGCCGTATGATTCGGACCGTTGTACATGGGGCAGGCTTACACTCATCACTTCGTCGTACTCATAGGGGGATTCGACGGAGAATGATTCATAAGAAGCGATGCCCAATGACGACGATACGTAGGAGAAATCGCCGTGATAGGAAAGGGTAGCAGAAGAGAAGATGAAAGGAATGTTTTGGGAAAATACATGCTCTTTCAAAATTTCTTCTACCAGCCTAGGCATGACGACGAAGGTTTCTTCCTTGTCATTCGATTCCAGCCAGTAAATCCCCTTATCATCCTCCACATAAAGCTTCAGAGAGTAATGGATCTGCTCGAGGTACTCCTCCACCACCTTGAGGAGATATTCCTCGACCACATACATTTCGGATTCAAACACAAGTTCATTCAATAGACTTTCGATCCTGGAAGCGAGATCTTTTGCATGAGTGAGAATATGAGGAGCGCGAGACACATAATGCCGCTCGCTTCCTGCCACCTTGTTTGACTCTTCTTCAAGAAGCTCGAACCAGCGGTCGTTATCAGCAAGGATTTCTTCGATCAGATAGAGTGTTTCCTCACGCAGATCAGAAGCTGATAACCGCTCCAGAAGATGCTCGATGGTTTCTTTTGTCATCCGGTAGGTCATCGCCTTTTGTGAAGCGTACTCCAATAGATGTCCTTCATCAAAGACGACAGAACTTGCTTCCGGCAGGAGGGGGAGCTGCCCTTCCCTTTTTCGGGAGTCCTTCGTCCAGATATGCTCCATATAAAAGTCATGGGAGCAGATGATCAGATCTTTTGCCTGGCGGTAGTGCTCACGGTGCAATGTCAGGCCACAGCGGTGGCGTTTCGGGCAGGCCATGCAGTCTTGAAGGGGATCCCATGCGATGGGTGACCACTCTTCATCGGAAAGCTCTGCGTATTCCTTCCTGTCTCCATATGGATAAAATCCCGACATGGAGCCGCTCTCGTGGACGAATGACGGAAGGTCACCCCAAATCCGCTCGTATTCGTCATCAGCAGACAGATTATCCTCGAGTTTTTTGATACAAAGGTATTGATCGCGTGATTTTGCCAGGCGGACATCGATATCAAGGCCGAGTGCCTCCTGGAGCTTGTCCACATCGCCACCCTCTTTGACGATCTGCTCGATGAGGGTCTCATCCGCACACGAAATGATGGCGGGCTTACCCGTGTATCGCGCATAGCTTAAGGCATAGAGCAGGTAAACGAGGGTCTTTCCGGTCCCGACCCCCGCTTCTGCAAATATGACTTGATTCTGTTTATAGGCCTGATTGAGTTGAAATGCCATGAACACCTGCTCATCACGCAAATCAAAGCCTTTTTCAGGCAGTATATCGTAAAATACATCCCCGACCCAGTCGGATAATGCTTCATAAAATGATTGTTCCTTCGATAAGGGGAACGGCAGCGTTTGTCTCATAAAATCCTCCTACATGAACACAGTATATCTACTTTACTAGATTTCCCACGGGATGAAAAGCAGCAGCACAAAAAAAGAGAGCATCCTCCGTCCGCCGTGGGACCGGATGCCCTTTCTCCCGTTCAATCGTACAGCCGTCTGGTGGCCAGTTCATATTGAATCGCCTGATCCAGTACCTTGGAGGCTTCGTGGAGGGCAAGGGGATTGCTTTCTTCCCCTTCTCCGTGCAGTGAAGCCATGGAACGTTGGATGGCCTGATAGATTTTATGATAGTCGATGCGATCCTGAATCATCGTACCCATTCCCCCTCTGATTAATAGAACCAGTTTATGCAGGAACGACCGATTTTATACCTGGGATCGCCCGGTATCTTATTCTTCTATCTTTTTGCGCGGCGGTCTCGGCCCCCAATACTGATAGTAATCGGTCCTGATGAATCCATTGAACAGCTTACGCTTCTTAGTGGCTTTCTTGCCATAGCATTCTTCGAAATGCTCCAGGCTCGTCATCATGTAAACAGACCAGGTATCAAGCTTGGAGAAGGCCTGTCCCATTTCGCGATACATCAGTTCGACTTCCTTGCGATCACCGAGACGCTCACCATACGGCGGGTTTCCGACAATGACGCCATACTCGAGCTCCGACGTGAAGTCCCTTACCTGCATCTGCTTGAATTTCACCAAATCACCGAGCCCTGCCTCTATGGCGTTTTCCTTTGCAATGGCAATCATGCGGTGATCGATGTCGGTTCCGAGGATTTCAAGGGGCTGATCATAATTCGCTTGATCCTCCGCCTCCATCCTCGTACGATCCCATACATCCCCATCCATCATTGGCCAGGCTTCAGAAAGGAATTCACGGTTGAACCCCGGAGCGATATTCTGTCCAATGAGGGCTGCTTCAATGGCGATCGTCCCGGATCCACAGAAAGGATCCACAAAAGGACGGTCCGGATTCCAAGTGGTCAGCTGGATCAACGCAGCAGCGAGGGTTTCCTTCAGAGGAGCGTCCCCTTGCCCCACACGATAGCCCCTTTTATGGAGACCCTGACCGCTGGTATCGAGGGTCAGGCTCGCTTTATCTTTGTGGATGGCGACTTCGATCTTGAAAAGCGGTCCTGTCTCATCAAGCCAGGATGTTTTTTTATAGGCGGTCTTCAACTTTTCCACGATTGCTTTCTTTACAATCGCCTGACAGTCGGGCACACTGTACAGTTTCGATTTGACGGATTTCCCCTGTACAGGGAACTCCGCATCCACAGGAAGGAACGACTCCCACGGGAGGGCTTTCGTCCGTTCAAATAATTCATCGAAGGAATACGCATTGAATTCCCCGACGAGGATCTTGACCCGATCTGCCGTCCTCAGCCACATATTGGCCCTGGCGATGGCCGTTTCATCCCCTTGGAATATGACCTTCCCGTTTTCCACCTGACATTCATACCCAAGATCTTTCACTTCTTTGGCAACAATCGACTCCAGCCCCATTGCGGCCGTTGCGATCAGTGTATACTTACCCAATACCTTCACCTCTATCATCATCGTTTGCACGTATTTTCAATCATCGATATTTTCTACAAATAAAAAGGACTGACACATCAGGCTCCAAAAAACCCTGTATCAGTCACTTCGATCGTTGTATCCATTATTGCTCTCCCCGTAACAGCGTCCTGTAAGCCATGTTTTGTTCCGTTGTACTGCAGGCGACTTGACGTCTCGTACTCTGGTGGTAATCATCTATCTACAAAGGCAAGCCTTTGTCCCTCTCTTCGTTCAATTCCTCCAAGAGGATTCCCCTACCAAATTTGGGTTTCTCACTCGCGGGGTTTACCTCGTTCCACTCCTGCCATTTCTAACAGGACTTCGTCACTGTGGCACTTTCAAGGTATTCACACCATATCCGTGAGGACGTAGGCGTTTTCCCTGCCGTCAGCCCGTTTGACCGGACTGCCCTAGCTTATGAATTGGCTAGGCACGAACACTACGGGCATCTCAGCACCGTGTGAGCATGGACTTTCCTCTACAGCCGGAGCTGCAGCGATTACCCAAACACCATTAAAGGATCAGCAATTTCTAATTATATAGCATCCCTTTCTACATTACAAGGGGGAATTTCAATCGTACAGTTTATTTCCAAACACATGCTTCTCAAGATTCGAGAGGCGCTTCAGGATATCGAAATTCGTCGTACCTGATGGCTGTGGTGGTGCAGCAGAGCGCTGCTGCCTGCCCGCTTCCTCAACCTGCTTCTTCAGACGAAGGTTCTCCTGCTGCAGTTCTTCTATTTCCTGGTGGAAGACTTCATAGTCCTTGATGACGAGGTCGAGGAACTTGTCCACATCTTCGGGTTTGTACCCGCGCATGCCGCTTTTAAATTCTTTTTCCAAAATATCCTTTGCAGTCAATTTCACTTTATCTGAGATCATCATATTCACCTCTGCGTTTATGTTAATCATATTTCCATATTCCCGTTCGTTTGTCAATGGCATTTCTCCGTTAACCCCATTGGGCCTCTTCTACCACCCATTGAAGATCGTCAAACGTGATGGTCTTGAGCATGAAAGATGGATCTTGTTCCTGTTTCCTCTGCGCTTCCTCGTAGAAGTACCTTGGGGAGCCTTCGCGCTCGGGATCGTAGAGGATGATGCATGACTGGCTTTTATGCAGGAACAGCAGATTCCGATTCTTGAACTGTCCCGGATTCTGGTAGGGGCTTTTGGAGATGGAATCGACAAAGTCGGCCTGCGAAAGGATCGTTTCGTAATACTCCTTATTCTGGTCATTCCACTTTTCCTCCTGCTGCAGGAAAGGTGTGAGGACTGCAAGCTTTAGATCCGGATACTCTTCCTGAAGGTCGAATACGACCTCTGCGGCCCATAACTCCACCCCGAGCTGACCGGAAATGAGGACCCATTCCAACCCGGTATCAAGAAGGGAAAGCAGTTCTTTCCGGATGGCTAGCTTTATGTATTGTACAGCCTGATCGTCTTGTTTGAAGATGCCCAGCTCAAATGATTTATATCCTGTGATCGATGCGACCCCGCCCATGGTACCGAAGCTCCTTTATTCATAGTCTGTCCTTATTGCTTCCATTGTAGCACACATTTCCACGACATTGCCTCTTACAACCATTGAAAAAAGCACCTGTTTCCGGCCATCCCCTCTGGTAAAGGGAAATGAGCCGGTCAGGTGCCGAACGTTCATTCATTAAAATCCAAATGGCCGCGGTCTTGGTCCGAATCCAGGGCCGAATCCTGGTCCGCCGGGTCCGCCCATTCCCCCACCGCAGTTGAACTGCTGGTTGGATACATTGTCCACCATTGAATGTGTATGAGGGAAGTAGTGTTTGTGCTGATAGTTCACATGATTCACCGTTGTGGTATGCACAGGATGGATATGGGGTACCTCCAGGGTCGTGAAGGTATGATTCACACAACACTTCGTAGGGTGCATGACAGCCGGAAGGACTTGGTTGGGTCTTGGTCTACAGTACATCGTGACATGATCTCCTTTCATCTCATGGTGTCTACACTATCAACCTATGATGAACCGGAGCCACGGGTACTGATACATTTACCTATTTTAAATCAGTTGGCACTGTAAAGGGTTCCAGAGAAATTGGAAAACACGAAAGCCGTCAATCCGATCACGACAAAAAACAACAAGAGAATAGCTCGGTTCAATCTTCATCATCCTATCCGAAAAATTTCATCACAATGTATTATTTTACATCTACATTAGAAAATTCTCAATATTCCCGGATGAAATTTTGCGAAGCTTTTTCCTGGTAATTCTTCTCACTGGTAAAGCCTTTAAGGCCGACCGTCTTTCTGCCTCTTCATTTTCCCGAGGATCCTCTCAATCCGATGCTGTAGTTGGTCGGATTCCCTTCCCTGTTGAACCATCGGGGCAGCGCGCTCGGCGTATTCCTTCGCGCGATCCAGATTGTAGAACCGATGCTCATGGAGCTTCGACAGTTCGATGAAGGCGGCTTTTTGCAGCTTGGGAGCGGCCTCCTCATCGATCTTTTCCCAAAGCCTGGCCGCCTGTTCGAAATCCTTCTCCTTTTTCAGTTCGAGGGCGAGAAGATGTAGGGCTTCGTCATTCCCCTTCGCCCCCTCATCTACGATCTTCTGAAAAAGGGCCTTCGCCCTCCCCTTGTTGCCTGTGTACTGTAGCCATCTGCCGACTTCGAAGGATTCGGGCTCACCGGGATTCAGGAGAGTGAGGGAGAGATGGGCATACAAGGTGATGAGGGACAGGATGTCGAGCTCATTATGTTCGAGTACCTTGAAGATCCCCTCTGGGTCCCTCCGCTCCACATAATCGAAGTAGATCATCGGAGCCAAATAGCCAGGCACATCATCCTCACGATGAAAACCAAGAACATCCTTCTCGACGTTCACCAGCTTCACGGACCCAAGTCTTTCCTTGAAGAGGCGCCGGGATCCATGGTACAGGTCAAAGTGCCCGAAGGCCGGTAGTTTCGGGACGTGCTCCCTGATCAGAGTATGACGTGTTTTCACCTGAGGCCAGTCGAATGCTTTCCCGTTATAGGTGACAAGGGTCGTGTAATCGACCTTTGATAGAAAACTGTGGTACAGGGGGATCTCACTCCCCGGACGTGGAAGCACGTGCTGGGTAACGATGACTTCCGATTCAGTGATGCGTGCATGGCCAAGGAGGAAAATCGTATTGCCTGCCCCTCCGCCCAATCCGGTCGTTTCCGTATCAAAAAAGAACAGGTCTTGCGGGGAAAGGCCCCTGGCGGACAAGGGATGCTCCCCTTCAAAATCCTGCCAAGCCTTCACGGCTCTTACAGCATCCCTGAAGGAATAACTACCGTGTCTATGATCCAATGGATACCGCTTCTCCCTCACGATGCAATAGTCCTCATCCAGGACATATGGAAAAGCACCGATCGATCCCCACTGATCTGCATGGGGGAGGGCATCATCCGGAAGCTCGTTCAGCGGGGCTTTCACACCCGCTGCAGTCTCTTCACGGATAATATGCTTTTTCATCCGATTCAGCTTATTCTTGAGTGACATTCCCTTTCACCTCCTATGCGAGGAACAGCTCAAATAATTTCAAGGTATCCATCTTGGCCGTTTCCAACGAATGCTCGGTCCCTATACAGGATGGGCATCCCGTTTCACACGGGCATCTTTCCACCATGTTCTTCGTTTCTGTAAGCACTTCTTCGACCTGGTCAAATACCTTTTCACTCAGCCCCACCCCTCCAGGGTAGCGATCGTAGATAAAGATCGTCGGTCTTTCATTGTGAGCCGCCTTGATTTGGGGTACGACGAAGATATCACTCGGATCGCACATCACATAAAGGGGCACGATTGCTTTCAGGCTCTCCGCCGCCCCGATCAATCCTTCTTCCAGCCGCTCCTGTGACAATCCTGTATCCTCTTTGAGGGAAATCCAGCTGGAACTTGTGTGAATCTCTTCTTCTGGGAGATGGATCGGTCCCGATCCGATATTTTCATGTGTATCGAATTTGATTTTCTTGAAGATGGTGGCCATGGCGCGCACCATGACATCACCGAATGCTGCTTCCCATGAGCCTGATTCTCTCTCCTTGTCCTGTTCTAGGACGCTCAGTTCAACGGCAAGATTTGCATCCGTATAGTAATCGACGTCCACTTCGCGAACGAATGCCTTCTTCTCATCCCAGTCCAGGAATTCCACTTGATACTGTATGCCCTGATGTAGATAGATTGCTTCATCATGAAGGAGGGTCATAGCCGAGAAACGATCCATCTCCCCGATCACTTTCACCGCCGCCACGTTCGTCCGGTCAACGATGATGACATTCTCCTGTGAGGCAGAACGCAAGCTGATGTTATGGGCGGGAAAGGCATCGTTCATCCAATACCACTTGCTTCCGTTTTTGTGGACGACCCTCTCCTCTGCAAGGAATTCCATCATATCCTCGACCTCGAGCCCGCCGAATGTATCATCTTCCTTGAATGGAAGTTCAAAGGCTGCGCATTTGATGTGGTCCACGAGGATGATGAGGTTATCAGGGTTGATCCTGGCGGTCTCTGGCGTCTGTCCGAAGAAGTAATCCGGATGATCGACGATGAACTGATCCAGGGGACTAGAGCTCGCAACCATGATCACCAGGGACTCGCCGTGACGTCTTCCGGCACGCCCCGCCTGCTGCCATGCACTGGCGATCGTTCCAGGATATCCCGTCATGATGCATACTTGCAGCTGTCCGATGTCCACACCGAGCTCAAGGGCATTGGTGCTGACGACCCCATAGATATCACCAGACCTCAAGCCTCTTTCAATTTCACGTCTCTGAGTAGGGAGATAACCGCCGCGGTAGCCGCGTATCGACTTGGCACCGAGCTCACCTTTCACAAGCTCCTGAAGGTACGTGAGGATGATCTCCACCCGCACACGGCTCCGCGCGAAGACGATCGTCTGGATCTTATTCTTCAGGAGCTCCCCTGCAAGCCTCCTGACCTCCAACGTCGCGCTTCTCCTTATATTCAGCGGCTTGTTTACGATGGGAGGATTATAGAAGACAAAATGCTTCCTTCCCGCAGGCGCCCCATTGTTATCCACAAGGGCCATTTCCTCTCCCGTCAGTCCTTCTGCAAGCTCCTTCGGATTCGCAATCGTGGCGGAGGTACAGATGAAGGTCGGGTTTGAACCATAGTACGCACAGATCCTTTTCAACCTGCGGATTACATTCGCCACATGGGAGCCGAATACCCCCCTGTAGATATGCAGTTCATCGATCACCACGTACTTCAGGTTCTCAAAGAGGGACACCCATTTCGTATGATGAGGGAGGATGGCAGAATGGAGCATATCTGGATTGGTGATGACGATATGCCCTGCTTTCCTGACCTTCTGCCTGATATTTGCCGCTGTGTCTCCGTCATAAGTATAACTATTGATGGCAGCACCCGTTTCTGAAATGATCTCGTTCAGCTCGCTCTTCTGGTCCTGGGCCAGTGCCTTCGTCGGAAAGATATACAGGGCCCGTGAATCGGGATTTTCCATGACTGACTGGAGGACGGGCAGATTGTAGCAGAGCGTCTTCCCGGATGCCGTAGGTGTCACCGCCGTGAAGCTCTCCCCTGCCTGGGCGTGGTCAAAAGCCGATCGCTGGTGGGTGTATAGGTTGCCGATCCCCCGGATTTCAAGTGCATGCTTGATGCGGGGATCGAGGCTCCCTGGAAATTCCACCGTGTCGGCTTGCTTTTCTTCTATTGTATGCCAATGGCCGATCTGTTCGCTGAATCGCTCATCGGTCTTTAATTGTTGAATAAGTTGTTGCAGATTGCTTTTTCCAAACATCTTGTTCACCTCATCCCCTATTTTAGCGAATCTATGTTCGAATACAAAGAAAAAAATATGGGGTATGAGTTTCCATCACCATGACTATGCCCAAAGGTTCATTCACATCGTATGGGCATTCCTCATACACTGGATGCAAAAGGCATGTCGAAAGGGGAATCACGATGGATAAATCACCAAAACATCCATTCGGCTTCGGGAATCTTATGAACTCCATGAATCAATTCTTCCATGAAAAGCCGATGAAAGGGATGCTGCAAAGCATTGATGATTTTTTCTCCTCCTCACAGAATCCCTGGGGTTCCTTCCCCGTGGCCCTGGAGGAGCGGACGGACTGCTACGTCATCACCGCCGAGGTCCCGGGAATCAAAAAGGAGCAGATCGAGCTCGATATCTTCCCTGATTATATGACCATCAACATCACCAGAATCGAAGAGTTCACAGAAGATAATCAACGGAATCGCACGTTCAGCTATCAGAAGTCCACCTCGCGCAGCAGCAGGAGCATCGCGTTCCCGGGCACGATCGATGAGAGGGGGCAAAAAGCTTCCTTGGCAGACGGCATCCTCACCGTCATCCTGAAAAAAGACACAGGCAACAGACTTCGAATTGAATGAAGCAAGATGCTGTGACAAACCTGTGTTAGTCATAGTAAAACCCGAATTCATTTGCCTAGGCAAATGAATTCGGGTTTTTAATTTGTTTCATGACTTGCGATTTCATTGTTTCCAGCCGAGTGGAGACCCCGTGGGCATGGAGGAGGATCGAGGAAAGGGAAGTTTTGCAGGGAAATCATGAGCGGTATAAAAACCCTATACTGATCGTGTTAGTCATATGAAATACACTACTTCAAAAATGCCCCGAATCCCTTCACAAGAGAAGATACTTGGTTGATTGCCCCCATCATTTGACTGCCGGTGTTCATCATTTTATTGAGATCGAATTTGCCATCCTGTGATTTGAATGAATTCAGCATGCCACCCATTCCCCCTGAAGAAGGCTTCGCCATGAATTTCGCCTTCGGATAAGGGTTGGCATACCCTTGTTGAGAAGCATACGCCTGATACGGATTATATTCCTTTGACTGCAGTGGATTATCGAAATACGGATTTGAATAATAGCTCTGTGACGGCATTTGTGAATAAGGCATCATTTGGTGGACCTGTTCCTGCGGGGGAAGCTGTTGCTGAAAGGGATCCATCCCCAGATTCGGAAGGCCCCCGTATGGATTCTGCCCATACGCGGGGTGCATGAATGGATGAGCTTGCCTTTGGTGATGGTGTGGATACATATGAACCCTCCCGTTCGATTTCATCATTTAGTACAGCATATGATGCGTCAGGCAAAATGGTGAAAACACCCAGGAAGGTCAGATTTTTCGACAATCATTGTCGATAGTTACACTATTCTTACAACTCTTATCCGCCGTCTTCACATGATAGAATTGTGTCAGGAATCCCCTGTGGCACCACGCGGGGAGTGAGCCTGTTGAAAAGACGGTAAAGGGAGGAAACACAATGAGTTTAAATGAATTGATTCAATGCTACAAGACGAGTAAACACGACGATGCAGCCAATCACCTCGACCTTCTGACCATGGCCAAAAAACTTTATATTTCCAATGAAATCACTTTTCAACATTATAAGGAGCTCATCAAAGACCTTGAGCCGACGACGGACCATCAATAAATAGAAAGAATCTGCAATGAAAAAATCCGGGGCCCGATTGAAGGGGCCCCGGATTTTTCATGACTCACGTGCAGCTTCCCTTCAATCCTTCCTCAGTTCATGGAGCTGTGTCCCCAGCACGTAGGAAACAGATTGATAATGACTGATGAAGCGATTAAAGCTTGATTCCGGGAAGAAACAATGAACCGAAAGCATTTCGATATTATCGTAGGTGTTTGAAATTTGAGGAAGGTGAAGATGTTTTGGCCTGGACGTTGCTACCCATTCTTCGGATAAAGACCTCCACTGATCATTCAAGCTTTTGACCTTATCCGCGTAGGGTTTCACATCCTGGTAAAAGTCCCCCTTCTCCCCACTTTCCCTTCTTCGTTTGTATTCTTCTATCATGAAACCTGCTTCAGTGAGCAGGCTATCCGTCACACCGATCAACTTGTCCATCCGCGAATCCCCCAGGTTCAAAGTAAAAAGCAGCCAAAAACACGGCTGCTTCATTACAGTCATTTTATGATGTCTTCCTGGATAATTCAAGCTTTTACACTGCGAATGAAGGGGACGGACGGCGAATGTCCCTGATCCCTTCACATCGATCCAGCTGATTTTCAACCTTCTGCACCTCGATGTGGAAACTGTCGACTCTATCCTGCTTCTCGATTCGGATCCGGTCATACAAATTTTGTTCCAATTGATTAAGACTTTCCTCGATCTCGGCAAGCTTTAACATGATTTCCTGTTTCTGATGCATAATGGGGTCCTCCCAGCATTTTGATTTACTAAGAGTATTCTCCCTTTTGAAGGCATCCCCTCCCCCTGTGACAAAACTAGAAGCGTTTCGGCAAAGATAGTGGACAACAGACAAGGCTTCGACATGATTGAATAAAAGGAGCTTCCGCACTTCATACTAGGGATGGAGGTGGAAAACATGAAAAAGCAAACGAAAGATCCCAAGCAGCAGGAAACCAAGCAAAATGCTGCTAAAGGGAATCCTAAACTAACCGGGCCGGACCGCCCTTCCACTTAATAGAAGAATGATGAAGACCCGAAGGCTGAAGTGCCCCGGGTCTTTTTCTTTTCGTTCCCGTCATTTGGAAGACCTCAAGGAAAGGGCCTTCTTGATCCATTTGGCGAAGCTATTCATTCTCATCAGCTGCTTTTCCTTATGAATGAACCAGCTCTTGATCTCCACTTCTGAAGGGATAGGTACGGGATCAAACCAGTCTTCCCTCACCCGTCCTTCTATTGACCAGTCCTTCTTTCTTCTCATATGGTGGGTAACCTCACCGTAGACGCTGCGGAGATCTGGCGAGGAGGTACCGGTCGGCCCTTCTGCGTATTCCCTTCGAGATCCCTTTGGTTCGACCGCGACCGCCCATTTGAAAATATCGGAGAAATGGTCGCTGTGGAAAAGGATGCTGTACAGCTTCTTTCCCAGAAGGATCCTGTTGTCCAAGTCCCTGAACCCATGTACACTAGCCCCGTAGAGCCTCCCATCCAGGGTCGGGAAGATCACCGAACTGAAATGGAGACGATCTTCAACGAAAAAGAGCGGGGACGTAAAGACCTTGCGATACACGGGATCAAGGATCACAGGTCCTTGTATCAAATTTTGCTCGTTGATGATCAGCGCCGTCACCAGACGGTCAAGATCCCGATGCTCCCAAAAAAACTTCCACTCTGTCTTCATGAAGGAAGAAACGTGAAACTCATCGAGGAGATGAAACATTTCCACCCCCGCTACAACGGAATAATGGTAGATGAGGAGCTGGGGATAGGCATCTTCAAAGATCATCCAGTTGGCGCGTTCATAGGTCATGAACAGGTCCTCTCGTCGCCTTTTGGAAAGGATGTCTCCAAGGACCCCTCCTTCGAGATCAGTCATGTTCCAACCGGCATTCCTTGATACGAGGGACGCAAGGAGTGACCATCTGACTTCACCGTGCCACTCAAAGAAGCCTTGATAGGCCATCGTCCTCGAGATATTATCCCTATTGTGGTCACGTACCTGGGCGCGTATCATCTTGATCCAATAGCAGAGAGGTTTATCCTGTCCGATAGAGGGTATATTCGGATAGATTCTTTTCATCTGATCCTCCCCGAGTCCTTAATATATCTAGGGTGAGGACATTTGTAATGATTTATTCACACAAAGTCGGGGACTTTCTGGTATGATATAGATTAGTCTGCGAGGTGTATTACCATGAAATTCCATTACCCGAATGGAAAGAAATATGTGGAACCGGAACGACCCTCAAAAAAACCCGGGGCTAAACCGAAACAAGTAACGTATGGCAACAGGGGGATGACACTCGAAGAAGATATTAATGAAACCAATCTGTATTACCTTGCGCAAGGAAAGGCTGTCATACATAAAAAGCCCACACCTGTGCAAATCGTTGATGTCCTCTATCCTTCAAGAAGCGCTGCAGTCATCAAGGAGGCCTATTTCAAGCAGCCCTCCACTACCGATTACAATGGCGTCTTCAGGGGCAGATACATCGATTTTGAAGCAAAGGAAACCAAAAACAGCACGTCTTTCCCTCTTAAAAACTTCCATGAACATCAAATTACCCATATGGAAGAGGTTTATAAACATGACGGGATCACGTTCGTCCTCCTTCGCTTCTCGGCGACGGAAGAAGTGTTCCTGCTTCCCTTCCCCTCTCTCCATGCCTATTGGAAAAGGATGCTGGACGGTGGACGAAAATCCATCACCAAGGAGGAAATCGAGAGCGATGGGACAAGGATACGCCTTGGGCTCCATCCAAGGGTCGACTACTTAAAAATAGTCCAAGAGTTATATTTTTAGCTCTATGAAAATGAGTTAATCTATATTTTGTCTTCTTCCATGTTGTATATTTCAAAACGTGGACAATACTAAATTAGACAGAAGATTGAAAGCGAGGAACCAAAATGGCTGGTGAGTATAAATCCAGAGAAGAAAAACGCCTTGCCCAGCAGAAACAGAAGCCCTCAGGTAAAAAAGGGAAGAAACGTTCGCTGTTCAAGCGTGTCATCTTAACATTATTCGTCATCGGGATCATCGGGATGGTCGCAGGAGGAGGGCTATTCGCCTATTACGCCTCGAGTGCCCCCGATCTTGATGAGAAATTATTGAAAGATCCGATCGCTTCGGAAATCTATGACATGAACGGTGATCTCATCACCACGGTCGGAAAGGAAAAGCGTGAATACGCCAACTTCGAGGATATTCCAAAAGTGATGCAGGACGCGGTCCTCGCCACAGAGGATAATCGTTTCTATAAGCATCACGGGATCGACCTCATTCGCCTTGGGGGCGCCGTCATGGCCAATATTACAGGTGGCTTCGGTTCCGAAGGGGCCTCCACCATCACCCAGCAGGTGATCAAGGGATCCTTCCTGAATCCCGAGAAGACGTTGAAACGTAAAGCCCAGGAAGCATGGCTCGCCATCAAGCTCGAGCAGGATTACACAAAGGAAGAAATCTTCGAGATGTACTTCAACAAAGTGTATATGTCCGATGGCATCAACGGAATGGCCACTGCAGCCGATTATTACTATGGTAAAGATGTCAAGGACATCAAGCTGAATGAGGCAGCGGTGATTGCGGGTCTTCCTCAGAGTCCTAATAATTATAATCCGTTTGAACATCCGGAAGCGGCCGAGAAGCGACGGAACATCGTCCTTTCCCTAATGGCTCAGCATGGAAGGATAACAGAGAAACAAAAAGAGGAAGCACAAAAGATCCCGATTACGGAAGGCCTCGTATCAAAAGAGGATCGTGCTAAAAAGAACGACAACAAATACCCTGCCTTCGTCGATGCTGTAATCGAAGAAGTCGAAGACATGGGTGATTACAACATCTATTCAGATGGACTGAAGGTCTATACAACGGTCGATCCGAAAGCACAGGATCGCGTGGAAGAAATCCTTGCAGGTGAAAACACATCCTTCACGTATCCTGAAAAATACGACCAGCCGATGCAGGCCGGCATCACCCTCCTTGATACAAAAACCGGTGAGATCCGTGCCATCGGAGGAGGACGTGAACAGGATAAAAACGTACAGCGTGGATTCAACTATGCCACAGACATCAAACGCCAGCCGGGCTCTACGATCAAACCGCTGATCGACTATGCACCGGCCGTTGAATACTTGAAATGGTCCACGTATCATATCCTGGATGATGAACCATATAAATATTCCGACGGAACAGAACTGAATAACTACGATGGACAATTCAAAGGTCCGATCACCATGAGGGAAGCCCTCTGGGATTCACGGAATATCCCGGCACTGAAGGCATTCCAGGAAGTCGGCCCTGAAAAAGCCGAGGACTTCGTGAATGGACTTGGGTTGAATTTCGACCATTATTATGAATCTGCCTCCATCGGCGGTGTATCACCTGGTGTCAACTCCGTCCAAATGGCAGGTGCATATGCTGCTTTCGGTAATGAAGGGGTCTATACGAAACCTCACGCCATTCAAAAGGTTGTCCTCCGCGATGGAGAAACGGAAGTCAAACCTGATATCAAACCAAAAGCCGCTATGAAAGAATATACGGCCTATATGATTTCAGATGTGCTGAAGAGTGTCATTGATAATCCAAGGGGTACAGGGCTATACGCCAAAGTACCAGGGCTTCCGATGGCAGGTAAATCAGGTACCACCAACTACTCTCAGAAAGATCGCGAGAAACTGGGAATCCCGAAAGCAAATGCACCGGATTCATGGTTCGTCGGATATACGACCAACTATACGGCGGCCGTCTGGACAGGATATGAAAAACAATCCAACTCCCTCGATCCGACCGACAGGCATATTGCCCAGTATATCGTGAGTGATTTGATGAGTTCCGTACATGAAGGTGTCGACACGGCAGACTTCAAAAAGCCGAACTCCGTCGTCGAGTCGAAAGTCGAAATGGGAAGCAATCCAGCAAGACTCCCTAGCGACTATACGCCTGATGACCGCATCATCACGGAACTGTTCGTACGCGGCACAGAACCATCCAAAGTGTCGTCTGAATTCGATAAGATCGATGCACCTAGCGGACTGAATGCAAAATACGATGATAAGAAACAATCCATCAAGCTATCTTGGGATTATAAGAAAAAGAAAGACGTCACGTTCGAAGTCTCCGTTTCAATCAATGGGGAGTCGAAACAAACCCTGACAACAACGGATAAAAAAGGCTTGAATGTCGATAACATTCAAGGCGACGGTACGTACGCCTTTGAAGTCGTAGCCATCTCTGGCGGTCAGCGAAGCGACCCTGCTTCCACGAGCGTGACGGTGAGCGGCAATGATGACGAAGAGCAAGCGGAAGAACCGGAAGATCAACCCGATGACAATGCCGATGATGGCAACACCGACAATCCTGACAACCCAGGCAATGAAGATGGCCAGGGCAACGGAGGAGAGAACGGGAACGGGAATGACAATGGAAATGGAAATGGAAATGGAAATGGAAACGGGAACGGGAACGGCGGAGGAAACGATAATGGCTCCGACAGCGGAGACGGCGGCACCCCTCCAGGAGATGAGAATCCTCCTGCAGAGGGTGACGGCGATCAAGGAGGTACCGAGACCGAACCACCAAGTGACGGTGGAACGACAGATGGAACCCAAGATCAAGCCCCTGCTCCGGCCCAATAGAAAAAAGCAGCGAGTTCACTTACTCGCTGCTTTTCTTTATGGACTTCATTGCCCTGTCCTTTGCGTATCTCTTCCATTGTTCTGCAAACAGTTCCTGCAGTTGCAGGAAGGAATGGGCAAGCCTTGGATTCTGCTCGATGAATGAAAGCCTGTCCACGACGTTGTGGGGCTTCAACTCCAACCATTCCACCCTTTTCTGCCGATCCGTCAGATCGACCTCCTGCCCATTACTCCAAAACAAGAGCTGATAGAACCATAGGATGGCCTTTCTCATTTCATCTGCGCATGCAGGATCACGTGTCTTGAACAGGGTGGAAATCCCGTCTTTTCCCTCTTCCCAGTTTCGATACGCCTCTTCGGGACGAAGGATGGACCCTTCGCATTCTCCATCGCCTTTATTCTCACCTGCTGCAAAGAGGGATATATCTGGCTGCCCTTCTGCTCGATCTTTCATACCCTCACCTTTTTCTTCATTCGCTTCTGCCCTTCCCTGCATAAATCAAGAAGAGGACAGATTTCACACTGAGGGGACTGTGCCTTACAGTGATAGCGGCCGAAGAAGATCAGGCGGTGATGCGTTTCGCTCCAATCTTCGCGGGGAATCTTGCGCATGAGCGTCTTCTCGACTTCGAGAACACTGTCCTTCCAGCGGCAAATGCCCAACCGCTTACTGACTCTCTCCACATGGGTATCAACGGCCAGGGCCGGGACACCAAAGGCGACGGACACGACGACATTCGCTGTCTTCCTTCCGACTCCCGGCAGCTTCACAAGCTCCTCATGTTCTCTGGGGACCTCCCCTCCATATTCCTGAAGAAGGATCTCACAGAGGCTGCGGATGTTCTTCGCTTTGTTTCGGTAAAGTCCAATGGACCTGATATCCTGCTGGAGTTCTTCCAATGTGACGGCCAAATAGTCCTCAGGTTCCTTGTATTTCTGAAAAAGGTTCTTTGTCACCTTATTGACCAAGACATCTGTGCACTGTGCAGAAAGCAGGACGGCGATGACGAGCTCAAAAGGATTTTCGTGTACAAGCTCACAATGAGCGTCCGGGTACATGACCCTCATTTCATCCAAACATATGGCAATCTGTTTATTGTTAAGCAAAGACATACAGCCTCCTTATCACTTGTAAGGGATCACCGGTTACGCAGTGATGCCCCTCTCCTTTGCGTTTGAAAAAAGACCGGCCATGATGGCCGGTCTTTTATGCCCTATTGCTCCAACCAATTATAAAATGGAACCGACTTGCGCTTCCCTTCTGATTTGACTTCCTTCGGTGCAGCCGCTTTTTGATGCGGACGGAAGCGCTGGCTTTGGTTACGGGCATCCTCGATGGTCTTCACGCCATTTTTCTTCCATTCGAATAAAATGCGATCGATATATCGAAAATTAAGCTTCCCGGAGATGACAGCCTCCCTCAGGGCAGCCTTGATGATGGTCGGATTATGCTCATCCTGATCAAGCCACATGGCAAGGGTCTCGCACTCAAGGGGGGAAAGGGGACGAGCGAATTCCTGTTCGAACACGGAATAGATGTCCGCCTCTTCCTCCATCGCCTGCACGGTCTGCTCCCTCTTATCATCCAGAATGACATGGTCCGCCAGTTTACTCCATAGTGGTGTAAGGCTGTAGCGTTCGAAGAGGATGCCTTCCTGGGAAGCTCCCTCTTCGATTCCGAGGAATTGATGCTGGATCAGTTTCCTCAAAAGGGAAGAACAGTGCTCAGCACTTAAGGTCATGCTTTCCGAAAGGTCAGTTGGTGTCGGGAACTGATTCCCCTTATCCATATGCCCGTAGATATTCAGTAATAGGACAAGCTCGGTTTCATTCAATCCGAGAGCTTGATAATGTTTCAATAATAAATGGGGGATGTTCAATGTCCCTTCCTCGATCCAGGACACCATCAGTCGTTTATGATCCATAGTACTAACACCTCCTAACCAGTATATCATGGCTATGGGTCATTTTCTCATATTACAAGGTGTTTTTCTTTTCCATGTCGCCTTAAAAAAAGAAGGCCATCCCGTGCACTATGCACAGGACGGCGTTTTCCTTACGGATATAGACGGTTCAACAGACGCGGGAATGGGATGGTTTCCCTGACATGCTCCACGCCGCTGATCCAGGCAACGGTACGCTCAAGACCAAGTCCGAATCCTGAATGAGGAACTGAACCATACTCCCTCAATTCAAGATACCATTTGTATGCATCCGTCGCGAGATCGTGTTCTTCGATGCGCTGCTTCAACAGTTCGGCATCATGGATACGTTCTGATCCACCGATGATTTCCCCGTATCCTTCCGGTGCGATCAGATCGGCGCACAGGACAACATCATCACGGTCTGCATCAGGCTGCATATAAAACGGCTTCAATGAAGTCGGGTAGTGCGTGATGAAGACCGGTTTATCGTAACTTTCGGCAATGGCTGTTTCATGTGGCGCCCCGAAGTCATCCCCCCAGGTGATATCATCGAACCCTTTCTCATGAAGAAGTTTGATGGCATCATCATAGGAAATGCGCGGGAACGGAGCTTTGATCTGTTCAAGCTTGCTTGTGTCGCGTCCAAGACGCTCGAGCTCTAGCTTACAGTTTTCAAGCACACTCTGCACGATGTAGGACACATACTGCTCTTGCACTTCAAGGTTTTCATTGAATGTGACAAAAGCCATTTCCGGTTCGATCATCCAGAACTCGATGAGATGGCGTCGGGTCTTGGATTTTTCCGCACGGAATGTCGGACCGAAAGAGAAGACCTTCCCGAGGGCCATGGCTGCCGCTTCCATGTACAGCTGTCCGCTTTGAGAAAGATAAGCGTCCTCTTCGAAGTATTTGGTTGCGAATAGCTCAGTGGTTCCCTCCGGTGCACTTCCGGTGAGGATCGGCGGATCCACCTTCACGAATCCTTCTTTATTGAAGAATTCATACGTTGCCCTGATGATTTCATTCCTTACCTTCATCACGGCGTGCTGCTTGCGGGAGCGCAGCCATAAGTGACGGTGGTCCATGAGGAACTCGGTCCCGTGCTCCTTCGGTGTTATCGGGTAATCCACGGCTTCATGGATCACTTCGACATCCTTCACCTGAAGCTCATATCCGAAAGGTGAACGTTCGTCTTCCGTCACGACACCTGTCACATAGAGGGATGTTTCCTGAGTAAGGGATTTGGCCTTTTTGAAGATGTCCTCTTCGACTTCGGCCTTGACGACGACACCCTGGATGAAGCCGGTACCGTCACGCAGTTGTAGAAAAGCGATCTTGCCGCTGGAACGTTTGTTGGCGAGCCATGCACCGATGGTCACTTCTTCCCCAACAAAACGATTAACTTGAGATATTGTGGTTTTCACGATTTATTCCCTCCAAAAACTTATACACATATGTATCGTACCTTATTATACCTTCCCGATCATCGTGTCGCAACAGATTGGGAAAAAGAGCCCCTTCAACAGGGGCCGATCCTTACTTGCTGCGGTCTACAACAAATGTGTGAATCCGTTTCAACGCTTCCTCCAGGGAATCAAGGCTGGTTGCATAAGACAAGCGGATATTATCCGGTGATCCGAAGCCGGAACCGGGGATCACCGCCACCTTCGCTTCCTCAAGAAGTGCCTTCGTGAAGGCATCCACATCTTCATAGCCTGTCATCTCTGCCGCTTTCTTGACATTCGGGAAAAGGTAGAATGCCCCTTGGGGCTTAATGCACTGGAATCCAGGAATGGCATTGAGCTTCTCGAACAGGATGTTAAGCCTCTCTTCGAATGCCTGCCTCATATGTTCCACAGGTGCTTGATCCCCTTTATACGCCGCGATGGCTCCGTATTGGGACGTAGTGGTCGGATTTGAAGTCGAATGGCTTGCAAGATTCGTCATCGCCTTGATGATCGTTGCATCACCCGCCGCATAGCCGATCCTCCACCCTGTCATGGAATGGGACTTCGACACTCCGTTGATGACGATGGTCTGATCCTTGAGCTCCTGTGACAGCTGTGCAATCGAGATATGTTTGTTCCCATCATATACAAGCTTCTCATAGATTTCATCCGAAACGATAAGGACATCATGTTTGATGCACGCTTCACCGATCGCACGAAGTTCTTTCTCGGAGTAAAGCATCCCCGTCGGATTGCTCGGGGAATTCAGGATGAGGGCTTTCGTTTTGGACGAAAGCACCCCTTCAAGTTGCTCAGGTGTGATTTTATATTCGTTTTCCTCTTTTCCCTCGACCATCACCGGGACACCTCCGGCGAGCTTGACCTGCTCAGGGTAGCTCACCCAATACGGAGTCGGAATGATGACCTCATCCCCTTCGTCCAAGAGCACCTGAAACAGGGTATAAAGGGCGTGCTTCGCACCGCTCGTCACGATGACTTCACCGGGGCCATACTCAAGACCCTGATCAGTCTTGAATTTTTGGATAATGGCTTCCTTGAGGGCAGGAGTACCGCCTGATGGGGTATACTTCGTCTGACCGCCGACCATCGACTCATGTGCCGCCTGGATGATATGGTCAGGGGTGTTGAAGTCGGGTTCACCTGCTCCAAGTCCGATCACATCGATTCCCTGCTGCTTCATCTCTTTCGCCTTGGCCGTAATGGCCAGTGTTGTGGAAGGTGTTAGTGCACTTACTCGTTGGGCTAATGAAATGTTCATCGTGACTCACTCCTGTATTATAGATTTTCTATTTTTTTCCACCATTCTCCATTGGAGAACAGCATATAGAAATAATTCAGTTGTTCCTGATCATCAAGGTACGTAATTTCCCATACTGGACCGACGGACTCATAGCCGAGACGCACGGAAAGAAGTTCCTTTGGCTCGATCTCACTTTTGAGCTTTTTGACGGCTTCTTCCTTCGAGATGCCACCGTCCCAGTCCCTCTCGATGATTTCCCCTTTACCTTCAGGAACCCATGCAACCTTTTTCTTGCCGTTTTCATCCTTACCGATGATGACGGAATAGGCTTTGGTTCCGTTATAGAAGCTTGTATCATCGATTTTGGTGATGCCCGTTTCATCCTTGACGCGGTCGATTGCCGCTTCCGATTGTTTATGGAGCGGGCTGCGTGAGTTTTTATAAATCAAGAAGGCCGAAGTGCCACCAATGAGCACGAAGGCAATCACGATTATCGTTATCCATTTTTTCATCATCATCACTCTTTTATGTACGATAGATTGTTAGTACTGCCACCTGCTGATCTTCCGGATCAAGTGCGAGGCCAAACATATAGTCGTCTTTCTTCAACGTCCTGTTCAATTCGTCTACCACTTTATAAAGGTTATCCGTATAGTCGATCCGAAGGGTAGATAATATTTCGATCTTACTTTCCATGATGTTCCTCCTTCATCGATTGGTATGTTACATTCTACACACATTATAACAACATTTCTCCTTCGTGTAATCGAAGAATGTAAAAACTTCACTCCATATGTTCATGCACTTTCTGGAGGGGTGAATCCGTTTGCCATAACCCGGCCCCTTCCCCGGAGGCTTTCCTGTCACCGGGGTTCAAAGCCAATCTTCGATCTGATCGATGAGTTCGAACAGATCCCCTTCCTGCACCGGCATATTCGGGATCGAATCGAGGAATGCCTTCCCATATCTCGTCGATATGATGCGACGGTCATAGACGATGATGATCCCCCTGTCACTGCTCCTTCTGATGAGCCTTCCGATCCCTTGTTTGAAGCGGATGATGGCTTCCGGAAGCGAGAGGGCCGAAAATGGATTTTTTCCAGCCGCTTTGAGGATTTCCGCCTTTGCCTGTGTGACTGGCTCATCAGGAGGGGAAAACGGGAGACGCACCATGGCCAGGCACGAGAGATCCTCGCCAGGTATGTCGACACCTTCCCAAAAGCTGCTTGTACCAAAAAGGATCGCCTTATCGAAACGCTGGAAGTTCTTTGTCAGCCTCGTGCGGCTTCCCGATGTGATCCCCTGTGCCATCAGCACATACTCTTCGAGAAGCCCGGAATCCTTCATGAGCTCATACGTCTTCCGGAGCATGTCGTAGGAGGTGAATAGGATGAGCATCCTCCCCTTCGTGGCCTGTGCCACTCCGATCAGATGGGAGCTGATGGACTCGATATATTCTTCATTGGTCACATGCTGGATCTCCGGTACATCTGAAGGGATGAACAACCTCGTCGCTTCCCGGTAGTCGAATGGAGAAGGGAGTCGGAGGGTGCCGGCACCCTCCAGCCCGATTTCCTGAAGGAAGAAATCGAATGAATCGCTGACCGTCAGCGTCGCAGATGTGAGGATGACGCTCTCTTTTTTCACAAACACTTCATCCCGGAGTTGATCAGCCACCGTCACGGGTTGGCCTTGGATGGTCAGGGAGTTCGGCAAGGATCTTGTATCCCCTTCAAGCCAGATGACATATTCATCCGACGCCTTCAGGAAGAGGGTGGAGAGTCCTGAATGCAGCTCATTCCAATCAAGCAGGAACGAAAAGAATTCTTCGATGAATGCTTTCTCAGGATCACTAAGCCTGACTTTCTTTTCTTTTACGGTATCAAGAACCTTCCTGAAATGTCCTTCGATCGTTTTCATATGGGAAACGACCCTTTCGATGATCATCCTGACGGGCATCCACTGCCTGCTTTTCTTCACATCTTCCGTCAGGCGCCATTGGATCTTGTTTACGCCCGATCTCTTTTTGGATTGCTTATAGAATGTCGAAGCAAGCACCGTGAACGCTTCTTCGAGTTCTCTGTAAAAGTCCGTGATGAGACGGTCGAGCTCAAACGGGTGGAGTTCCATAGTGACCGAATGGTTGGCCAAAAGTTCATCAAGACGCTTATACAGCTGGTGATGGTCCAAGGATCCGAGCTGGGAAACCGTGAATTTAATGGAAGGATAGTCCAGCATGATCCCAAGATGCTGCCTTGCAGCCTTTTCTAGATGATGGGCCTCATCGATCACAAGATAGTTGAAGTCGGGGAGCATCTTTTTCTCCATTTTCACATCGGTCAGAAGCATGGAATGGTTTGTGATGATCAGATCGGCCTCAAGGGCCTCCTTCCTTGCAGAAAGGTAGAAATCCTTCGACACCCACGGATCTTTGTGATGAGGCAGATGCCATCCGTCCTGCTTCAGCCGGTTCCAGAACAATTGTCCGCCTGAACTCAGGTTGAGTTCGCTCATATCTCCGGTTTCCGTCCTAGTAAGCCAGACAAGGATCTGCATTTTGGTCAATGCAGCATCATACTGCGCTTCGTCTTCCCTCAGGGACTGCTCGAATTTGAACAGATTGATATAATGATTTTTCCCTTTCAGAAGGACGGTCTTAAACGGAAAGGGAGCGATGGCTTCCAACCGCTTGATTTCCTGCTGTAGAAGCTGCTCCTGAAGCTGGATCGTATATGTACTGATGACCACCCTTTCCCCTCTACGGATCGCAAAATCGAGGCTGGGCCATAGATACCCGAGGGATTTTCCGACGCCCGTCCCCGCTTCGATCACCATATTTTTGGACAGGTGAAAAGCATCCGTGATGCTTTCCATCATAGCCAGCTGTGCCCCCCTCCGCTCATAATGGGGGACGGATTTCCTCAGGAGCTCCTCGATACCTTCTCCCTCGTCAGCATCCCCTTTGGAGATCTGCAGCTTGCTTTTTTTCTTGATGGCAAGGCCCCGGTGGACCTCCAGCCCTTCGGGAAGATCCTCGATCCGCTCATATTTGTCATGGAGGATCCGGTCAAAGATCAAGTAGAGATCACTCTTCAGATGATCGGACAGCTTCCTTAGCTTTTCCAGTGTCACCAAGGGCAATTCGTTGAGGGTGTCGATGAAGTATAAAAGGATTTCTGCCGTGACGTAGGCATCACTGTCAGCCTGATGCGGTCTCACATGACTGACATCGAGGGTGCTTGACAGCTCGGATAGTTTGAAGCTATCCGCAGACGGAAACGCGACTTTTGCCAATTCCACCGTATCGACCGACGGACCGTCAAAAGGCATATATCCGCTTTCTTCAAGCTCCGCCTGAAGGAAAGATAGATCGAAATTGACATTATGGGCAACAAATACCGCCCCTTCAAGGATCTTATGGACCACGGGTGCGATTTCTTCAAAGGCCGGGGCATCCCGGACCATGTCATCATCGATGCCCGTCAACTCTTCGATGAATGCCGGAATCGGCTTGCCCGGTGAGACAAAGCTCGTATATTGGTCGGTAATCTTACCGTTTTCGATCGTGACTGCCGATAGTTGAATGATCCGTTCTCCCCTCTTTGGGGAATTACCGGTCGTTTCAAGATCGACGACTACAAATTTCAATGGATCCATCTTCTTCACTGCCTTCATTTAATCGCTACACGTTATCTTCAACAGTGTACCACAATCTCTTCATCGTGAGCCACCATGCGGGCATAAGAAAAGAGGGAGATCCCGGCATCTCCCTCTTCCATGTTCACGGTCAATAGACCGTTGCTTCCGGTTCTGTACCGAGCATTTCCACGATCGCATTATTCTCATCCATGATCGCAACTTTCGGCACATGACGGCTGACGTGTTCTTCCGCGACGAGCTTATAGGAGACGATGATCACGATATCCCCTTCCTGAACCTTCCTTGCAGCTGCTCCATTCAGGCAGATGACACCGCTCCCCCGCTTACCGGGGATGATATAGGTTTCCAGGCGTTCTCCATTATTGTTGTTGACCACCTGGACCTTTTCATTTGCCACCATCCCCACTGCATCGAGGATCTCTTCATCGATGGTGATGCTGCCCACATAATTCAAGTTCGCTTCCGTCACGCGGGCCCTGTGGATCTTCCCGCTCATCATTGTCCTAAACATGTTTATCCTCCTTTGAGACTGTGATTATCATATTATCAATCAACCTTGCCCTTTCATATTGGACCGCGAGTGCTACGATGATCTCCCCATCCCACTCTTCCACCGGGCAGAGTCCCGGGTAAGAGAGAACTTCGATATAATCGATGATTCCTGACGTCCCTGACTCGATCGTTTCCCGTACGAGCAACATGACTTCTTCACTGGAATCGGCCCCTTCTTGTATCGCCTTCCGTGCAAGCTGGAGGCTATGCTGCAAAACAGGCGCTTCCTCCCGTTCTTTTGGAGACAGATAGACATTCCGGGAGCTTTTGGCGAGCCCGTCGCTTTCCCTCATGGTCGGAACCCTGACGATGGTAACAGGGAAGAAGTAGTCATTTACAAGCCTCTCCACTACGGCCACCTGCTGGGCATCCTTCAGGCCCATGTACACGGAATCGGGCTGTACGATGTGGAATAGTTTCGTGAGGATCGTCACCACACCGTCAAAGTGACCCGGCCGTCTCTTTCCACACATCACATCAACCCCTTCAGTGACATGAAGGGTGACCGATGTTGTCCCGGCGTATATTTCTTCCGTGCGCGGAAGGAACAGGATATCGACCCCAGCTTCCTCCGCCAGTGCCCTGTCTCTCTTCAGATCCCTTGGGTACCGGTCAAAGTCTTCTCCCGGGCCGAATTGGGTGGGATTCACATAAATACTCATCACGACAAGATCATTCTCTTCCCTTGCCTTCTTTACGAGTGACAGATGCCCTTCGTGAAGATACCCCATCGTAGGGACAAAACCGATGCCTGAGCTCTTCTTATTATTTTTCAATACTTCTGTCAGTTCCCTGATGTTCTCTATGCATCTCATTTATGTCCACCACCGTAAAGGCTGTTGAGCTCTTCTTCCTTCATCGAGAACGAGTGATCATCGTCGGGGAAACTCTCAGCCTTGACATCTTCAATGTAGGAGGCAATTCCACCCCGGACGGCACGGGACACGTCGGTATACGATTTGACGAACTTCGGTGTCCTGTCGACTCCGAACAGGACCATGTCATGAAAGACCAGTACCTGGCCGTCGGTGTCTTTTCCGGCTCCAATGCCGATGACCGGGATCGACAGGGCCTCGGAGACTTCTTTGGCAATCTGCTTTGGCACGCATTCGAGAACGAGGGCAAAGGCTCCCGCCTCCTCGCATTCCCGTGCATCCCTGATCAGCTTTTCCGCCTGGGAAGCTGTTTTCCCTTGGACCTTATATCCTCCGAGGACCCCGACCGATTGCGGTGTCAGCCCGAGATGGGCCATGACGGGGACCCCGGCAGCGGTAAGGGCATGGATCCGATCGACGACCGTACCCGCCCCTTCAAGCTTCACGGCATGGGCCCCGCCTTCCTGCATGATTTTTGCTGCAGTCTTCAATGTCTCCTCTGTAGAGAGATGATAGGTCATGAAAGGCAGATCCGTCACTGTGAACGTGTCGGGAGCACCTCTCCTGACCGCTTTCGTATGGTGGATCATATCAGAGGTGGTAACGGCTACCGTGGAATCATAGCCAAGTACGACCATACCGAGGCTGTCACCGACCAGAAGCAGGTCGATCCCTGCTTCCTGAGCAAGCTTCGCTGTCGGGTAATCATAGGCCGTGAGCATGGAAATCTTTTCTCCGCTTTCTTTCATCTTTAAGAATTGTGTCGTCTGTTTCATGAGTTCCTCCTTCTTTTCAGTCAGAGGTGACGAAACAAAATGATATAAAAAGGATCCTTCTGCAAAAAATTGACAGAAGGATCCCTGGATTATCGTAAAGTTTCGGCCCTCTGTCCCAGTCCTGAACGGATCAAGGCAGATTTTAGTTTTCGAATATGGATGTAAACGCTTCAAGGTGCAGTTCCTAAGGGATACTGCCCAATTCCGATTATAGCATAGGACGACGACGAAGAGGCAAGTCTGAGCCTAAAAAAAAGAGGAGCTTTTTGCTCCTCTTAACGGGACAACTCGATATCCGCGGAATAAATGTGATGGATCCGACCGGCATCGTCTTCAATCTGAAGGACTCCTTCTTCCGTGATCCCTCGGGCATATCCTTCGATGGACCCGTTGATCGTCCGGGCGGTGATTCTCCTCCCGATACTGACGGCATAACCTTCCCACATGAGCTTGATGGGGGTGAATCCCTTTGCCAGATACAGCTCATAAAGTGCCTCCATCCGCTCTAACACCCTCTGGACGATGTCAGATCGGGAAAGTGAACGGCCAGCCTCCATTCCATAGGAAGTGGCGAGACTCTTCAACTCATCGGGAAAATGCTCTTGGGTCTGGTTGACGTTCATGCCGATTCCGATGATGATAGAGTTGATTTTATCCGGTTCCGCCTGGAGCTCGGTCAGGATCCCCGTCGCTTTCTTGCCATTGATCAGGATATCGTTCGGCCATTTGATCTGCGGCTCGAGGCCGGTTGCCTCCTGAATGGCCTGAACGACGGCCACCGCTGCGATCAATGTGAACTGCGGGGCTTTCTGGGGAGGGAGGAGCGGCTTCAGGATCAGGCTCATCCATATGCCCGTCCCTTTCGATGAATGCCACTCCCGCATCAGCCTTCCCCGTCCATCCGTCTGCTCATCCGCAATGACGAGCGTTCCTTCAGGAGCTCCATTGGCAGCCAGTTCATGCGCCACTTTCTGGGTGCTCCCCACGGTTTCTTCATAATGGATATTCTGGCCGAGTGTCTTCGTCTTCAGACCGATCTTCAATTTGTTTGCAGTCACACTGTCAGGAGCACCGATGATCCGGTACCCTTTCTTCCTCACAGCTTCGAGGACGAATCCTTCTTTCCTGAGCTCTTCGATATGCTTCCACACGGCAGCCCGTGAACAGCCCGCAATGTCTGCAAGGGCCTGGCCGGACAGGAAATCATCCGGTGAATCCGATAACGCGGACAAAAGTTTCTCCCTTATGACCGATTGCATGTTGTCACCCACTTTCTGATCGAAGCCTTTTCATTCGAAAGTTCTCCGTTTAAGATGGCCTCTTCGATTTTTGCTATTTCCTCTTTCACCCATGGTCCCCCCGGGTTCCCTTTCCATTTGATCAGCTCCGCCCCGGTCGCCTTGATGTCCTTTACTGAATGGATGGGCAGTTCGTCGTAGCGATTCAAGGCCTCACGAATCGAATGGGGAGAGGTTGAGATACAGGAAGCAACGGATTCAACGTTCACTACCCCGTTCCTTCCTGTCTTATAGAGGAGCTGTGGAGACCAGTCCCCACAAAGGCGTTCCTTCAACGACTCTTTCTCTTTTTCCCTCGCTTTGATTTCCTTTTTAGGCAGCCGCCAGGCTTTCAGGAAACCGCCATCCATCACATGAAATAGCAGGTATAACCAAGCCTGGTCCTTCGACAGTGATCTCACCGCTGGGTTCTCGCCCATGGCTTCAATAACATCACCATATCCTTCAAGCATGGGGAGCTCACGGTACAGACCGGTGCGCACCAGCAGGTTAAAAGCAAGATGTTTGTTCATAGAGGCGAGGATCTTCTCGAATTCCATGGTCTTTCTCTCCACGGCGATGTGGCTCATGAGGGGGGCATGACGGGTAATCGCCTCTCGTGTATCATCTTCCATGTCGAATCCTAGCTGAGCGACAAAGCGGATCCCCCGCATCATCCGCAGGGCATCCTCTGAAAATCGTTCATCCGGCAGGCCGACGGTGCGGATCCTTTTTTCGCGAAGATCAACCCGCCCTTCAAACGGATCCAGGATCCTGCCCCTTGCATCCATGGCCATGCTGTTGATGGTGAAGTCCCTCCGTTTAAGATCTTCCTCGAGGGACCTTACAAAATCGACGGAATCGGGTCTCCTGAAATCCTGATAACCTGCTTCCGTCCTGAAGGTCGTCACTTCGAACCTTCCGGATCCCGTCAGCACCAAAATGGTGCCATGGTCAATCCCGATATCCACCGTATCGCGGAAAATGCTCTTAACCTCTTCAGGAAGGGCAGATGTTGCAATATCGACATCATTGATCGGCCTGCCCAGGAGATGGTCCCTGACCGATCCGCCGACGAAATAGGCGTCATATCCGTTCGCTTCCAATTCAAGAAGAACGGGCAGCGCCTGGGAAAACTCCCTCGGTAACATCCTATCTCCCCCTTAGATCAATTCCTTGTAGATGGACTCATACTGATCGACCACGCGATTCCGATGGAATTTTGTACGCACGGTTTCAAGTGCATTCCTTGAGATCTCTTCATAAAGATCTCCGTCCTTCAACACTCTGACGGCTTTACTTGCCACGGCTTCAAGGTCACCGAGTGGACAGATGAAACCGTTCACCCCGTCCTCGATCACTTCCGGTATTCCCCCGATATCAGTTCCGATTGCCGGTACCCCGCAGGCCATGGCCTCCAAGGCGACAAGACCGAAGCTCTCTTTTTCGGACAGGAGCAGCTTGAGATCGCTGATGGAGTAGAGTTCTTCCAAGTTATTTTGTTTCCCCAGGAATAAGACATATTCCTCGATCCCCAGTTCTTTTACGAGAGAGGAGATTGCCCCCATTTCCGGACCGTCTCCTACCAGTAGCAGCTTTGAAGGAACAGCTTCCTGGATCTTGGCAAATGCACCCACGACATCCTTCACCCGTTTGACCCCTCTGAAGTTCGAAACGTGAATGAGCACCCTTTCATGAGGCAAGATCCCATATTCCGTTCGAAGGTGGGACGAGTCAGTCTTCCGGTACACCCTCTCATCGATAAAATTATATACCGTGCGTATATCTTTGTCCGGTCTGATCAAGTCGTCGGTCTGCTTCACGAGGGCTGTCGACACTGCTGTGACCACATCGGATTTTTCGATACCGAAGCGGATCGCCCCCGTCAGTGAGGCATCATATCCGAGCACTGTGATATCCGTGCCGTGAAGGGTCGTGACGATCTTCACATCCTTCCCCGACATTTGTTTCCCGAGGATGGCACAGACGGCATGAGGGATCGCGTAATGGACGTGGAGGATATCAAGCTCCTCTCGTTCCACCACCTCGGCCATCTTATTAGCCAGTGCGATATCATACGGCGGGTACTGGAATACGGAATACTGATTCACTTCCACCTGGTGAAAGTAGATATTATGGTACATCTTGTCCAATCTGAAAGGGATGCTCGAGGTGATGAAATGGATTTCATGTCCTCTTTCTGCAAGCAGTTTACCAAGCTCTGTTGCCACTACACCCGAGCCCCCGACAGTCGGGTAGCATGTGATACCGATTTTCAACTTCATGATTGTTACTCTCCTAATAGATCATGATGCAATGTAATGGGTGTGTGGGTGAAGAACCCTTCAGCATGAAGGGAGCCCACTTCCTTGCCCATCATGGTTTCCCTCGCCTCCACAGACTCTATGTAGCCTTTTGTAAGCGGTGTCGCCACTCCGGATGCCTGAATGAACTGACTCGTATAGGCTCGGAGGCTGTCCACCTTCTTATCCATATAGCCTTCGATATTCACCATGAAGTCCGGACGGTGGAAACCATTGATCATGTAATAATATAAATGTTGGGGCTTATGGGCGTCCAACTCCCCGTGAAATTTCCGGATCCCCGAAGAGAAGTACGCTTCAGTGATCAATCTCGATGCGTTCCCGTGATCGGGGTGGCGATCCTTTTCATACGGAGCAAAGATGACATTGGGACGATAGGTACGTATGACTTCGACGACCTTTTTCAGATGATTCTCGTTTATGTATATGCCCCGATCTGGGATATCGAGGGTGATCCGCTCTGACGCACCCAGGATATCCGCGGCCTTCCTCGCTTCCTCCAGGCGAAGTTCCACGGTCCCGTTGGATGATAGTTCTGCGTGGGTAAGATCGCAGATGACGATGCGCTTCCCTTTCTCAGCGTACTTGGCAATGGTTCCCCCCATACCGATTTCGACATCATCGGCATGGGCACCAAAGGCCAGGATATCGACTGCCTGCTCATTCACTCCCATTGATGATGCTCCTCCATTCAATATCTCCTCTTTCAAGCCCTTTGACCAGGACTTCCGCACTGCCCATATTCGTTGCAAGGGGAACGCAATACACGTCACATAGGCGGATCAAGGCTGATACGTCCGGTTCATGGGGTTGGGCAGTCAATGGATCCCGGAAGAATAGGACCAGATCCATCTTATCATTGGCGATATAAGCCCCTATTTCCTGATCTCCCCCAAGGGGCCCGGACCTGAAGCGATGAACCGGCAATCCGGTTTCTGTCGTGATCCTTGTACCGGTCGTCCCGGTGGCAAAAAGGGAATGCTGCTCAAAGATGGGCTGGTAAGCCAATACGAAACGGATAAGATCGTCTTTTTTCTTATCATGGGCGATTAGCGCAATATTCATGAATGTCACCTTCTATTCCAGTATATTTTCAAGGCCGTAGACGAGGGTCTTCAGCTCCATGACCGTTTCCACGCATACCTTCACGCCCGACATGAAGCTCTTCCGGTGGAATGAATCATGACGGATGGTCAACAGTTCCCCTTCTCCTCCAAGCATGACCTGCTGATGGGCAACGAGTCCCGGAAGACGTACACTGTGGATGTGCATGCCATCCATTTCGGCTCCCCGTGCACCCTGGAGGGTTTCCTTTTCTTCTGGGTGCCCCTGTTCTTTGGACTGCCTGACTTCCCTGATCATCTCGGCTGTCTTGACCGCCGTGCCGGACGGTGCATCGAGCTTTTGATCATGGTGGAGCTCAAGGATTTCGATGTCAGGAAAATATTTTGACGCCATTTGGGAGAACTTCATCATCAAAACGGCCCCGATGGCGAAGTTCGGTGCGATGATGCATCCGATGCCTTTATCTTCAGCAAGGCTTTTGAGCTCATCCAACTGTTCTGCCGTGAATCCTGTCGTACCGACGACCGGTCTCACACCATGCTCCAATGCGGTCTTTGTATGCTTATACCCCACTTCAGGCGTTGTAAGATCGATCAGCACGTTTGGCACTTCATGAGCGAAACATTCTTCCAGGGAATCGTACACAGGGACTCCTGCAGCGGCTTCCCGTTTATGGTCGATCACACTGACCAATTCAAAATGGTCCGTTTCTTTCACGAGGGTGACTGCTTCCTTCCCCATTCTTCCCCTTGGCCCTGCAATCGACACCTTAATCATTTCCATTGTCATCCCCTCCTTCTATACGGGTCCAGCGATCTTTATCACGGGTATTGAATTTTTCCATCACTCGATCATGTGCGTCCTCGAGGCTGATGCCGAGGGAATTGGCAAGACAGATCACCACAAATAAGAGATCACCCAGCTCCTCATCGATGGCCTTTTCTGTTTCCGAATCTTTTTTTGGCTTTTCACCATAATAATGATTGATTTCCCTGGCTAGTTCGCCCAATTCTTCCGTCAGCCTGGCCATCATGGCCAGCGGGCTGAAGTAGCCTTCCTTGAATTGACTTATGTATGCATCCACATCGTTTTGCATTTGTTCCATTGTCTTCTTATTCATGAGTCGTCACACTCCTCCATTATCTTTTATCATGTTAGCTAAACTTCACCGTCAATACAACTATTACGCATGCCCCCGGACGGTTATAAATGTTATTGCCAGTTTCTATCCCTTCCTATATAATGTCTCTGTCAACCAGTTCATTACGGCATTGAGGGAGGTTTCACCATGTTAGGGCTCCGCCTTAAAAATATCATCTTCATCATCCTGGGTTCAGCCATCTTCGCATTCGGATTAGTTCATTTTAACATGAGAAATGAATTGGCGGAGGGCGGATTCACCGGGATCACCCTGATCCTTTATTTCTTGTTCCATATCGATCCATCCTATTCCAACCTTGCCCTCAACATCCCCCTGTTCATTCTCGGGTGGAAGCTCCTGGGTAAGAAATCCTTCGGGTATACCGTCATCGGCACCGTTGGACTATCCGTCTTCCTGTGGATCTTCCAGCGCTACCAGATGAATATCAATCTCGAAGGAGATCTGTTCCTTGCCGCCCTGTTTGCCGGTGTCTTTGTCGGGATCGGACTCGGAACGATCTTCCGTTTCGGCGGAACGACGGGGGGAGTCGACATCCTGGCAAGGCTTGCCCATAAATACATCGGCTGGAGCATGGGAAGGACCATGTTCATGTTCGATGCCGTCGTCATCCTTGCTTCCCTCCTTACCTATCTTCAATACCGGGAAGCCATGTATACGCTCGTCGCCGTGTTCGTGGGGGCGAGGGTCATCGACTTCATGCAGGAAGGCGCCTATGCTGCGAGAGGTGCCATGATCATCTCCGACCATCATGAAGAGATCGCCAAGATGGTCCATGATAAAATGGATCGCGGCGTCACCGTCTTGAAAGGGCATGGATCCTTCACAAAGCAAGACCGTGAAGTCCTCTACTGCGTCGTAGGAAAAAACGAGATCGTCCGTCTTAAAAATATCATCAATGCCATAGATCCACACGCCTTCGTATCCGTCACCGTCGTGCACGACGTCCTCGGAGAAGGCTTTACCCTGGATGCGGATAAAAATCCACTCGACCTTTGAGCAGGCCGTTTCAGATAAAAAAACAGCTCCAGCAGATCCCTTCAGGATCCGTCTGGAGCTGTTTTTATTAGTCGTCGTTGTTCATCCCGGTGTAGATCAGGATCAAACGGAGAAGCTCGATGATGGCTACTGCCGCTGCCGCCACATACGTCATGGCCGCCGCGTTCAGTACCTTCTTCGCGTGACGCTCCTCCTCATTGCGGATCAAGCCGAGTGAGACCACCTGGTTCATGGCCCGTGAGGATGCATTGAACTCAACCGGCAGCGTGACCAGCTGGAATACCACACCGAGGGCCATGAGGACGATTCCCAGCAAGAACATTCCTGTCGCTTGGGTAAAGATCCCGATCATGAGGAAAATCCATGACATATTGGAACCAATATTCGCAAGGGGGACCAGTCTGTGGCGGAATCTAAGGAAAGCATAGCTTTCCGCATCCTGTATGGCATGTCCGACCTCATGGGCTGCAACGGCCGCACCGGCAACGGAATGACCGTGATAATTATCCGGGGATAATGCCACCGTCTTGGTGACGGGGTTGTAGTGGTCACTCAGGAATCCCCGGCCTTCTACAACCTTTACATCATACAAACCGTTATCATCCAGGATTCTGCGGGCGACTTCCATACCCGTCATACCTGAAGTGGATCTGACTTTGGAATATTTATTGAATGTGCTTTTTACTCTCATCTGTGCAATGATCGGAATGAGAGCGATCAGTAGAAAGTAAATCAAAAATCCTACCATTATCGCCATAACCTCCACATGTTAAATTACCTAAATTCTATAGTGATATAAGGTTCTTGTCAATTTTTTTGTCTCTCTGTTGTTTTCGCTTCCTTTTGACCCTTATATTTTCTCCAACCTACGTAAGATAATGTGGAAATGATGATGCTACCTGTAGAAATGATGACCCACCATAAGGACGGATCGGCCTCATCCTCGGTCACATTTTCGAATAAGTCCTTCAAATCTCCTTCAAGGGTGGTCAACTCCGTCATCCCCTCGCTCTTGAGCACGTTTTTGCGATAGTGATCCAAATAGGTGATTTTGGCATCCAGCGCCTGGGAACGCTCCACAGGCAAGTCGAGCCTGACACTCGGCTGAATGATATTATATTTGGAAAGGAACGTATTCAACGTGGAATGGTAGGCTTCCATATCCCCTTCTTCCGCAGCCGTCTTCACGTCGCTGAAGGCTTCCATGATCGGATCTTCCATCTCGACCCAAAGGGGCTGATACCGGCTGGACAGCGTATCGATTACGAGCCTGAACTTGGTTACGGCATTCACCTTTTGGGCATGATCAACGGAAACCTGATTGATGCTTTCCACTGCATAGTCATGGGACATCGTCAGGATCCTCAGCTCATCCATGGACAAGGGGCGGCTGCTGCCCGAAGCCGGGAATACCTCCGAAAAGTGGGTAAGGAACTTTTTTGCCTCCTCATATTTCCCAGCCTTTGTCATCTGAAGTGCCTGGTCGGCCAATTCATCAAGTTCCCCGGACCCGGCAGGCGACTCCCCCAGGGCATGAAATGGTTTCGGTACCAGCATGAGCGCTATGACAATAAATAATAGTTGAATGACTTTCATTCTCGTCCCCCCTATTGCTACTAGTAAAGTGTATGAAGGGGTGGACAAGAGTAGACCTCTTTACAGCGTCAGGGAGTTCCTCGTTGTCTTCTGGGTGAAATAATAGGCGATCGCAATGGAGGCGATGCTGAGCCAGAAGGTAAAATATCCGATATGCTGTATGTATTTGTATAGTTGGGAATAGACCGGATACTGCATATACACATAATCAATGATGTCATTATGGACCGCCCATACGGCACCCACCACGATATGCCACGGCTTCACCCGGTAAAACGAGGAATACAGGATCCCCTGGACCGCCATGGCCCCGTGGGACACCATGAGCATGTACCCTTCCCAAGGAAGATCCCCCGATACCCAAAGGGTCAGCAGATTCATGACAATCGCCCACACCCCGTATTTGAACAGGGTGATGATGGCCAGGACCTCAAAGATCGGCCAATTCCGTTTAAGCAGGAAGGCGATCAGCACGAAACAGAAAAACAGGCTTGCAGTCGGACTGTCGGGAACAAAGGGGATGAAAATCCCAGGAGTTTGCTCCAGTTGCGGAAGGTACCATATATATCCATAGATCGTCCCGAGTACATTGACGATCAAAAGCACCCACAAGAATGCAGGATTCCGTAATATTGACCATAACCAAATCATTTAAATCCACACCTTTCGTTACATGAGAAAAGAGAGCCAGCATGAGCGGCTCTCTTAAGCATTATTCCCCTTCTAAACCAGAAATAAATTCTGCCAATTTATCCAGTTCTTCATCGGAACCCTGGAACAGATCAGCAGGCATTCCCGGCGGCTTACCATTCACCGCAATATCGGCAACTTCTTCCTGTGAGAGGCCTGTGCCCACCAGGGATGGACCGGCTCCACCTTGGAGATTGTCACCATGGCAGTTGATACAACCGTTCTTTTGATCTGAATAAATTTTATATCCTTCGGATTCTTTATCGATATCCGCTTCTGCCTGGATCTTCCCCTGTTCCTTCGCTGCAGCCCAGTCATGTGTCGCGACGGACTCCCATGTAAGGAAGTAGGTTGCAGCCAGTGCAAGAATCATGAAACCCGTTGCAAATGGACGCTTTGTCGGGCGTCGTTCAGGTCCCCTGTCGATGAACGGAGCCAGGAGAAGCGCACCGAAAGCGATTCCAGGAATGATGAAGGCACCGATCACATTATAAGGACCAGATGCGTACGTATACTTCAATAATTGATAGAGAAATAAGAAATACCAGTCAGGCAGCGGTATATATCCCGTATCCGTCGGGTCGGCAATCCGTTCCAACGGAGATGGATGAGCCACTGTCAAGCAAAGATAACCGATTAGGAAAACAGCTCCCACCAGCCATTCCTTCAGCAGGAAGTTCGGCCAGAAGGCTTCTGTTTTGCCTGGGAACTCCGAATAGTCTTTTGGAATATTCGGTTTTCGTTCAGCAGGAACACGCGAGTCCCCCACAAACTTCATCCCTTTACCACGATGCATATTGTCCCCCTCCTTTTAATAGGTTTATTCGATTTTACAACGGCCCAGATATACCCTGCTTACGGATCATGAGGAAGTGAGCTCCCATCAGTCCGAGTAGAGCAGCCGGCAGGAAGAATACGTGGATCGCGAAGAATCGTGTAAGCGTCTGCGCCCCAACAATATGGGGGTCACCTGCGAGGAGGGATTTAACCTGATCACCTATGAACGGGGTTGCTCCCGCAATCTCAAGGCCGACCTTCGTCGCAAATAGCGCTTTCATATCCCAAGGCAATAAGTAACCCGTGAAACCGAGACCCAGCATGACGAAGAAGATCAGTACTCCAACGACCCAGTTCAATTCACGAGGTTTTTTATAGGCTCCCTGGAAGAATACGCGCAGGGTATGTAGAAACATCATGACGATGACGAGACTCGCACCCCAATGGTGCATCCCACGTACGATCTGTCCGAATGCCACTTCATTCTGCAGATAATAAACCGATTCCCATGCATTTTTGATATCCGGAACATAGTACATCGTCAAGAACATCCCGGACAGGATTTGAATAACGGTAACGAAAAACGTCAAACCGCCAAAGCAGTAAACGAACGCAGAAAAGTGATGCGCAGGGTTTACGTGTTCAGGCACTTCGTGATCCGCAATATCACGCCATAACGGCGTAATGTCAAGACGCTCGTCCACCCAATCATAGATCTTGTTAAGCACTGAATACGCCCTCCCTACTTCTTAACGAATTTATTTGGTTCAGGTTGTCCAAGATACAGAATACCGTCTTTCTCTTTTGTCGGATAGGAATCCAACGGAGCTGTAGGCGGTGTCCCGGGAACGTTTTCACCATTCTTGTGGTAAAGTCCGCCGTGACATGGACAATAGAACATTTCTTTGTCTTCCTTACTGCCGTTCCAGTTCACGGTACAGCCCAAATGCTTACAGATCGGCGAAAGGGCAATGATTTTGCCTTCCTTGTTCTTGTATACCCAGGCTGTCTGTGTCACATCCGATGTATACCAGGCATCTTTCTGCTCATAAGAGAAGTCGACACGCACAGGCTCATTGGAAAGTTCGGACACTTTTTGTTTTGTCGCTTTAAAATCCCCCGATGCTTCCGCTTTCAAAACTGGATCAACAGCAAAACGGACCATCGGCATCAGCATCCCGGCTGCCATGAAACCGCCTACACCCGTGAGTGTATAGTTAAGGAATTGACGTCTGGAAACACGCTGTTTGCTCATCCTTTTCCCCCCTCTGTCGTAAGGTAAGTCCATCCCGGACATATTTCGCACAAATATAAAACTAGGACATAACCATGATATATTAAACTTTTTGTAAAATCAATAACTGTATTGTCTAAATAATACAACAATGTGAAGTTTTTATGAATTTTTCTGCCACTTCTGAACAATCACATTCAGGAGCTGTTTCACCTGATCTTCCATGATTGAATGCTTGTATTGCTCGTCGAGATGCTCTAGCGGGATCGAAGGCACCCAGACCAGCCCGTCCCCCATCAGGTCCTCGACCCCTTTCCAGCCGCTGTCCGACGTCAGGAAGAAGCAATGCTTCACACCGCTCTCCTTCAAGCCATCCCCCCACTGGGCCAGACGGTCCTGCTCATCGGGATATCCTGCATTCAGGGAGTAAGTGTATGGCGGAGTGATGATCATCCGGCCCTTGAACTGCCTTTCGAGGTGGAAGCACAGCAGGGTGATGAATTCCATCTGTGCCGCAGACGTACGGATACCGGTTCCAAAATCGGCCGGGATCAGCGGTATGACGGCAGTGTCTATGTATTCCTTCTGTTGTTCAAACACGTCTATATCATGTGTATTCCAATTCATGTTAAACCCTCTCTTTACAAATCTATCCTTCATTACCATCATATCATTAGTCCAACCTGTTTTAAAGCGATTTCACGAGCGGTACCAGACAACAAAAAAAAAGGAAAGGCCGGAGCCTTCCCTTTTTCATCCTTCCAGCGTTTGAAGTTTCGAAGTCAATTCAAGGAATGCCTCCTTGTCCCCCTCATCAAGGGCACGGTCGATCGCCTCCAAGAGACGGTCCTTATGGAAGGAGTGCAGGCTTTCAGTCAGGAACTGCTCTGCAACGGCCTTATCCTTCTCATTGATCAGAAGGTATTTCGGCATGAACGGATTCTCTTCCAGGACGGCCGCGAACTGGTAGCTTGCATTCGCTTTGCTGAAATTAAGCTGGATGTAAATGTCTTCTTCTTTGTTTAAACGGATATCGTGGAATGACTTTTCCGCGTCGGTCGTCATGATATTCTCTTTATAGAACCTGAACGGAACTTCTTCCACGCAGTGGGTGGACATGACGAGTCCTCTCGGGCAATACTGGGATTCTTCGACAAAATGAACCTTCTTCATCAATTGGTCATGACTCATCAGATAATTCAGGATCCACACGCATTCTCTGCGCTTCAGTTGATATCGATTCAAAAACCAGCGGATAAAATCTTTCTTCTCGTTGACAGAAACAGGGGTGGCCATGGTATTCCCTCCTCTGCGAAAATGGTCTGTTACAATCTATATTCGGACATGCCTTCTGTGATGCCTGATTCAGTCTTGCAATCTTTCAATCAGATCCTGCCACTCATCGTTGGAGGGGTCCATGACGATCAGCTGTTTATATACTTCTACCGCTTCTGTCCGAAGTCCTTCCTCTACAAGAAACTCTCCATACTCGAGAAGGAATTCCTGATGATTCTTAAAGTCAGTATATGCAAGGCGATAATGGTTTAATGCATCCTTATATTGTTCAAGCCCCTCATACGCTTTGGCAAGGTCCCAGGAAAGCTGCGGTTCTTCTTCCCCTTCCCCTTTGACAATCGCTGCGATTTCAAGCACGTCTTCGTATTTGTCATAGGCAAAGAATAACTTATTCAGTACAAGGGCCGCTTCCAGATATCCCGGATCCAGGGCAAGGGCATTCCTCAGGAGTTCTTCTGCATCAGCGTCCAAACCGAGTTTCAGGGCGACTCTGCCCCCGAAGAAGCTGAGCTCCTTATTGAACTCATCTTGTTTTTGGCCTTCCCTTACCGCTTCCAGACTTTCCTCTAGGCGCTCTTCATGCTCGTAGGCCCTGGCCAATAGAAGGTAAACGGAGTGATACTCAGGGTCCAGTTCTTTGACGGACTCCAATTTCTCGATGGCCGTTTCATAAAAGCCGGCTTGGTACGCGGTGAACGCATAGCCGAATAGGGTGTTGATCTCCAGGTGTTCCTCAAGGGCCATTTCGTAATGCTTCAGTGCTTCCTCGAAAGCCCCTCCAACGCTATATGCCTCCGCAAGCCTCTGGTGGATATGGACACCGCTGAACTCCACATGCCCCGCTTCGACAAGGACCGTATAGTAGCGAATGGCTTCAAGGAATCTGCCGGTCTCCGAATAAAGCTCTGCAAGCCCAAAGTCGATGACAGGCTCTTTCGGGAGAAGCTCTTTGGCACGTTTGAGCTTCTGCTCACTGACTTCGAACAATCCCTGCATCTGATAAAGATCAGCCAGGAGGAGAAGTCCCCTTGGATACACGGGATCATCGTTATCAAGTTCCGACAGCCGTTCCACGGCCTCTTCTTCCTTATCCATCTCCACAAGGATTTCTGCGATTTCAATCAGGAGCTCGCCTTCACCAGGATAGTACTCCAGCAGATTCTCATAGAGTGATTTGGCTTCTTCGAGGAAACCAAGGTGATGAAGTTCCTCTGCGAGTGAGAACTTTTCTTCATGTGAGCCGAACTTCATTGTTTCTTCAAGATGCTTCATTGCTTCTTCCAGTTTGCCTTCTTCCAGGGAAGCGATCATTTTTTCTCCAGTGGTCATGGTCAATCTCTTCATCCTTTACATGTATGTTCCTCGGCATTACAGCCGGTATGGAGTAGGCTCCACAAAAAATCCGGGGGTACGTATGACAATTTCCTCACCTTTCCCACGATAGGCGGTAGGATGCCCATTCAGGAAAAGACATTCCCCTTTACTCATCGTACATTTTAGCACATGTTGGGTATCCCGAACGAGTAAGTCGCCCTCTGGTACCTTCTCCAAATAAAGGTTATAACTAATTTCTCTGCCGGGAGATAGAATTCCTCTATGGGGGTGGATCCCGATTTTTCTTAAGACCTCTGGTTTCAGGGGGACTTTTTGTCCAATCGGGACGCCGATATGGGGAATCTTCACCGATTTCATCGTATTTTGCCAGATCCTCAGATGTCTTTCACGGGTTTGGGTGTCTGGTTCCGTCGAAAAAAAAGGGACAAAAGTAATGGGATAATGATTGAGGGCTTCTCTGACCCACCCCCACGGGATCACCGTGAGTGCATCAGCATCCATGATGTCAACCCAAATGACCGGGACTTTCCGGGCCCTGCATTTACGGATGATTCCCGGTGTGATCCGTTGAGGGGTCGTCTTCATCCCGATGATGAAGTCGAGGGGACTTAATTGCATCGCCTTCTTGATTCCTCTCCAATTTTGTTCAAATTCATATTCATACTCGAGGGGGAAGGCGGTCAGGATCGTCGTGCATCCTTTCGCGGTGTATTCATCCATGGACCCCTGATGCTGCAGGTACTCGGGGTATTCAAGGTCACAAAATACGTGGGTTGGCCCCATGACGAAAGGAGAAACATCCCCCCTCATAAAGCGGTAATGAGGAAATGAACTTCTGATGGCTGATATCATCCCCTCTTCCACCAGGATCGACACAGGTTCTGAGCCGCCAATCATCCATACTTGTTCCAAGATATATGAAGTCATGAAAACATCACCTTCCTTTATAGACAAGCTATGAAGGAGGTGATGCTTCCATGACTATGTGCGTGCTATCAATTGATCGATATGATCGAAGAATTGAGGATATGAAATATTGACTGCTTCATGATCCTGTAATACCACATCTGAGGACGTGATCAGGGACGCGATGGCAAGCGTCATGCCGATACGGTGATCCCCCCAGGAATGGACTTCTCCTCCGTGCAGGTCCGTCTTCCCGCGGATGATCATCCCATCTTCCGTGGCTTCGATGTCGGCTCCAAGCTTTTGCAATTCCTCGACGATTGCATCGATGCGGTTTGTCTCCTTCACCTTCAGCTCTTCTGCATTTTTGATCACGGTCGTCCCTTCTGCCTGAGTGGCAAGGAGGGCGATAATCGGGATTTCATCGATCAGGGTTGGAATGGTATCACCTCCGATTTCAACTCCATGCAGACTGGATGTTTCGACGACAAGGTCACCTACAGGTTCCCCTTTGGGATCTCCCGAAGGAATGACCTCGATCGATGCCCCCATCTCTCTCATGACAGAAAGGATCCCTGTCCTTGTCTCATTAAGACCTACCTGTTTCAAGCGAACACGACTTCCTGGAACGATGGCTGCCGCCACCATGAAAAAGGCTGCTGAAGATATATCTCCAGGCACATCGACCGTACAGCCCTTGAATGCCTGGCCGCCAGTCACTTTGATGCTTTGCCCTTCCCTGGAGACCTCTCCTCCGAACTGGAGGATCATCCTTTCGGTGTGGTCCCTGGTCCGCTCCGGTTCGATTACTTCTGTCACCCCTTCGGCCTGTATGCCGGCAAGAAGGATCGCAGACTTCACCTGGGCGCTTGCAACGGGCAGTTCATACCGGATCCCTTGAAGATCCCCACCCCTGATGGAAAGGGGTGTATAATCCCCGCCTGCGCGCCCATCGATCTTTGTTCCAAGCTGCTTCAAAGGGTCGGCCACCCGCTTCATCGGCCGTCTGGCAATGGATTCATCACCGATGAGGATGGAATGGAAAGGCCGGCCTGCAAGGAGCCCCATGATGAGCCGGGTGGTGGTTCCGGAGTTTCCTGTGTCAAGAATATCAACAGGTTCCTCTAGTCCGTCCCAGCCCTTACCGTGTACGATGATTTCATCGTCGGAGACGTCGATCTGCACCCCGAGTTTCCTGAAGCATGAGATCGTACTCAAACAGTCGTCACCCATAAGGAAGTTATGTACCTTCGTCTCTCCTTCTGCAATAGAGCCAAACATGATGGCACGGTGGGAGATGGATTTATCACCCGGCACATTGATTTCTCCATCCAATCCATTTGACGGTTTCGCCAGTCTTTTACTGTCCTGCATATCGATTCACCTCATCCTAGAAATAGTTCATAACCTGTTTTATTTGTCAGGCATTTCATCGCCTTGTCCCTGTCCTGGGACGTTTGGAAGCTGATGACCAGAACTCCGTATATGTCTTCCCGTGTCTCCATGATACGGATATTGGTCAAACTGATCTCCTCTTCGGCAAGATAACCCGTGACCTCCGAGATCACACCAGGATAATCGGGGACATCTACAAAGAGATCATAAAAGGAAGGGATGGCGCCTTTCGAAAGCATCGGTAGCTCGTCCCTGAATGATTTTGCTTCCTCGAAGTAGGATGCGATCACTTCGGGGTCATTTTCTTCAATCATCTCGATGACTGCATTCATCTCTTCATTCCACTGAGCAAGCTGGGCAAGAAGGACTTCCCTGTTCTGCATGGTGATGTCCTTCCACATGACGGGGCTCGATGAAGCAATCCTGGTGATATCGCGGAATCCACCGGCAGCGAGCCTCCTCACATAGGGATGGTCCTCTGCATGACGCTTCGCCTGCTGTACGAGGGAGGCCGCGACGATGTGAGGGAAATGACTGATCGTTCCCGTTACAGCGTCATGTTCCTTCGGATCGATCACGATAAACTTCGCCTGAGTCCCGCTGAGCCACTGCTTCAGTTCATCGATCCTCTCTTCGGAATGCCCTTTCCCGGGAGTGAGCATGTAAAAGGCATTCTCAAATAGAAAATCCTTGGCTGCCGTGACGCCACTCTTGTGGGAGCCCGCCATGGGATGTCCTCCTATGAAACACCATTCTTCCGGTAGAATACTCTCTGCCCTCTTCATGATTTGTGCTTTTGTACTACCTGTATCGGTAATGATGACAGTCGGCTTCAAGTTGAAGTCCCTGAATGATTCAAGAAGTTTCTCCGTCTGGAAGACAGGGGTCGATATGATGATCAGATCCGCTGATTCAACAGCATCCTTCAACGAATCGACGGCTTGATCGATGATCCCGAGGCTGAGTCCAAGCTTCATTTCCTTCTCCTGCACGTCAAACCCTGCAACCCTTGCTTCGGGATGTTGATTCTTAATACACAGGGCAAGGGACCCTCCGATGAGCCCCAGCCCTATCACTACTACATTACCCTTCATGTTCCTTCCACCTCGTCCCGTTAGAAAAAAGTCGGAAAGAATCTTCTTTCCGACTGGTCACTATTCATTGTGTCAATCTTGCTCCAAGAAATTCTTTCATTCTTGTGATCACTTCTTCATTTTGTTCAGAAGAACCGATCGTCACCCTGACCGTGTTCGGAATGCCAAGAGCCTCACCAGAACGGACGATATAGCCCTTACTCATGAGGAACTGGAAGACTTCGTCCCCGCTCACGCCGAAATTGATCAGGATGAAGTTTGCCTGGGATGGAAAATACTTCAGCCCATTTTCTTCACAGAAATCATAATATTGTTGAAGACCCCTGCGGTTTTCTTCCTTGCATTTCTCGATGAAGGCCTGATCCGTAAGTGCCGAGAGAGCTGCACCCTGACCCAAAGCATTATTATTGAACGGTTCCCTGATCGGTTCAAGCTTACTGATGACCTCTGCACTCGCCACACCGTAGCCGACACGGAATCCTGCCAAGCCATACGCCTTGGAGAACGTCCTTGTGATCAACAGCTGAGGATAGTTCGGAAGGAGATCGATTGATTGGTAGTAATCATCGGCCACCACATATTCATAGTACGCTTCATCCAGCACTACCAGCACGTGCTCAGGAACCGCATCGAGGAAGGCCACAAGCTCACTTTTCCGGATATACTCTCCTGTTGGATTATTCGGTGAACACAACCATACGACGGATGTATCACCATCAATGGCGGAAAGCATCGCGTCCAGGTCGTGAGCGCCATTTTCCTTCAACGGAATCTCGCGGATTTCGGCACCTTCAACCAGTGCATTATGCTTGTATTGCGGGAAAGTCGGCACGGCCATGATCGTGTTCGTTTCACTGCTCAGCAAAGCCCTGGCAATAATTTCAATCACCTCATCCGAACCGTTGCCGAATAAAAGCTGATCCGGTTCGACTCCAAGGAAACGGGCGGTTCCCTCACGAAGTTCTTTGGCAGATCCATCGGGGTAGATTGCATGTGATAATGCATGCTCTGCAAGATATTCCTTCACTGCCGGAGAGCAACCGAATGGATTTTCATTTGAGGCTAGCTTGACGACTTTATCCAAATTGAATTGGGCTTTCACGTCGTCCATCGTTTTTCCAGGTTGATATGATTTCAGATTATGAATTTGAGTTTTCCACTTCATGATTAACGTCCTTTCGTTCCAAGATCCGGCCGTAAACGGATGGCTTCGTTCTTATAGATATGCTTGATCCCTTCCTGCGGCTCCTCGGTGTTATAATGGACCATCACACGTATGCACAGGGGCAGCCCGCCTTCCACATCCAGTTCCTGCATGCACATGACGGGAACAAACGTCCAGCCCTCCAGCTGCCGCAGTGCTTTTGCAGGAAAGACACTTCCGATGTCATTGGTTGCCGATATGAATACGGAAGCGATCTTTTCAGGCATGATACGATTATGTAGGATCATTTCGTCCAATAATTGCTTGGTTGCAAGGAGGACTTCCTGTTCCTTGTTAGATGCCGCAGTGGTTGCTCCTCTGATTCCACGGATCATTCCATCATCTCCTTCTTTCTATCTATTGATTGTGCGGATGAATGTGTCCGCTTCTTCCAGGTCTTCCTTTGATACCCGGGTAAGGTAGGGTTCTCCGATGTTTCGGAGGAGAACGAATTGAGGTTCTCCATTCTTCGCTTTTTTATCCCGTGTCATAAGGGCATACAGGTCTGCAAACGACAGCTCTTCCGGGATGGTCAGATCATATCCGAGAGAAGCTGCCCAATGGGCGAATCCTTCGACGTCAAAGGTCATCCCTGACATTTTCCTGCTGAGATAAAGGGCATAAATCATTCCGACCACCACGCATTCCCCGTGGGTACGATTCCCGTATCCACTTGCGCTTTCGACGGCATGACCGTACGTATGACCAAAGTTCAGGTAGGCGCGCACACTTGATTCCCTCTCATCCCTGGCGACGATATCAGCCTTTACTTTTATTCCCCGCTCAAGGCACTCTTCCAGAAACACATCATCCAGGGCCCCAAGTCCCCGGAACGAATTCTTGATGTCCTCGAAGAAGTCTTCACCGGATAGGAATGCATGTTTGATGACTTCTCCGAATCCGGAGAGTACTTCCCGTTCCGGCAACGATTTGAGATGATCAAGGTCGAAAAAGACCGCCTCGGGCTGATGAAATTGCCCGATCATATTCTTACCGAGCGGATGGTTGATCGCTACTTTCCCACCGACTGAACTATCATGAGCAAGGATGGTCGTCGGGACCCCGATGAAGGGAACACCCCTCATGAACGTTGAGGCGACGAATCCCGCCATATCCCCGATGGCACCTCCCCCAAGGGCGATGACCACCGAACTGCGGTCGACTCCATTCATAAGTCCATGGGTCATGGCCCTTTCGAACTCCTCGAAGGTCTTCGCCCTCTCCCCGCTTGGTGCGAGATGGACTGTTACATCGAAGGTCTTCTTAAGGTACTCCACGAGAACCATGCCATGAAGATGATAGACGGCTTCATCTGCAATGATCCAGATTTTCCGATCTCTATATCCCTTTTCTATAAGAAAGGATGAAAGGGAATCCGTCAAATGATTCCCGATGATGACGTCATACGTTTTGGAAGCTGTCTCGATCGCTACCTTTTTCATGATTAAAACTCCCTTGATGCGCGTCGCTGTCTTTCCACATTGTCCAGAAGCTGGTCGAAGCGGTCACTGTGGAATTGTTCAACGATTGCCGAAGCAAGCTCCCAAGCCACCACGGCTTCTGCTACGACGCTTGCTGCAGGGACTGCACAGCTGTCTGATCGCTCGATGCTTGCCCTGAACGGTTCTTTCGTTTCGATATCAACACTTTCCAGGGGCTTATAAAGGGTCGGGATCGGCTTCATGACACCTTTGACGCTGATCGGCATCCCTGTCGACATACCACCTTCGAATCCACCCAGGCGATTGGTTCTTCTCGTATACCCGTTCTTTTCATCCCAGATGATTTCATCATGCACTTCGCTTCCGGGTTTTCTCGCCATCTCGAAGCCAAGTCCGAATTCCACCCCTTTAAAGGCATTGATACTCATGACTGCCCTTGCAATTTTCGCATCCAGCTTCCGGTCGTAATGCACATAGCTTCCGACACCTGCAGGCATGCCTTCGACGACGACTTCCACGACGCCCCCGATAGAATCACCGTTTTTCTTCGCTTCATCGATCAGGTCCATCATTTTCTTTCCTGCTTCTTCATCGAGGCATCGTACGGGAGATTCCTCCGTTACGGTTCGCAGTTGATCGATGGACTCATACGTTCCGTTTTCGGACTTGATGCCGCCGATTTCAAGTACGTGGCCGACGACTTCGATCCCGAGCAGCTTCAGGAGCTTCTTCGCTACACTCCCAGCGGCTACGCGTACCGTCGTTTCCCTTGCCGATGAACGCTCAAGAACATTCCTCAGGTCTCTGTGACCGTATTTCATACCGCCTACAAGATCGGCGTGACCAGGGCGCGGCCTTGAGATTTGACGCTTGACTTCATCCGATTCTTCAAAAGGCTCGATTCCCATGATCTTTGTCCAATGGGTCCAGTCCTTGTTTTCCACTACCAGTCCTACAGGTGAGCCCAATGTCTGACCATGACGGACCCCTCCGACGATCTGAGCCTGGTCTTTTTCAATCTGCATCCGCCTGCCGCGGCCGTGGCCTTTTTGACGACGTGCCAGATCTTCATTTATATCTTCAGCCAATAATGGCATCCCTGCTGGAAGTCCTTCGATAATGGTCGTCAATTGCGGACCATGGGATTCTCCTGATGTTAAATATCTCATAACACTTTCCCCCTTCAACTCGTTAAAGAATTATGTATCAATATAACATAACTATCCTCAGAATTCCTAGTACTTATACGTAAAAAAACGAGATTTCCTGTGAAGCTCCCTTTCCTTTCAGCGCTTTAGCAGAGCGCAATAATCAGACTTGAAACAGGTGTTATACTCCTCAGGTAACGATGCGTAAGCCCTTTCATGACTCTATCAAAAAAACAGGATGACCCTATTGCAGGAGTCATCCCGTTCCATTGGACTTTCGGTAGAAAAAGGTCTCCTCCGACTGAAATCCATATTGTGAAGGAGTGAAGATCTGTTCCGTGCTTCCAACGAATAAAAACCCTCCGGGGCTTAACGCCTCATTGAATTTCCTATAGAGTGACGCTTTCGCCTCCTCAGTAAAATAAATGAGAACATTCCTGCAAATGATGAGATCAACATGTGAGTCAAAGGGATCCGCCAGTAGATTTTGCTGCTTGAAGGTGACGGAATTGACAATGCGACGGTCCAGCATATACCTCGTCCCATCTTTCACAAAGTACTTCTTCTTCAGCGGCTCGGGTATCTCCTGAAGAGAGCGCTCCGGATATACGGCTGCCTTCGCCCGTTGAAGAGCATTTTTATCAAGGTCTGTCCCAATTATGGTAAATTGTTCGGGCTTCAGATATTTCAACAGGATCATGGCGATGGTATACGGTTCTTCGCCCGTCGAACAGGCTGCGCTCCATACCTTCAATTTTGTTCCTTTCATCAGCTTCGGCAATACAGACTCTTCGAGGACCTCCCAGCGCTTCTGATTCCTGAAGAACTCCGATACATTGATCGTCATGCGGTCCAGGAATTCTTCCATCTGCTCCCTGTCGTTTTGGATCAGGTTGAAATACTCCTTGAACCCTCGGCATCCCTTCTTTTCATACAAAGCCGTCAGGCGCCTTTTCATTTGAGCTTCTTTATAGAGAGAGAGGTCGATATTGGTTTTACGCTTGACTGATTGAATGAACTCCATATATTCATTGGACAACTGGTTCACACTTTCTTCTTTCGGATTTTGCTACACCTAGTATATCGAACGGAATGCATAAAAGTTTATGGAAAGCAGGAAACTTTATGATCATGGACATTTGGATGCTTTTGATTTTCATCGATGGGGACCCTTCCTCCCGGAACCTGAAAACGAAAAAAGACAAACCGTAGCGACGGTTTGTCGGGATGGATCAGTAGATCCACTCGTTCATCAGTTTTGAGTATTCAAGAAGCTCTTCTTCTTTGAAGAACAATCCAATTTCCCTGACAGCGCTTTCAGATGAGTCAGAACCGTGAATGATATTTTTACCGACCGTCAAACCGAAGTCCCCGCGGATCGTACCGAGATTCGCGTCTTTAGGGTTTGTGGCACCCATCATTCCACGAGCGGTGGTGATGACATTCTCCCCTTGCCAAACCATGGCAAAAACCGGTCCGGAAGTGATGAAATCGACTAATTCTCCGAAGAAAGGTCTTTCTTTATGCTCGCCATAGTGCTCCTTTGCAAGCTCTTCTGATACGTTCATCAACTTGGCTCCTGCAAGCTGAAACCCCTTTTTTTCGAAACGTGCGACAATATCACCGATTAGTCCGCGTTGCACTCCGTCCGGTTTGACCATTAAAAACGTTTTTTCCATGCTCCCCACTCCTATTATGTATGTATAGTATGTCTTAGGACATTACACGAAAATAGTAACAGAGTTTCGCATGTTTGGCAACGTTTCCATTTTAAATTTTCACAATATTTCTCAATATTTTCTTTTTCCAATATAATTTGCAATGTTTTTCAACGTACGCTTCACCTTGTTTGCAGGCAAGTGATCCAAGTCTTCAAGTGCCCTGTCGAGATACCTTTTGCTCAAGGCATAGGATCGTTCGATGGCATCCGTACCCCGTATTGCTTCGATAACGGCCTGGATTTCTCCTAGTGAACTTTCTTCCCTTACGCGGATGATCTTTTCTTTTACTCCGGGGTCATCCATGGCATAAAGCACTGGAAGAGTGATATTCCCTTGCCAAAGGTCGCTTCCTGCCGGTTTCCCGAGCTCCTCCTCTGTTGAAGTAAGATCGAGGATGTCATCGATGATCTGATAGCTCATCCCGACATTGTATCCGAAGTTGAACAGTCTTTTATGTACTTCTTCCGGTGCTCCAGAAGAGATGGCGCCCAGCTGGCAGCTGACCGCGATGAGGAGTGCCGTCTTCCGTTTGATCCGGAGGAGATAATCCCTGAGGTGCTGGTCATATCGATATTTATCCTGGATTTGGGCAATTTCTCCTTTGCACAGCTCCACCAATGTATGAGAAAGGATCCTATGGGCTTCCGGGACCCTGATGTGAGTCATATACTCAAGGGCACGCGCGAAGATATAATCGCCTGTGTACATGGCGACCCGATTGTCCCACTGCGCCTTGATGGTCGGCTTACCTCTCCTGAGCTCCGCATCATCAATGACGTCATCATGGACGAGGGAGGCCATATGCATGAGCTCGAGGGATACGGCCGCATGTTTGACCACGTTGATATCATAGACGCCATACTTTGCAGAGAGCAGGACAAATACAGGTCGTATCCGTTTACCTCCGGCCTGAAGCAGGTGAAGGGAAGCCTCTTGTAAAAGGGAAGAATCCGATTGGATTGCTACTTCCAGCTCTTTTTCTATTTCCTCGATATCCGCTTTGAGAAACGAATACAATCTATTTAACTTCATAGTTTCTCCACCCATTTACCCAAAATATCGTGCGTTCACTTTCTTCCGGAATGCATCGCTGCCACACCGCCGCTGAATGGCTTCACGTGCACATCCCTGAAGCCTGCTTCCTCGAACATGGCTGCAAGCTCTTTCATGCCTGGGAAATCCCTGGCCGATTCCTGTAGCCATGAATATTCATTGAAGCTCTTGGCAAATAGCTTTCCGAAGATCGGCATGATGAATCTGAAATAGCCATAATACATCTGTTTGAACACCGGCATCGTAGGCTGGGATGTTTCCAGGCAGACGGCCATTCCTCCAGGCTTCAACACGCGATTCATTTCCTTGAGGACATGAAGATAATCGGGTACGTTCCGAAGTCCGAAACCGATCGTCACATAATCGAAGGTATCATCTTCAAATGGCAGTTCCATTGCATTCCCATGAATCAGTTCGATATTGTCGAACCGGGAATCCCGTACTTTTTCTTCCCCGATCGAAAGCATGTTTTGGCTGAAATCAAGCCCCTTGACTTCACCTGTTTCTCCCACCTCTTCAGCGATGGCCAAAGTCCAATCAGCCGTTCCGCAGCATACATCCAGTGCCTTGCTTCCCGGTTCCACCGACATATGCTTCATTGTTTCCTTGCGCCACTTCTTATGCTGTTGAAAGCTGATGACAGAATTCATCTTGTCGTAATTACCATAAATTTTTTCAAATACTCCATGTACTCTCTGTTCTTTAGACTGCTGCATTCCGTTACCCTTCTTCCGCATATAATTTCGTCATTTCCCGTGGTTCGGCATAGGGCAGCAGTTCAAGTACAATCTTCTTCAGATTGGGGGCGACAAGACCCCCATCCTCCATATTCCGATGAACGGCCGCTTTCACGCCCTCAATGAGCCGGTCAAGGGACGAAAGCAAATGCCTATGACCTTCACTTTTCTTTTTCAAGAGCCCACTCTCCCTCATGGCCGACGGTAGGCTAACCTTCGCCAATGCCTGCAGGAAGCTTGTCGTTTCGGTCTCCTCCAAGCTGCTTCGCTCCTGGATGAGCTTCTTGTATACAAGCACATCCGAGACGACTTCTTCCCAACGGGAATCGTCCATGAATGCGAAGAAATTGGAAATGATGGAGGCCTCCCGTTTCCTCAGGGTCTTCATAAGGGCGGTGATGTCGGCGTGATCTCCCTTGTAGATGGATATCTTACTCTCGTTGACTTCCTTGATGGCTTTTGCGAGGATCGCAATCAAGTCAACCTCATCCGTTTCAGCGAGGATTTTGTAATATAGACTACTGAAATACACTCCGGCAAGGACCGTGAGCTGCCTTTCTTTCAGCGGATCAAACTCCGAATTGGTGACTTTTTCATGGGTATCAAGGGCAATCTGCAAAAGCATGGCAGTAGAAATCCACTGAACCTCTTCCAAGCTGATGTCCCCATTCGCCTCTGCAAACGGAAGTAAAAGGAAATGGATCCGATCCCGATCAATATAGGGATGATCGATATATTCCTTTAAATAAGAGTGATGCAGCTGCTCTTCCACGTATTGATGAATGATATTCGCTTGATGGTTGCAATCAATGAATTTCATACCCGGTAATCCCCATTTCTACTATGTATCGATCTATAATTTTCAGCATTATGTATTATATCATATATTCATGTCCAAATGGGTAAACCGCCACGAGGTTTATAGTGAAAGGGACGATGTTGAAGGCCACGCCTTCTCTCCCGTCCCACGGATTCAGCACCCCATCAGCGGTGGACCCTATTTACGGCTGTCGCTCTCCATTTCACCATAGGCGGTCTGGATGGACGCCTTGCCCCGTATCTTGATGGCTGACGTATGATCGGTGAACTGAGCAATCATCACTTCCCCTTTATCCAGCTTTTCAGAATGGTGGAAACGTGTATCCGTTCCCCGGGTCAGACCGATGACATTCACCCCATCTTCAATGGCTTTGATTACAATGTAGTCATTGCTGTTCATCCACGTTCACTCCCGAGTATTAGTCCTTGATGAACGAAAGCACTTCGTTCCTCGCTTGTGCATCCTCTTTGAAGCTTCCACGCACAGCCGTTGTAACGGTACTTGCCCCCGGCTTCTTCACGCCACGCATTGTCATGCACATATGTTCCGCTTCAACCACGACCATGACACCATGAGGTTCAAGTGTCTCCATGATGGTATCTGCAACGGTCGATGTGATCCGTTCTTGCAGCTGAGGACGTTTGGCAACCGTCTCTACCGCACGTGCCAGCTTGCTTAGTCCGGTAACCCGGCCATTCCGGGGAATGTAGGCTACATGAGCCTTCCCGAAGAAAGGTACAAGATGATGCTCACACATGGAATGGAACGGAATATCTTTGACGAGGACAAGCTCCTCATGATCTTCACCAAAGATCGTTTCAAAATATTCCTTCGGATCCTGATGCATGCCGGAGAATACTTCAGCATACATTTTCGCTACCCTTTTAGGTGTATCAAGCAAACCTTCTCTATTAGGATTATCTCCTATCGCTTCCAGAATTAATCGGACAGCGTCTTCAATCTGGCGGTAATTCACTTCGGCCATCGTCTTTTCCTCCTAAAGTAACTTAAAGAAATAGTAACATTGTATATAGTATCACAAGCCATCTCCCCCATCAAAGCAGAGTGCTTTGGGAACGCGCCGCATGATGGCGATTGATAAAAAAAGACCGCACAATGTGCGGTCTTTACGCTCAAAGTATGTAATTATTTTACAGCTTCTTTAAGCGCTTTACCTGGTTTGAAAGCAGGTACTTTGCTTGCTGAGATCTCGATTTCTTCACCAGTTTGTGGGTTGCGGCCTTTACGGGCAGCACGCTCGCGTACCTCGAAGTTACCGAATCCGATCAACTGTACTTTATCACCATTTGCCAGTGATTCCTGGATTGTATCAAAAACAGCGTCGACTGCTTTTGTTGCGTCCTTCTTAGAAAGTTCAGCAGCTTCTGCAACAGCATTGATTAGTTCTGTCTTGTTCATGCCATTCACCTCCTCCCAAGGAAATGCCTCAGTTTTGGTTCATTTACTTTTACTATCATTAGTAAACAAGTTTAGCGAATTCTATACATGAACAGTAAAAAATCGCTTGAAAACGTTGATGAATCAATATTCAACAACAATTCTGTTAGTAGATTATCATAATAGATTCGCCTTAGCAAGAATAAAACCAGAAATAATGGGAATCTTTTCTTATTTGATACACAAATGTAATAGAAGCCCCTCTTTTTGGCTTTAAATACAAGGTTTATCCATCATTCCACCCTTCGTCACTCTACCCTTGGGCATTTATTCTTAAACCTTGTGAAGCCTATTTTTGTTTACCCATCTAAAAAAAGGTGCAGGGGCCGTGTCTTTACCCCTTACCGCTTCCCCCATTGTCAGCCGTTGGTCCCCATCCCCGGGTCCCTCATGGGCGGTCACTCACCAGATCAGGATCGTCCGACCGGATTTATTCACTCATACCTATAAGAATAATGATTCAAACCATGACCCAACCCGATCACAAGGCAGGTTGGAGAGTGTCTGTTCGAACGTTTCTGCAGGTCTGTCCCCCGGACTCATCCACCCCATTTCTAAGTATACCCCTTTACTGGACCGCTTCCCCGTCTGCCCTATCGCACCCATACCTGTACGCTCAGCACGGACAGATCGCGGCAGACGCAAGCAAGGCCCACACTGAAATAAAAGCAATATACTATGGGATAGCCTTCATGGATTTCCCCATAAAAAAAACCTCCCGACACTCATTCATGTCGGGAGATTCCGTTAAAGGATGATGGCGATCAGGCCGCCGGACCCCTCATTGATGATCCGTTCCAGGGTATCCTTGAGCTTGTAGCGGGCATTTTCAGGCATGAGGGATAGCTTTGCCTGGATGCCTTCCCTTACGATCGAGCTCAGGGATCGTCCGAAGATATCAGAGTTCCAGATTGACAGCGGATCGTCTTCGAAGTCCTGCATGAGGTAGCGAACAAGTTCTTCGCTTTGTTTCTCCGTCCCGATGATCGGCTCGAATTTGGACTGAACATCGACCTTGATCATATGGATCGACGGAGCGACAGCTTTCAGGCTGACGCCGAAACGCGATCCCTGCCTGATGATTTCCGGCTCATCGAGGCTCATGTCGGACAAGGAAGGGGCTGCTATGCCATAACCCGTCTGCTTCACCATCCGCAGGGCATCGGATATTTGGTCATACTCCGCTTTGGCATGGGCGAAATCCTGCATGAGCTCAAGGAGATGATCTTTCCCCCTGATCTCGACGCCGACGATTTCCTTCAGCACTTCATCATAGAGTTCATCCGGTGCATACAGGTCGATTTCGGCGATCCCTTGCCCCATGTCGATACCAGCCAGTCCAGCCCTCTCGATATGCTCGATTTCGCTGAAGTGGTGGACGACCCGGTCCACATCCCTCAGGCGCTTGATGTCTTTCACCGTCTCCTTGACGGCCTCCTGATAGTTCTGCCTCAACCAATGCTCTTCTTTCAGCACCATGACCCAGCTCGGAAGATTGACGTTCACTTCCAAGACCGGGAATTCGAACAGCGCTTCCCTCAGGACGTTCATGACATCCGAATCTCTCATGCTTTCCACGCTCATGGCTAGCACCGGAATATCATATTTATCCTGAAGCTTCAGTCGCAGGTCTTCGGTTTCCGGCGCATGCGGCCTTGCCGAGTTGATGACCATGATGAACGGCTTGCCGACTTCCTTCAGTTCCTCAATCACTCTCTCTTCTGCTTCGATGTAATCTCCGCGACCGATTTCGCCGATGGAGCCGTCGGTCGTGACGACCACACCGATCGTGGAATGCTCCTGGATGACCTTCCGGGTCCCGATCTCAGCCGCTTCATGGAACGGGATCGGTTCTTCATACCACGGCGTGTTGATCATCCTCGGGCCATTCTCGTCTTCGTATCCCTTGGCACCCGGTACGGTATACCCCACACAGTCTACCAATCTTATATTCACTTCAAGGCCTTCATCCACATGAACGGAAATGGCCTGGTTCGGTACAAATTTCGGCTCTGTCGTCATGATGGTCCTTCCGGCAGCGCTCTGAGGCAGTTCATCCTGTGCCCTGGCCCGCTCGGATTCACTTGCAATATTGGGCAGGACCACCAGTTCCATGAATTTCTTAATGAACGTCGACTTCCCGGTCCTTACAGCCCCTACAACCCCCAGGTAAATATCCCCACCCGTTCTTTCGGCAATGTCTTTAAATAGATCGACTCTTTCCAAGAGACTCCCTCCTATCTTCTATTCCAAGGATCGAATTCATCCGCTTATGCTGTCTCTCACAGTAGGTTTGATGTTGTCCTAATGTCTTAAGACTATTAATATGCACCTTTTACCCCCTTATGAATGATTTCAGAAATTTATTATGTCTTGGCATTTATGATCCTTCATACAGAGAAGGGAATAAAAAAATGTCATAATAAAAAACCCTTCTCCTACACTATATTTTGCAGGAGAAGGGTTATGCCTATTTTGTCATGAAGACCGGTTCATTCTTATCATCTATCGTATACGGGAGTGAATAGGCAGGGACGAATAGAGAATCATCGGTCAACAGCCGACGGATGTCTTCCCCTTCCTTCACATCCTTCTTATCTTTCACCTTATCGTACAGATCCATCGAATAGTCTACGAAGATGTCTCCGTCTCCGTTGATGATGAGAGGAAGATTATGATTCGTGTATGGACTTTGGACATATACTTCATCATCATATCCGAGTTCCTTATAGTTGAGCTTGTATACATTTTCCGCCACCTGCTTTTCAAAAGGCGGGTAATCCTGTGCCTGGATGCGGATATTCACTTCCCTGATCCTTTCTGCCATCCGGAGATCAAAGATCTTCACTTTGGGATCCTCTTCCGCATCGATGATGACATATTGGAAGATCCCACCGCTCTCGAATGCATTACCCGGTACTTCATTGAGATACTGAGGGACGAGCTTTTTGAAATCCAGGGGATATTTCTGATAGATGGGGGTATCTTCTTCCTTTGTTTTGATCGGGAGAAGTCCGCCCGTGTCTTTCTGATATGTATCGACGGCTTCTTGAACCGTTTTGACCTGTGCATCGTAAGGAATTCTGTTCTGGCTTTTATTTTCTTCCGGATACAAGCATCCCGATAGGAGGCTCATGGTGATGACCAGAAGCAAAGCTAGTACTCCGTTCTTTTTCAATCATAATCGTCCTTTCACAGTGGAGCTGTTCAACCCGCCGATTTCTTGGTCGGCACCCTCGGACGGGATTGAAGCGCTTTAATTTGACGGTCCGCTCAATACGATATAGAGCATGGTGAGCCCTCCGGCTATCATCATGATATAGGCCGCAAAGGCAGTGACGAATTTCAATATCTTCTGTTTGATTTTATAACGGCTGAAGTAAATGGTGATAATCGCAAAAAACATAAAGCCCATCGATGCGAATGAAATCCACATCTTCATCATTGAAGTCATGATGTATCCCCTCCCATTTATCGAATTGTATTATAACATAAGAATTTCCGAAAAAAACAAAAAATCCGAATCTGAAACAAAGTTTCCATTATTATGTCATGAAGCGCATTCATTTCCACTAAATCGCAAAAAAACAGCCGATAATGCCAAGGTTTAACCCCCTAGCATTACCGGCTGAACAGCTTGAGACCTACCCATCCATAAGCAAAGCTGTATATATTCAAGACAGTGTATGCACATTTGTTGCTTACGTAACCTCTAAATGCCCATGGATGGCTGTTTTTTTAATCCGTCAGACGTTCTCCGAGGATATTGACGAGATCTTCCATCTCATTCGTCTTGACCCTTGCCATGAGATGGTCGACCGCTTCCTTCGCCTTGACCTCATTGAACAGCACGTCATAAAGAACATTTGTGATCGGCATTTTCACATCATACTTCTCGGCTAGCTGATGGGCAGCCTTCGTGGTACGGACGCCTTCCACCACCATCCCCATGTTTTCCAGCACTTCATCGAGATTCTTGCCTTGACCGAGAAGATTTCCGGCTCTCCAGTTCCTGGAGTGGACGCTCGTACACGTGACGATGAGGTCGCCGATTCCCGTAAGACCTGAGAATGTCAGGGGATTCGCCCCCATTTTCGTGCCCAGTCGTGCAATCTCTGCAAGCCCCCTCGTAATGAGGGCAGCTTTCGCATTGTCACCGTATCCAAGGCCGTCCGTGATCCCGGCAGCAAGGGCGATGATGTTTTTCAGGGCCCCGCCGATTTCAACACCAAGAAGATCCGGGTTTGTATATACCCTGAAGTTCTTGTTCATGAAAAGGTCCTGCACTTCTTCTGCGGCCTTCATGTTTTTTGAAGACACCGTCACGGTCGTCGGATGGCGCAAACTTACTTCTTCGGCATGACTCGGTCCGGAAAGGACAACGATGGCCTCCCTGTTCACTTCATCCATTTCTTCTTCGATGATTTCAGAGATCGTCAAGAGTGAATCGGGTTCGATCCCTTTGCTTACATGAACAACCGTCAACGGACCAGCCTGCTCCTCCTGAATCCTGCCGAGCACTCCGCGGATTGCCTTTGTCGGGACCGCAAGGATGATTGTGTCCACCCCTTGAAGGGCTTCTGCCAAGTTGTGATAGCCGCGGATCGTTTCAGGTAGTTTAATATCTTTCAGGTATTTCGCGTTGGTATGGTGGCGATTGATTTCATCGATCTGTTCTTGTTTGTGTCCCCATAGGCGGACCGGTACATCGTTATCGGCGAGGACCATGGCCAGGGCAGAACCCCAGCTCCCGGCGCCGATTACGGCAACTTCTTTAGAATGTTTCACTGCCTACACCTGCCTCATTATTTTCTCGCTCTTGCAATGATACGAATAGGAGTTCCTTCAAATCCAAATGCGTCCCTGATCCGGTTTTCCAGGAAACGTTCATAAGAGAAATGCATCAATTCAGGATCATTGACGAATACAACGAATGTAGGAGGCTTGACGGCCACCTGTGTCGCATAGTAGATCCTGAGACGCTTCCCATTGTCAGTAGGGGTTGGATTCATCGCGACAGCATCCATGACCACCTCATTCAACACGCTGGACTGAACGCGCATGGAGTGGTTTTCGCTGGCTACGTTGATCATCGGCAGAAGCGTATGAATGCGCTTTTTGGTAAGGGCCGATAAGAATACGATCGGTGCGTAATCAAGGAACTGGAAGTGATCCCTGATGTTCTTCTCCCACTTGTTCATGGTTTTTTCGTCTTTCTCAACAGCATCCCATTTGTTCACAACAATGATGACGGCACGGCCGGCATCATGGGCATAGCCTGCGATCTTCTTATCCTGTTCGATGATGCCTTCGTCGCCATCGATGACAACCAGGACGACATCAGATCGCTCAATGGCCCTCAGGGCACGAAGGACGCTGTATTTCTCCGTCGTTTCATAGACCTTCCCTTTTTTCCTCATACCTGCAGTATCGATGATGACATAGTCCTGACCATCGTAGGAATAAGAGGAATCGACTGCATCCCTGGTCGTTCCGGCAACATTGCTCACAATGACCCTGTCTTCTCCAAGAAGGGCGTTGACGAGGGATGATTTACCGACGTTCGGACGGCCGATCAATGAAAACTTGATCACTTCATCATCATAATCCTCTTCCTCTTCTTGCTTGAAATGCTTCACTACATCATCCAGGAGATCACCCAGGCCAAGACCATGTGATCCTGAAATCGGATAAGGCTCCCCGAATCCCAGGGAATAGAAATCATAGACCAATTCCCTCATTTCCGGGTTATCTACCTTATTTACCCCAAGAACGACCGGTTTACTCGACCGGTAAAGGATCTTTGCCACCACTTCATCCGCAGCCGTCACCCCTTCTCTTCCATTGGTCAGGAAGATGATGACATCGGCTTCATCGATGGCGATTTCGGCCTGCTGTCTGATTTGATCTAAAAACGGCTCGTCCCCGATCTCGATCCCGCCCGTATCGATCATATTGAATTCATGAGTCAGCCACTCTGCAGAACTATAGATCCGGTCCCTCGTCACGCCCGGTACGTCTTCGACGATTGAAATCCGTTCACCGACGATCCGGTTGAAGATCGTGGACTTCCCGACATTCGGACGTCCGACGATGGCTACCACTGGCTTTGTCATATTGTTCACCCTTTCTATCTATCGCTTCCGTTTCATTAATTCGCGTTTATGTAGAGAAGGACTGGCCCTTCAATGGGTCAGTCCCCTTAACTTAAGTATTTTAACAATAAAAGATGAAACTAGCAATTAGTGTTTTACAATAATGAATAAGCCTTCGTCCAACTCATGGGCAATTCCATCAAGGATGGCTTCCAGGTTATTGCACACTTTCTGCAGTTCTTCAATGGTTTTACAATGAAAGACTGCTGTTCCTGAAGGTACCCTTTCAGGCGAAGTGGTAACTGCTGCCAGGATGAATTTTTGTATGACCGTGCTCATTTGCGTGCCTCCTTATTCGCCTTGGATTCAGAGGGCATCCTAATCGCATTTTCTAGCGTTGGGACCTGCCCGAGGATGGAGATTGCCATATCGACATCCTTTTTCTGAGGAAGCACGAAGATTCCCACTCGTCCATCATCCAGATCCCGCTTTGCCAGCGGTGTAAGGGCAGGCGTACCGGAATCTTTAAAAATCCCGAGCGACGTGGAGATATCATGGAGGATCGCTTGTCTTTGGCCAAGATTTGCAAGTGTTGAATTGGCATCGAACGTTTTTGGTGCGAGGATGAAGCCCATCCCGTACTTCATGATTTCCTCCTGTCTCGCAGGAAGCCCGATATTCATGATGTAGATATTATCAACATACAGCCCGGGTCCATCGAAATGGGGCTTGATGAACTCAATATCCACAATGTCCTTCAGCTTCCCTCCTGCCATCAGCATATGGGACACAAACATGCAGGCCAGACTGACCACAAGGGCAATATAAAAATTGAAAACGATGAAGGTCAAGGTCGCGATCAATGAAGTGAAGATCACAAGATAGTTCCGGCTTTCAAAGGCGACGGCAATTCCTTCTATATAGGTGGCTCCACGGGGAACAAGCTCATAGGCATCCAGTTCCGTGAGTGTCGTCCTCTCCATATTACGGACATCCCTGAACTGTGAAGCCGCCACCGTCAGGAAGGTGATGGCCGTGAAGTTCTCTTCCATCAGGGCAGGGATCGCGATGGCACCAAGACCTGACGCAATGAACCCAAGCGCGATGTGAATGATCTTGCCGTGAAGATACGTTGGATATTGCCGGTAGTCCGTGCGCAGCATATAGATCCGTGTAAGGGTCCCTGCCACTACACCGAAGATCACCGGAAAAACATAGTCATTCATAAGTGATGTACATCCCCCTTGTTCGACTGAAGTTTTGCATTAAATAATCGATTCATATACACAAGCCCATCGATTCCCAGCAAGATAAGAAAAGAAACGGCAGCTGCGTCCATGTACTTGTGCTCCCCGATCGTGTGTCCAAAACCGATGGCCGTCAAGATCACGCCGATGAATACCTGCCCCAGGGCCCCTCCTAGCAGGGCAGATGCATACCTCACGTTTCTGGAAGCTACGTCCCCGTAAAAGAGAAAGCCCATTATAATGAGGACGACCACATCGGCAATAAAGGGATCTACAATCATCAATACAGGGTCGTAGATTGATACCAGCTTCAAACCTGTCAGGCACATGGCCGTTGAGATCAAGCTGATGAAAAGATACAATTTTTTGCGCAGTGACAGTTCCCTTATAGTCCACAGTGTCAACGATACGATCAGGACCAAGGGCATGGTGACCCGGTAATGACCGATTTCCAATTCAAATGGAAAGGAAGCAATCAGGATCAAACTGAAAAAGGAAATCCAAAAACGTACCCGTCCCTTTCTCATCAAAAACGTACTGAAAATCCAGACTCCCCATAGAATCCACAAATAAAAAATACCTTCCATGACGTTCACTCTCCCTTATTATCTACATTATGGAAAATATTTATGTATCCCATTCATGTATGAGAAAAATCCTCACTGAAAAAATAAAGGAAGGGGGTGAGAGACAAATGGGAAAAGATCGTCAGGAAAAGAAACTGAAACAGAGTAAACGAGTAGAGTCAGATCGTGACCAGGGGCTTCATTACAAAGGTGCCACAAGCTTGGAAAGCCCGGATGAAAGCAGAAAACACAGGTGATTCACCTGCACAGGGATAAGTTCATGTTCAGGCAGACTTGGATGCACGTATCCAAAAAAAAGAACGGATCGCGTCGGATCCGTTCTTTTCTTTATATTCCCCTTCTGCTGAAACGTTCTGGTTCAAGGCCACGTACCATAAGCCAGTGGTACACATGCCCCGTGAGGATGAGGGGAGTGTGATGGAGATCTTCAAGCGTCTCACAACCCAAAGCACTCATAAGATAACGAATATCTGTATGGATCTCGTTGACTTCCTTGATTGTAGCCTGAAGTCCATCTCCCAATAGTTTACCAAGGAGTACACCTGCCATCCCCGCAGCCGAAGCGCCGAGACTGATCGACTTGACGATATCCAGACTGTTCATGATCCCACCGGAAGATATGATTGGCAGGGAAGTTGCCTGATGGGCTTCTGCAATGGAAATCGCCGTCGGAATACCCCAATCGTCAAAGAAATGAAGCATCCTTTCACGGCGCTGATTCTCAATCCTTGAGAAATTCGTCCCCCCGAAGCCCCCGATATCAATTCCGGCTATCCCTGTTTGTGAAAGGGATTGTGCCGCTTCCCTGCTAATCCCAAAGCCGGTTTCTTTCACTATGACAGGGACAGACAGTCCTTCGGCAATCATTCCGATGCGCTCCAGGGCTCCCTTGAAATCACGATCCCCTTCAGGCATGGTCAACTCCTGAATGACGTTCAGATGGATCTGAAGGGCATCTGCCCGAATCATCTCCACGGCATCCTGTGCCTGCTGCACCGTCGCCTCACTGCCAAGGTTCCCAAGAACGATCCCCTCAGGATTATATTTCCGTACAATTTCATACGTGGATCTTTCCGACGTGTCCTTCAAGGCGGACATCTGTGATCCCACGGCTATGGCCATGCCCGTTTCCCTGGCAAGGACCGAGAGATCCTCATTTATTTTGGATGTTTGTTCCCCTCCGCCACCGGTCATAGCATTAATGAAAATCGGCGAACTCCACTCAAGTCCGCCGATTTTTGTACGAAGATCGATATCTTCAAGTGCTATATTCGGTAAGCTTTGGTGAACAAAAGCCACTTCATCAAAACCGGTCTTTCGCAGCTGACCCGTTGATAAAGCATGTTTAATATGATCCTGTTTTCGTTGAGCTCTTGTCACATGCATCACCATTTTTATATTTTATCGTAAAGCAATCCCCCGCCATATCCGGCAAGGGGATTGTATTTCAACCTGGTTTATTTCAAGTCTTTCAATTTATCGCCGATCATTTCACCGAGTTGGAAACCGGTGCTTTCTTCAGGCATTTCATAATCGGTTACTTCCTCTTCTTTTTCCTCGAGCGCTTTGATGCTCAATGAAAGGCGTTGATCGGCTTCATTCACATCAAGGACCTTCACTTTCACGTCCTGATTTTCCTGAAGGACCTCATGAGGTGTACCGATATGCTTGTGGGAAATCTGAGAAATATGCACAAGACCTTCCACGCCTGGGAATACTTCGACGAATGCACCGTAAGAAACGAGACGTTTCACGACCCCGTCAAGAACGGTCCCTTTCGGTGCTTTGCTTGCAATCTCATTCCATGGTCCAGGGAGAGTCTCCTTGATGGACAGGGAAATCCGTTCGTTGTCACGGTCCACGCTTAGTACTTTGACCGTTACTTTCTGACCTTCTGTAACCACGTCTGACGGTTTCTCCACATGTTCATGGGAGAGTTGTGAAATATGGACAAGCCCGTCCACACCGCCAATATCGACGAATGCCCCGAAATCAGTGATTCGTTGCACAGTTCCTTCAAGGACGGAACCTGATTCGATGTCGACGAGAAGCTGCTTCTTCTGCTCTTGCTTCTCGGCTTCGACCACAGCGCGGTGAGAGAGGATCAAACGGTTTTTCTCTTGATCCAACTCCACGATTTTGAAAGTCAGGGTCTTATTCTTGTAATCTGCGAAATCTTCAACATAGTGATCTTCCACAAGTGAAGCTGGAACGAAACCGCGAACGCCGAGATCGACGACAAGACCACCCTTGACGACGTCTTTGACTTCCGCTTCAAAGATTTCTCCTTTTTCAAAACGGTCTTTCATATCTTCCCATGCTTTTTCAGCATCAACTTTGCGTTTGGAAAGGACCAAAAGCTCCTCTTCCACTTTCGTCACGATTAGCTCAAGTACATCCCCTTCACTGACTACATCGGATGCTGTTTCAATATGAAGGCTTGAGAGTTCACTGATTGGAATGATGCCATCCACCTTGCTATCCTGGACATCCACTAGGACCTGTTTCTCTTCGACCTTAGTGACGGTACCTTGAACTCTTTCACCAATCTCGAGATTTTTCACTTCGATTCCATTCATGTCTTCCATTATGTACTCCTCCTTAATCCATGACTGCAAAAAATTTGAACTTCTCGCATGCATTTTAAATATTCTTTCTATTAACTTCTAATAAATAGACCTATTTGTCAAGCAAGAAAGCTTATATTAATGATGGTTCTTCATTAAATCGGAGATATGACCCATGATGATATCGGTCGTTTGCTCGGCGTTCATCTTTTCTTCCTTGATCGAGTCCATATCGATCGGTGGACCGAAGACGACCCGGAGCTTCCGGAATGGCTTGTACGGTCCGATGATGGCACACGGTACGACGTGGGCATCTGAGCGAAGGGCAAAGAACCCTGCTCCTGCCAATCCCTTTCCGATTTCTCCTGTCTTACTTCTAGTACCCTCGGGGAACAGACCTAAAACCTCTCCCTCTTTCAAAACCTTAAGACCCTTCCTCAAGGCCTCCCGGTCGCTCATCCCCCTCCGTACGGGGAAGGCATGGATGCCTGGCAGGATCTTGCCTAAAATCGGGACATTGAAGAGCTCCTCTTTGGCCATGAATGATACGGGTCTCGGGGCAGCGACTCCGACGACAGGAGGGTCCAGGTTGTCGATGTGATTCGAGCAAAGGAGGACACCGCCTTCTTTCGGGAAGTGTTCAAGGCCTTCCACCTGTATGCGATACAAAGGCGAAAGGATCGACTTCACAAGACCTCTTGCAAAGGAATAAAGATTCACATCAACCGATCCTTTCCACTTGTTTCATGATTTCCTGCACCACTTCATTGATCGATAGGGAGGTCGTATCGATTTCGATGGCGTCCTCTGCTTTTTTCAGCGGTGCAACTTCCCTTTCGGAATCGATTTTATCCCGGAGGGCGATCTCTTCCTTCAACTTTTCAAGGTCGGAAGGGAAACCTTTTCTGATATTCTCGGAATGACGGCGCTCCGCACGCTCCTCAACGCTCGCAAGCAGGAAGATCTTCACTTCCGCATCCGGTATCACATGGGTTCCGATATCGCGGCCGTCCATGACAACCCCGCCTTCGCTTGCAAGCTGCTGCTGCCTGCTGACCATTTCTTCACGGACCTTGGAATGAACAGCCACGTGCGAGACGGAATTCGTTACGTTCGCCTGCCTGATCTCATCGGTCACATCCAATCCGTCTACAAGGACGATTTGTCCGCCATCAATCGGCTTCAATTCGATGACCGTATCATCCAATACTTCTTTAAGGGCATCCTCATCCGTCAGAGCGACACCTTTATTCAACGCTTTATATGTCAGGGACCTGTACATGGCGCCTGTATCGATATAAAGATAAGACAATCTTCCCGCCACGATTTTTGCGACGGTGCTTTTTCCTGCTGCTGCAGGACCATCAATTGCTATTCTTAAATTCATTTTCATCCACCTGCTTACATTCCTAATAAATTTCTTATCCATTTTAACATAAATCATCGGGGGCGCATCAGGAAAGTTTTCCACTGTGGGCTTTCGGGTTCAGAGGCAGAAGAACAAATGAAGGGAGAAGGAGAGGAAGGGCTTACCGCCCCTATCTGCCTGGATTCTTGATTGTTTCAAGTATCTCGCTGTAAGTCAGTTTTTCCACACCTTCATAAAAAGTGATTTTGCGAAGGGACGGAATGGGATCATAGTGGATGAGGCATTGTGCGGCAAAAAGCAGGAGCAGATGTATGATCATCAATTTAAGGAGTATTCGTTCGACGGCTTTCATTCCATCACCTTTTCCATTTGATTAGAAAAAGTATGCACCATCCATTAGATATTATTCATGCGAACCCCTTTTTTCTGTGATCAAGCTGCTTTTCAAAACAGAATCGCATGATGTGGCGCTTATGGGATTCGTCCGGTGCAACGAATTCAATGCTCGCCAGTACCCTCCGGTTTTTTTTCCAAATCCGATTGACCCTTCCCTTCAGTTCAAGGTAGTGGTGGGCCTTTTGCAAAGGGAGTACTAGGAATAGATCTACTTCTTCCTCTTCCCGGATCCCGGAATCCTCTCTTAGTATGACAGCACATCCGCCTGCACTGATATCTTCAGTAACCGTAACGATCCGGTGCTCCCCAGCCCTCAAGCTGATATCGACCGGTGCTTCGATCCGGACAAAATGCCTCCTCTGGATCCGTTTAAACTCCTCCTCAGATGGCCGTTCCAGCTCAATTAAAGGAATTTCCGCCATCCTTCTCCCCACCACCCCTGTCCTACATTCCAACACCGTCTGATCCTTCAGGACAAAGCTCACTTTAAGAGGGGTTCCGTTCATCAAAAAAATGGATTTCCCGGTTTTCTGATGGATCGGGTAATCTACGAGGACCGCATGTTCTTCCAGTCCGCATACTCTGCATTTATATGTGCCTTCAATTCCTGCCTGCTCCAGCTGCAGCGTCATTCCAATTTCAAACATAGTTCTTTCCTCCTATCCTTTTATACCTACTTACATTATGCCATTCCTTTCTACTGTTTTCCATAATTTTTCATCTACACAAGAAAAAACGGGCCATTTAGCCCGTTCCCTTCTTAATAAAGCTGCTCCGTACTTTTCAGACGCTCGACCTTTTCTTCCTGACCGTTCTGTGCGTTGATGAAGATCCTGTAAGTGTCCTTCCCCATCATTCCCAGGAATTCATAGCAGAGCACTTCTTCATTCAGATCATTGACGATGACTGCCTGCCTCTCTTCCATCACCTTCAGATTCGGACTGGTGTATCCCTTTGCCTTCTCAATAGAGATGGTCGGTTCAGCCGTTTCTCGATCATGATGATTCCTCAAATATTCATCTGCAGCAAATCCGACGATCTGACCATTATCGAGGGCCACTTTGACTTTGATGGAATCAGGATAGATCCTCACCCCGTCGATATTTTTCACGAAGGTGAAGACACCGATATTATTGTATTGTGCACTTTCAAATAGCTCCAGCTGCTCGAAATCATTCTCCTCAAGGAATTTTGAAGCATTGCGGGATGCCTCATTCAGGGAGATGACGGCGTCCTTCACGTTGCGGTTGTTCATATACCAGATGGGATAACCGCCTTTTTTCGTAACATCCATACTTGCATCGGTTCCTCCGTTGCCGATCGATACGGAATAGAATTCAAACTCTGATCCCTTTCCGCTTTTTTCGACCCTTGCATCCTTGGATTCACCGATACCCGAATACTTCCTCAAAAGGGCCACCGCTTGATCCTTCGTAATGTTTTTCCCCTTTAGCTTCTTGAAGTTATTGTCCTTTTTCTGATTGTTTACGAACGTCGTCGTCCCGACGTTTGCTTCGGTGTAGCCCGTTACATTTTTTTCGACGGTCTTGAATCCATCGATGATGGTGTTATCGGCCTGCTCTTTTCCACTGGCAAGGGCCATTTCAACATCCATCCACCGGAGGTTATTCTTCATGACGAGATTTTGCACCGTCCGAAGCTCGTCCTGGATCTCTGCACTTTGCTCATACAGCTTTTCAAGTGATTTGTATTCTTCATCTGTCAACGGGTTCTTATCGAGATCCCGGACGGCCGTGCGATAGCTGAAGTCCCCGATCTGGCTCAGGAATTCCTCCGTTTTGTTGAACGGCAAGAGAGATAGAGGCAGTTGCCCCACATCGCTGTGTGCCTGCGAAGTCAGTCTCCAGACGTCCGCTAGAGCCGGTGACAGCGACTTCCTTGAATTCATGGCGAGCGTGGCGCCGATTCCGTCATGCAGCATATCCATCTGGTACGTCAATTCGTGAAATGCGCGCTGATAATTATTCTCTGCATTGATGAGTATCGCATTCTTCTCCTGGTGCTCCTGATACCCCCAGAAGGCTGTTCCTGCCACGCCTATGATTAATACTGCAATGATTATTCCACGTATCATCTTGGATCACCCCTTAATTACAGAATATATGCTTCCCGATTTTCTTGATCTGTGGCCTGGTCCAAATCCATTTACTTGTGGCCGTGTCCGGATTGAAATAGTAAAGGGCACTCGACGACGGATCCCATCCATTTATGGCATCCATGACGGCTTCCTTGGCCCTCTCATTCGGCGTGAGCCAGATCTGACCATCCGCGACGGCTGTGAATGCACCTGGTTCGAAGATGACTCCTGCCGCTGTGTTCGGGAAAGAAGGACTGTCGATCCGGTTCAATATGACGGCTGCGACAGCTACCTGACCTTCATACGGCTCTCCCCTGGCCTCACCATAAACAGCGTTCGCCATGAGTTGGATATCATTTTGCGAATAACCGCTCGGTGCATTGACGGCCGATGGTTTTGCCTCGGACGACCCTTTATTGGCATCCGACTTCCCGGTGCTTTGCTTATTTTGATCAGTGCCACCGTAATAGGTGAATTTATTTCCTTTATTGATTTGATCATTCACATACTGTTTATCGAATTTAGAGGCTTTGACAAGTTTGTCTTTCGTTGTTTTCCCTGCCAAACCATCAATGGGCAGTCCGTATTCATACTGGAAATTCCGCAGGGCCCAATAGGTGCCCCACCCGAATACCCCGTCTATCTTCCCGTTATAGAACCCGATATATTGAAGTCTTGCCTGAAGCTCGATGACGTCATCGCCGGTGGCTCCCTGCTGGATGACCTGTCCAGTGAACGCATCCGTTTCAGCCGCTTCGGACGATATCATAAAAAGGATGCAGACCAGTACTGCAGCGGCAACTTTCCAAAATCTCTTCATCATGCGTAACCTCCATATTCTCAATTCACATTTTCAGTAGTTTTTGTAGTGGCAGCCATTTTATGCAAAGCTCTTTGCCTAAAGATACGTTTCATCCGTCACTGATCTGTGTGAAAACAAAAAAAACACTCAACCAGAGTGTCTTACGGGATCCTTGATCATTTTTGATTTATAGTGGTGTTCTGATAGCCTGTGAGCATGCTTCACCTTTTTCAATCCGAGCCACCAAAGGAAGAACATGAATGGAATCATATAATACACCCAGTTTTTTTCTGAAAGGAAGATATAATTGTAGGTACCATGAAGCAGGATGGGCAGAGAGATCGACATGATCATCCATTTAATCTTCCCTTCTTCCGGGGAGAACTTTGCTTTACCAAGGTAATACCCCATCAGGACGCCGAATAATGCATGACTTGATACAGGTAGGAGGGCACGCCCGAATGCATACTCTACTCCATTGGCTACGAGGTAGAGAATATTTTCCACGGTGGCGAATCCAAGTGAAACACTCGCTCCGTAAATGATGCCGTCATAAGGTTCGTCGAAATGCACATGCTGATAAATGACGAAGATAAGGATGAACCATTTAAAAAATTCCTCCAGAAATCCCGAGGAAAGATAGGCGGTGGAAAAGTTCGAGGTGACAAACCCTTCGACATCTAGTACATATTGGAGGAACATGATCGGAAAGGTAATGATCACACCAAATAAAAAGGCTTTGAACACCAGCGCCACAGGTTCTGCATCGTATTCATCACGTAGGTAAAAATAACTCAGCAGCGCCAAGCCAGGTGCTATGCCCGCTGATAAGATCACCAGCATAAAAAGTCCTCTTTTCTTTCCGTTTCCTTCATCGTATCATGTTAAACTAGGAATGAAAATAGTATCTTACCGACTGGAGGAGAAATCCATGAAAAAGAAAATCATCGTCATCCATACCGGAGGGACCATCTCCATGATGGAGGATGCAGAGACCGGCGCCGTAAGTCCAGGCAAGGAAAATCCTCTTTCTGTCCAGACATCCATCGTATCAGATCTTGCAGACCTTCACGTGATTGAGGCATTCCACCTTCCTTCCCCTCATATCACGCCTGTACATATGGAAAAGATCAAGAGGCTGATCGAGGATTCATATAAAGAAGAGCCTTTCCACGGCGTTGTCATCACACATGGAACAGACACATTGGAAGAAACGGCCTATTTCCTCGACCTCACATTATCACTGCCGATTGCAGTCGTTGTGACAGGTGCGATGCGATCCAGCAATGAAATCGGAGCGGACGGTCTATACAATCTCATTTCATCGGTTCGCGTTGCTGCCGATGAGAAGTCCATCTCCAAAGGGGTCCTCGTCGTATTGAATGACGAGATCCACTCTGCCAAAAATGTGACGAAAACCCACACAAGCAATGTATCGACCTTCCAGAGTCCCCAATACGGACCGATCGGGATCGTCACCAAGCAGGGCATCCTGTATCACCACCAGCCCACTTCAAACGAGCATTATCATGTATGTGATGTCTCCAAAAAGGTGACATTGATCAAAGCCTATGCAGGAATGGACTCCGACCTGCTGAAAGCCATCAAGGAGCTCAGCTACGAAGGAGTCGTCATTGAAGCACTCGGACAAGGGAATCTTCCACCGGGAGCCCTCCAAGGAATTGATGATCTGATCGCCGCCAACATACCGGTGGTCCTTGTATCCAGATGCTTCAACGGGATTGCTCAAGATGTGTATGGTTACGCCGGCGGGGGCAAGGAGCTGAAGGAGAAAGGGGTCATCTTCTCCAACGGTCTCAACGGACAGAAGGCACGGATCAAGCTAATGGTCGCCCTGTCCCAGACAAGTGATTTGAAAGAGCTTGAAATGATTTTCAAACAATAAGAGAGGCTGGGACAAAAGTGTTTTAGTCATAGTAAAACCCGAACCATTTTGCCTAGGATAAGGCAAAATAGTTCGGGTTTTTAGTTTGTTTCATGCCCAATTTATTTCCTTGATTGGAGTGCAAGACGAAGGCTCCTGCGGCAAGAAAAGCTTATGTGAGCCCCCCCCCCCGGGGATGCCGGGGGGCTTACGGGCTACCCACGGAAAGCGAAGTCTTGCACGGAAATCTTGGGCGGTATAAAGAACCTAACCTGACAGTGTCCGTCATTAAGTTGTAACTTTTTCTATTTTACCTTCCTGGCAATATCCTCTGCGATCAGCCCACCATGATGCCTGCCGTTTTCAATGAAGATTTCATTGGCATTATTACCGGCTGCGATGACACCTGCGATATAGATATTGTCAACATTCGTTTCCATTGTCTCTTCGTTGATCATGGGTCTGCCGGATTCAGGATCGAGCTGGATCCCCATCCTGGTAAGGAAACTGTGGTCGGGATGATAGCCTGTCATGGCGAATACATAGTCATTGGCAATGGAGAAGGTTTTTCCATCCCTGCTGAAGGTGACGGTTTCATCGGTGATTTCTTCCACGCACGCATCGAATTCCATTTTGATTTCCCCGTTTCGCACGAGGGCATCGAAGTTAGGGAGGATCCACGGCTTCACGCTCTTTGAGTATTCACTGCCCCTGTAGATGACCGTGACCCTTGCTCCTGCCTTATTCAACTCCAGTGCTGCATCGACGGCCGAATTTTTCCCTCCGATCACCACCACATCCGTGTCGAAGAAGGGGTGGGCTTCTTTGAAGTAGTGGTAGACCTTATCCAAGTCTTCTCCGGGTATCCCCATATAGTTCGGATGATCATAATAGCCCGTAGCGATGACGATATACGCGCATTCATATTGATCTTTTGTGGTGGAAACGATGAAAGTTTCCCCTTTTTTCTCCACTTTCTCCACCGTCTCAAAACGATTGATCCTCAGGTCCTTCCTCTTCGCCACCTCGCGATAATAAACAAGCGCCTGATTCCTGCGGGGTTTATGCTCTTCAATGACAAACGGGACGTCCCCGATCTCGAGCTTCTCGCTGGAGGAGAAGAATGTCTGGTGCGTCGGGTAGTGATAGATGGCGTTCACGATATTTCCCTTCTCAATGATCAAAGGGTTCAATCCCTGTTCTCTCAATCGGATGGATGCCGATAAACCACACGGACCCCCGCCGACGATGATGCAATCTTCTTTTTTCAACTGTGACACTCCTTCAAATACAACGGATCTAGTTCTGTTTTGTCTCACTCATATTATGTAATACTTTTAAAAGGAGGTCAAAGAATCATGACCTTCAACTCTTCTGCTGTACTTTTTGCACTCAACTAAAAAAAGGCCGTCCACATCGGACGACCTTATTGAATCCTGTTAAATCCAACCCCTGAAACGACATGCTTCCGCCATTTTGCGGACGCCGACCATGTAGGCTGCGAGCCTCATATCGACGCGCCTCGTCTGGGCAGTATCGTAGACATTTTGGAACGAATTCACAAGGATCTTCTCTAACTTCTCTTCTACCTCTTCTTCCGTCCAATAATAACCCTGGTTGTTCTGTACCCATTCAAAATAGGAAACGGTCACTCCTCCCGAAGATGCCAGCACATCCGGTACGAGGAGGATGCCACGTTCAGTCAGGATCTTTGTGGCTTCAAGGGTCGTTGGACCATTGGCGGCTTCCACCACGATGCCCGCCCTGATGTTGTGGGCGTTCTCCTCCGTGATCTGATTTTCAATGGCAGCAGGGACGAGGATGTCGCAGTCGAGCTCTAAGAGCTCTTCATTAGAAATCGTGTCGTTGAAAAGCTTGGTCACGGTCCCGAAGCTGTCCCTCCTGTCCAACAGGTAGTCGATATCAAGCCCATTTTCATCGTGCAGTCCACCATACGCATCAGAAATCCCGATGATCTTGGCTCCTGCATCATGCATGAATTTAGCCAGGAAACTGCCTGCGTTACCGAAGCCCTGGACCACTACCCGGGCACCTTTCAGGTCAATTCCTTTTTTCTTAGCTGCTTCCCGTATGCAGATCGTCACCCCTTTGGCAGTGGCCGTCTCCCTACCGTGGGAGCCTCCGAGCACCAGTGGTTTCCCGGTAATGAACCCAGGGGAATTATATTCATCGATCCGGCTGTACTCATCCATCATCCAGGCCATGATTTGTGAGTTTGTGAACACATCAGGAGCCGGTATGTCCTTTGCGGGACCGACGATTTGACTGATGGCCCTCACGTACCCCCTGCTCAGACGCTCCAGTTCGCGGAAGCTCATATCCCTCGGGTCGCAGATGATCCCACCCTTTCCTCCGCCATATGGCAGATCCACGATGCCGCATTTCAGGCTCATCCAGATCGAAAGGGCCTTTACTTCCTTCTCCGTCACATTCGGGTGGAAACGGATACCTCCCTTGGTGGGACCGACCGCATCATTGTGCTGCGCCCGGTAACCGGTGAATACCTTCACTTTCCCATCGTCCATCCGGACCGGAATCTTCACCGTCAACATACGGACCGGTTCTTTAAGCAATTCAAATACTTCTTCGGGATACCCCAATTTATCCAATGCAAGATGAATAACCGTTTGCGTTGATTTCAATACGTCATGCTGATGACTTTCGTTCCCCTTATCGGCTACCATTTTTTATACTAAACCTCCCAGTATTCTACACTGTGATAAGACATGTCGTCCGCTTTCATAGCATAGTATACACGTTTGATCCTCCTGTGCAAAGGCGGAAATGCAAAAAACAAATAAAAATTGTAATCGCTTTCATTAATATGGAAATGATAAAGCCTGTCCTTCAAAATCCTCACTTCAGATTGAGGACAACTTGCTACCGAATCCGCTTCTCACTTACGGTTCAAGCAAAAAAATCACCTTCATATGAAAGTGACCTGAACGTGCTTCTATAGGGAGTCAGGGGCATCAAAAGAAACGAAGGAGCTCTCGGTCTGCACCTTTCTCAATCAGCATCATACCGTATTCCATCAGAACATGCTTGGTGATGGACGAGATCTCTCCATATTCCTGCAAAATCGCTTCAAGCAATGACCGCTCCTCCAGGGAAAGGTCATCGATGAACAGATAGTAGTAGCCTTGATGAAAATACAGGGCCGTATTTCCATTGGAATGCTGCCACCAGTGGACGTCTGAAATCCGTTTGACTGCCGAGATGATATCCTCGATATCTTCCATGAATACAAGGAGATGCCGCTCTCCCGATGGAGCTTCCTCGTGAATATCTTCCCAGTCCGAATAATCCTCATCTGCTTCGAGGGTGAGGATCATACAGACTTCCCTCTCATCGAAGGATTCAATTTCCACGGTGATCTCCATCTGGGCTTCGATCCCGAACTTCCATTGGACCTCTTCCAGCATATCTTCGAACAAATCATGCCACATATATGAGTTTTTCCATTCCTCTTGTTCGAATAACCCCTTTTGCTCGAGTTCTTCAACCGTAATGGAAAATTTTATTTTATTTTCGGATATTCGCTCCAGCTTCATCCTTTGTACCCCCTAAGTGTATGACGGTTTACCACATACTATGTTCAGGGGGTAAATCAGTGCATGGTACCTCTACAATTTGCTTTTAAGCCATGCTTCCCAATCACTCTTCTGTTGGCCGACGATATGGTCTGCATATTCCGCCTTCTTTTCACGCGTGAGATGATCGATGGCGAACCCTCCCATTCCGATCTCAAGTCCAGGCCGATCCTTCTTAAGGGACTCCACCAATTCCAATAGAGCATCTACATTCTCCCTCATGGTGCAAGAGAAAAAGAGGAACTTGGGCTGTACTTCGTCCAATACCACTTCAATATCATTTTCCTTGATGCTTGACCCAAGATAAATCACTTCGAATCCTTTCCTCCTCACATATAGCGTGAAGATGAGAAGGCCGAGCTCATGCCACTCACCTGGTCCGCATACGGCCACAACCTTTGGCAGGATGCCGTTGTGGGGGAATGAGTGCATGATGATCCCGATCCTCGACCTGAGGATGGAGGTGGCGAAATGTTCATGCGCCGTCGTGATTTCTCCGTTCTCCCACAAGTCACCGATTTTGACAAGCAGGCTCCCGAGTATATCGATGACGACCTTATCGATCGTATAGATCGAAAAAGATTGATTGATCAATTCATGGGCCTTCGTTTCGTCAAAACTCAGTAATGCTTTCAATAAATCATCCGATATGCTCTCTGTTCTGTCTTTTTGTACAGGGGGCGACAGTTCCTGATCCTCAAGTTCACTCTTGTCCAGAAGCGACACGGCCTGACTGATCGTGAATCCCTGGTCCACCTTTTGTACAAGCCAGCGCAAGATGCTTACATGCTGCTCTGTATAGAGGCGGTGCCCTGATTCGTTCCTGATGGGCGCGATGATCTGATAGCGCCTCTCCCAGGCACGAAGGGTACCGGGCTGCACGCCTAGGATGGTTGATACCGCTTTTATATTATACTTGCCTTCTTGTCTTTTATCATTGCTCATATAAAGTCCCCCATGTCCACTCTTCTCACTAGAAGTATAATCCAGATCCTCCGCTGTGTAAAATTTGTATAGGCTATGAATAACTTCTGTGTACAAGGGGAACTATTCCTCTTCTGGTGAATGGGCGATGGTGACCACATGCGTCTCAGCCTTAGCCCCGAGCCTTAGGGGGAGAAGGGACGTGCCATAGCCTGCACTGGTCATCCTCGTGACTGCCGGCAGCCGGTCGACGCCGGACTTCGGATAAAGCCCCCATCCGAACAATCTGATTTGTCCCCCATGTGTGTGGCCGCTGAGCATAAGATCGATACCGTCTGTTGATACAAGGTCTGCACTCAATGAAGGGTCATGGCTCAACAGGATATTGCAAGAAGCAGGGTCGATCCCACTCATGGCCCGGGGGAGATCCGCCCGTTCGAGCGTTCCGTCGTCCACACCGATAAAGGTCACCGCCCCGAAGTCTTCCCTGCCATTCACTATCTCCCTGACACCCTTTTTTTGAAAAAGGGCCTTTAGCCGGACCGGGTCTACTTCATAATCATTATTTCCCCACACAAAAAAGATCGGCCCAATGGCAGTTAATGAATCAAGATTCTTCTCCACCCTGGACAGGGGGACCCCTCCCTCCGTCAGGTCTCCTACGATGACGACTACATCTGCTTTATCCTTCACTGCATTTATAATATTTTCAGAAATGGTTCGTTTATGTATGTCCGATAGGAAGAACACCTTCAAGGGGGAAGCATCCCTGGGGTATGAAGGAAACCGGAATGTGAGCTCCCTCACCCGATCGGCGAACGCCTCCCTCACCATGTACAGTATGAGGACAACCCCAATAACTAGAAGAACACTAATGATCCACATGACGTCCGCCCTCTCGTTTCAAATCTAAAGATATCATACCATATATGCATGAAACGAAGAGGAATAGACTGGCATGCACCCATCCGATCCAACTTAATCCGAGGATGACCATGAGGTGGAGGAGCATCAGGCCAAATCTCGGCTTTCCCTCCCTGAAGGATTGAATCTCTACTTTGATCACCTTCCCTTGAAAAACGAAACCCGCTATAAAGAATGCAGAAGCCAAAAAGAAGCCGCCCGGACTGAGGACGGAGCCCACTATGAGATCTGAGATTGTTTCCCCTCTATGAACCGGGAACAAGCCGATGAAAGCACCCCCGAACAGGAGCGATACTACCAATAACCGGATTTCCCGCATAAAAAACCCTCCCATACATCAATCGTATGAAAGGGGATGAAATACATTCTTATCATTCATCTTCGTGTATATCAAGAATCCTGAAGCCCGATTTCTCAAGCTTGGAAATGAATTTATTCATATTATCCTTTTTCTCGAGCTTCAGAACGATCCTTCGCAGGAGCTTATCCGTTTCATCGAACGTGACCAATGAAATGACCGATTCGGAATATTGTTGGATGATGTCCCCCAGACGGGCGATCCTTCCCTCGGTCTCCACGGAGGAAAAAGCGATCCTGATCCCCTTCGTATTCATGCCGAATGCGCTTTTGAAGTGATCGAGGACATCGAATCGTGTAATCAGACCGAGGAACTCCCGGTCTTCTCCTGCCACTGGAAGGATCGGGGCATCCTGGAGCAGGACCAATGCGCTTTCGAACACTTCCTTCTCCGTGACATAGGTCCCTTGCTCCGATGCCACTTCACCGGCTTTCACTTCGTTCAGGAATACATCCTTTTCCATTCCCGACTCGAAATAGTGCCTGTAGATGGAGAAGCGGCTGATCGTTCCTGCGTATTTCCCATTCGACAGAACGGGTACACCATCAATTTTATGATGTTCAAGGACATCCAAAACTTTTTTCAACGATTCATCTACACTTACGACATAACATTTATGCTTGGGAATCATTACGCTTTTGACAAACATGGCTGTACCACCTCGATATTATTTTTGTATAGGTTATAATTCAACATCGACTGGCCTCATCCCTTCAATCCAAAGGCATTTATTTTCCTCATGTTTTCTCCCCTGCTTCATATGCTTTTATGAAGGAGCCACAAGAAGGAGGCGTATGAATGAGCCATTTTTATAAAACGTATGAACCCTATGTCAGCCCGTTCGACCCCTGTCCCCCCATCACGACGAAGGTTTACTCCACACCCCCTCAGCTGTACATGGGATTTCAGCCACCCGGCATGGAACAATTCACACCTCGTGAAGCACTGCGGGCAGGAACCTTGTGGAAGGCATTTTATGATCCATATTACAGCCCGTACGAAAAGATGAAAGGAGACTGATCCGGTATGGCGCAGCTCCCGCAGGAGTACTATGACATTCTTGAAGAGCTTCAGACCGTCGACTTCGTCATTGTCGAATTGACCCTTTATCTTGATACCCACCCCACTGATCAGGAGGCGATTTCCCAATTCAATATGTATGTGAAAACGCGTAAATCCATCAAGAAAACCTTTGAGAAGAAGTTCGGTCCTCTCACAAGTTTCGGTAGCAGCTATTCGGATTATCCGTGGAAATGGCAAGAGGCACCGTGGCCCTGGCAAGTATAATGAATACAAGGAGGCGATCCGATTATGTGGGTGTATGAAAAGAAGCTGCAGTACCCTGTCAGGGTAAGCACATGCAATCCGAAGCTTGCAAAGTTGTTGATCGAACAATACGGCGGAGCTGACGGGGAACTCGCCGCAGCACTCAGGTATCTGAATCAGCGGTACACCATTCCCGACAAGGTGATCGGACTCCTGACCGATATCGGGACCGAAGAGTTCGCCCATCTGGAGATGATTGCAACGATGGTGTATAAACTTATCAAGGACGCTACCCCTGATGATATGAAAGCGGCGGGACTCGATGCCCACTATGTCGATCACGATGGTGCAATCTTTTATCATAATGCTGCCGGAGTTCCGTTCACGGCGTCCTATATTGCCGCCAAAGGCGATCCGATTGCAGATTTGTACGAAGACATTGCCGCGGAAGAAAAAGCACGTGCCACCTATCAATGGATCATCAATATGAGTGATGATCCCGATTTGAATGATGGCCTCCGATTCCTGAGGGAAAGGGAGATCATCCACTCCCAGCGATTCCGTGAAGCCGTCGAAATCCTTAAAGAAGAACGGGACCGGAAAATTTTCTTTTAGCTTATTTCGCTTCATGAAACAGATTGATGTCATATTGTTTTTTCATCGTTTCAAACACGATATGCCGGTTCATCCAGGCTTCTTCTTTCCAAAGATCCTTGCTGCGGTCGATGATCTCGCATCGCAGGGCATGAAACTCTTTTTCCGCTTTTTCCTTCCGCTGGTAAAAGATTTTGGTGGCTCCTGCCATGCCTGCTACAGCAAGGAAAGCATACAAGTGCAGCGATTTCGATACGAAGGCGGTGATCATGGAGGCTGCTGAATAGGCATGAGGACCGATCACCGTATGAGTCAGATAGTATAAGAATATGGTACAGCCCACGGCGGTCACCCAAAGGGCAAAATGATGCTGTTTTTTTAGTTGATCGAATTTCTTCTTCTTTTCAATGAGGTTCGTCAGCATCTGCCCGGTTGCACGATCGGTGATTTCGTTGATTTCGTTGATTTCCTTCATCCACTCACCCCCTCGATTCATTATATGAGCCCGTCCCATTTTTAGAAGCACGTAAAAACCCGCCTTCCACGGAGGCGGGTTCTTATTCATTCAAGGGAATCGTCAACACTTGTCCCGTATAAATTTCATTATTTTGGATACCATTGGCTTCACTGATGATCTGTACGCCGGATGGAGATTGAAAATAATCCATCGCAATCCGATAGAGCGTTTCCTGGGGTTTCACCGTATGCTGAACCACTCGTCCCGTCTCTTCGCTCTTTTCTTGTTCAATCGCAGCCTGTTCCTTTTCTTTCTTTTCTTCTGCTTTTATCGCTGCCTCTTTTTCTTTTGCCTTTTTGGCTTCTTCCCGCTCTTTCGCTTTTTTAGCTTCAGCTTTTTCTTTCGCTTTCAACGCTTCTGCCTTTTCCTTCTCTTCCTTGGCTTTCGCCTTTTCAGCTTCTTCCTTCTTCCTTTCTTGCTCCTTGTCATCATCATCAGCAGGAGCCGGTTCATTCGGTTCTCCTTGATCATACTGAACCTCTTCGACTCCATTTTTACTTGAGAAGACCACGAGCGGTCCGGATTTATTGACAAAATAAGAATACAAACAAAGGAAAATGATGGGCATCAGGAAGAAAAATACGAGCAAGAGCTTGATGAGGGGATGCTGAATCGCCCGTTTTTTCTTTTTCGATTCCCTTTTCTGCCGCTGTATTTCACTGCGGCTCGGGAGTCCATCCGATTCATGTAGAGGTTCCTCTTCCGGTACCCTGTCGATCTTCTTTTTTGATTTGGCAGCTTGTTCACGATATGGATCTTTACTCATAGCTATCCCTTCTTTACTCTCCGAGTCTCGCCTGATGGCGCATATATAAACCTAAGAGAAAATCAATGACAAAATGCATGACGATGGTGATCAGGAGATTTCCTGTTTGGTCATAGATGATCCCCATGACAAAACTCAATGTCAACACATTGACGATAAGGAACCAATGGGCCCAATACCTGATATGGATCACGGCAAACACTATGCTTGCCACCACCAGTCCGAAATGGAACTGAAGGATCCCCCTGAACAGCAGCTCTTCGCTCACCGCAATAATGAATGCTAACACCATGATTTCAACGAAACCGCGATCGGCGAATATCCGCTCATTTACTCCTCCATCATCATAATAGCGTGACGGAAGCAGCTTCATCATGATCACATCCACCATCACAACCAGGATACCGAAGGCTCCGCCGATCCAGAGGACATCCATTTGAAAATCAAACTGTTTCGACCATTGATCGATATCGCCGATCAACACATACCCGAGACCTACGGAAACGGCTATGAGGAGGCATTGGGTGAACATCAGATGGAATGTCACCTGTTTTTTGGATAAGCCTTTGAGGATATCTCCTTGCTTTTGCATTATACCACTGATCCTAACAGTATTTTTTTGAGCTGGTCCGCCCAATGGTCATTGGACGGGGAAGAATGGGCTTCCTCGCCATGAAACTCAGCAAGATCTGATCCGCATCGGTCACAGCATCGTTCCGGCCGATCCTGAAGTTCCTCACCGAAGTGCTCGAGTAGCACTTGACGCCTGCATGCCATCGTGTGGAGCCATCCCATGATTGAATCCAGATTCCTGCGTTTATATGCAAGTCGGGCATCCCTGATCCGTTTGATTTCTTCTATCATTCTATCAGAACGATAGCGGGCATACGACTGGATATAGTATTCAAGGAACCTGTACTGCACATCAGACAGCTGCAGGGCCGCGATGATTTCAGACCATTCCATCGCGGGCACTGCCCTGATCGCACCTTCGATTTGTGCGTCATCCGGCAGCTCGCTATGCATGAATTGAAGGGGGATGGACGCATCCTGTTCTGCATACAGGACAAGAGAGACGCTTTCCCTTCCATCCCTTCCAGCACGGCCGATCTCCTGAAGGTAGGATTCAATGCTTGCCGGCAGATGATAATGGAGGACAAAGCGTACATTTTCCTTGTTCACGCCCATACCGAAGGCCGACGTAGCACAGATGATTTGTAGTTTATCCGATAGGAATTGCTGTTGGATCAGGATCCGCTCTTCATGGTCCATTCCCCCATGATAGTGTGCGACCCCCTTCACTCCCTGATCGCGAAGCCAATGGGCGACATCTTCCGCTTTTCGTTTACTGGTGAAATAAATGATTCCAGGTCCCTTGAGACGCTCTACGAACGAAAGCACTTCATCCCGTTTATGACGGTCATCTTCCACATTTCTTACAAATAATCCGATGTTCTTCCGATCGACAGAATGGACAAGCTCGGCTGCCCCCTCCATACGGAGCACCTCGCGGATGTCATCCCGTACAGTCCTTGTAGCAGTGGCAGTGAGGGCAAGGGTGACCGGCATCCCCAGTCGCTCCCTCGCCTCGCCCAGGTCCAAGTAGTCCGGCCGGAAATCGGGTCCCCACTGGGAAATGCAGTGTGCTTCATCGACCACGAACAACGCTACTCTGATCCTGGAAGCGGCGGTTCGGAATGCCTCACTTTTCAACATCTCTGGAGAAACGAATATGAACTTGAATCGTTGGATGTGATCCAACGCCCATACTTTCTCCTGATAAGTGAGAAAGGAATTGAGGGCAATCACACTTTTTTCCCCGTTCACCTTCATCTGTTCGACCTGATCCTGCATGAGGGAAAGCAAGGGGGATACAATAAGCACCTGACCTTCTATTAGCTTACCAGGGAGCTGATAGCAGAGGGATTTACCGGTTCCTGTAGGAAGCATGGACAACGTATCACGGCCGTCAAGAATGGATGTGATGGTTTCTTCCTGTCCTGCACGGAACGTTTCGTATCCAAAGTGCTTCTTCAGTTCTTCATGTATGTTCACGGGGTCTCACCTGCCTTCGCAATGACTGCACGGATCTGAAAATAGGACAGCTCCGGAAATCTCTCCTTGATCGGTTTCAGCCGCTTCGTCTTCAACTCTGCCAAGACACCCAGCACCTCTTCATACACCCCTTCTTCGATAAAGGAAGTGACAGGAAAGTCATGGAGGGTCAAGATAATCTCGATCAAATGGTCTTCGATTGTATTCACCTTCAGCTCTCTGATCCTGGCGATCTCCTCAACCGGCATCCCTTTTTGGAAAAGCTCAAGGGTTTTTTTCGTCGAAGCGGTGAGGGGTTGGATATGCTCATTTTCCTCTATGATCGAATAGACTATCGGGTAGGCACCTGCATCGTGTTTGGCACGTGCGATGATAAAGTGGAGAAGGTTCAGGAATCTGAACCGGTACTCCTCACGGTCCACACCGAATCTGTCGGCTGATTGCCCTTCCGTGGTTCCGTAGTCCCTGTATCCCGTAAGCCGCTGCACAAGGATCCCTGGATCTTCACCAGATGTTGTTTGGGATAGCAATGTGTACAGCTCTTCAAACAGCTTCGCTGACAAAACTTCGGTCTTCCCCTGCTTCCGGATGAACCCTTTTAACCAATCTTGAACTTTCCGGTCCCTTTGCACGGGGAAATACGACGTTTCGTTCATTCGAGCATTGGATAACACCTGTACCAGTAGGCTGAGCCTCTTCCACAGGAGGATGGCCTGATCACCATGCTTTAATCCATCCATATGGGCAGGATACGGTTTTTCCTGAAAGTAGGACGCCACTCCCTCTTCTCCCGAACGGGTCAGCCGGGCGCGGTTATCATCGCTCAGGGTGATGGAGCCTTCTTCCTGTAGCTCAGCAATGCACCGGTCAAAGTAGTCCCTTTTCAGTTTTGGAAGTGACAGGAAGAGAGCCTGCAACCCAAAGAGATGTGCATCCTGTATGGACTGAGAAGATTTTTTCCCTTTGATGATATGGTAAACGGAATACACAGACCGTTCCTCCCCCAGCCTTTCCAGGGAATCCAAAATCAAATAGTGAAGATATGTCAATGCAATGACTCCTTAACGTGTAGGTTATTGTCAAATATTGTACCACGAAAACACCCTTAAACGAGGTTTTGTTTTGACGGAAACGGATAAAAATATGAAAAAGAGTACCTAACTATTGAAAAGTTACCCATTCCTCTATAAAATGATGAATAGTAATTGATTTTCACCATTAAACAACGTGTATAATGATGAATTATATAGAATTATCTTCGGGAGGTTTTTTCTTTGCCAAAGTATACGATCGTGGACAAAGATACATGTATCGCTTGTGGAGCTTGCGGTGCAGCAGCACCAGATATTTATGATTATGATGATGAAGGCATTGCATTTGTCACGCTGGACGATAACCAAGGGACTGTTGAAGTTCCGGATGTCCTCGAAGATGACATGGTAGATGCATTCGAAGGTTGCCCTACTGATTCCATCAAGGTGGCTGACGAACCATTCGACGGCGATGCGTTGAAATTCGAATAGGATGTAAAAAAGACGGCGATTGGTTCGCCGTCTTTTTTATGTTGTGCGAAAAGAAATGAGCCTCCGGGGAGGCTCATTTCTTATTAGGCCATGCGTCGATTTCCGAATTGCTTCGACAGCCATTTCTGGATTCTGATGAACAGCAGGGTAAAGACGACTGCCACCAGGATCCCCTTAAGAATATTGAATGGAACGATACCGGTCACGATGACTTCTGCCGGCAGTTCGAAATTCATGAAATATTTATAGGCTGGAAGGAAGATGAAATAATTCATGATCCCCATGCCGATGCTCATGACCAGCGTACCGGTTACTAGCCCGGTAAGAAGGCCTTTTTTCGTTTGGAAACGTGAGTAGATAAGGTGAACAGGTAAAATCAGGAGGATCCCAGCAGCAAAGTTTGCCACATGTCCTACCGGTACACCTGTTTCAGAACCGGTCAATACATAATCAATCACATTCTTGAATAGCTCCACCAGGATCCCTGCAACTGGTCCCAGCGCTACCGTTGCCATCAAGGCCGGAACATCACTGAAGTCGATCTGCAGAAACGCCGGAAAAGGCGGGATAGGGAAGTTTAAAAGCATCAATACATACGAAATGGCACTCAACATACCAACGGTGACGAATGTGCGTGTCGTCATTTTCTTCATAGCACTCTCTCCTTTTGGAGATTCATCTCAATCGAAGATGGTCATGCCCGAGCCCCAATAAAAAACTCCCAGATAAATGTTATCCAGGAGAGTTAAAGGCATGCTCGAATAGACATTCAGACTTCCCTTTTCTGAACGCATTGGCAGTAACCTTCATCTTCTCCCATCCAGACTATACTGTCGGCTTTGGAGTCTCACCAAATCCTGCCTCAAAAAGGCTCGCGGGCTTAGAAGCAACAGTGCTTCATCACCGCCGGTAGGGAATTGCACCCTGCCCCGAAGATGAATCATATTATTTTATTCTTACTCATTATACATAAGAAGTGCCATTATGTGAAGAGTAATGCTTTGAATTCGAAACAATCAGTGGATCCTTAACGTTTGCGATGGATAGATCGGCGCATCCCTGCGTAAATCATTGGCCGCCAAAAGCTTGTCCAGTTCTATTCCATGGGCAACGGCAATAGAATAAAGTGTGTCTCCCTGTTCAACCTGATAGGAAGCCTCCCTCAAACTCAGCTCCTGACCGACCGCGATCGTGGCATCCTTCAGACCGTTCCATTTCATGAGGTCATCCACACTCAGGCCGTGCTGATTGGAAATGGACCATAACGTATCGCCTTTCTTCACCCGATACTGATCACCTCCAGCCTGTGAAGCCGCAACGGTCTGATAAGGATCTTTCTTATCAGCAAATACCACTTGTCCGACCCCGCCTTGTCCGAAGACGACAAAAGGATCGATGGCATTTTCCTTTTCAAACGTCCATTCCCCTGCATGAATCTCAAAATGAAGATGGGGGCCGGTGGATATCCCGGTATTCCCAAGCTTCCCGACCGGCTCACCCCTATGTACTTCCTGCCCTTCTTTCACCCCTCTTGAAATGAGATGAGCATAGACCGTCTCATATCCATTTTCATGACGAACGAATACCACATGACCATAGCTATCAGATAAGTACGATCTTGTCACGACCCCATCTGCCACCGAATGAACGGGGCTGCCTTCCTCGCCCCCGATGTCCATCCCTTTATGGGTCCCGGATCTCGAACCGAACACATCCGTAATGGTTCCATCAACCGGAAATCTCCATTCGGCAGTGGAATCACTTTCGGCCTTCGCGACTCTCCCCGTCATGAAAATCATGCCTACACACAGCGCCAACACAATCACAATCAACAGTCTCCGACCATAATCAGCAATCATACCGTTCCTCCTAATAAATGCTCACCCAAAACAAAACAATACCTCTCACTATATGCCCCTAAAAGCTCCACTATTCCAAAAAAACCCTACCCATCAGTCTGCCATTAAACAAGAGAAATATACCAAGAAAAGCGCAGGCGGGTCGCTTTGAGGCGACAAGCATAAGACGAAGAAGCCGGAAAGGCGTTCTTGGCCTTTTTGGATTCTTCGGCTTATGACCTCGAGCCTCTACCCACCGGAGCTAGACAAGTAGAAAAGCGCAGGCGGGTCGTCCTGAGGCGACAAGCATAAGGCAAAGGCACCGGAAAGGCGTTCTGTACCTTTTTGGGGGACTTTGACTTATGACCTCGAGCCTCAACCCGCCGGAGCTGGACATATAGAAAAGCGCAGGCGGGTCGTTCTGAGGTGACAAGCATAAGGCAAAGGCACCGGAAAGGCGTTCTGTACCTTTTTTGGGGACTTTGACTTATGACCTCGAGCCTCAAGCCCCTGGAGCTGGACAAGTAGAAATGCGGAGCGGGCTAGCAGTCTAAAGGTGCGGGCATGAAGACTGGTTCGTTCCTTTCCGCTGCAGGGACTTCCTTTCCGGCGGGGAGGAAGTCGAGCTTCCTCGGCTTCGCCTGCGGGATCTCGACCTTT
>NZ_JBLRVS010000001.1:384962-671510 GCF_047915635.1 Rossellomorea sp. FS2 | reverse complement strand
TCCCTTCCGCTCCAATACACTCTGTGATTTGTATGTGGTAGGAATGAACTCCCCATGGGCCGTGGAATCATTTCGGCTTAATAAGCAAGCATAAGAACGATGGCATTCAAAACGAAGACGAGGTTCTTGTCAGAACCATCTTCATTAGAGTCCAGGGAGAACGACCATAGATTGTTCGTTTTCTACAGATGCAGGCTCCAGCAGTTTCGATTTTCTTTCTTGCAGGAATCTAGCAATAGCTGGCGACCATTATCTTTCTTCTAATCCTGTTATCCCTTGGCCATCATTGAGCATAAAAAAATGAAGAACGGGGGTGCCCCGCTCTTCATTCCTTAAGGGTGATTCGATTTGGTGCGATGGGTGTCTCGATCGGTGCGTTGAATGAAAAACCGCCCCATTCTTCTTCGCTGATATTTTCGAACATCACCTGTTTGTAGCCGAAGCTCCGCGCTGTGAGGAGGAGTGATTCAATCAGCTCGAGGGCTTCACTTTCTTCCATATTTTCCAGGTGGACTTCATTCATGAAGCTGATGATCGGGTAGGCGCCCTTCTCCACTACGCGAACATTCAGCCCTTCTGGTATGGTACTCTCATAAAATTCCGATTCGGATTCATTCATGGATGTAACCGCACTATCCAGGTCTTCATATTCCAGGTTATCAGGTACAAGAAAATGGTCGAGTCCGTTCGGCGAGTATGTAAAGAAAGCCTGTTTGGCATTCTTCGGCAGCTCGATTTTCTTCAGGACCCCATAGCCGCTGAATTGCGGAGCATTCCCGTTCTCGTCCTCGAGACGAACCTGGTCAAAGCCCATCCCCTGAAAGGAGTAAAACAAGGAGTAGTAGAATGCATATTCCATTGCGCTGTTGCCGGTATAAGGCTGATCCTCCTTCAGGGTGAAATTGATATCATCTCCGTACCCTTTGGAAGCGGTCCCTTCCAAGGGAACGAACTCTTCCATTCCAAGCTCCTCTTCGGGAATGAGCTTCGCGAGTTGAGCATATCCATCGATCCATTCTTCCCCATCTGACAAGTCTTTAGTCACGCTCACAGGAACAGGTACGCCTTCTGGTGAAATAAGGCCAAACGTATAGACTTCGGCATCTTCCACCATGTTTTCATAGAGGGAGAGGCGCTCCTTTTTTTCAGAGACTGCCTTATCTGCTTGAAGATCCTTGCTTTCATCCGTCATCGAAGCTCCTTGGTCTGAGCGGCTATCTTCCACTGGTGACTGTTGAAGAAGAGCGGGGCTCAGCAGGGTAAAGATCATGATGGCGGCAACAGCGACCAGACCAGGTATGATTCTTTTACCTTTACGGTGTCGCTGTTTTTCACCTTGTTCCCTGATGGAAGCATAAATGGATTCAGGTTTTCGCCCATCGTTGATTTTGGGAAGCTTCTTAACCAGCTTTTCAATGTCCCGGTCATTCCAATCAGATTGCTTCACTATCGTCCCCCTCCTTCCGCAACCGTTTGTTCATTTCAATCCGCAGCCATTTGACGGCGCGATGCTGGGTTGTTTTCACTTTGCTTTCCGACCAGTTCAAAATTTCTGCAGTTTCTACGATGGAAAGCTCCTGAAGATAACGCATGATGATGACCATGCGGTGGTCCGTCGAACAACACTTAAGGCAGTCATACAGTTCGCGCACTTCCTCATTGGCCAGGGCGAGTTCTTCAGGAAGCGGGTTCTCATCGGACAATTCGCTCCGATTCCAGTCAAATTTGTCCAGAAGGCGATTTTTCCAGTTCTTCTGCTTCCTGAAGTGATCGATTGCAACGTTCTTCGCTATCGAGAAAAGCCAAGTGCGTTCAGAGCTCTTCCCTTCAAAATGCTGATGTGACTTGAGCACGCGGATATACACTTCCTGTACAAGGTCTTCAGCCAATTGTCTGTTCTGCACCATGTAGAGAAGAAATTGAAATACATCCTGATGGTACTTTTTATACATGTCCTCAAAAACGGAGTGCACTTCTTTCCCTCCCCGTCATTCCATTAGTCGTTATTTCCTTGCAAAAGGTTACACATTATCAAATATAGTAGTTTCTGGGACGTTTGGAAAGACCTATATTTCAATTCCTGTCCAGTGCACAAAAAGAACCCTTACGGCACGTAACGGTTGCCGTAAGGGTGAAAAGCGCATAATTCATGATTGTTCCCCGTGTAACAAGAAAAATCGGGGTGATCCTGCAATGTGCATGCGAGAAATGACTAATAAGGAAGAAAGAAGGTGAACGTTGTCCCTTGATCGAGTTTGCTTTGCACCTGGATATGGCCGCCATGGGCTTCCACGATATTCCTTGCGATCGCAAGGCCAAGTCCTGTTCCGGCCTTCCCTCTTGTCCTTGCTTTATCCGCTTTATAGAATCGTTCAAAGACGAATGGCAGATCCTCCTCCGGGATCCCGGATCCTGTGTCTTGTACAAAGAAGAGGTAGCCTTGTGTGTTCCGATTGAGGGAGACGGTCACTTCTCCTCCCCCAGGAGTATGCCGTATGGCGTTATCGATCAAATTGGTCAGGACCTGTTCGATTTTATCAGGGTCGATGGACAGTTCACGTTCCCTCTCGACCTCACTCTCTAACTGGATGGAAATCTTCTTCTCTTTGGCAACACCCGCAAACTTATTGGCCACCCGCTCTGTAAACGGCATGATACTGACCGATTGTTCATGAAGGGTGATGTGCCCCGCCTCCATCCTCGCAAGGTCGAGGAGGTCATTGACCAATCTTCCCATTCGGAGCGACTCATCATAGATGATGCGGGCGATTTCTTTTTTCTCTTCTTCTGTTTCCGCGATATCATCCACAATCGCTTCACTGTACCCCTGAAGCATCGAGATCGGGGTGCGGAGTTCATGGGACACATTCGCGATAAAATCTTTCCGAAGCTTGTCCAGTCGACGTTCTTCCGTCATATCCCGTACGACGGCGACCGCGCCGCGGATCGTATTATTATTATAAAGTGGACTGACAATCACTACATAGCTCCGCCCCTGAAGCGAAATCTCATCGGTTTGTTCCATGGCAGTCACCACAACGCTCTGCAACAGTTCTTTGACGATGGCCGGAATCGCTTCGCCTTCGTTGCTTCCGTGCTCGTAATACCATTGCTGGAGGAACCGGTCTGCAGGAGGGTTCGTAATGAGGATCGTACCGTCCCGATTGAAGGTGATGACCCCGTCGGCCATGGAACTCAAAATGCTCGACAGCTGTTCTTTTTCCTGATTCAAGGCATTGATATGGAACTTCAGCTGTCTTCCCATCTGGTTGAATCCCGTCGCAAGTTCACCGATTTCATCTTTTGTCAGGATCGGTACTTTCGTATCGAACTTCCCTTTCGCCACTTCGAAGGCTGCTTCCCTCATCTTCCTCAATGGCGATGTGATCCTGGTGGAGAGGAAGAAAGCAAAGATGGTGGTGAGGATGATCGCGATCCCCATGGCAAGGACGATAAGCTTCGTTGTCTGTTTCGTCGTATCCTTGATCACATCAAGGGACTGATAAAGATAGACGGCCCCTTCCTGACCGTTGACGCTCAGGTGGCTTCCGACGACGATGATATTCTCATGACGATTCGCAGAGGGATCGGAGGGAACTTCATATTCCCTCTTGATGGTCTCATCACGTACTTTTACTTCCTTCAGTTTCGGGTCATTTCTGATGAACCGGTGAATATCCTTCTCGACCCCTGTGGAATCCTGGGAAAACAGTTCCTGATTATCATCGACCGTAATGAGAATATTGACGGGATCATCGATGATTTCACTGCCAAGCTCGAGGCCCAGATCAAGGTCTTCATGATTTTCAATCACCTTGGCCACTTTGTCGGCAGTGATCGTGAGCTCGTTTTCCACCACATCCACATGGTAGTTCTGGAAGAACTCAAGAAGCAGGATCGTCAGGATGAAAAGAACGAAGGAAACGAGGAGAAGGATGGTGACCCAAAGCTTCCCGACTACACTACGCCACAGTCTCATTCATTTGTAACCTCGAACTTATATCCGACGCCCCAAACGGTGACGATCATGCGGGCAGCGTCTTCCGATACTTTGTTCAATTTTTCACGAAGGCGTTTGACGTGGGTATCCACTGTCCGAAGATCTCCGAAGAATTCATAGTGCCAAACTTCCTTGAGAAGATGTTCACGATCGAACACTTTATCAGGGGCCTTTGCTAGGAAGTAAAGGAGTTCATATTCCTTTGGCGTCAGATTCACATCGATTCCATCGGCACTCACCCTGTGAGCATCGTTATCGATGGTCAGATGCTTATAGACGATCAGATCCTTCGCTTTTGCATCGGTTTGGATGAAGCTGGTCTTGGAGGACCTTCTGAGAAGGGCTTTCACCCTCAGGACCACCTCTCTCGGTGAGAATGGTTTCACGATGTAATCATCGGTCCCTACCTCGAAGCCCTGCACGCGGTTCACTTCTTCCCCTTTTGCCGTCAGCATGATGACAGGCGTCGTCTTCGTCTCGCGAAGGTTCTTACACACTTCGATTCCGTCCATCCCGGGCATCATCAAGTCTAGAAGGATGCAATCATATTCGCGTTCAAGAGCCATTTCAAGGGCACGTTCCCCATCTTCAGCTTCTTCGATTTCATAATTTTCTCTTTCCAGATACATTTTCAATAATCTTCTGATGCGGTCTTCATCGTCCACGACCAGAATCCGGATGTTTTCTTCCATGGGTTTTCCCCCTTTAGCATAGTTATCTCCATTTTAATCGGAATTAGTGGTATTTTTAAACCGAAAAGCGTTGTTGAATTGTTCAAAACGACAATCCAGCTATCTATCTATGTACGCCTCCTGCTGTCCGCCGTTTCATTGTACCAAAAAGCTGACAGGGACACCCATGTCAGCTCTTTGATTCCTTCCGATCAGGCATACGAGTGTAAACCTGCAATGATCAAATTGACGGCCACCAGGTTGAAAAGGATGATGGCAACCCCGACAACGGCAAGCCATGCCGATTTCTCCCCGTGCCAGCCCTTGGATAATCTCAAATGAAGGAAGGCTGCATAGAAGAGGAAGGTGACCAGTGCCCACACTTCCTTCGGGTCCCATCCCCAGTAGCGGTTCCATGCGATCTGGGCCCAGATCATGGCGAAGATCAAGCCTCCGAGTGTGAAGACCGGGAATCCGATCAGGACGGATCGATAGCCGATTTCATCCATGAGATTCAGGTTCACATTTTTCACCATAGGCTGCATTTTCGCCGCAATGCGCTTACGCAGGATCAACCTGAGGAGAAGATAAAGGACCGCTCCGGATATGATTGACCAGATCACTGTATTAAGTTTCTTCGCATTGATGAGAGCAGGCATTTCCACCAGGGGTTCCATGACCCCTTTCGTCTGAAGCTCGCCTTCATTCGGCCCTACGAGTGCGGGCAATGTATACTGCGCTACCGCTTCCTTCTCTTCCTGATTGATATAGTTGAAGTCTGCCTGGTAGTCCATGCCTTTGAATACAACTGACACCAAGACAAAACCAAGGACGACAACCAGTGAGAACATGACGGTTTCAAGCCAGAACGATTGTCTGCTCCCCTTTGAATGATCAACTGATTTCAACAAGTAGATCAAGCCTGCCACGAAGCTGATGGAAAGGATCGCTTCCCCGGCCGATACGGTCGTCACATGGATCTTCAGCCAGTCACTCTGAAGGGCAGGGATCAGCGGCGAAATTTCCGTCGGGAACATGCTTGCATAGGCAATGACGAGCTGCGCAAACGGCAGCGCGATGATTCCTAGAACGGTTGATTTATACATAAAGTAGATGATGATGAACGCGCCCACAAGCATCATTCCGAAAAATGTGGTGAACTCAAAGAGATTGCTCACCGGGGCATGACCTGCCGCCCCCCATCTCAGGAAGAAATAGCCGATTTGCGCAACGAATCCGATGATCGTCAACGTGATCCCGATCGTACCCCATTTGCGCTGATTTGTTTCTGTCGTGTTCTTTTGGCGGATGCTACCACCAAAGAAGAACGTCGCCACCAGATATGTGATAAAGGAGATGTAGAGCAGGTTACTGCTCCATTCTGCCATTGTTGTCGACATCCTTTTTCCCCCTAGCTTCTTTCGATTCTTGTTGATCTTTCGGTTCTTCTATGCCTGTCCCATCAAGGATATGGCTGATTTCATGCTTGAGGCCATGCCAGTTTTTATTTGTATGCCCTGCAACGATGATGCCGTCCTCGGACTTTCTAAGCCAGATTCTCCGGTGATGCCAATACGCCCCCTGGATGACTCCGATCATGAAGATGGCTCCCCCGACTGCCAGGATCCAAAGCGTCAGGTCCTTTGAGAACGTCAGGGCTGAGATATCCCTGGAGTCGATGCCGGCGAACGACAGCTTATAATCATTCTCCCCAAGGGGTTCTAGATTTTTCTGGATTCCGATGAAGGCCACTTCTCCATCCGGCTTTTCTGGTGAGAACAACTCGAACAAGAATGCCGGGTTATTTGGTAGCGGAGAGGCAGTTTGAGGCTCGCCCTTTTTATCAAATCCTGAAAAATCAGGATAATAGCCTTTGAGTTTCACTTTATAGCCATCGTCAAGGGCGTACTCTTCCTCTGGATCCATCAGATCGACGGTGAACGCCCCGTGCTGCTCACCCGTGTCCTTTTTATCCAGTGTGAAGCTCATGCTTGTCAGTTCATCAAGCTTATAGCTTGTCTGATAAACCGCATAGTTTCCGAATTTCAAAGGATGATTCACCCGGATGGACTCTTCTTTCTCAGCGGTCCGTTCCACTTCCTGTCCCGGAAGGCGTTCTCCTGACTCCTTATAGAGGACCACATCGGTCTGGAAATTCTTTGCGACATCTCCATTCTTCTCGATGGCTTCACTGAACACTTCTTTGTCTTTTTCTTTATCATAGGTTTCCATGATGAAGTTTTCGTTCTTGATGAAATATTCATTGTCCGTGCCAGGTACCGCCCGTGTCTCGCCTTCACGGATCCATATGGTTTCATTCAAATACATTCCAGGGACAAAGCGGAGCATGCCGCCTATGAGAAAGATGATCAGCCCAATGTGGTTCACATAGGGACCCCAGCGCGAGAATCGATTCTTTTCTGCAAGGATGCTTCCATCTTTTTCCCTTATCTTATACTTCTTATCTGATAATCTCTTCTTTACATCATCCATAGCTGTAGGCTCAATGCTTGAAGCCACTGTCTTTCCGTAGAATCTCTGTCTCTTCAGGAATCCTTCATGCCGGTCGACCCTTTGATTCTTGAGGGCCCTGTGAAGGGGGATCACCCTGTCGAGACTGCAGATGACGAGGGATACTCCGATGGAAGCGACAAGGAGAAGATACCACCATGAACTGTAGAGATCATGGAATCCAAGCGTATAGTACAGGTCTCCGAAGAACCCGTATACATCTCCGTAGAACTCTTCCGGCGGCCTTCCTCCGGGTATGTATTCTTCCTGGGGCAGCACGGTGCCCAAAGCTGAAGCAATGAGCGTAAGGACGATGAGCCATACACCCACCTTGACGGATGAAAAGAAGTTCCAGATCTTATCGATGATGGATTTACTGTAGGTTTGAGAACGCCTCGCACTTCCCTCATAGCGCATATCATGCAGCTTTTCTTTTTTTGCCTCTTCTGTAAGGGCCCGTCCACACGATTCACACAGGACCGTTCCATTGGGATTGACGTGACCGCATACGCATTTGATCTCTTTCATGTAAAAACCCCTTCTGTCAGGTTGGCATTATGGCTTGATACTCTCCAGGTCTTCTATGATATCTTCTTCTGACATCGTCCCCGTGATGATCTTGTCGATCTTCCCATCGGGATTGATCAGCATGGTCGTCGGAAGCGGATCGATTCCGTAGGCATTCTGCACTTCTTCTTCCTTATCGACGACAATCGGGAATTCCAGCCCGTGCTTCGAGGAGAAGCTGTTGATCAGGAAGTCCGACTGCCCTACATTCACCGCAAGGATCTGAACGCCTTTATCCTCATATTTCTTATACTGATTGTTCATATAGGGCATCTCACGTTCACATGGTTTGCACCACGTTCCCCAAAAATTCAGGAATACGCCCTGGCCTTTGTAGTCGGAAAGCTGATGGGTGTTGCCTTCCATGTCTTTAAGGACAAAATCAGGGGCCTGGTCCCCCACCTGTAGCTTTCCACGATCCTCCTTGGTGAAATTGGCATACAGCGTATAACCGACGGCCGACACCAGTATCAGTAAGATGACCGACCGGATCATCAACCTGCGTTTTTTCTTATTCATCGTACCCCTCCTCGCTCTGAAATCGCTAACAAAATAAGTGAAATAAAATGACTTCCGAGTGAAGTCCTTATGTATGCCTTCCCATCACTCAAAAATGATAGAAGGAAAGGGGATGATCGATTGATCAACCCCTGCCATTGTCTGTTGCAACCGTTTCAAGAAGCAGGGGCCTTCCCCATAGATGGTAAAATTCCTTTCCAATTATACCATTTTTCTTCATGACGGTCTTTCAGATTATATGAATGATTCGTGACACTTTTATTTGTTGGCGGCTGATTCTGCCAACGTGCGGAGCTGCTTGACTTCGTGAGGGGTCAGCTCTCTTCCTTCCCCTGCGGTCAGACCCTGGAGGGTAAGGGAGCCATAGCGCTCACGCTTCAGCTTCTGCACCGGGTATCCGATATGCTCGAACATGCGGCGGACCTGACGATTCCGGCCTTCGTGGATCGTGATTTCGATGATGGACTTCCCTTGCTTCTTGTCCATGCTGAGCATTTTCACTTTCGCAGGAGCGGTTCTCCCGTCCTCGAGCTTCACACCCTTCTCAAGTTCCTTCAGCTTGAACTTGGATGGGATGCCCTTTACCCTCGCGACGTACGTCTTTTCGATTTCATTGCTCGGGTGCATGAGGAGGTTCGCGAACTCTCCGTCATTCGTAAGGAGCAACAAGCCTGATGTTTCGTAGTCAAGACGACCGATCGGGTAGATCCTCTCGTCGATTTCCTGGAAGAAATCCGTCACGACCTGACGATTCTTATCATCGGTCACGGCAGAAATGACGCTTCTCGGTTTGTAAAGCATATAATAGACCTTATTTTCCCGTTCGATCTGGACTCCGGAGACATCCACCCGGTCGGAAGCCGCTACCTTGGTTCCCAATTCTTTGACGACTTTCCCATTCACTTTGACTTTACCTTCTATGATCAGCTGCTCAGCCTTGCGCCTTGATGCGACACCGCTGTGTGCAATAACTTTTTGTAAACGTTCCACGGTCTTTCACCTCATTTTTCTATTCCTTCATGAATTATGGCATAAACCATGCAAAATAGAAAGGTATAAAAAGAAAACGGGCTTCCGCTTTCCTTTTATACCTTTTTTCAGATCGTATTGAAATCAGAACATCAGGGTCACCACGAAGATCGCCGCTGCGATGCCGACCACATCGGCGAGAAGACCGACCTTCAACGCGTCCCCCATCCTGCGGATCCCTACAGCACCGAAGTAGACGGTCAAGACGTACAGTGTCGTATCTGTACTGCCCTGAAGCACGGATGCAAGCCTTCCTATGAAGGAGTCGGGTCCATATGCCGCGACCATATCGCTCATCATCCCTAATGCGGCCGTCCCGGAGATCGGCCGGATGATGGCGAGGGGCACGATTTCAGGTGGGATGCCAATAGCCAGGAGACCCGGTCTTATCAGCCCGACAAAAAACTCCAAAGCACCCGATTCCCTGAAAATCGTGATGGCAACAAGCATGCCGATCAGGAAGGGGATGATCGACACGGCGATCTTGATCCCCTCCTTCCCTCCTTCCACGAAGGATTCATAGGTAGGGACCTTCTTCCACGTGCCGTACAGTAGAATGAAGCCGATCAGCAGGGGGATCATCCAGAGGGAAACCAACGAAATCCACTGCATCACTTCACCCCCCGTTTCGTTCTCCTATGGTGGAAGTACCGATCGATGCAGATCGCACCGATTGCCGATAATATCGTCGCCACCAGGGTCGGTCCAACGATTTCCGTCGGCGATGCTGAATCATATTTCATCCTGATGGCGATGACCGTCGTCGGAATCAGGGTGATGCTTGACGTATTGATGGCGAGAAACGTGATCATCGACCTGCTCGCCGAGTCCCTCCCCCCGTTCAACTGCTTCAATTGCTCCATCGCTTTGATCCCGAGGGGAGTCGCTGCATTTCCGAGTCCGAACATATTCGCCATCATATTGCTTAAAATATATCCCATTGCCGGATGATCCGCAGGCACTTCCGGGAAGAGCCGCTTCACAAATGGCCGGCATAGGCCCGCGAGCTTATCGAGTAGCCCCGCCTCCTGGGCGATCTTCATCATACCGAGCCAGAAAACGAGTACGCTTACAAGTCCGATGCAAAGGGTGACCGCTTCATTGGCCGATTGAAAGATGGCTTCGTTCACTTCGGCCATCCTCCCATTGATCACAGCAAAAACCAGACCGATGATCGTGAGCGCCGCCCAGATGATGTTAACCATTTTTGTTCACGCCAAGGACCGATTGAATGGAGCCGGCCCATAGCTTCCACCAGCTTTTCTTCTCGGGTTTTGCGACGGATTCAAAGTAGACCGGGAGAGAGTCCACTTGTTCATCGTCCAGATAGACGAGGGCATTCCCCACGATATCAGGCGCCCCCTTTCCATCAGCCCATTTCTTCTCAGGCTTCAGCATCCTGTACTCCACCCTGACACCATCCACTTCGTTCTTTTGAAGAGTCAGGACCGCATCCCTGTCTACATGGACGTGCCCCTGATAGACGGGGTCATCGATGTTTTCGATTTTCCCCTTCGCAATGACAATTTTATAGTCATACTGCTTGAATCCATACTCGAACATGGAGATATGGTCATTCCAATCATCCGGCCCATTCAATGTAACGGCGATCAAGTCCTCTCCGTCTTTAGAGGCCGTGGAGACAAGCGTCCGTTTCGCCCTTTTGGTGAAGCCGGTCTTCCCACCGGTGCTGTATTTATAAAGCTCCGTCAAAAGTCTGTTCTTATTCTTCCACTTCCTGTCCCATTTCTCTTCAGGATTAGGTGCTGTATGGAGCTTGGTGCCGGCAATCTCGGCATAACGCTCATTCTTCATGGCGTACCGTGTCAGAATCGCCATATCCCTTGCTGTTGAATAGTGATCTTCGTGATCATCCAGCCCATGCGGATTGGAAAAATGGGTGTTTTCCATGCCGATTTCCCGGGCTTTTTCATTCATCATATAGACGAACCCGTCAAGACTCCCTCCCACGTAGTCTGCAATGGTGACAGCCGCATCATTCCCCGACCTCAGCATCAGCCCGTATACAAGGTCTTCCAGTTTGATTTTCTCCCCCGCTTTCAGGTAAAGCGAGGATCCTTCTGTTCGGACGGCATCATCCGGAACCGTTACATCACGGTCAAGCTTCCCGGATTCCACTGCCAGGATCGCTGTCATGATTTTAGTGATACTTGCAATCCGGCTCTTTTCATCTGCATCCTTTTCATACAGGACCCTGCCCGTTTCCTGATCCATGAGTATCGCCCGCTGTGAACTGACAGATGGAGCAGCCTGTACCTTTCCTGAAACCAATGAGAACAAGAGGACAACGACCAGGATGCTGTATATGTAGACTTTGCGATTATTCCCCTTCACCTGCATCTACTCCTTGTCATGACTATTTGTACAAGTTTATGCGGGACAACGGGTAATATGATTGAATAATCTTCCCATAAAAAAACACCGTCCACTTGAGGACGGTGCTTCATGGTCATTCGTTGCTATCCAGTGTTTCCTGGAATTTTTCAAAAAACAGATCTGCTTCCTCATCTGCAAATTCTTCTTGTACGTGATCGGGCAGTGGCGGAAGCTCTTCTATGCTCTTCAATCCGAAATAATCGAGGAATTCTTTCGTCGTCCCGAACAGATAGGCCCTGCCTGTCCCTTCGGCTCGCCCCACCTCTTTCACAAGCCCCTTCGATGTCAGCGTTTGTACGGGACGTTCCGTTTTGACCCCGCGGATCTGTTCGATTTCAGCACGGGTGATAGGCTGTTTGTACGCGATGATGGCCAGGGTTTCAAGTGCCGCCTGGGACAGAAGGCTCACATTCGGTGACTCCACCAGCTTTTTGAGGTATTCAGCATGTTCTTTTTTAGTAGCGAGCTGATAGGCACCTGCAATTTCAACGACTGCAATCCCGCGGTCGACGTACCATTCTTTCAATTCATTCATTCTGTTCAACGCTTCGTCTTCCGGTATGTCCAATACCGAGCAGACCTGTTTCAGGGAAAGACCTTCGTCTCCGGCTGCGAAAAGCAGGCTTTCGAGGATGGCTTTCCAATTACGTTTGTCCAACTAGTCCTACCTCCTCACTTGCTTCCACAAAAATTTCCGTGAAATTCTCTTCCTGGTCGACTCTGATCTTTTGACGTTTCATCAGTTCAAGAACGGCCAGGAATGTGACAACCAGATGATCTTTTTGATTGGAGGGGAAAAGGCTGGTGAAGGTTGTTCGCTTCCTCAAACTTTGCAGGCTCACTAAAATTTCATCCATTCGTTTTTCTATGGAAATCTCCTGCCTGGTGATTCTCGTTTGCACAGGCTTCTGGAGCTTTTTGCGTCGCAATAATTTATTGAATGCACCGAGCATATCATAGACCGTGACTTGCCCGATGCTGTCTTTCAGATTTGAATCCTCTATGTATTCAGATAGGTCGCTTGGCGGCTTCGTGAAAACCTGCCCCCGCTCTTCTTCCCTGCTCCGGAGTTCCGTCGCAGCTTCTTTGAATTTGCGGTATTCGATCAGTCTTTCCACCAGTTCGTCCCTCGGATCTTCCTCTTCGAATTCGATCTCTTCATCAAGGGAATCTTCATCGTATTTCGGCAGAAGCATTTTGCTCTTGATCGCAAGAAGCGTCGCGGCCATCACAAGATACTCGCTCGCTACATCGAGCTGAAGGTCCTTCATGGCATGCACATAGATCATATATTGCTCGGTAATCTGTGCCATGGGGATATCATAGATATCGATTTCCAGTGAATTGATCAGATGCAGAAGAAGATCCATCGGACCCTCGAACGCTTCAATTTTCACATTGTATTCCATTTCATCACCAATTTCCATTGTACAGACTTAAAAAAGAGCTACTTATTAGTATAGTAGATTGACTACCAATCTCCAATAGAAATTTTACCCCCAGCATGATTCGTTTCACCGCATGGGTGAGTATGCTACACTAACCTTATTGAAAGGAGCGGTTGAATGACACAACACCCCACCCCCTATATCGAATTCCTCGCCCACTTCAATGGAAGCAGGGATTACTTTGAGTGCCATGAAGTCCTTGAAGAATATTGGAAAGAAACCGATCCCGGCAACAGGGACTCACATTGGGTCGGCCTCATCCAGATTGCCGTCGGGATGTATCATTTCCGCAGGCAGAACTTGAAGGGTGCGAAACGCATGATCCGTAAGGGTACGGAGAACCTGAAGTGCCACCGTCCGGTCATGACGAGGCTCGGCCTTGATGAAAGCCGTCTGTTTTCCATATTGGCCGAAACGGAAGAGCGCATACGTGAAGAAATGCCCTACCGCAGTGTCAGCCTCCCCATAAAGGATCCGGACCTGCTCCGATCCGTTCAGCAATGGTGCAGCCGCAACGGGTACGGCTGGTGTATCCCGAGTGATCTGACCGATCACGAGCTGATTCATCGCCATTCACGCAGAGATCGCTCACAGGTGATTCAGGAACGGAAGGAAGCCCTTCTCAGAAAAAAAAGAAACTAGCCTCCGGGCCAGTTTCTTTTTTTCATTCATTCATTTCTCCTTCGCACCTTTCAAAAAAGGAAGCGGTTTCTTCGTTGGGTTTGACGTCGAGCTCAGAGTACATGTCCTTCAGATGTTTCACCATCGCCTTCCCGATCCCTTCATGACGATGCGACGGGTTCACGGAGATGTGATGGATTTCCAAGGCACCTTCTTCTTTCTGCACCCCGATCAGGCCGACTATGTCTTCTTCTTTCCATAAAAAAAGCTGCCAATTATCATCCGTTTCATACTGCTTCATCGTTTGCTGAAGCTTCTTCAGGTCCTTTTCACTTGGCATGAAAGATAATAATCCCATTGCGATCTTTTCAAAAGCCTTTTTATATCGGATTAACATATTTACCCCTCGTTACGTTTATGTCCAGATGCTTTTACCGTGGACAAAACTATAATTTTAATAAGCGAATGTTTTACTATCTTACTAAAACTGTTCTTTTTTATCAACTACCGTTTAGTTTCCCGCCAGGAAGAGCCAATAAACCACTCCCCACGCTAAACCCACTGCCAAAAGAAGGAAAAATAAACGCGTATTGCTTTTCGACATTGCGTACCCCCTGATTCAACACCCGTTCTTCGGACGGATCTGGTAGACTCTCACTCTATTAAGTATAACAGGTCATGGTAATATCCGGCACCTTTCAGTCCGGATATTTCCATGATTGTCACATTCAATCGAGCGGGAGGTCAAGGGAGAGGAGATCCTCATAGGTTTCCCGTTTCACCACGAGGCGATCCTTCCCTTCTTCCACGAAGACGACGGGTGGACGAGGGATACGATTATAGTTATTCGCCATGGAGTACCCGTATGCGCCTGTGCAGAAGACAGCCAGGAGGTCACCAGGTGCTGCAACCGGTAACGGAAGATCCCAGATCAGCATGTCACCCGATTCACAGCATTTCCCTGCAATGGACACGGTTTCTTCCACAGGTGCCCCTGCTTTATTGGCAAGGACCGCCTCATATTTTGCGCGGTACAGAGCCGGACGGATATTATCACTCATCCCTCCGTCGATGGCGACATATTTCCTTACTTCCGGTACCACCTTGGTCGATCCGATGCTATAGAGGCTTGTCCCCGCATCACCAACAAGGGAACGGCCCGGCTCGATCCATATTTCCGGCATGTCCAGTCCATGGCGCTCCACTTCTTCCTTCACCACTGTGATCATGTCTTTAACATACTGTGCAGGTGGGATCGGCTGATCTTCCTTCGTGTACCGGATACCGAAGCCGCCTCCAAGGTTGATGACCTGAGGTTCGAACCCATGCTGCTCCTTCCACGATGCCACGGTGTCGATGATCTTCCTTGCCGCCAGGATGAAGCCTGTCGTTTCAAAAATCTGCGACCCGATATGACAGTGGAGTCCAAGGAGTTCGATGCCCTCCATGGCCACTGCCTTTTTCATGGCCTGCTCTGCCTGGCCGTTCCCAAGATCGAAGCCAAACTTCGAATCCTCCTGCCCAGTCAGGATATAATCATGTGTATGGGCCTCGATCCCGGGAGTGACACGGAGAAGCACTCTGGTTGACCCGCCAAGCTCCCCGTGAATGGCGCCGATCAGCTCAAGCTCATGGAAGTTATCGACAACAATGCAGCCGATGCCGAATTTGATCGCCATTGCAAGCTCTTCATACGATTTGTTGTTCCCGTTAAAATGGATCTTCTCGACGGGGAATCCGGCTTTGATCGCCGTATGGAGTTCCCCTCCGGAAACGACGTCCAAGGACAGCCCTTCCTCTTTCATCAATTGAAAGATCGCGATGCTCGAGAAGGCTTTGCTTGCATAGGCAACCTCCGCTTTGACACCCAACTCTTCAAACGTATCCTTGAAGCCGCGAGCGCGCTCCCTGATCAGTGTCGTATCATATATGTATAGGGGGGTACCGTATTGTTCCGCCAGCTTTACGGTACTGACCCCGCCTATGGTCAATTGACCCTGTTCGTTGATTTCCTGAGATCCATGAAGTTCCATTCTCTGCTCATTCCCCTCTTTAATCCTTTACTAATTAAAAGTAATTTACCATAGAATGAGGGGGCTTGCAATCCTTCCTGGATTCAGCTCGGCTGTTTATGCCGGTTCTTTGCATGGACGATGCTCGGTCTGATTTTGGCTCCCGGTACCGAACGCCTGATGAGGATCTGAAGGAACGCTTTCGGACTGAATGGCAGCAATGGCCACATATAAGGAGTATTCAGTGACTTGATATTGGTGACGAATAGGACGTAAAGGGTACACCCGATAACGAGTCCCGGAATATGGAACAGGGCCACGAAAATCAAGATGATCAGTCGTGCCATCTTGTTGGCAACGCTTAATTCATAACTCGGGGTGGCAAAGGTACCGATCGATGCAACCGCAACATAAAGGATGACCTCCGGTTGGAAAAGGCCGACATCGATGGCAATCTGACCGATCAAGACTGCCGCGATCAGACCCATGGCCGTTGAGAGTGGCGTCGGTGTGTGTATCGCCGCTATCCTGAACATCTCCACCCCGAGATCCGCGATGAAGAGCTGGGCGATCACCGGGATATTGGTCTGTTCATCCGGACCTACATATTTGATTGCTTCCGGCAATAATGATGGATCCAAGACAAACAGATACCATAGAGGCAGAAGGAATAACGAGGCGAGGACACCAAGGAATCTCGTCCAGCGGACAAATGTTCCCACCGCAGGAGATTGGCGATATTCTTCCGCATGCTGAAGATGATGAAAATAGGTTGTCGGGGTGATGATCACACTCGGTGAGGTATCCACGAAGATGAGCACATGCCCTTCCAAAAGATGGGTCGCCCCGACGTCCGCCCTTTCCGTGTACCGGACGAGGGGGTAAGGATTATATCCTTGTTTGACCAGGAATTCCTCGATCGTTTTATCGGCCATCGTCAGGCCGTCGATTTTGATGCTTTGAAGCTCTTGTTTGACGATTTCGATCAGATTCGGATCGGCCACGTCCTCGATATAGGCGATGGAAATGTCCGTTTTGGACCGTTCACCTATCCTGAAGATCTCGAACCGGAGTCTCGGATCGCGGATCCTCCTGCGGGTCAGGGCTGTGTTGACGATGATATTCTCCACATAGCCATCACGTGAACCCCTTACCACCTTTTCCGTATCCGGCTCTGACGGTTGCCTTCCGGGATAGCTCCTCACATCGACGATCAGGGCTTCCGGGGCCCCTTCCACAAAGACGGCGATCAACCCTGATAGGACTTCATCCACCGCTTCCTCCACCGTTTTGACAGGTTCGACGGACTGGTGGACCAGACGATTGTGTACAATATCATAAATCTTACTGGTTGCCCGTTCATTATCATTCACGTCAACGAGTTCTTCAACGATGTGAATGACATAAGACGCATCGGTCAAACCATTGATGTAATAGATATGGACACCTTTCTTCAGGATCATGAGCTTACGTACGCCCAAGTCGAAGCTTTTATTCAGTCCAACATGGTTTTGCATATACTCTTCGAGTTTCCCCAAGTCCTTTGGAATCGGGGTCTTTCTGATTTCACCCATTGTACCCGCTCCTCTCTAAGATGATTTCCACTGCTTTTTTCGTGATGGGGCTACCCTGAGAGTAGTGATCCCGCTTCGCCATTTTCCCTATATCCCCTACACCGACGATGACCGGCACGTCCAGTTCATCCAGACAATACACCGTATCACCAGTCAATCTGCCCATCTCCATTTCCGGCACGCCGAATTTATCGACTCCATAGGGGGTGAGCTCTCCGAATTTATCAATGCACACGTCGACCCTCGTCCACTCCGCATGCCTTGTATGGCTTGCAACGGCTATGACACCGAGCACCTCGATATCATCATGCTGCGCCACGTACTTCATCGCCCTTTCCCCCGACCCTTCCCCAAGGAAGCCGCTATCATCGAACATGACAAAAACGGGGTCGCATTTGGCCTTTTTGATCAACTTGACCACTTCAGGTCCCGAGAGGACGGTCGGATTCCCCTTCGTGCTGGAAATGCACCGTCCCCCGAACTCCTTGGCCACGCATTCAACGGCCTTTTTCGCATATTCGTCACCGTCGGTTACAAGGATGACCTTCCGTTTTTTTTCTGTCATTTCAACGACCGCCTCTGCTTATGATTAAGGCTGTACGAGATACAGCCAATGGAATAGGGATCCTGCGACTTTGCCCAGGACGATGGCCATGATGAGCGTGATGATCTGGCTTTCGATCCCGATCCGTTTTGCCAGGATGGGGAAAACATTGAGCACCTCCGTGAGTGCGGCTGCCATCAGACCGATGAAGATGCCGCTTGCCGCTCCAATCGGAATCAAGATGACGGCGGCTGTGTGCAGCGTGAAATCATTCAATGAGATCACCGTGCCGGAAAGTGCTCCCGTCACGACCGCCCATTCATAGGAATGAATCATTTTCATCGTTTTCGTCAACTGCGTGAGCCTCGGGATGATACCGAGGACGGTCAAGAAGGCCACGAGCCCGGAGCCCACAGCAAGTCCCCCTCCGAACCCTACAAACAGTGCAAGAATGATCTTAATGGTCATCGAGCTTTTTCTGACTTTCTTTGTTTTCATGCATGATGACATATTGGTCAAGGTCCTGCTGGTAGTTGAACATCTCTACTTCAAGGGGACTTGGTTCTTCATTGATCCGTTTTTTGAACACATGATTGAAGAATAGGATCATCCCGAGACCCAGACCGATGGAATAGGGGATCTGATAGATCAACGGGTGTGGGTCCACACGACCGGTAATGAAAAAATACATGCGCTGATGAACTTCCCTCATGCTCACATCTTCGTGAAAGTTGATGATGGCGAGCGCCGTTCCGATGAATAAGAGGAGCCAGACGCCTGCGAAAAGGGGAAGGGATACCTTTTTCTTTTCATACACCACTTCGATGATCGTTTGGACTGGACCGATCGTTTGGATATCGAGAGAGGGATGGACGGCATTGATGCGCCTGATGGCCGTCATCACATCCACGACGATGATGTTTTTATCTTCCACGGTAACGTGATGGACAGGTATGTCCCTTATGCTTTCCAGAATCGGCTCCGGTGCGATGAGCTGGGCGATTTGCCCCAATTTCACTAAACTCTCTTCCCTCACTTGGATGCGGTGGCGCAATCGGATATACAGAACGTTCTCCAACATACTCACTTCCTGATTTCCTTGATTTTCACCTTGTTACCCATAGTATGGATGTTCAAAAATTATTTATGTAAACGCTCCATTCCCCCTCCACACCAAAAAGCCCGCAGGCTCCTTTACTCAAGGGTCCTGCGGGTTTTCATTCTGTATTCATTTGTTCCTTCATCGACTTGAGGATCTTCTTTTCCAGGCGCGATACCTGCACCTGTGAAATACCAAGCCGGTCGGCCACCTCCGACTGGGTCTGATCTTTGTAATAGCGTAGGTACACGATCAGGCGTTCGCGTTCATCCAGTTCCAGGATGGCTTCTTTCAGGGCGATTTTATCAAACCATTTATAGTCGGTCTGATCGGCGATCTGATCCAGTAATGTGATGGGATCCCCGTCGTTTTCATAGACCGTTTCATGGATGGAAGAAGGAGCCCTGCTGGCTTCCTGGGCCATGATGACTTCTTCCGGGGAATACTCCAGATGTTCGGCCAGTTCATTGACCGTCGGGACCCTTCCGAAGGTTTTCGACAACTCATCCTTCGCCTTCCGGATCTTATTCCCCATTTCTTTGAGGGACCGGCTTACTTTGACCGTGCCATCGTCCCTGATGAAGCGCTGGATCTCCCCGATGATCATGGGGACCGCATAGGTGGAGAATTTCACATCATAACTCAAATCAAATTTATCAACGGATTTCAGAAGGCCGATGGAACCGATTTGGAACAGGTCGTCCGGCTCGTACCCCCGGTTGAGGAAACGCTGGACGACGGACCAGACCAGCCGCATATTCTTCTGGACAATGATGTCCCTGGCCCCCTGATCACCTTCTTGACTGAGCTTTATCAGTTCCTTGACCTCATGATCCTTTAAGAATGGCTGCGCCTTTTCCTTTTCATTTTTCACTTCGACATCCATGGGCACGACTCCTTAATTGCATAGCGTTTTACTATTGGTTAAGTGCTTTTTCAGCCTTACCGTGGTGCCTGTACCTGGGTGTGAGGATATTTCGATTTCATCCATGAAGTTTTCCATGATTGTGAAGCCCATGCCTGAACGCTCCAGCTCCGGCTTCGACGTATATAGGGGTTGGCGTGCTTCATCCACATCTCCGATTCCAATCCCTTCGTCCCGGATGGTCATATCGATGTAGCCATCTTCCTCCATGATGACAGAGATGAATACCTGACCCGTCGGTTTGTTTTCATAGCCGTGGATGATGGCATTGGTCACGGCCTCTGAGACGACGGTTTTGATTTCCGTGAGTTCATCCATCGTCGGATCGAGCTGTGCGATGAAGGATGCGACGGTCACACGGGCAAAGGATTCATTCTGACTCACTGAACTGAACTGGATACTCATTTCATTCCTCATTCAAGCGACCCCCAATCGTTGCAGTGCATTTTCTTCAGAAGGCTCAAGACGGATGATCTTGAAGAGCCCCGACATATCAAAAAGGCGGTTGACTGAATGAGAAATGGCACAAACGACCATCTCTCCGTGTTTTTGCTTGATTTGTTTGTAGCGGCCAAGGATCACACCCAGGCCGGAACTATCCATGAAGCTCAGTTCTTCAAGGTTCAGGATGATATGGCGGATATTTTCACTCTCGATCAGGGCGGATGCCCTTTCCCTTAATTCATCGGCGGTATGATGATCCAACTCCCCGCTCAGACGGATGCACAGGACGTCACTTTTCACTTCTAGGTCAATAGCAAGACTCACTATAGAAAGCCTCCTTCTCTGTCTTATAGTGAGTGTTTTCGCTATTCTTTTTCAAGAATCCTTCCTGATGACAAAACTAGAAGGAATTCGTCATAATTAGTCAATGTTATTGATCGGTTTTCGTGAACATGCTCAGGCTTCGTTTATAAAAATCCCACCAGCTTGCCTTCTCCACATCACTCTTTGCCACGAGAGGTGTTTCAAGAACTTTCTTCCCTTTGTTCATGATGACGAGTTTCCCGATTTCGTCCCCTTTCTTGATCGGGGCCTTCACCTCTTCCGCGATGCTCACCTTCTGCTCCACCTTATCAAGCTTCTCCCCTTTTTGAGTCAGGATTGAAACCGGTTCCTGTGTGACAGCTTGGAGTTTGCGGTCTTTTCCTTTGGATACTTTTGCTTCGCCGATGCCGTCACCCTTTTTATAGAGGGGCTTCGTTTGATATTGATTGAAGGCGTAATCGAGCATGGTGCTCACTTCATTGTTGCGGTCCTTAGGGGAAGGTGCACCGAATACGACGGCAATGACCCTCATATTCCCTTTTTTCGCAGTGGCCGTGAGACAGTATTTGGCCTCATTGGTGAAACCGGTCTTGAGACCATCCACCCCGTCATAGAAGCGGACGAGTTTATTGGTATTCACAAGCCAGAACTTTTTGTCAGTGTTTTCCCTGAGATACGATTCATAGCTTCCCGTGAACTTCGTGATGCCGTCATATTTCAATAATTCCTTTGCCATCATGGCCATATCGTGGGCAGAACTGTAATGGCCCTTTGACGGTAGTCCGGTCGGATTTTTAAACTGGGTGTCCTTCAATCCGAGTTCCTTTACCTTGGCGTTCATTTTTTCAACGAAGCCTTTTTCACTGCCTGCGAGATGCTCTGCCATGGCAACAGATGCGTCATTGGCGGAACCGATGGCAATCCCTTTCAGCATTTCCTCTACAGACATTGTTTCACCTGGTTCAAGGAAGATCTGCGAGCCGCCCATCGATGCTGCATGTTCACTGGTGCGGATCTTATCCTTCCAGTCGACCTGGCCGTTCTCGATCGCTTCCATGATCAGGATCATGGTCATGATCTTTGTCATGGATGCCGGGGCCAGGCGTTCATGACTGTTTTTATCGTATAGGACAGAGCCCGTATCCCTTTCGATCAGGACCGCTGATTTTGCTACTTCAGCAAGCTCGGACTTCTTCTCCTCAGCAAATCCCGATACGGGGTTCAATGAAAAAATGAAGAAACATAGCGTTAGGATAGACAGTACACGTTTCATTTTAAGATCCTCCATTCATCTTCAATATTCAAAACTTCTATCACCATTTTTTCCAACATAGACCTTTTTATACAAAGGCTTCCGAAAATTCTTGGGAGATGCTGTGGATTCTCACTGTCTGCAAGCACAAAAAAACCACCTCCCGTTTTCCGGAAGGTGGTGCTGGTAATCAATGTGTGATTTCTGTGTGAATCAGGGTCGGTGCTGCTACTTTCTCAGAAGAAAGCTTGATGCTTTCATATAGCTTTTCCTTTACCCGTTCCAGTTCCGCTTCATCATTGCTGTATATGGTCACCAATGACTCCCCGGCCTCTACCCGGTCACCGATCTTCTTCCTGAGCTCGAGCCCGACGGCAAGGTCGATGACGGAATCCTTCGTCGCCCGTCCCGCTCCGAGCCACATGGCTGCAGTCCCGACGGCATCTGCGATGATCTCGGATACATATCCTGCTTCCTTGGCGGGCAGTTCACTGATGTGTGCAGCCTGAGGGAGCTTGGACGGTTCATCCACGATGGACGCGTCTCCTCCTTGGGAGGCGAGGAAGACCTTGAAGCTTTCAAGGGCGGACCCATCCTTCATGGCTTTTATGAGTCGTTCACGGGCTTCTTCTATGGAATTCGCCTGTTCGGCCAGGTAGACCATATGACTTCCGAGGGTCAAACAAAGTTCAGTCAAGTCTTCCGGCCCTTCGCCCTTCAGCGTATCGATTGCTTCCTTCACCTCGAGGGCATTCCCGATGGCAAATCCGAGGGGCTGACTCATATCAGAGATGACGGCCATCGTTTTCCGGCCAACATTGTTCCCGATATTCACCATGGCACTCGCAAGCTCCTTGGAGTCATCGAGAGTCTTCATGAAGGCACCTGCTCCGGTTTTGACGTCCAGTACAATGGCGTCGGCTCCTGCTGCGATCTTTTTGCTCATGATGGAGCTTGCGATCAGCGGGATGCTATTCACCGTGGCTGTCACGTCACGAAGCGAATACAGCTTTTTATCGGCGGGGGTCAGGTTTCCGCTTTGTCCGATGACCGCCAGCTTGTTTTTGTTTACAAGACGGATGAATTCGTCATTTTCAATTTCCACATGGAAGCCTTCAATGGCTTCCAGCTTGTCAATGGTCCCGCCGGTATGTCCGAGTCCGCGACCGCTCATCTTCGCCACAGGCACTCCTACTGCCGCCACAAGGGGGCCGAGTACGAGGGTCGTCGTATCACCGACACCCCCCGTCGAGTGTTTATCCACTTTGATGCCTTCTATGGCGGAAAGGTCAATCTGATCACCCGACTCCACCATCGCCATGGTCAAATCGGCACGCTCCCTTTCGGTCATATCCTTGAAGAAGATCGCCATGGTCAAGGCGCTAACCTGATAATCCGGAATGGATCCTTCTGTATATCCGTTTACGATGAAGTTAATTTCCTCCGTCGTCAGTTCTTTTCCATCTCGTTTTTTCTCTATTAGGTCAACCATTCTCATCACTTTCACCCACTTTTACGTATTAGCTTACAATGACTTGACGATTTCTTTTACATAGGAGAGGAAGTTGGCACGTACCAGTTCGGTCGTCTCCATGACCTCATCATGGGAAAGGGGCTGATCCAGGATCCCTGCAGCCATGTTGGAAATGCATGAGATCCCGAGAACTTTCATTCCGCCGTGGCGGGCTACGATGACTTCCGGAACGGTGGACATTCCGACTGCGTCACCTCCGAGGACACGTGCCAGGCGGACTTCTGCAGGTGTTTCATACGTAGGACCTGTATTCCCCACGTAGACCCCTTCCTGTACGTCAATGGAAAGCTTAGCGGCAATTTCCTTGGCAAGATGCCGAAGCTCCTTCGAATAGGCTTCCGACATATCCGGGAAGCGGGGACCCATGCGGGAGTCATTCGGGCCGATGAGGGGATTCCCTCCCATATTGTTGATATGATCCGTGATGATCATAAGGTCGCCTGCTTTGAAGCTCTCGTTCACTCCTCCAGCAGCGTTCGTCACGATCAGGATTTCGACTCCAAGCTCCTTCATTACTCGCACCGGGAAGGTTACCTTATCGAAATCATATCCTTCGTAGAAATGGAAGCGTCCCTGCATTGCAACGACTTCCTGACCGGAAAGTCCGCCGTATACAAGCTGACCGGCATGCCCTTCCACCGTCGAGACCGGGAAATCGGGGATTTCGTTGTATGGGATTTTGACAGGCTCTTCGATCTCATCTGCCAGGACTCCGAGTCCCGAACCCAGTATCAAACCGATTTTAGGTGTTTTGGTGAATCGTTCGTTCAGGTAGCGTGCGGCTCTTTCTATTTGTTCGTATTTCATGGTCACCTCTCCTTTACCGCTTTATTTTGTACCGGCAACTGCTGCCGGCCATCTGTCATTGGACGTGCGAAAATTTATTTCAGTGACGTCAGGAAGCTTTCCCCGAATTTTGGATGTTTCACATTGAAGTTGTCGGCAACCGTAGCCCCGATATCGGCGAATGTCTTCCTTACAGGAAGCTCTTCACCCTCTCCGCTGAATCGCTTTGAATAGACGAGAAGCGGTACATATTCACGCGTATGGTCGGTTCCTGGAGCCGTCGGGTCATTCCCATGATCCGCCGTGATGATGAGAAGGTCTTCTTCGGTCATTTTCTCGAAAACCTCCGGAAGCCTGGCATCGAATTCTTCCAAAGCTTTCCCATAACCTTCAGGATCACGGCGATGGCCGAATTGGGCGTCAAAGTCGACAAGATTGAGGAAGCTCAAGCCGGTAAACGGCTGGTCCATGGTGCGGATGAATCCATCCATACCGTCCATATTGTCCTTTGTCCGGACCGAATCCGTCACCCCTTCCCCGTTGTAGATATCGGAGATCTTCCCGATGGCGATCACATCGTATCCAGCATCCTTCAGCTCGTTCATGACGGTGCGATCGAATGGTTTCAAGGCATAGTCATGTCGATTCGATGTTCTTTTGAAAGCCCCCGGCTCACCGATGAAGGGGCGGGCGATGACACGGCCAACGAGGAATTCATCATCCTTCGTGAGTTCCCTGGCGATTTCGCAGATGCGGTACTGTTCTTCGATGGGGATGATGTCTTCATGGGCTGCAATCTGCAGGACGGGATCGGCGGATGTATACACAATCAGGGCTCCGGTCTCCATATGTTCTTTCCCCAGTTCATCGATGATGGCCGTTCCGCTTGCAGGCTTGTTCCCGATGACGGTCCTGCCCGTTTCCGCCTCCAGTTTCTGGATGAGCTTTTCCGGAAAGCCTTCCGGATAGGTTTTGAACGGTGTATCGATGTTCAAGCCCATGATTTCCCAGTGTCCTGTCATCGTGTCTTTCCCTACGGATGCTTCCTGCATTTTCGTGTAGTGGGCAAGGGGCTTTTCAGCCTTGTCGATCCCTTTGATCTCACGGATGTTGCTCAGACCAAGCTTGGCCATATTGGGCATATGGAGCCCATCCATATGTTCCGCGATGTGACCGAGGGTATCGGCACCTGTATCATTGAACAGGTCTGCATCGGGTGCTTCCCCTATTCCCACTGAATCCATTACGATCAGGTGGACCCTTTTGTATGTATAGCTGCTCATTTTATCTGCCTCCTGTGAACAACCGTCTATAAAACGGTTACATTTTCATCAATGCTAGTAGTGTACCCTCTGTCACTCAGTGTGAATCAGAACGATACAACGTCAGAAGTCTGACATCTTTATTCTACTTTCCCCTTCAAAAAAATACAAGGGAGATCCCGCAAAATTTGCGGGATCTCCCCATACCCTAAGCCCTTGGGTGGAATTTCGTATATACATCCTTCAGGCGGGTCTTTGTCACGTGCGTATAGATTTGCGTGGTGGAAATATCGGCATGTCCGAGCATTTCCTGAACCGCCCGCAGATCGGCTCCATTTTCAAGGAGATGCGTGGCGAATGAATGCCGTAGTGTATGAGGCGTGAGTTCCTTCTCGATATTGGCCTTTTTCTGAAGGGCCTTGAGATTCTTCCAGAACCCCTGCCTGCTCATCCCGCGGCCATGATGATTAAGAAAAAGGTGATCATCCCGTTCTTTGCCCGACCTGAGCTTCAGACGGGAATGTTCGAGGTAATCCCCGAGGACATTCATCGCCGTCTGGCCGATGGGGATGATCCTTTCCTTATTGCCCTTCCCGATACAGCGGATGAATCCCATATTGAGATGAAGATCATCGAGCTTCATACCGATGAGTTCACTTACACGGATCCCTGTTGCATATAAGAGCTCAAGCATGGCCTTATCCCTCATGCCGAGGGGAGTGGAGGCATCGGGCGCTTCGAGGAGCGCCTCCACCTCGGATAGGCTCAGGATCTTGGGCAGCTTACGTTCGGTCTTCGGTGTCTCGAGATGGACCGTCGGATCCTGCTCCACGGCTTTCTCTCTCAGAAGGAACTGGTGGAATGAGCGGATCGAAGCCACATGCCTGGCCACGGTCTTCGACGACTTCCCCTGATCACCAAGATGCCCGAGGAACTGGACGATGTTGACACGTGATACCTCACCCCAGCCTTCCATCCCTTCTACATTTTTAATATAGAGGGAGTAGCTCTTCAAGTCGCGCTTGTAGGAGTCAATCGTATTTTTCGAAAGCCCCTTTTCAACTGTCAAGAAATGCATGTAATCTTCTATGCGGTCTTCCAACATCCATTACTCCCCGTTCGTATAAAAAAATAATAATCGATCATACCAGTGTGCTTCCTCGTCTGCAACCGCCGAGGAAACTTTCACTGCTGACCCCTCCGGTTCATCGTACCGATGATACCCTTCGTATTCTTCACCGATCCACATAATGCCATAATAAAAAAGGATCGTCGATCCCGTAAAAAGGATAAACACCTTCAGCGTCTGCCAGATCATCCGGACTCCTTTACCCATCTTCCATCCTCCCCGTCATCTATTAATACAAGCTATGACGGTTTTCCTTCATTTTATACCTGAACGGATGAAAGTTTAGGCGATGTATCGGCAAAAAGCCCCGAAGATTATGTATATCGCATGCTTGCGACGGGATCCCCGGGGCTTCGATTACTCTTCATTATCCTGGCATCTTGAGCAAATGCCGTGAAAGGTCAATCTGTGGTCTTTTATTTTAAACTTCCAGTCGCGTTCCACAATGTTTTCAACGTCTTCCAATAGATCTTCCTGAATTTCATCCACCGCTCCACATTCGATGCATACGAGATGATGATGGAAGTGGGCAGCTCCTTCTTGGCGAAGATCATAACGTGATACTCCGTCGCCAAAGTTGATTTTATCCACGATTTTCAGTTCGGACAACAGCTCCAGGGTGCGATACACCGTGGCAAGTCCGATTTCCGGAGATTTTTCCTTAACGAGGAGGTATACATCTTCGGCACTGAGGTGGTCTTCTTCATGTTCGAGCAACACCCGCACAGTCGCTTCACGCTGGGGTGTAAGCTTGTAACTGGCTGAGTGAAGGTGCTTTTTGATTCGTTCAATACGGCTTTCCATGGTCCCTTCCTCCCCCGTCAATATCTAGTTTATTATAACAAAAAGGGAGGAATAAGCAAAATAAAATTATTACAAACAAAAAAGTAGAATGATTCTTATATAAGAATAGGTTTACTTGATTTTGGAAATAACCGCTTCCATCAAACTTGGAGACAGATAGGCTTCCACTCCCGCCGCCACCGTGATGATGGCGATGGCCGCTACAAGGAAAACGACATATCGCGAAAAGAACGGGATCATGGGTAACTGCATGGAAGTCTGTCCCCTCATGAAGATCTTCCTGATCAACGTAATGGAAAAGCTCGCACTCACAGCCCCTATGAAAATGAAGGCCGGTATGATGATGATGTTTTGTGGAAGGATGCTGACGAATGAGAGCAGGAAGCCGCTCCAACCCATCTGGTTCACGAGGAAGCCCACAGAGAAACCGACCACGACCCCTTTCATGAAAACGAGAACGAAGATCAACGGAAGTCCGATGATCGAAATCCCGAGCAGCCAAAGGATGCCCAGCGACTTCACATTATGTAGGAAGCTTTGCCTGAACATATCCTCTGAAGATGTCATCCTGCCTCCTTCTATCTCGGTGAAGAATTTCCCCAGATAAAGATATAGATCTTCTTTCTGGGCGAACGACAGGGAATTGACGACGATGGCGCCGAAGATCACACCCATGAGGAATAATGTGATCATGAATAAATAGATCGAGGAATGGGCTTGTACATGTTGGATTAGTGGATTGGATTGAGAAAATTTTTTACGCATCACTGTGCTCCTCCTAGACATCGATTACTAATCTATATGAGGGAGCACCCGGACATATGACAAGATCCCTCCCGGATAACCGGAAGGGACCTGCATGGCAAGGATCAGCGTGTTGCCTCCAGGAGTTCAAGATATTGAATGGCATACGCCGTCTTGGCGTCATAGATTTTCTTTTCCTTCATGAGTGCCTTCGCTTCCTCCAGCCCCACTTCCAGGAGCTCGACGAATTCATCTTCATCCGGACCCTTCGCATCTTCCATTTTATACAGATCCTTTGCGACATACAGATGCACTAGTTCATCAGCGAATCCCGGGGAAGTGTAGAAGGAGATCAAATGCTCAAGCTTTCTGCATCCGTATCCCGTTTCCTCTTCAAGCTCCCTTTCTGCTGTAAGGGCAGGCTCTTCACCAGGCTCAAGCTTGCCTGCAGGGATTTCAACAATGGCTTTCTCAAGGGCTTTCCGGTACTGCTCGACCATGACGATCTTTCCTTCTTCCGTGAGGGCGATCACAGCCACGGCGCCCGGATGCTTGATCAGTTCGCGTTTGGAGGTCTTTCCGTTCGGGAGCTCCACTTCATCGATCTGAAGGTTGATGATCTTTCCTTCGTATACTGTTTCCGACTGGATTGTTTTTTCTTCGAATTTACTCATTTGTCGACTCTCCTGTTCTTTCAACGCTGGATTCTTCATACATTCTACCATACTTCCGAATCGGGGTGGAATTCTTGGAAATTCTGGTGGATAAAGATCGTGTCATCCTCAAAGGGAAGGCGTGGGAGATCAGAAGGAAATTGAAGGAGTACAGTGTCCGGTTCGATACGGTCCAGGATTGGATCAAAGCCATGCATTCCGAGTCCCGTTAATTGTTTATCCCATCCTCCATCCGTTAATATAATAGAGGAAAGAGTATCGGAAGGGATGGATGAATAGTGGATAAGAGAGAACTTGGAAACTCCGGTCTATATGTATCAAAGCTTGGACTCGGATGCATGTCCCTCGGGACGGAGGAGCAATCGGCGGTAGAGATCGTCCGTTACGCCCTGGACCATGGCGTGAACTATCTTGATACCGCCGATTTGTATGACTTTGGACAGAATGAAAGAATAGTGGGACAAGCCCTGAAGGGGCGCAGGGACGAAGTGGTCCTTGCGACAAAAGTCGGGAACCGCTGGGACGATGTGGATGATGGGTGGCGCTGGGATCCTTCCAAGAGCTACATAGAGAAAGCCGTAAAGGACAGCCTTCACCGCCTGGGTGTCGACTACATCGATCTGTACCAGCTTCACGGGGGAACGATCGAAGACCCTTATGAAGAAGCCATCGAGGCTTTTGAAACGCTGAAAAAAGAAGGGTTGATCCGGGCGTATGGGATTTCGTCCATCCGTCCGAATGTGATCAAACGATTCCTTTCACACGCCGATATCCAGAGCATCATGATGCAGTACAGCCTACTCGACCGCCGTCCTGAAGAATGGATGCCCCTCCTTGAGGAACATGGTGTGAGCATCGTGGCGAGAGGCCCCCTTGCCAAAGGGATGCTTTCAGAGCGGATGCTGGCGAAAGCCTCGGAGAACGTCCGGGAGAAGGGCTATCTGGACTATTCGTATGGGGAACTGGAGGAGACGCTTTCTTCCATTAAAGAGAGACTGGGCTCACGAGGCATGAATGAACTTGCCCTACAGTACGTGCTCTCCCACTCCACGGTCGCTTCTGTCATCGCAGGAGCAAGCTCAAAAGAGCAGCTCGCCCAAAATATCGAAGCGGTCAACCGTGAGCCGCTCACGGATGGAGAAGTCAAGCTCCTGAAGGACCTGACCAAATCTTCTAGATATGATGCCCACAGGGACTGACCCATAGGAAAGGGACGGCTATCCATAGCCGTCCCTTTCTGTCTATCCGCGATCTTTGAACTCTTTCCAATTCATGCTGCTCTCATTCAAGAGTTCCTCGAAGCTTTTATTCTTTTCCCGACGCTTTTGCTCTTCTGCCTTCAAGCGCCGCTCTTCCGCTTTCTTGTCGGCCTCTTCGTTCTCAAGCTCCTGCTTTTTATGTTTAAGCTGCTCGAATAGATCGGCATTGATGGAATGTTTGAGCGTCAGTTCTGCTTCCTGTTTCTTTTTCTTTGACATCTCGATCCCTCCCCACCCCTTAGTTATAAAACGTTCGACCTCATAAGTCCACTATCTTGCAAGAATTCGTTCAGGAAAAGGAAGTTGACTAGGTGCCAATAGAAAAAAAGACCGGGCATTGAAACCCCGGCCTTCCGCATCCCCCGACTCTCTTTAATATGGAATCAGTATGCTTCAAGCTTCACATCATCATGGACGATGAGGTCCGCCGCCGTTGATGACTTGATATCATCCACGCTGAAGCCGTTGGCCACTTCACGCAGAACCAGCCCTTCATCCGTGACGTCCATGACCGCACGATCGGTAATGATGCGGTCCACGACGCCCCTGCCTGTAAGCGGAAGAGTGCATTCCTTGAGGATTTTGCTCTCCCCGCTCTTGTTCACGTGCTCCATGATGACGATGATGCGTTTTGCCCCGTGGACAAGGTCCATGGCTCCGCCCATCCCTTTGATCATCTTGCCTGGGATCATCCAGTTGGCGAGATCGCCATTTTCCGCCACTTCCATTCCTCCGAGGATGGCGATATTGATATGTCCTCCCCGGATCATGGCAAAGGACTCCGCACTATCAAAGTACGCGGACCCGGGAATGGCCGTCACGGTCTCTTTTCCTGCGTTGATGAGATCTGCGTCCACTTCCTCTTCTGTCGGATACGGTCCGATACCGAGCAACCCATTCTCTGATTGCAGGACCACCTGCTTATTGTCCGTGATATAGTTGGCTACGAGCGTAGGCATCCCGATGCCGAGGTTGACGTAGAAGCCATCCTCGATTTCTTTTTCCGCACGCCTGGCAATCCGCTCCCTCATACTTCCTCGATCCATTTCCTCCACTCCCTTTCTTATGATTTTACCGTTCTTCGCTCGATCCGCTTCTCTTGATCGGCTTGGATGAGCCGTTGGACGTAGACGCTCGGCGTATGGACCTCGGCAGGGTTCATGCTGCCCGTTTCCACAAGCTCTTCCACCTCGGCGATCGTCACCTTACCGGCAGCGGCAATCATAGGATTGAAGTTCTGGGCGGTTTTATTGTAGATGAGGTTCCCCATCTTATCGCCCTTCCAAGCACGGACAAGTGAAAAATCGGCGGTGTACGCCTCCTCGAGGAGGTACTCCTTCCCATTGAAGGTGCGCGTCTCCTTGCCTTCGGCCACCGGGGTACCGACGCCTGCCGGAGTGTAGAATGCCGGGATGCCGGCTCCGCCCGCACGGATTTTCTCAGCAAGGGTACCCTGAGGGACGAGCTCGACTTCCAGCTCTCCCGAAAGGACTTGACGTTCGAACTCTTTATTCTCCCCTACATACGAACCGATCATCTTGTCGATCTGTTTGTTCTTCAATAGTAAGCCTAGTCCCCAGTCATCCACCCCGCAGTTATTCGAGATGACGGTCAGGTTCTTGACTCCTTTCTTTTCAAGGGCCAGGATCAATTTCTCCGGGATCCCACACAGGCCGAAGCCTCCTACCATCAATGTCGCCCCGTCCTTGATATCGGCTACAGCTTCATCATACGATGTGTATACGGTTTTCATCTCGTTCCCTCCCATTCTATTGATTCAGTTCAACGATCGTCGCAACGCCCTGGCCTCCACCAATGCAAAGCGTAGCAAGACCGTGGGTGACATTTCGCTTCTTCATCTCGTGAATGAGGGTCACAAGGATCCTGGTCCCGCTCGCACCGATCGGGTGGCCGAGGGCAATCGCCCCTCCATTCACATTCAGGCGCTCCTTATCGAAATGAAGCTCTTTATCAACAGCAAGGGACTGAGCCGCGAACGCTTCATTCGCTTCTACGAGACCCATGTCTTCAAGGCTCATCCCTGTCTTCTCCATGACTCTCTTCACCGCCGAAACCGGTCCGATTCCCATCACACTCGGGTCGACGCCTGCATTGGCATTCCCTTTGATCACGACAAGGGGGATGATCCCCAGCTCATCCGCCTTCTTCCTGGACATGACCAACACTGCTGCTGCACCGTCATTGATGCCCGACGCATTTCCCGCCGTGACCGTCCCTTCTTTTTTGAAGGCCGGGCGGAGCTTGGATAACCCTTCAGCCGTCGAGCCTTTCCTCGGGAACTCATCCTGACGGAATACGACTGCTTCCCCTTTTCGCTGCGGTATTTCCACCGGCACGATCTCATCGTCGAATCTTCCTTCTTCGATGGCGGATACAGCTTTTTGCTGACTCCATGCCGCAAATTCATCCTGCTCTTCCCTCGTCAGTCCATATCGATTACACAGATTCTCAGCCGTGACGCCCATATGGTAATCATTGAAGGCACACCAGAGCCCGTCAGAGATCATGCTGTCGACGACCTTCTGATCCCCCATCTTATAGCCGTCCCTTGCCCCTTTTAATAAATACGGGGCCATGCTCATATTCTCCATCCCTCCGGCAACGACGATATCGGCATCACCCGCAAGGATGGCCTGCGTTGCCAGGTGGACAGTTTTAAGGCCGGAGCCGCATACTTTATTGATGGTCATGGCGGGGACGGTTTCCGGCAGTCCAGCCTTGATGGAAGCCTGACGTGCAGGGTTCTGCCCGAGGCCTGCCTGGAGCACATTCCCCATGATCACTTCATCAACCTGATCGGGGTCCACCCCCGCTTTATCCAATGCTTCTCTAATCACGATGGCACCAAGGTCCGGCGCCGATACGCCCTTCAGCGAACCGTTGAATGCCCCTATTGCTGTCCGCACCGCACTGACGATCACCACTTCATTCGACATCATTCTTCCTCCCTTTCTTACAATCTGGTGTGTTTTTAAGAGAGTTCGACCATAAAAACATTCCCATCATACAGTTTTCGATGAAAGCGGTTAAATTCCTCTAAATTTGACGAAAAATTTTTAGTTGATTTATATATTAGAATATTTCTACAATAGAGGCAGGAGGGAGATTATGAAACTACCTAAACAAGTGACGATCATCGAAGTCGGCCCCCGGGACGGACTTCAAAACGAACAGAACTTTGTGCCCACTGAAGTAAAAGCTGCCTTCATACGGAAGCTCAAGGCTTCAGGGATCAAAGAGATGGAACTGACTTCCTTCGTTTCCCCGAAGTGGGTGCCCCAGATGCAGGACGCATATGATATTGTGGAAAACTGTCTGACGGAGGATTCTCGTGACATCGTTTTGGCGCCGAACCGGAAAGGGGTCGAACGCGTCTATGAAACGGGGTGTCGTGCCATCGCCGTCTTCGTGGGCGTAAGCTCGGGATTCAATCGGAAGAATATCAACAAGTCGACGGAAGAGGCTCTTGAGGAGATCCTGCCTCTGGTCAAGCAAATGAAGGAACGGGGCTATTTCGTCCGTGCCTGCATCTCGACGGCATTTCACTGTCCTTATGAAGGGAAAGTTGATCCGTATGAGACCCTAGCCATCTGTAAGGCGTTCCGTGATGCCGGTGTGGATGAGCTGAGCGTCGCAGATACGATCGGGAAAGCGGATCCGCTCGAAGCATTCTCGCTCTTTTCCCTGTTGAAGCGTGAATTGCCCGACGTGCTCATGACGGCGCATTTCCACGACACCCGGAAGATGGCCCTGCCCAATATCCTTGCTTCCATGCAGGCAGGCGTCACCAGATTCGATTCTTCTGCAGGTGGTCTCGGAGGTTGTCCTTTTGCCCCAGGTGCCACAGGAAATGTTGCAACGGAAGACGTCGTTTATATGCTGGACTCCATGGGGATCTCCACCGGCATTGATCTTGAAAAATTGACCGAGGCCATACGGGAGGTCTCCCCTCATATTTCACGGAAAATTGAAAGCGGTTACTATAATCTAAGTCTTTGATTTCCCCTTCAGCGCTCCCTTTGGGTGGCGCTCTTTTTGTATCTGTGGAGTGCTCTCCGTTTCTCTTTTTAGCCCGATTTGCTAAGATGGAAGAAAATGATTCTTCGAGGTGAGCCATTAGATGAAGAAGAAGTTAGCCGTACTGGGAGGCGCCGTCTCCACATTGGGCCTGCTCGGTCTATACATAACCAATCGCTTCATGTATCTGCCCAAAAAAGAGGAAAAGGACATTTACGAACGTGAAATCCAGGCAAACCGCCTGATTGAACATGAATACAATACCCTTCCGAAACAGGAAGTGACCATCACCTCCCCCTTTGGATATTCCATCAACGCCGTCTTCATCACCCCCTACCCAAAGGGCAAATTCATGATCTTCTGCCACGGTGTGACGGAGAACAGATGGAACTCGGTGAAGTATATGAACCTATTCCTTAAGAGAGGCTACAATGCGGTCCTCTATGACCATCGACGACACGGCGAGTCCGGCGGGAAGTCGACGAGCTACGGATATTTCGAGAAGCAAGATCTGAAGGCTGTGGTGGACGAATTGATCCGTCGCGAAGGCGACGATGTGCACTTCGGTATCCACGGGGAATCCATGGGGGCCGCCACCCTCCTTCTTTATGCGGGCAGCGTCGAGGACAGGGCAGATTTCTATATCGCGGATTGTCCTTATTCGGACTTCGGTCAGCAGCTGACCTACCGGATGAGCGCGGAGGTGAAGCTCCCATCCAAAGCGGTCCTCCCCCTTATCAACGGGATGCTGAAGCTCCGGGAAGGGTATACCTTGAAGGACATTGCACCCCTCGCCGTCGTGGACCGGATCAAAAAACCCGTCCTCTTCATCCACAGTGCCGACGATGATTTCATCCTGCCTCGGATGACGGAAGAGCTCTTCGAAAAGAAGAAGGGACCCAAACAGCTGTTTCTGGATTTCAAAGGTGCACACGCCCAATCGTATAATGATAATCCCGAAAAATACGAAGAAGTCATCGACGAGTTCCTTCAGCGTTTCACCGAAGGCGGTGAATCATGATCCCTAAGGCATTTGCTGAAAAGATGGTGGCTATGCACGGGGAGCGGGGCGTGGAATGGATCCGCCGGACGGAAGGCCTGCTCGCTTCAATCAAGGATGAGGGCACTCTCACATTCGGGGACCCATTCGACCTCAGCTACAACTTCGTCATCCCTGCATCTGATGGCACTCACGACTACGTGTTGAAGACAGGATTCCCCGGCCAGGAATTCACCCATGAATACCAGGCTCTCCAAGCCTTTGAAGGGCCGGGTGTGGTCAAGTTGATGGAAGGCAAACCGGAAGAAGGCTGGATGCTCCTTGATCTTGTAAAGCCCGGAACCCCTCTCCACACCATAAAGGAGGAAGCGGACGTGCTGGCGATCTGGTCTGAATGCGCAGGGGCGCTTTGGCATCAGCTTCCAGACGGTGCGGATTTCCCGACGGTCTCAGATTGGTCAAGGGGCCTCGCCAGGCTCCGTGATCGCTTCGGCGGCGGAACCGGCCCCATTCCGGAGTATCTGGTTGAAAAGGCCGAAACTCTTTTCCCCGAGTTGCTTTCAACAGCCGGTCCCCTTTATCTTTTGCACGGTGATCTGCATCACGGCAATATCCTGCATTCAGACAGGGACGGCTGGACGGTCATCGATCCGAAAGGACTGATCGGAGAGCGGGAGTATGACTGCATCCAGTTCATGCTCAATCATTGGCAAGACCACCCGGAACCCCTTTTGCTCCTCGCTTTGAGGGCCGGGACGCTCGCATCCTCCCTTTCCCTTTCATACGGGAGATTGATTCGCTATGGTCTTTGCCACTCTATACTCTCTGCCAGCTGGTGCACGGAAGACGGCGTCGGCGATCCGTCCAACGGCATTGAACTGGCCAAATTATTCGATACGCTCATCCAAGACGAACACTGACAGAAGGAGACACGACACCATGACATTCTATAAGACTTTATTTTTTGACGTAGACGACACGCTGCTGGACTTTAAAGCTGCGGAAGAAGAGGCCATCACCCTCCTCTTCACAGAACATGGGATACCCCTTGCGGAGGAGACAAGATCCCGTTATTCAATCCTCAATCAATCCCTATGGCGAGATCATGAACAAGGAAAACTTGATCGGGATACGCTCCTCAACACCCGATTCTCTCTCTTTTTCAAGGAGCTCGGACAAGAAGTCGACGGGAAGGCTCTCGGCGAACAGTATCGCTCCTATCTCGAAAGGGGGGATCAGCTCATGGACGGCGCTCTTGAGACCATCACGGCCCTGAAGGAAGATCATGATCTTTACATCGTCACCAACGGGGTGTCGAAAACCCAGTATAAGCGCCTCGCTTCTTCCGGCCTTCATCCCTTATTCCTTGAAATCTTCGTATCCGAAGACACCGGCTTCCAAAAGCCGATGAAAGAATTCTTCGACCACGTCTTTGCACGGATCCCGGGCCTTGACCGGTCGGGGAGCCTCATCATCGGCGACTCCCTGACGGCAGACATCCAAGGGGGATCCATGAGCGGGATCGATACCTGCTGGTACAACCCCTCTGGTAAGCCGAATGACAGCGGAATCGTTCCTACTTATGAAATTCGCGACCTCCGGGAGCTTTTGAAGCTTCTATAAATAAACGCCCCGCATCCTCTTGGTGGATGCGGGGCGTTCCGGTTCATTCCGGGAACAGCACAAAGTTCATTCGTCCGTTGATGATCTGACCCGGGCTTTTCAGTTGGAAAGTGTTGCTTGAAGGTGAAAAATCGATTTTTAACTGTTCGTCAAGGAAGACCATCTTGGACTTCTCCACAAGGATGGGGCCCTCATTCGTCTCGATCACAAGATCCTCGCCTTCCACCGGCTCATGTACATACCAAAGCGTCGGAATCCCGCTGACGACGCACCCGCATCCCTCTGTGTCATACTTTAATTTTATATGGCCTTCCCGGCCGGAAATTTTCTGTTCGATGATTTCACTTGCTTTTTCGGTCCACTCAATTTTCATCTTGTCTGCCTCCTTTACCCTTCCATACTATCATAGTTGGAGAAGACGTATTGCAATTTCGGCTCAGTCCCTATACTATCAAAGAGATTACACGATTTTGAAAGGGTGGATGACAATGTCAAAAGCACAGATCAAAGTGAACGATAACGGGTCTTTCCGGGTCAGCGGGGATGTTGAACTCGTAGATGCCGACGGGAATGTATTCCCAACAAAACCGGTATTCACCCTATGCCGATGCGGCATGTCTGCGAATATGCCGTTTTGCGACGCATCCCACAAAGGGAAATTCGACTCCTGCGTGCGCGCCGAAAAAGTCCTGGACGAAGAATAATCACTCATCGATCCGGATATCTGCTATGTCAGCTAGCCGGATCGCATGGACCTCACCGAAGCGATCCACTACACGGAGCTTCCCCTCAAGGGAATCTGCGTGGTGAATTTCCCCGATGAGGAGGCGATGCCGCTCCCTTTCATAATGAGTGATCATCACACTCCTGCCATATTCCACCGCTTCTGTCACCACTTCATTCATCATCTCTAACTCCTGTTCATCCAGCTCCCTTCGCTTTTCAAACGAGTCTTCCTCCGCCCAATCCCTCAGCATTTTCACATGCTCGGGAAGCATCATCGATGTCCACTTGATTTTCCCACGATCGCGAATCATCCCATTCACCTCTCATTCCTCTACGATTTATGACCGCCGACCAGCTTCGCCCGGTGGCGTGCCGTCCCGGCCGCCGTGTAGGAAACCGCCCTCAGGAGGGAAGAAGATCCATATTTATTCCGGATCCCGTCCACCACATAGCCGAGCCTTTTCAGTTCCGGGCGCTTCAAGTCGAAAAGCGACATTTGAAGCGGGCCGTCTTCCACGATATTGGATAACGTAATGGATAATTTCCGGACGGTCCTTCCGCTGTAATTCTCTTCAAACAGCTCCAGGCAGGTCCGGTAGATCTCCATCGTGATGTTCGTCGGCTCCTCCACCGTCCTGGACCGGTGGAACCCTCCGCCGAATTCTTCATGACTGTACCCGAGGCCGAAGCTGATGGTCCTTCCCGCCTTTTTATGGGAACGTGCGCGCCGGGCGACCTCTTCACACATCTCCAGGATGACATGCTTGATTTCTTCCTTCTCTTTATAATCCCGAAGCAGGATCTGGCCTTTACCGAAGCTCACCTGTCCCTCCATGATGGGGGCCCCGATTTCAGACAGGTCCACCCCCCATGCATGATGGTACAGCTGATTCCCCATGATCCCGAATTTCGCTTCAAGTTTCCCGAGCTCATACTGGGCAAGCTGCCCCACCGAAAAGATCCCCATTCGGTTCAGTGTCTTTTCAAGGCGTTTGCCGATCCCCCACATCTCGCTCAAAGGAGAAAGCGGCCATAATTTTTCCGGGACATCTTCATACGTCCACTCGGCGATCCCCCTGGATTTCGCATCAAGGTCAAGGCAAAGCTTGGCAAGAAGCATATTCGGTCCGATCCCGATGGCACAAGGGAGCTGAAACTCCCTCTCCATATCGTCCTGGATCTTACGGGCGATTTCTTCCGCTCCGCCCCACAGTCCCATTGCCCCATCGATCTTGATGAAACTCTCATCCACGCTGTACGTATGAATGGCCTCCTTCGGGACGTAACGGTGGAACAGCTTCGTGATCTCCATGGAAATCCGGACATAAGTCGCCATCTTCGGTTCCACCAAGCAGATCCGATCATCCCGCGGGATTTCGTACATCCGCGCCCCGGTCTTGATCCCAAAGTCCTGCTTCAGCTTCGGTGAAGCCGCCAGCACGATGCTCCCCTGACGACTCTGATCCCCGACGACCGCCAGATAGCAATCAAGGGGATCAAGTCCCATCATCACAGCCGAACAACTGGCATAGAAGCTCTTCATATCGATGCACAAAATCTTTTGATGCGGAAGCCCGCTGTAATCGACACTCATCTCTCCCACCCCAAACCAGAACATTCGTTCCATATAGTATATGATGATTGTATACGAATATACGTTCCTATTTCAACAAAAATTATTGGTAAAAAGAAAAGCGGAGGGGGCTCGCACTGAGGCGACAAGCATAAGGCGAAGGCACCGGAAAGGCGGTCTTGGCCTTTTTGGTGGCTTTGACTTATGACCTCGAGCCTCAACCCGCCGGAGCTGGACATGAAGAAAAGCGGAGGCGGGTCGCCCTGCCCCGACAAGCATAAGGCGAAGGCACCGGAAAGGCGGTCTTGGCCTTTTTGAGATCTTTGACTTATGACCTCGAGCCTCAAGCCCCCGGAGCTAGACATAAAGAAAAAGCGAAAGGGACCTGAGGAGAATTGAACTTTTATGAATGGATTTAAAAATTCAAGGAAGGTAGTTAGTTGAGAATGACCCACTGGAGGATCTTATGGTTGGCAGAGAGCTGCTACAGCCCTCAGAAAGAGCGGAGAAAAGGAATGACGATGTGGATTTCGGGGGGATTTAACCGCCTTGGCCTGTTGCTGAAGATTGCCCGTAATCTTTTCGAACACCTTCCTGACCTGGGCCCCTCTTCAAGAATCGACTAAACATGCCTCAACCGGGATGAAAGCATCGCGCGATCTTCCCGCGCCTTCTCCAATAGGCAAAACTCACCACGTTTCACAGCCTGACTGATCCGTTTCAGTTCCTCCCATGCCCGGGAATGGGTCTTCCTATCGATCGCCCCGGTTTTCAACGCTTCATCAAGCTCCTCGGCATCGAGAATCTTCGTCTCACCCGAAGGCAGGACAACCAGATCCAGATACAGGTCATCCAACCAAGGGACGCCCCCATCCTCGCCGACTCCATCGCAAATATCAATATACCACTGGATGACCTCCCCTCTGTCATCGAACATCGTCGTTAAGGCGTATGAGCCATGATCGGGGAAGTGTTGGAGCCATTGGTACCCTTTATCCACCAGACATATGGGAAGATCGCCATAGTCTTTCCACAGCGGCTCCCTAACGTTCAGGAACTCAATCAAAGCAACCCGGCCTTCAAACCCTTCCCGCACTGTATCAGCCGCGGCATACCGTTTGTCCAGTATCCGCTCCCATCCTCTGCGATCTGCGAATTTCCTTTTCATCTTTCCACACCCCTTTCTATTAAAAAATGGTTTCCCTTTTAGCATATGAAGGGATTAAGGCACCTCTGTCGAATGGTAGGAGAGAAGAAAGACAAAGGAGGCTCACAATGGACAAGTGGATCCATCGCGTCATCACATGCTTGTTCTTTCCTGCAAGCCTGGTGAATATGATCGTGCGGTTGAAAGATAAAAAACCTCCCTATGGGAAGGTCATTCAGACAGCGAGAGGTGCTTTTCATGTAATCGAAAACGGAAGCGGACCAGTCACTGTCGTCTTTGATGCGGGTTTATCGGGCCATGCCATGCAGTGGCATAGGGTCCAGGAAGAATTGAGCAGATTCACCCATACCATTTCATTCGACCGCGGCGGGTATGGATGGAGCGAGCCCCGCCATGGAGCTCATGATGCGAAAGGTGCAGGGGAAGATCTTGATGCCATCCTGGATGCCCTCCATTGTCACTCCACCCTGTTGCTCGTCGCCCATTCCTATGGAGGCTTGAACGCAAGACTTTACAGCTCACTTCATCGAGAAAGGGTAAAGGGGCTCGTGTTGGTGGATACCGTCCATGAAGACCGGTATACGCTAAATGCCATGACCGATCGCAGAAGGAAGGAATGGAGGAACATGCTCCGTGGCATGCGGTTCGCCCACTATTTTTCACGGACGGGCTTCCCCCGCCTTTTCACGGAAAAGGTCGGCGGTGACTTTCTTTTTCCGGAACTGCAGGAATGGCACCCGGCGATCGGCTACCGACCCGAAGCATACGAAGCCGTCTTTAACGAATTGAAGGACAGCGCCCTGTCTGCTGAACAGATCCGTCATTGCCCTCCACTGGATCCCAGTCTGCCTCTTACACTGATCCAGGCCCGTCATACGGATCCCGAATGGCAAGGGTATGTAAAAAAGCTCAAGCTTCTGACAAAAGATCCGACGATCATTGAAACCCCACACGGCCATAGTATCCAGATGGAAAACCCCGCTCTGGTTACCGGAGCCATACTCGACACCCTCCGTGGGATCGAACACGAAGAGACCGGTCAAGCGTGACCGGTCTTACTGCGTGACAGGACGAGCGGGCACCATCACCCGTTCATGCTGGAGATTCACCATGACCCTCACGTCCGTCCCGATGGAAGGGTCCGTGAACCGCACATCATAAACCCCCGGCACCTCCTTGGTGACGGAGTGAAGGAGCACCTCTGAGAATCTCGGATCCTGAAGGACCAGCCGGACGGCGTGGCACTCCTTCATACTTCCCTCATCGGAGAAGAGGCTCATTTTTGCCGCCTCCGCCCTGCGCGGATGGGACTCGGAGATCTCCCCGTCTGCTTCTACCTTGATCTTATCCCCGAGACCCACGTCCTTCACCGGAATTTCATCCCCGTCCCCATTTATCACGACTGCATCTTGTACAGAAAACCATGTATCATTTATTAAAAGTTCTTGTGCTTCCACCTGGGTGACAAAGCCTATGTACGACCCACTGGACTGCCTATGTTCCGCCGCGTTCCCCATTCCGCAACCGGTCAACAGGACCATGGCGGTTACAAGCATCACAGCGATCGAAGAATTCTTCATAGACTCCCTCCCCTCCCTACTTTAGACGGATGAGCAGGGAAAAAGGTTTCATGAAAAATGAAAATTCCGAATAAAACGATCGACTATTGGTTCCGATTACAGTCCGAGTGAATTTCCTGATTAAGGTAGGAAAGCACCCAATCATTTTTTGAAAAAGAATCGATTCCCGACGGTTTCGATCAGGCCTGGGAACAGCTGGTAGAACAAACTTCCTGCGTTCATCCACCGCGGGAGATTGATTTCCCTCCTGGAAGTAAATAAGGCATGGATCACTTTATCGGCCACATCGTCCGGGTTCAACATCAACTTTTCGACATTTTTCACATAGGTGCCCGACTCATCCGCAATGGTAAAGAAGTCGGTGGCAATCGGACCGGGATTGACAGCCGTCACCAACACGCCGTACCGCTTCGCTTCCATCCTCAGACCGTTCGTGAATCCAAGGACCGCGTGCTTCGATGCCGAGTAGGCGCTTGATTTGGGCGATGCAAACTTCCCTGCCTGCGAAGCGATGTTGACGATATGACCGTAGCCCTGCTCTTTCATGATCGGCAGGACTTCACCGGTACATGCCATCAGTCCGAGGACGTTGACGTCGATCATCCCCTTCACTTCCTCAAAGGACACCTCATGGGCTTCTTTGAAGATTCCGAAGCCTGCATTATTGATCAGCACATGGATATGTCCGAACTCTGCCTTGATTTCCCCGAATGCCTTTCCTACCGCTTCATGGTTCCGTACATCAAGGGGATAGCCCACCACCTTGACACCGTATTGATCCCGAAGTTTTGTGGCCAACCCATCGATGAGCGGGGCGCGGCGTGCAATGAGGGCAAGATTCGCGCCGGATTCGGCGGCCTTTATCGCCATCCTCTCCCCGATTCCCCCGGAGGCACCGGTGATGATGATGGTTTTTCCTTGTATCTTAGAATTCATTGTGACTCCCTCGCTTAAGAAAAATAGTAGTACACCCCATGTTGTTTCTCTACTTTTATTCTATCCGATGCCTCAAGATAATCAAGCTGCCCGATTGTTTCGGATAAGGTGAGACCGAGCTCCTTCTTGTACACGGCAGGAAACAGCCTTTTGCAAATCTCGAAGGCCGTCATGGGGCGGGCCTGGATCATCGTTTGGACGGAAGCTGCCCGCTCTTCCTGCTTCCGCTTCCTTCTGACGATGAGTTCCTGTACATCCCGGACGTCCTCTCCGTGCCCTGTATACGCCACCGAAACAGGCAAGTTTGTCAGTTTATCGAGGGATTCATTATACTGCAACATGGGCTTCGGCCTTCCTCCGCCATTGAATAACGGTTCAATCAAAGGGTTGGGGGAAATATGCGCAAGGATGTGGTCGCCGGCAATGAGGGTACCATCCTCCTCACGATAGAAAGACAGGTGACTCTGAGCGTGTCCGGGGGTACCGATGATGGTCCACCCCGGAAGCCCGGGCAATTCTCCCCCTTCTTCTACGCAGCGGTCAAGCGGGCGATTCCCCATCAGGGTGAGAAGGTGTTCAAACGATGTGATCCTAGAAAGGATTTCTTCATCGACCCCCGATTCCCGGGCAAGGTCGAAAAAGAACGTGCCATATTCATCGAGAAAACCTGCATCCCTGTGCAGCCAGTGACGGTTATACGGATGGCCGATGATCTCCACCGAAGGGGCAAATCGCTCGACCAAGCCTGCATGATCAGGGTGATGATGGGTCAATACCACCTGTTCAATGTCCCCTGGCCCGTATCCCGCTTCACCTATCTGTGCAGTCAAGCTCTCCCACGCTTCTTCCGTAAGAGGGCCCACATCGACTAAAGTCAACGCGTCCCCTTTCAGTAGATAAACATTCACGTCCCCAACCGCATACGGTGTGGGTAAAGTGATTTTGGTTATGGTATCCTTCAATGTCTTTCACCTACAGTTAGATAGTTTTTTGGACCGGATGGCTTCAGCCGCCCCGCAAAAATGAATGGTCCTTCATTTCAGTGTACCCTGTAATCCTGCCCGTGTCATTTTTCTTTTTTCAGAATAAACTGAAATAAACCCTTGACAGACGGGTTGCCTATCGAAGATAATCACCTATAATACTAAACGGCCAAAGCGATGAGAAAGACAAGTAGCATGCTGACGATGTCAGAGAGCGGTATTCACCGGCTGCAAGATACCGCCATCCTCTCCGCATGCGAACCTACCTTTCGAGCGTCTTTAATAAAGAACGTGTTCCAGCGTTATTGGAAAATGAGTGTGCCCGTTCATCGGGCAAAACAAGGTGGTACCACGGGAGCAGATCCTTTCGTCCTTTTTCTGGATGAAGGGTCTGCTTTTTTATTTTTGGATTCTCAGGAGGGATGAATAGATGAACACATTATTTATTGGAGCAGGCTCAATGGCCTGCGCGTTGATGAGAGGGGCATTGAAATCCGGTGCGTTGAAAAAGGAAGATACGTATGCGCTCAATCGTTCGAATGAAGTGCGCATGAAGGAACTTGATGAATGGTTCGGTGTATCAAAACCGGGAAGGGGCCTATCATTTGACCTGGTGGTCCTTGCCATGAAACCGAAGGATTTTGACGAAGCGGCAGACGTGATCCGGAGCCATCTTTCCAGCCAAACCGTCATCCTGTCCGTTCTCGCAGGCATCCCGGTCTCCTATATTCGCGAAAAGCTCGGGTTCCTTGGGGGAATCGCCCGTGCCATGCCGAATACGAGTGCCGCCCTTGGGAAATCGGCGACCGCCGTGACCCTTGATCGGTTTGGCGATCGGGTCATGAAAGAGGCCGTCGTCCACCTGCTCGACTCGGTGGGTCTGACCGTGGAGGTGGAAGAACACCAGCTCGACCTGATCACCGCCTTATCAGGGAGCGGCCCTGCCTATATTTACTATATGGCGGAAATGATGCAGGCAACGGCCGTTGAACTCGGCCTCCCATCCGAGCTTGCACGGGATTTGACCATCCGCACGATCACCGGAGCAGGGGCCATGCTCGAAGAATCGGGACTGGACGCCGAGGAGCTGAGGAAAAATGTCACGAGCCCTGGTGGGACGACGGAAGCGGGAATTGAAGCGTTGAAGGCACACGGGGTGGAACATGCCCTGTTCGAGTGCATTTCCTCCGCACGCAATCGCTCCGAGGAACTGGGGAGAAAACTCATCAAAACGGAAAAAGACTGAAGCGTCCCGGAGCAGATTTCTTTCCCATCCTCATGCCGCGTTGATATAATCTTGTGCATCGGGAAAAATAAAATCCTGAACTGGCCGAATGGAGGGAAAAGAATTGAATCGAAAACTATTTCAACCATATACCATCAAAAATGTAGAATTGAAAAACCGCATCGTCATGGCGCCGATGTGCATGTACTCTTCCCATAATGAAGACGGAAAAATTGAGAACTGGCACCGCACGCACTACACGAGCAGGGCTGTAGGAGGAGCAGGGCTGATCATACAGGAAGCTACTGCCGTCACACCCCAGGGTCGCATTTCCCCTCAAGACCTTGGAATCTGGAGTGATGATCACCTCGAAGGACTGACAGAGCTTGTCTCTCTCATGAAGGAACAAGGGGCCAAAACCGGCATCCAGCTTGCCCACGCCGGAAGGAAAGCCGTCCTTGAAGGGGATATCCTCGCACCGTCCGCCATCGCCTTCAACGACGACATGAAAACGCCTGTTGCCATGACGACCGAACAGATCAAAGAAACGGTCACAGCGTTCAAAAATGGTGCTGAGCGTGCCAAAAAAGCCGGATTCGATGTGATTGAAATCCACGGCGCCCACGGCTATCTCGTCAATGAGTTCCTGTCCCCCCTCTCCAACAGACGGGAGGATGAATACGGAGGGAGCGCAGAAAACCGCTACCGCTTCCTGAAGGAAATCATCGCCGGGGTCAAAACCGTATGGGACGGTCCCCTCTTCGTCCGTGTGTCGGCGAAGGATTACCATGAGGAAGGCCTCGACGTGGATGATTACGTCGTCTTCTCCAAATGGATGAAGGAGCAGGGGGTCGACCTGATCGATGTCAGCTCTGGAGCCGTTGTTCCGGCACGGATCCCTGTCTTCCCCGGCTACCAGGTGAAACCGGCCGAACGCATCAAGCATGAGGCGGACATCGACACAGGTGCCGTCGGACTCATCACTTCGGGTCTTCAGGCAGAAGAGATCCTTCAGAATGAGCGCGCTGATCTCATCCTTCTCGGAAGAGAGCTGCTTCGGGATCCATACTGGCCGCGTACGGCAGCAAAAGAACTCGGTTACGAAATCACCCCACCCGTTCAATATGAACGCGGCTGGTAAGGCATACGCAAACCAAGGAGGGCATGTCATCGACATGGCCCTTCCTTATGTCTCCGATCACCCAAAGAAACCGGCTTCCCTGTAGAAGGAAGCCGGTTTTTTTGGGTGTATTATTCGGTGTAGATCTTTTGAATTTCATATTGAAAACCCTGATACCGATAATTTTGCTTCTGATACATCTCCCGCGGCGTATCTTCCCCGTCCGCAACAAGGATCACGGTACAATCCGGATAAAGTTCCATAACCCTTTGCTGCAGTCTCGAGGCTATCCCTTTTTTCCGATAATCCTCATGTACCATCAGACCATCGATTTCGGCCGTTCCTTCTTTCAGGATCACGTCGACGGAACCCGCAGGCTTTCCTTGGTAATAAGCGAGGAGCTGGGTGACATGGTCATCATCGAAATGTTGGCGATGGACGGTCACCTTTCCCTTGGCGAATGATTCACCGTAGATCAGATCCTGTTCATATTGAAACGCAAGGTAATCGTCGAGGTCGCTGATGACTTCAACCCTTATATCCGGGTCGTCTTCCATACGGGGGAAATCCTTCGGGTGGATTGCGTAAAGCTCCGTGAAGCTGATCTCAAATCCCCTGGAGGCCAAATGATCAGACAATCCATCAATCGGCTTCTTATTCTCAGGGAGATGGAACTTCACATGCTTTTGCCCCCTTGCAGCATGATAGGCTTTTAAGTAATCCGCCACTTCCCTGAATTCCTCCAGGCGGGGCGCCCGGAAGAATTCAATATAATTGCTGCTGTACCTTTCAAGGAACTCCGGGTCATGGACATGTTTGTACAGTTCATTTTCTTTCACTAAACGGCCATCACGATGGATGTTTTTATAGGTGATATGCGTCATGATTGTTCCTCCATTGCTTTACGCGGTACGGTATATTCCAACAGGTCCTGTGCCATCATGGTTTCAGGGAAGATCTCTTGTGCTTCCTGTACCAGTTCCGGCCATGCTTCTTTCGCGTAGCGGGACGATATATGGGTGAGGAACAGAACCCCCGCCCCGGCATCACGTGCCGTTGCCGCCGCCTGTGCAGTGGTGGAATGGAAATAATCCCTCGCCATCTGCTCCTGGTCCCTGTTAAATGTGGCTTCATGGATGAGAAGATCTGCCGATTCAGCAAGTGCCCTTGAATTCGGACATACCCTGGTGTCACCGAGTATGGTTACGATGCGCCCCGGGACAGGGGGTCCGAGGAAATCCTTTCCATCGATGACTTTTCCGTTTTCAAGAGTGATCGTCTCTCCTGCCTTCAGTCGTTTGTAGATCGGACCGGGTGCGACTCCTGCCTCCCTCAGACGTTCGACTTGGAGGACGCCTGGTGCATCCTTCTCCGTGATTCTGAACCCGAAGGATTCAATTCCGTGATCGAGCTTGCGGGCTTCAACGGTGAATTGGTCATCACTGAAAATGATCCCTTCCCCGATTTCCACCACATGAAGGGGATAGCGAAGATGGGTCTTGCTGACGGACAGGGAAACCTCGATGAACGCTTTGATCCCTTCCGGTCCGTAAACCGTGAGTGGGGTCTCCCCTCCCTGGAAAGACCGGCTGCCGAGGAAACCAGGGAGCCCGAATATATGATCACCATGCAAATGCGAGAGGAAGATCTTTTCGATCCTTCTCGGCCGGATGTTCGTATGTAAGATCTGATGCTGTGTCGCTTCCCCACAATCGAAAAGCCAGATCGCCCCCCGTTCTTCCAAAAGCTTAAGGGCAACGCTTGACACATTGCGAAATTTGGCGGGCACGCCTGCACCCGTCCCTAAAAATTGCACATCCACGTTCTTCACCTCTATGTATTCTGTTCTTTCATCATAGCACATCTTTTCCTTTCCTATTACTAGTTGATATCGGAAAAGGGCCAATCTTTCATACTTTTATCATTTTGAGCCATTCTAATCAAAGGAGCTTTCCCAGTCAGGCAAAAGACTTGCTTATTGGAGGATTAGTTTTTACAATGAAATCATTGTACAAAAGAGGAAGTACCATGCCGGCTATACCGGCAAAAAGATAAAGTGAGGTCATGACATTGAATAATCAGCATACACCATCTTCTCTTATTACGATTTTCGGGGCGACTGGTGATCTAGCCAAGAGAAAACTATATCCATCCCTTTATCATTTATTTACAAAAGGAAAGATCTCCAAGCACTTTGCCGTCATCGGCATCGGGCGCAGGGAATGGTCGAACGAAACCTTCCAGGAGCACGTAAGAACCTCTGTACATAACGCAATCGGCAGTAATGAAAACATAGAAGAATTTGTATCCCATTTTTATTACCAGGCTCATGATGTATCAAGCGATGAATCATACAGGGAATTGAAAACCCTCTCGGATCAGCTGGATGAACAGTATCAGCTTGAAGGAAATCGCATCTTCTATCTCGCCATGGCACCTGAATTCTTCGGTACCATCACCGAGCAGCTCAAGAAGCAGGGCGTGACGGATGCAAAAGGCTTCCAACGTCTTGTGATCGAGAAACCATTCGGTCACGATCTTCCTTCTGCTGAAGCGCTGAATAAACAGATCCGCGAATCCTTCTCTGAAGACCAGATCTACCGCATCGATCATTATCTCGGTAAGGAAATGGTTCAAAATATCGAGGTTATCCGTTTCGCCAATGCCATGTTCGAACCGCTCTGGAACAACCGTTACATCTCAAACATCCAGGTGACTTCTTCGGAAGAGCTCGGTGTGGAAGATCGTGGCCGTTACTACGAGAAAAGCGGAGCCCTCCGTGACATGGTGCAGAATCACTTGATCCAGATGGTGGCCCTCCTTGCCATGGAACCGCCAATCAAGCTGACAACCGATGAGATCCGCAGCGAGAAGGTCCGCGTCCTTCGTTCCCTTCGTCCAATCGAAGGCGAAGAAGTGAAAGACTATTTCGTACGCGGTCAGTACGGTCCAGGTAAGATGCACGAAGAAGCTGTACCGGGCTACCGCGAAGCAGACAATGTTGATGATGAGTCCAACACCGAAACATTCGTTGCAGGGAAACTGATGATCGATAACTTCCGATGGGCAGGTGTGCCATTCTATATCAGGACGGGCAAGCGCATGGAAACAAAATCGACGAAAATCGTCGTGCAGTTCAAAGATATCCCGATGAATCTTTACTACAATCCCGGGAAACCACTTGCGCCGAACCTTTTGGTGATCCATATCCAACCTGAAGAGGGAATCACCCTTCACCTCAACGTTAAGAAAACCGGACAGGATATTGAAACGACTCCTGTCAAACTGAATTTTGCCAACCACGACCTGGATGGCATCAACACGCCGGAAGCATACGAAAAATTACTTCATGACTGCCTGAGGGGCGATGCAACAAACTTCACCCTGTGGGACGAAGTGAAATTATCATGGGCATTTGTTGACAAGATCTCTGAAATTTGGGAATCTACTCAACAGGAAGACTTTCCTAACTACCCTGCCGGCTCCATGGGTCCAAAGGCTGCAGACGAGCTATTGGATAAAGATGGTTTCAACTGGTGGCCGATAGGGAAACTTGATGTAGAATAACAATGATACTTGAAGGGTGAGGAAACAATGAAGATCTATGACGTAACAGCTCCAATCCACAGCGATATGCCGGTATACAAAAACAAGCCGGAAAAAAAGCCGTCCATCAAGACCGATACAAACGGACACGTAACGGAATCACGCATCTCCATCGACCTACATACCGGTACACATGTTGATGCTCCCCTCCATATGTTCAACGAAGGGGAAACAATCGAAACGATTGATATCAAACAACTTGTCAGACAGGTTAAAGTATTCGATCTGACAGATGCAGAAGAAAATATTTCCTACGACGATATCAAAGACCTAGATATCGAAGAAAATGATTTTGTCATCTTCAAGACGAAGAACTCATGGGATGAAGAGTTCAACTTCGAATTCATCTATGTAGCCGCAGATGCCGCCAAGCACCTTGCAGAGAAAAAGATTGCAGGTGTCGCCATCGATGCGCTCGGCATCGAACGTGCCCAGGAAGGTCATCCGACTCACCGCACATTGATGGGGAATGGAGTCATCATCATGGAAGGTCTCCGACTCAAAGACATTGAACCGGGACAATACTTCATGGTCGCAGCTCCCCTCAACGTACAGAAAACCGACGCTTCTCCTGCAAGGGTCCTCTTGTTTGATGAAATGATCGGATAAACACGAAAAAGGGTACCAAATCGATCAGATTTGGTACCCTTTCTGTATAGATGAGTGCTACTCAAAGGTAAAGTAACCCACACACAGGATGCATAACCCTGAACAAATCAGTACTAAAAACAGCTTTCTTATATACCATGGGAACAGATGGATCAAATACATTAGGATCTCCCCTAAAATGCTCCCTGAATCGGCATGTAACAGGTCACTTTGATAAAACTCTTTCCCCTTAACCGAGAAAAAAATCAGACTAAGAAAAGAAAAAGCGGAAAATAGCATCATTAGAATATCCATATAGACTCCTCTATCATCCTTCGATTTAGCTTGCGTGTTGCCGCTCTCGGTCATGGAATACTGATATGCCCATTTCACCATACTATTTAACGCTTGATGATAAAGGCAAAAGGAAACTTCTTTGCGGATAACAGCGTACAGGGAACGTAATCTTTCAGTCAGTACGGGGAAGCTTTGCCCCTCTACGGTTCAATCCATCATCACACCATGCCTTGAGTGTAATTCATGAGTCAAACAAAAGTAAAGGGTTCAAATCGTATGCGATTTGAACCCTTTGTTACCATTCATAATCATTCGGACCCTTCCCCCTACTGAGAGGATTCCTCTATTCTCTAAGAAAATCCTTGTTAAAGCTTGTGTCAGTTTTCGTGTCAGTCCGGGCGCCTTTACTTCCTTTAATGCCCCTTGCAATGGAATCTTTTCCGTACTTGTCCTGGAGTTCGGAAACGACTTTGTACAGCGGCTCTTTTTCTGCTTCTTTTTTGTAGGAAAAAAGGTCAAGCTGTTCTGTGGCTTCGCTCTTTTCCACTACATCCTGGGCTGTGACCCCGAGGAGCCTGACAGGTTCCCCGTTCCAATGTTTCATGAACAGGGCCTTTGCCACTGCGAAGATATCCTCTTTCTTTCCTATCGGATTCTCAAGTTTCCGGCTTCTGGTGATGGACTTCCTGAACTTGTCCTTGATCATCACCTGAATCGTCATCCCGAGGACATCCTTCTGATGGAGCCTTGAGGCGACTTTCTCACTGAGTTGCAATATGACGGCCAACAGATCGTGTTGATTGGTGGTGTCTTTAGGGAGAGTAGTGGAGTTCCCCACACTTTTATAATCATAGATTGAATCGGGATCCACGATCCGCCTGTCAATCCCATTGGCTTTTTCCTTAAGCCGGAGCCCGTTGATTCCCAGGCGGGACTTCAGTTGGATATCATTTGCGAAGGCAAGGTCCCTGCATGTCTCGATCCCCATCCCGTTCAATTTCAACGCTGTTTTTTCCCCGATCCCGTGCATGTCGATGACCGGAAGCGGCCAGATTTTTGCGGGCAGGTCACGCTTCCTCAGCACCGTAATCCCCATGGGCTTCTTCATATCCGAAGCCGTCTTGGCCAGGAACTTATTGGGGGCGACACCGATACTGCAGGGAAGATCCAGCTGGGAAAGGATCTGTGATTGGATTTGTCCGGCGATTTCAATGGGTGAGCCCAGTTCGAACGAATCGGTGATATCCACATATCCCTCATCAATGGAAACGGGTTCCACGAGTTCGGAATATTGTCTTAAAATATCAAACATGCCTTTGGAAGCAGATCGGTAGCGCTCGAAATTCGGACGCATGACAATCAGCTCCGGACAGAGTCTTTTCGCCTCCCAGACAGGCATGGTGGTCTTTACACCGAATCCCCTCGCCTCATAGCTGCATGTGACGACGATTCCCCTCCGCTCCTCGGGGTTACCGGCGATGGCCAACGGTTTCCCTTTCAAAGAGGGATCATACGCCATCTCCACGGATGCGTAGAAGCTGTTCATATCGACATGGAGGATCACCCGTCCATTTTTAGGATAAAAATTTCTCATACGATCGCGTCTTTCTTAGTTGGATTGCACTTCTTGTTCCGTGACATAGGCTTGGATCTCAGGAACACCCTTCAGTCCGGCCACCAATCGATCAGGATCGATCTGGGTGAGCATGCGATCCTCGAGATTGATGATGCCTGAGAAGTAGTCTGCCTTCCCATATGCAAGCAGACCGACCTGGGTGAGGGCTTCATCGGAATACTCCATGATTTCCTTGGCTTCTTTCACAAGGAGCCCGAACGGCATGATTTCACTCTTCACCACGATAAGAAACGCATTTGTCCGGTCCAGTGATGAAGAATAAAGGATTTCTGCAAGGTCAAAGACAGGAATGAGCTCTCCCCTTACCTTCGTCACCCCAAGCACAAATGATGGGAGATGGGGGATCGGGTTGATCCCCTCCGATTTTTCAATGGAAACAATGGTATCAACGGGTAGAGCATACTCTTCCTTACCTGCGTGAAAAACAATGACTTTAATCATGAACTGACTCTCCTCTCCGTCCTTCGACCTGGACGCTCTTCTTCCTTTTAATGTACCATAGATTGCCATGTAAGGGGAGTCAGAACAAAAGGTCCACCAGCAAACGCGCTGATGAACCTTCCTCCTTAAATCCGGAATTAGTTAGATGCCGCTGCTTCTTCTACGATGGCGATGACCATCTCAGCCAATTTATACAGCTCTTCTACAGGCATTCTTTCATTTTTTGTGTGGATTTCTTCATATCCTACCGCGAGATTGACCGTCGGGATGCCGAACCCTGCGATGACGTTCGCATCACTGCCCCCGCCGCTTGTTTGAAGCTCACTCGGGCGTCCCACTTTCGCTGCGGCACGTTTTGCCACTTCTACGACTTCATCCCCATCGGAGAACTTGAATCCCGGGTACATGACTTCGATCTCCACTTCTGCTTTACCACCCATTTCGTCGGCAGCTGCATGGAATGCTTCTTTCATTTTTTCTACTTGAGCTTCCATTTTTTCAGGTACAAGGGAGCGTGCTTCTGCAAGGATATCGACTTGCTCGCAAACGATATTCGTTGCCTTTCCGCCTTCGAAGCGTCCGATATTCGCCGTCGTTTCTTCATCGATACGACCGAGTGGCATCTTCGAGATGGCTTTTGAAGCGATGGTAATGGCGGATACACCTTTTTCAGGAGCAACCCCGGCGTGTGCCGTAATGCCGTAGATTGTCGCTTTCACTTTTGCCTGGGTCGGCGCAGCCACGATGATGTTGCCGACTTTCCCGTCGCTGTCGAGGGCAAAGCCGTACTTCGCCTTCACGAGTGAAGAGTCGAGGGCTTTTGCTCCGACGAGGCCGGATTCTTCCCCTGCGGTGATGATGAACTGGATATCACCGTGCTCGATGTTATTTTCTTTCAGCACTCTTACGACTTCAAGCATCGTAGCAAGACCTGTCTTATCATCGGCCCCAAGGATGGTCGTACCATCCGAATAGATATAGCCATCTTCCTTCAGTTCAGGCTTGACGCCCTTAGCAGGAACGACAGTATCCATATGGGATGTGAAGTAGATCGTATCTGCACCTTCCTTTGTCCCTTTGAGGTTGCAGATCAAGTTACCGGCACCGTGTCCTGTTACACCTGTCGTGTCATCCTCGAACACATCGACGCCAAGTTCGGTGAATTTTGCAGTCAATACTTTTGCAATTTCCGCTTCGTCCTTTGTTTCAGAATCGATCTGCACCAATTCCATGAATTCATTCAATAAACGCTCTTGATTGATCATATTCGTACCTCCAACATTATGTAATCACTCTACTAGTATAGCGCTAATACCCCGGCGTCACAAATAGAGTGCTTTCATGCAGGCCGGAACTTTCCCCATTTAAGCGGATGGTGGCAGAATAACCCCTTTGATGGTCGGATTAGGGCGAGCCGCCTATGCTTTTCTTCTGTCCAGCTCCGGCGGGGTGACCCTCGAGGTCATAAGTCTAATCACTCAAAAAGGCACAGAACGCCTTGCCGAGTGATTCGCCTTATGCTTGTCGCCTCAGGGCGAGCCGCCTCCGCTTTTCTTTCTGTCCAGCTCCGGCGGGGTGACCCTCGAGGTCATAAGTCTAATCACTCAAAAAGGCACAGAACGCCTTTCCGAGTGATCCGCCTTATGCTTGTCGCCTCAGGGCTAGCCGCCTCCGCTTTTCTTATTACAACGGGATGTTTCCGTGTTTCTTTTTGGGGCGGTCTTCTTTTTTGTTCCTCATCATGTCGAGGGCCTGGATGAGTTTGATCCGGGTTTCCCGGGGGTCGATGACGTCGTCGACCATGCCACGGGATGCTGCAACGTACGGGTTGGCGAATTTTTCGCGGTATTCTTCGATCTTTTGCGCCCTGACTGCTTCAGGATTGTCGGATGATGCGATTTCCCGGGCAAAGATGATGTTCGCTGCCCCTTGTGGACCCATGACGGCGATTTCCGCGTTTGGCCATGCAAATACGAGATCTGCTCCTATGGATTTGGAGTTGAGTGCTACATAGGCTCCACCGTATGCTTTCCGGAGGATGACCGTCATCTTCGGCACGGTTGCCTCCGAATAGGCATAAAGGATCTTGGCCCCGTGGCGGATGATGCCTCCGTGCTCCTGTTTGATACCAGGGAAGAAACCGGTCACGTCTTCGAAGGTGATGAGTGGGATGTTAAAGGAATCACAGAATCGGATGAATCTTGCCGCCTTATCAGACGAATCGATATCAAGTCCGCCTGCCATGACCTTCGGCTGATTGCATACAAGGCCGACGACTTCTCCCTTGATTCGTGCAAGGCCGACGACGATGTTCTTCGCGAACTCTTTTTGCACCTCCATGAAACTTCCTTCATCGACCACTTGATTGACGACCGTCCGCACGTCATAAGGACGGATGGCATCGAACGGGATGATATCGGTGAGGTCCGGACGATAATCATCCGATTCTCCGGTGTCGAGACGCGCGGGCTTTTCCTCATTGTTTTGTGGAAGGTAGGTGAGTAATTTCCTGACCTCTCGTAACACTTCTTCCTCGGTTTTGCCCCTGAAATGGGCATTGCCGCTGATCGAGTTGTGAACTTTTGCCCCACCGAGATTCTCTGCGCTGATCTTTTCGCCAGTCACGGTCTCGATCACCTTTGGACCGGTGATGAACATCTGACTCGTATCATCGACCATGAAGACAAAATCCGTGATGGCAGGGGAATACACGGCGCCGCCTGCACAAGGTCCCATGATGACGGAGATCTGAGGGATGACTCCCGAGTAGATCGCATTCCGGTAAAAGATGTGCCCGTAGCCGTCGAGAGAGACAACGCCCTCCTGGATCCGCGCTCCGCCAGAATCATTCAGTCCGATGAACGGAGCTCCATTTTTAACGGCAAGATCCATCACATGGGCGATCTTTTGTGCGTGCATTTCACCAAGTGCTCCCCCAAACACGGTGAAATCCTGGGAAAACAGATAAATGGGCCGTCCATCGACCTTTCCATATCCGGTCACCACCCCATCTCCCGGTCCCTTCATTCCTTCCAAACCGAAATCGACGCTTCTATGCTCAATAAAGGGATTCAATTCCACAAAGGTCCCCTCATCAACGAGCAAATCGATCCGCTCGCGTGCGGTCAGCTTTCCTTTGGCATGCTGTTTGTCAATCCGCTCATCTCCTCCGCCAAGCTCCACTTCGCGCCTGCGCTCGTATAGTTCGTCAATTTTCTCATAAATATCCATTATGTTGTCTCTCCCTTCGATGCCTTCTTCTCACAGAGTTCATAGAGTACACCCATGGAGGACTTCGGGTGAAGGAACGCGACCGAAGCCCCCCCAGCACCCGTTTTCGGTTTTTCATCTATCATCCGGACGCCTTTTTCCATGATCTCCCCGATCCTCTCTTCGATCGTTTCTACAGAAAATGCTATATGGTGAAGCCCCTCTCCCCTTTTCTCAATGAAAGCCGAGACAGGACTTTGATCAGAAATGGGCTCCAATAGTTCAATCTTAAGATTCCCCGCATCGAGGAAAGCCACTTTCACCCCTTGATTGGCTACTTCCTCCAGTTTTAAAAGCGGAATGCCCAGCACGCCCTCGTAGAAAGGAAGTGCCTCTTCAATGGAGCGGACAGCCACCCCGATATGATCGACTTTCTTCATTCTCTCATCCCCTTGTTGTCACTATCACCACTATCCTATTTCCATAGATGTTGTCGAAATTCCTCCTAAAAGCACAAAAAAAGTAAACGTTTTCTCCCGTCAGAATCCTTGTTATATTGATGATTTCACGATAAAATGATGAGTAACCACGCAAACAGATTGGAGCGAACCATTACATGGGCAATAAGAAAATCCAGAGAATCATCGTATTCATCATGTTATTCGCCATGATCGCATCCACCATCATGGCCGGATTGACATTCTTGCTATAGGTATACAAAAAAGTCCGCTACGACGTAGCGGACTTTTTTGTATGGAAGGATCGTGATTTCTTGATGCCTTTGAACGAGCTTTTCAGCTGCAGGTATTCTTCCATCTCCCGGACGAACTGATAGAGGGCTGCCCTCGTCTCAAATTCTTCGCGGGTCTTGGGAAGTTCCATCTGTTCAAATTCGACTTTCATATCATAGAGCATTTTCAAGTAAAAAAGAGCGGTGTTCCCTGGGTGGATATGATCCCGCAGTTCCTCAAGGAAATCCGCGATCCGGTGACCCTGTTCAACGGTTTGTGACAGTGAAGCTGCAATGGGCAGGATCCGCTGAAGGATATAAAACTGCTTTTCCCTCATTTTAAAATACAGATAGTACAGATTTTCATGGCGCAGGAAGTGATTTTCCACGTCTTTGAATGCAAGGGTCTTCGCTTCCCTGAGAAGCTTCTCCGTTTCCGTGATTTCCTTTCCATCCCATTTGCCATCATTCGTTTTAAGATAGTTGATCATTTCACAGAAGATCTTATAAAAGTTCTCTTCGATGCGTTCCTGATATTCCACCAGCTTGGTTTCCACACTGGGCATATAGAGATTCATCAAAAGGGCGATTCCGATCCCTGTCAAAATGATACCGAGCTCATTTTCATATAACCCCAGGGTGACCTTCCCTGCCGAATACACATGAAGGATGATGACGGAACTCGTTACGATTCCTTCCGAAATGTTAAGCGCAACGGTAATCGGGATGAAGATGAGGAGTACGAGGCCGATCACGGCAGGATGGTAGGAAATCAACTCAAAGAGGGCACCGGACATGACCATGGCGATGACACATGCCAGGAAGCGGCTCCAGGATGCATTGATCGATTTTTTCTTCGTATTCTGAATGCAGAGGATGGTAAGGATCCCTGCCGATACGAAGTTATCCAGATGAAGCCACTGGGCCACGCTGATGGCAAGCGCCGTCCCTATACCGGTCTTCAGGGTGCGGTATCCAATTTTAGGCATAGGTATTTTCAATCTATATGTCACAACCTTTTCTATCGATTGATATTGGCTTCTTATAGAATACCACATTTCAAGTGGGGCGATGCCCGATTCGAAACCTTAATTGAATTGGAAATAGTGTGACAGTCATTCCATAAGAAAAACGGAGCCGCTCCTGCAGCCCCGTTTTTGCTTCACAGTATTTTTTCAAGAAAGACCTTGCCCCTTGTGCTTGTCGGATTAGAAAAGAACTCGACCGGATTTCCTTCTTCCAGGATGACCCCTTCATCCATGAATACGACCCGGTCCGCCACTTCCCGGGCAAAGCCCATCTCATGGGTGACGATCACCATCGTCATCCCCGAATGAGCGAGTGCTTTCATGACGTCGAGTACTTCTTTAACCATTTCAGGGTCCAGCGCAGAGGTGGGCTCATCGAAAAGCATCACTTTCGGCTCCATGGCCAGCGCCCTTGCGATTGCTACCCGCTGCTTCTGCCCGCCGGAAAGACGGTTGGGGTATTCGTCACACTTCTCTTTAAGTCCCACTTTCGTCAGGAGTTCCATTCCTGCCTTGGCTGCCTGTTCCTTTGAGATTCCCTTTACACGGACAGGTGCATACGTCACATTTTCAAGGACGGTCAAATGGGGGAAGAGGTGAAAGTGCTGAAAGACCATCCCGACTTCCTGCCGTACTTTCCCGATATTCTTTTTGCTCACCAGCTGCTCTTCAAAATGAATGTCACCCGATGTCGGCTCCTCGAGGAAATTAAGGCAGCGGAGAAGGGTTGATTTACCTGATCCGGAAGGACCGATTACGGCTACAACCTCCCCTTTCCCGACGGAAAAATCGATGCCCTTTAATACGTTTAATTGTCCAAAAGACTTATGGATGGATTTCCCCTTAATCATTGCCTTTCAGTCTCCTTTCAATAAGCTTCCCGATGAATGTCAAGATGATGACGAGGACATAGTAGATCAGTCCTGCGAACAGGAGAGGCTCGAAAAAGGAATACAAATCGCTCCCCACCATATACGAACGCCTCATGACGTCTGCTGCACCGATCACCGTTACAATGGCCGATTCCTTCGTCAAGGTGATGAACTCATTCACAAGTGCAGGCAGGATGTTCTTGATCGCCTGAGGCAGGATGATGTCCATCATCATCCGCGGATAGGAAACACCCAGTGCAAGGGCTGCTTCTCTCTGACCCTTATCGACTGCATTGATCCCAGCCCTGATGATTTCAGAAATGTAGGCGGCTGAATTCAGGGAGAATGCCAGAATGGCAGCGACGGAGGCCTCGATCTGGGTCCCGAACAGCTGCGGAGACCCATAAAAGATGATCATGAGCTGGAGGACAAGCGGCGTCCCCCGAAAAATGGATGTATATAAGTCTGCCAGAATGATAAGCGGTTTGATCCGGCTGATTTTTAATAGAGCCAGGAGGATCCCGAATAAGAAACCAAGAACCGCGGCAATGGCGACAATTTTCAATGTAACCTTCAACCCTTCAAGAATGAAGGGAATGGAAGGTGTGAGCTGTGCGAAATCTAGTGGCATGCTATCTCCTCCAAGTAACCGGGGAAGGGACTGCCCTTCCCCTAAACCTTATTCTTCGTTGTCGAACCATTTTTCGGCGAGCTTATCGAGCTCCCCGCTGTCTTTCAATTTTTTCAATTCAGCGTTGAACTCTTTCGTAAGCTTACTTTCTTTCGGGAAGGCGATGGCGTATCCGGACTCTTCCTCATCGACAGGCATTGTCACACCCTGCAGGCTGTCTTCTTTATCTAGGTATCCTTTGGCCACCGTATTCTCGATGATCAAAGCATCAAAACGGCCATTTTGCAGATCCTGGATGAGCTCAGGAATCCGGTCCCGGCTTTCGACCTTTACATCCATGCTCTCGGCAAGCGACTTCGCAGCATCTTCCTGGATCGATCCCAACTGAACACCCACTGTCTTCCCGTCAAGGTCTTTTTCTGATTTGATTCCACTTTCTTTCGTAGAAATGATCATGTCTTCCGCAGTATAATACACATCACTGAAATCCACGTTTTTCTTACGCTCCGGTTTGACGCTCATGGCAGACATAACGAAATCCACCTGCTTCGTCTTCAATGCGGTGATCAGACCGCTGAATTCCATGTCCTTGAATTCTACTTCATAGCCGAGTTCGTCTGCGATCATATTCGCTACATCAATATCGTATCCAACGATTTTAGAGCTGTTGGCCGTATCAACAAATTCAAACGGTTTATAATCTGCCGAAGTCCCCATCACGAGTTTTTTCGGATCTCCCGTTGTGGTCTCGTCTTTGTTCGTACCGCATGCCGCCAAAGAGAAAGTCAGTGCGACAGCCGCTGCAGATAGTAGTATCTTTTTCATGTGTTATGCCCCCTGTATTTGAATATTTATAAGTGATAATGAATAATTATTGCATAAAAGTATTTTAGCAAATTACTAGCGTTATGCAAGACTATTTTCACATATTTTAAGAAGTTTGTATATTCTGATATTTAACCTCTTAAAAAATCCCCATCTTTCTAGATGGGGATTTCGCTTATACTTCTTCGCAATATTCGTCAAAGTACGACTGCAGTTTCGAAACGACCGACATCGGATCATGTCCTTCGATCTCATGACGCTCTACCATCTTGAGGATCTGACCATCCTTTAGCAGAGCAAAAGACGGGGAGGAAGGCGGATACCCTGTAAAATAACTGCGTGCTTTGGCCGTTGCTTCCTTATCCTGACCGGCAAATACCGTAACGAGACGATCCGGGCGTTTATCATAATGGATGGAATGGGCCGCAGCCGGACGAGCAATCCCTCCCGCACAACCGCAAACGGAGTTCACCATTACGAGGGTGGTGCCTTTTGCCGTGAGGGCCTGATCGACATCCTCTTCCGTTGTCAGCTGTGCATAGCCTGCCATCTCGATTTCCTGGCGTGCTTGACGGACAACATCATTCATAAGCAAATTAAAATCTATATCCATGTGGATCTCTCCTTTTCCTTTTCAGACATATCCTTATCATACCAATGAACCTACTATGGTTTCAATAAAATTCACCTGAACCCGTTTTTATACAGGGTCAATAGTTCTTCAATCGCCTTTGTCGTCGTGGTCTCTGAATGTTTCAGCCGCTCTTCCATCCGGGGGAGCGTTTCTTTGATTTTCTCATTGAATAGGAAGTCTGTCAGGACCCGCTCTTTCAGCATGGTATGGAACCATTCTTCTTTTTGCTTTTCCCTTCTGCTGTCAAAGACGAGGGACTTTTTCATCTCTTGTTCAAATGTACGGATGAGCTGCCATAGTTCGCTCAGCCCCTCCTTTTTCAGTGCGGAACATGTATGGGCGCCTGGTGTCCATCCCTTTGTGGCTGGCGTAAGGAAATGAAGGATCTGATTCAATTCTTTTTTCGTTTTCTCTGCAAGGGCGCGATTCTCGCCGTCTGCCTTGTTCACGACGATGGCATCGGCCAGTTCCATGATCCCCTTTTTCATCCCCTGAAGCTCATCACCTGCTCCTGTGATGACGAGGAGCATGAAAAAGTCCACCATTTGCCGGACAAGCACTTCACTTTGTCCGACACCCACGGTTTCAATGAGGACGACTTCATAACCGGCTGCTTCACATAGAAGAAGCGTTTCATTCGTCCGGCGGTGGACGCCCCCAAGGGTCCCGGCCGTCGGGGATGGCCGGACGAATGCAAGGGGATTTTTTGAGAGGAGCTCCATCCGGGTCTTGTCCCCGAGGATGCTCCCCCCGCTTACAGATGAGCTCGGATCGATGGCAAGGACTGCCACCTTCAGCCCCTCCTCACACAGCATCTCTCCGAATTGCTCGATGAAGGTGCTTTTCCCTGCTCCGGGTACACCTGTGATGCCGATCCGTAATGAATGGCCTGTATGGCCAAGCAGCTCTTGTAATAATTGTTGACCTGCGGCGTAATGCCCGGGCGAACTGCTCTCAATGAGGGTGATGCCCCTGGCGAGGGAAGCCCGGTTCCCCTGAAGGATGCCTTCTTTCATCTCCTCGATTGGAATCGGTGCAGCCTGTTTCTTGACGAACTTCTTTTTAGGGAGTGTCATCACTCCACCACTTCCTCATATCCAAGAACACGGTAGATCTCTTTGATTACTTTTTGCGCGGCCACAGGGATGATGGTACCCGGACCGAAAACAGCGGATGCCCCGTTGGTTAGAAGGAATTCATAATCCTTCGCCGGGATGACTCCGCCGATCACCACCAGGATATCCTCCCTTCCAAGAGCCTTCAGCTCTTTCACGAGCTCGGGAAGGAGGGTTTTATGACCGGCTGCGAGGGAGCTGAATCCGACCACATGCACATCATTCTCCACAGCCTGAAGCGCCGTTTCTTCAGGGGTCTGGAAAAGGGGACCGATATCTACGTCGAATCCGAGATCGGCAAACGCCGTAGCAATGACCTTGGCTCCCCTGTCATGTCCGTCCTGCCCCATCTTCGCGATGAGGATACGCGGTCTCCTCCCTTCATTTCCAAGGAATTCCTCTGCCATCTCCTGCACTTCGCGGATCTCCTGCTCGTTGGAAAAATTGGAGCTGTATACCCCGCTGATGCTACGGATCGTCGCTTTATGCCGTCCGCATGCCCTTTCCACAGCATCCGAGATTTCTCCAAGGGTCGCTCTTGCACGTGCAGCTGCCACCGCACGGTCGAGGAGGTTCCCATTCCCGGAAGCCGCTGTTTCAAAGAGATCATGGAGTGCCTTTTGAACCACTCCCTCATCGCGGGTTTCTTTGAGCTGTCGGATTCTCTCCACCTGTTTCAACCTGACCGCCGTGTTATCGATATCGAGGGTATCGATCGGATCCTCTTGCTCGAGTCTGTACCGGTTGACCCCGATGATGGCTTCTTCTCCAGAGTCGATCATTGCCTGCCTCCGAGCAGCTGCTTCTTCGATCCTCATTTTCGGGAGGCCCGTTTCAATGGCTTTGGTCATGCCGCCCAGTTCCTCGATCTCCTCGATATGTTCCCATGCCCGCTCCATGAGTTCACGGGTAAGGGATTCCACATAATAGGAACCTGCCCATGGATCGATGACTTTGGTGATTCCCGTTTCCTCCTGGAGGTAGAGCTGGGTATTCCGGGCAATCCGCGCCGAGAAATCAGTCGGCAGCGCGATGGCTTCGTCCAGTGCATTCGTATGGAGCGATTGCGTATGCCCCATGGCGGCGGCATGGGCTTCGAGAAGGGTCCGTGTGACATTATTGAACGGATCCTGCTCGGTCAGACTCCATCCGGAGGTCTGGGAATGGGTACGAAGGGCAAGGGATTTGGGGTTGGCCGGTTCAAATGTTTTCATCATCTTGGCCCAGATGCGCCTGGCTGCCCTCATCTTCGCGACTTCCATGAAGTAGTTCATCCCGATTGCCCAGAAGAAGGATAGCCTCGGTGCGAATGAATCGATCCCGATCCCTGCTTTCAATCCCGTGCGCACGTAGTCAAGGCCATCTGCCAGGGTGTAGGCAAGCTCGATATCCGCCGGTGCCCCCGCCTCCTGCATGTGATAGCCCGAGATGCTGATGCTGTTGAACTTCGGCATATGGGTGGCTGTATAGTCAAAAATATCCGCGATGATCTTCATCGACATTTCGGGAGGATAGATATACGTATTCCTGACCATATATTCTTTCAAAATATCATTCTGGATCGTTCCGGAAAGCTTTTCCCTGCTTACCCCCTGCTCTTCAGCCGTGACGATGTAGAAAGCCAATATGGGAAGCACGGCCCCGTTCATCGTCATGGATACAGACATCTGATCGAGGGGGATCCCGTCAAACAGGATCTTCATATCGAGGATGGAATCAATGGCCACACCCGCTTTTCCGACATCCCCCAGTACCCTCGGGTGATCGGAGTCGTATCCCCGGTGGGTGGCAAGGTCGAAGGCGACGGACAGCCCTTTTTGCCCCATGCTCAGATTCCTTCTGTAGAAGGCATTGCTTTCCTCGGCTGTAGAGAATCCCGCATACTGCCTCACCGTCCACGGACGGGATACGTACATGGTCGGATAGGGGCCTCTCGTAAATGGTGCAATCCCCGGGAGATCATTCAAATGCTCGCTGCCGTCCAAGTCACGTTCGGAATAGCGGGACTTGACCTCGATGGATTCGTTTGTTGTATAAGAACGATCATGTTCGTTCCCTTTTTCACCGTTCCCGGAAGCAAACGGGTCGATGGCAGACCAATCAGGCTTGTTCATCATCATTCATTCCCTCCTCCCAGATGGATAGTAATCGGTCCAGCTTCTCCAGGGCATCCATTCCCTTGCGGATCGTGCCATTTATCCCAGGAGCGGTTCTCGACCCGGCAATGTCCAGGGTGATCCCTGGATCAATGGCGATGATCGATTCGGACGCTTCAGGCAGGAAACGGTCGTACTCTGCGTCCGTTCCACAGATAACATAGTAGGAATACCTTGTTTCCTCTATGAATCTCAGGATCTCACTTTTTGTATGGCACGGACTGCTTTCCTTCGTGTATATGCCCCCGACGGCCAGGAATCCTTTTGTAAAGTCGGCTCTCGCCTTATAATCCTTCCAATCCCCCAGACCGATGATGCCGGCAATCGGTTTTGATCCCCTCTCTGCAATCCGCTGTGCCCTTACCCGGAGACGTTCATATGGAAGGGAAAGGCGCCCGGGCAGATCGTCCTCCACGGATGAGAGCGTGTCCTCGGGATTAGCGTATGCATTTGTCCCGATCAGCGTGCTTTTACCTGAGGAAAGGTCATTCAATCGTCCGGCGTGCACCGCTTCAAGATCACGTGCAAGGTCCCCGCTCTCGATATAAGGGATGACCCCTCCAGACTCTTGCATCCGCACGAACTCTTTCCATGCTCTCCGACCGACTTCCTCGGTAAGCCATTCGATATAATACGATCCGGCACCCGGATCGATCACTTTGTCCAGATGGGATTCCTCCCCGATGATCATGGGGATATTCCTTGCCATCCGTTCTCCGAGAACACTTCCGCCACTCCCGTCAAACGGTTGAACATCGATATAGTCGACTCCTCCAAGCGTGGAGGCAAATGCTTCTCCTCCGCTTCTGAGCATATTGACGTAAGGATCCAATCGGGATTTATTCAGTGGCGACGTTTCGGCACTCATGCTTCCCCGTTCTGTAGAATCATCCCCGTATGTTTGAATGACGGTCTTCCAAAGGGATGAGAATGCCCTCATCTTCGCCACTTCCATGAAGAATTGACTGCCTACAGCGAAATGAATGTGGATTTTCCCTGCAATTTGATCCATCGTCCACCCTTGTTTCAGCAAAACATCAATGAAGAGGACCCCCTCGGAAAGAGCCAGTGCAAGTTCTTGCACCGCATGGGCACCTTTCCTATGATACGGTGTAAGATCTATTATGATGGGCTTTAAGGCAGGTGCAAAATCATGGATGGTTTCAAGATTCCTTATCCATGCTGGCACATCCCATTCTTCCCCTGAAAAGAGTCCTTGAGATAAGGGATCCCAACCGAACACTCCCGAGAAGGCTCCGCCTTTTTCTGTCTTCCACGCTTTCATCAATGAAAAATCCCGATCGGTGAGGTAGAATGCATTGATATCTTTTCCCTTTGCAAGAATCTTCTCCATGAATGGAGGGAAGCCTTCGGGATCGAGGTCATCCCCTCTGAAGGAAATGCACTCCTGTCCTTTCTCCAACGCCTCTTCCAATGCTGTGAATAACCCTTCCCAATTGTTGCGCCAAATGCGCGGGGCCACTTTTGGGCTCCTGCGCTGCGATGTTGCCGATAACTTGGAAGGAAGATCATCTTTTGTATATAAAGGCTTCAATGTTATGCCTTCGTAGGTTTCTGTGCGGAGGGAATCAATGGATTTCCCCTTCAAAGCCGATTCTGCGGCTGTCTTCCATTCCTCGACGGTACGTGCTTCAAATTCCTGCTCCTTCATTTCCCGCAGCATGAAACTCCCCCTATAATGTAATCGTTTACAAATATGAAGATTCGAAATGTTTTCTCTTTACTATTTTAGTATATAGAAAGAAGCCATCAGGTTCAATGCAGGCATATGAAAAAACGTCCCGGGATACGATCCCGGAACGTTCCTTGTCACCATTACTTTTTCGCGTTGATATACAGTTTTCCTTCAGCGCGTTTCGTTTCTACATTTCCGAAGTCATCTTCCACTTTCACTTCCACGACTGCTCCAGGAGCTTTCACGTTTGAAGTGGCTGTGTAGTAGCCTTCATAATGACCTTCAGACGTTTCCCTCATCGGGAGTTCTGTCGAATTCGAGGTCATGCTGCGGGCATTCGTCAATGGCATATGGAGAACGAATGTCGCATCGAGTCCAGGCTCACTGTCAAATTCGATCTTGACTGATTCACCTGATTTCAATTCCTTATCTTCTCCAGGGAGTACATTGGAAATCTCAAGATTTCTGTATTTAGCCTCGATGGTGACTTTCTTCGTGGTTTTGTTGCCCGCTTTGTCTTGAGCAACGACTTTAATGATGTTTTCACCCTGTTCTAGAAGGATTCGATGGCTGAATGCACCATCCTTCACGTCTGCCTTTTTGCCGTTCACCTTCACCCAATCAAGATTGTCGTCAGACACATTCCCTTTGACGGTAACCGTTTCTTTATTGGTTTTGGATTTATCGGCAGGAGATGTGATGGAAAGCTCCGGCTTTTCTTGATCAAGGATGATGGTAACAGGTTCGGATGCCCCTGTTTGCCCCTGCTCAGTGGAAGCCTTGGCCGTCAGTACATTTTCCCCTTCCTGCAGGCTGACGTCAGCAGCGAATTTACCTTCACTGTCTGCTGTTGTCGTAGCCGCTTCTTCATCACCATTCAAGATGATGACATCTGTGTCCGGAGCAGATGTTCCTTCCACTTTCACCTGATCTTTGTTCGTGAATGAACCATCTTCAGGTGATGTGATGACCGGCTCTTTCACTTCATAATTCACCGTTGCACGGATCATATAGTTTCCTTCATCTTCAGGAGACTGCGACCATGCCCCGCTGACACGCTGCCAGCTGCGCGCAGCATATTCCCCGTCTTCATCTGTTGCAAGTCCAGGGGCATTCGGGTTGGCTTTTGTCTGCGTGTAGACCATGTAGAAGTCACCATCGACCATGATGCCTTCATCACTGAGGTCGACCTGTGTCCATTGACCGTTACGGAGAGCTTCCCCTTCGAATGGTCCAGCAAGCTTCTTGCCTGGAGCACCGTCCGGACCGCTTGCATCATAAACTTCCACTTCAAACTCGGTTCCACCCGGTACCGGCCATTCTGTATCCCAGAATCGGAACAGACCGCCAGTGACGAGGGCAGTATCATTTCCTTCCGCAAGCGACATCTTCACAGCCCATGAGTTGCCAGCTGCATTATAGGCACGTGCATTTTCAGCCGTACCGTCATCGTAGCCGATTTCTCCAGGATATCCGATGAATGGTTTCAGTGCAAAATCCTTCGTTTCGGATTCCCCACCTTCAACCGTGACTGCGTCTTCTTGACTGTAATAGTTAGGAGCGACCACTTTGACCGTATAGTCGCCTTCATATACGTTCAGCTCATATCGTCCGTCAGCGTCCGTTTGGACAGGTTGAACGGCAGCATCTTCAAGGACCATGACGGTTGCATTTGCAACAGGATCCCCGGTCAATTGATTCGTGATGGTACCCGTGACGGTCCCTTTAGGAATTTCTTCAAGGGTGAAGTTGGCAGTCGTTGTACTGTCTGCTTCAATCGTCACACTCTGAGTCTGGGAACGGAATCCGTAGGTCGATGCCTGCAGGGTGAAATCACCAGCTGCATGAGCGATTTCATAGGATCCTGTTGCCGGATTCGTATAGACACTTCGTCCAGTTTCCAAAACAGATACTTCTGCTTGAAGTGGAAGCAGGACAGGTGCCGGTGCTTCCTTGCTTTGATCTTTAGCCACAGGCTTTTCAACCTGGATCTTGGCTGGGTCTACTTTCGGCTTTTTGGAAACGGAAGAAGCGGCATCCTTCTTCGAATCCAATCCAAGGCTCATTTTCTTGGATGGCTGCAGGGATGAATCGGTCAGCTTGACATCATCCAGATACCATCCTTGCTTTTGAACACTTCCATCGCTTGTCACATTGAATGCGATATAGATGCGTTGACCTGCATATTCACTCAGATCCACTTCTCCATCGATCCATCCGTTCGTCGTTCCGTTGACGCGGAGAGCCTGTGTCCACTCCTTGCCGTCTGTAGAGACGAATACATGACCGAAATCATATCGGGTTTCAAGGTCATGCCACTGTTTGAACTGGAGGAAGCTGTTTCCTTCAGGCAGATCGACCGGTGGCATTTGCAGGGACATGTTGGCGCTGTTTGCATAATTCCCATCGAGCTTCGTAGCGTACACCTTTTCGCCGGAAGCTGCATTTCCTGGTCCGGAAGTAGGAATTCCCCATTCCCAGCTATTCCCGTTTCCATAAGAGAACCAGCCCGCAGGTTCAGATTCGAAGTCCTGCTCGTAACCGACCGAAATGCCCGGAAGAAGTTCTAAGGAATATTCATCTGTTGCAGCCTCATTTCCTCCGAAGTCTACCGCTGTCCATTTATAGGTCACATTGTCCGTATTCAACGCATCAGCAGGGATGATCGCTTCGTAGATCCCTTTAGTGAAGTCGCCGCTTTTACGTTTCGCGTCGACATCCACCCACTCGCCATCAGCATGTTGATAAGACAGCTTAACAGATGTGACACTGACATTATCCGTTGCTTCTGCTTCCAATTTCAGATCCATTCCTTGGTAGACGTCTGTCGGTTGTTCGTGGTTGATGGACGGTGCTTCTGTATCATCGCCCTCTTTAGCGACTTGACCACTCACCTTACCAAGGCCATTCATGATGGAATTGACCGCATCGAATGCGTTGACAAGACCATTCCCGAATCCGTTGTTCGGTACATCAGGATACGTACCGTTCGTCAATGGTACAGCAGTCGTGTTCAAGATTTCCTCAATCTGATCGACTGTCAGGTTGGCGTTTACTTGTTTCAGCAGGGCCACAACAGCTGAAACGTGAGGTCCAGCCATGGACGTCCCGTTCCATCCGCCTTCATACGTCCCACCTGGAACGGAAGATCGGATGTTCACACCAGGAGCTGCGATATCCGGCTTGATTTCATCATAAGGGGATGGACCAAGCAGGGAGAAGCTCCCAAGGTTGTTGTTGATGTCTGTTGCCCCGGTTGCATAGGACTCAGGATAGTTTGCCGGGTTCGCGATGGAACCAGGACCCCCTGGATTCGTAAGGGTCGTATTTCCTGCTGAGAACTCTGGGAAGATTTCCGCCGCTCTCCATGCATTGACCATTTCACGATACCATTCGTCAAGTCCTTTCCCTCCGCCCCATGAGTTATTTACAACGTCCGGAGCTTTTTCAGGATGTGGATTGCCCTCGGCATCTTTTGGAGCAAGGATCCATTCCCCTGCAGCCAATAGATCGGCATCCGTTCCTCCTTGGGAAGTGAACGCTTTGACAGCGATCCATTTCGCACCAGGAGCCACTCCGATCTGATTGGAACCATTCGGCTCGTGACCGACCATCGTACCGGTTACATGGGTACCATGGCCATTATCGTCATATGGTGTCCCTTGACCGGCCGTTGCATCGAACCAATTGAACTCATGGTTCGGTGAGTTCGGGCTTTGAGGATTGAATCCTCTGTACTGCTCTTTCAAAGCAGGGTGATCCCATTGAACACCCGTGTCGATGGAAGCAACGACTGTCCCTGATCCATCAATGCCCATATCCCATACGGCAGGAGCACCGACCTTATCAATGTTCCATTCAACAGCAGCCGTTTCACCTTTCTTCTTGGAGGTTTCCTTCTCTTTTACCACTTCTGGCTTGTTGAGCTCACGAACTTCATTCGGCAGGATTTTCTCAACTTCAGCGTAAGTGGAAAGCTTCTCCATCACTTCTTTCGTACTTGTAACGGCCATGCCATTGACAACATAATAGCTTTGGATGTCTTTGACTGCACCGGATTTCTTTTGCTTGGTTAAGTATTCTTTTACTTCTGCTTGCGTTTCAAGTGAGGTAGCACGAAGCTCTGAAACAACGAGGTTCCGCTTCAACAGTTTACTGTTGTTGGCAGAAAGCTTTTGCTTCTTCGCATTTTTTTCCGCTTTCTCGGCGATCTTTAACGTATCTACCTGCTCCTTGAACTTTACTAAGTATGTGACGTGCTTATCTTTGTCGAATTGTTTCTGGAGCTTTGATGTGATCTTGGACTGTGGAGACACTTTGGCAGAATCTTTTACTGAAGTCGATGGCTTTTCCTTTTGAGCGGCACTGACAGCCCCTGCGTTAAAAGGAAATAATAGTGGAACGAACATCGCTAATGTCAAAATGATGGATAACCATTTTGCCCTCTGTCTTCTTCTTCCCTTCATCCAATTCCCTCCGTTTGGTTTCATTTTGGTTGTTCGGACATGATCTCCTTTCATTTTTATTCCACCTGGTAAATAGTAGGTGTTAAACCAAACATAACCAAAGAGTATTGTCGAATGTTGTAGAGGAATGTCATGTAAATTCCTAATATTCTGAAAATAAACAGAAAGGCTTAGCCACCTTGTTCCGAATTGTGACGAAGGGTGTATTTATGAATGACCATTCACCTATCCCATCCCTTATTTTCCTGTTTTATATGGGCCATTCGACTATTCCTTACAAATTGGGAACAATAATTCCTCATTAAGCCTCACCTGGGATCTAAGGGGAAAAGCGTTTAGCCTATCGTCCTATTCTCATTGATTACTTAACCTTATGAAATATTCTTTTGAAACTATTCCGTGCCATTTGCCTACTTTTTCATTCCGATCCCCCTCTCCCGTCACCCTAAAGTCTCATGGATCGTCAACAAAAAAAGGACCCTCCTCCCCAGGAAGGGTCCTTTCTCACTTAGTAGATGGACGTTGTTTCTTTCGACGTGTTTTCGAGGATTTCTTTCACACGCTGCAGGAATCGTCCGCAAACCAGTCCGTCCAATACGCGGTGATCAAGGGACATGCAGAGGTTCACCATATCCCGCACGGCAATCATTCCGTTGTTCATGACAACAGGACGCTTGACGATCGATTCCACCTGAAGGATCGCTGCCTGAGGATAATTGATGATTCCCATTGATTGCACTGATCCAAAAGAACCCGTATTGTTCACTGTAAATGTACCACCCTGCATATCTTGGGAAGTCAGTTTCCCACTTCTTACTTTTCCAGCAAGCTCGGTGATTTCCCTTGCAATGCCCTTAATGGTCTTTTCGTCTGCATTCTTGATGACCGGTACATAGAGGGCATCATCGGTTGCAACAGCGATCGACAGATTGATATCCTTCTTCTGGATGATCTTATCGCCAGCCCACATGGAATTGATCTGTGGGTACTCTTTAAGCGCCTGTGCAACGGCCTTGACGAAGAATGCGAAGAAGGTCAGATTATAGCCTTCCTTCTGCTTGAATTCTGTTTTGAGGGAATTGCGGTAGTCGACCAGGTTGGTGACATCCACTTCCATCATCGTCCAAGCATGGGGAGCTTCATGCTTGCTTCGAAGCATATTTGCTGCGATGGCTTTCCGGATTCCAGTTACAGGAATTTCAATATCACCTGGCTTGGTAGGCACGTCCGGAGCCTGAGGGGCAGGCTTTTTGGACGGCTGAGCTGCAGTTTCCCCTTGTGAGGGCGATTCCTGCTGCGGAGCGGCCTTCGGTGCCTCGCTCGCCTGAGGGATGTTGCCTGACTCGATGATCTTTTTAAGGTCTTTTCTTGTAATCCGGCCACCGGCCCCTGTTCCCGTCACCTGGGTCAGGTCGATTCCGTTTTCCTGGGACATTTTCAGGACGGCAGGAGAATATCTGCCTTTATTGCTTGTATCCGCTGAGGCAGGTGAAGACGGTGCTGCTTCTTCTTTCTTTTCCACCTTTTCTTCAGCAGGAGCATCAGTGCCCCCCTCTAATTCAATCGAACAGATGAGCTCTCCGACTTCAAGGGTGTCGCCTTCCTCGGCAAGAAGTTCCTTGATGACCCCTGTAAACGAAGAAGGTACTTCGGCGTTGACTTTATCCGTTTGTACTTCGGCGATCGGATCATATTTATTGACCGCATCTCCCGGAGACACCAACCATTTGCTGATCGTCCCTTCGGTTACGCTCTCGCCTAGCTGAGGCATTTTCATTTTTTCAATCCCCATGAGGATCCCTCCTAATCTGGTTCGTTAAAATTCCGCCAATTCCCTCATTGCTTTTTCCACTTTATCCGGGTTGATCATAAAGTGTTTTTCCATTGTCGGTGCGTACGGCATGGCCGGTACATCCGGGCCGGCAAGGCGCTTGATTGGTGCATCAAGGTCGAACAAGCAATGTTCTGCGATGATGGCAGACACTTCACCCATGATGCTTCCTTCTTTATTGTCTTCCGTTACAAGCAGTACTTTACCCGTCTTGGAAGCTGCTTCGATGATTGCTTCTTTATCCAATGGATAGATGGTGCGAAGATCGAGGATATGTGCTTCAATGCCATCCTGGGCAAGCTTTTCTGCTGCTTGAAGGGCAAAGTGGACGCAAAGGCCGTAGGTAATGACCGTAATGTCTTCCCCTTCGCGTTTTACATCTGCTTTTCCGATCGGAAGCGTATAATCGTCCTCCGGTACTTCACCTTTAATGAGGCGGTAGGCCCGTTTATGTTCAAAGAATAGCACAGGATCTTCATCACGGATCGCTGCCTTCAGAAGGCCTTTTACATCGTAAGGCGTTGAAGGCATGACGATCTTCAGACCAGGCTGATTGGCAAAGACCGCTTCTACTGATTGAGAATGATAAAGGGCTCCGTGTACTCCTCCGCCATACGGTGCGCGGATGACCATCGGACAGCTCCAGTCATTGTTGGAACGATAACGGATTTTGGCCGCTTCGGAAATGATCTGGTTGACAGCAGGCATGATAAAATCAGCAAACTGCATTTCAGCGATCGGTCTCATACCGTACATGGCAGCTCCGATCCCAACCCCTGCTATGGCCGACTCGGCAAGGGGCGTATCGATGACGCGGTCCTCTCCGAATTGATCATATAATCCGTGAGTCGCCTTAAAGACGCCTCCTTTTTTGCCGACGTCCTCGCCGAGCACAAATACTTTTTCATCTCGTTCCATTTCTTCTCTCATGGCCAATGTTACGGCATCAATATAAGACATTACTGGCATATTGGTTCTCCCCCTTACTTCTCTTCTGCGTAAACATATTTCATGGCGGATTCAGGCTCTGCATACGGTGCAGCCTCTGCGTAATCCGTTGCTTCATTCACTTGTTTCATCACGCGGTCATTGATGGCTTTCTCCAGCTCATCGTCCATGACGCCTGTTTCTTTTAAATACGCACCAAACGTAATGATCGGATCATTCGTTTTGGCTTTCGCCACTTCATCTGGAGAGCGATAGCTGCGGTCATCATCATCTGAGGAGTGGGGAGTCAGACGGTAGGAAACCGTCTCGATCAATGTCGGACCTTCTCCGCGTCTTCCGCGATCAGCCGCTTCCTTGACCACTTTATACACTTCGATGGGATCATTTCCATCAACGGTGATTCCTGGCATACCATAACCGATGGCACGGTCTGATACTTTCTCACATGCCAATTGCTTCTCGATCGGGACCGAAATGGCATATTTATTGTTCTCACACATGAAGATGACCGGAAGTTTATGTACACCGGCAAAATTTGCTCCTTCGTGGAAATCCCCTTGGTTGGACGATCCTTCACCAAACGTAACAAATGTCACAAGGTCTTTTTTCTCCATTTTCCCTGCGAGTGCCAGTCCGACAGCATGCGGCACCTGGGTGGTTACCGGAGAAGATCCCGTGACGATGCGGTTTTTCTTTTGTCCGAAGTGCCCCGGCATCTGACGGCCGCCTGAGTTCGGATCTTCTGCTTTCGCAAAGCCTGAAAGCATCAATTCTTGAGCCGTCATCCCGAATGTGAGGACAACGCCCATATCACGATAGTACGGAAGAGCATAATCCTTCTCGGTATCAAGTGCAAATGCTGCACCGACTTGAGCGGCCTCTTGACCTTGACAGGAAATGACGAACGGGATCTTACCTGAACGGTTCAACAGCCACATCCGCTCATCAATTTTCCTGGCGAGTAGCATAGTTTCATACATCTCTAACACTTTCTCATTGGAAAGTCCTAATTCTTCATGACGATTGCTTGCCATTTTTTTAACCTCCTACAGCGTTAATGGATAACAGGGTGCCTTCTGTCAGGAACCCTGTCCCTGGGTAATGAATGTTCATACTGGGAATTGAGCGTTTGTATATCGGGTCAGAGGGTCAGAGCCCCTCCGCTTTTCTATTGTCCAGCTACGGGGCTTAGGGGCTCGAGGTCATAAGCTGTACTGATCAAAAAGGCTAAGGTCGCCTTTCCGCTCAGCCCATCTTATGCTTGTCGCCCCTAAGCAAAGCCCCTCCGCTTTTCTAGCCATGTATGGCTTTTCCGTCTACTGCCAGGGCGGCTTCGCCTATGGCTTCTGAGAGGGATGGATGCGGGTGGATGGTGTGGGCGATTTCCCACGGTGTTGCGTCAAGCACTTTGGCAAGTCCTGCTTCGGAGATCATGTCGGTGACGTGTGGGCCGATCATGTGAACGCCTAGGAGGTCATCCGTTTCCTTGTCTGCGATAATTTTGACGAATCCGTCTGATTCTCCGTAGACAAGGGCTTTTCCGATGGCCCTGAAATTGAATTTCCCGACTTTGACCTCGTGTCCTTCGTCTTTTGCTTGCTGTTCCGTCAATCCCACACTGGCGATTTCAGGACTGCTGTAGATGCATTTTGAAATGAGATTATAGTCGATTGGATGAGGCTTTTGATCAGCCAGATGCTCCACTGCCGTGATCCCTTCATGTGACGCGACGTGGGCAAGCTGCAAGCCACCGATCACATCTCCGATCGCATAGATATGGGATTCTTTCGTTTGGTAGTATTCATTTACTTCGATGAAACCTTTTTCCACTTTGATATCTGTATTTTCAAGACCAATTCCCTCGACATTCGCCTGACGTCCAACGGAAACGAGGATCTTTTCAGCTTCGAAGGTCTTCGTTTCGCCTTTGTGCTCGGCACTGATTGCGACACTGCCTGAGCCTTTGTTCAGCGTATCAGAGAGGACTTTCGCGCCAGTAACGATCTTGACGCCTTTTTTCTTCATCAGTCTTTGCATTTCTTTAGCAATATCTTTATCTTCTGTCGGGACAATGGTGTCAGCATATTCGATGACCGTGACATCCACATCAAAATCAGATAACATCGAAGCCCATTCAATCCCGATGACCCCGCCCCCAACAATGATGATGGATTTCGGCAAGGATTCCAGGGCAAGAGCCTCATCTGAAGATAGTACATGCGTTCCGTCAATCTCAAGGCCTGGCAGTGAGCGTGGGCGGGAGCCTGTTGCAACGATGACATTTTTCGGAATGAGCATGGCGTTGTCTTCACCGTTGTTCATCTCGACTGAAATGGTTCCCGGCATCGGCGAGAAGATGGATGGCCCAAGGATTCTTCCAAGTCCTTCGAAGACATCGATCTTCCCTTGCTTCATCAAGTGCTGTACACCTTTATGAAGGCCTTCGACGATGCTTTCTTTACGTGCCTGCACTTTAGGGAAGTCAAGCTCTACTCCGTTGATCTTCACACCAAAATCTTCACTGTGCTTTGCCGTTGCGTATACTTCGGCACTCCGGAGAAGCGCTTTACTTGGGATACATCCCTTATGTAGACATGTTCCTCCCAGTTTCCCTTTTTCCACGATTGCTGTTTTCAGACCCAATTGAGATGCACGGATGGCGGCGACGTAGCCGCCTGTTCCTCCACCCAGAATGACAAGATCATATTCTTCAGCCATTGTTCATGACCTCCTTATTGTATCCGGGCCTCACTTTTTGACGTTCCCGGATATTCTTTGTATTCTTCTTCCTGTTTGAGTACACGCAATGCCCCTTCAGCAAGGGCCTGAAGTTCATTTTCACCAGGTTGGATGATCACATCGGCGATCCAGCTGATTCGTTTCGAAATGGCTTTGACGAACCCTTTTCCGTATGCAAGTCCTCCCGTCAGGATAATTGCATCCACCTTGCCGCTCAGCACCGCGCTGGCTGCGCCGATTTCCTTGGCGATTTGATAAGCCATGGCATCATAGACATGGCGGGCCTGTTCATCTCCATTTTCGATCATCTTTTCTACTTTAACTGCATCGCTTGTACCGAGGTATCCTACAAGACCACCCTGTCCGACAAGCTTCTTCATGATCTCTTCGCGGTAGTAATCCCCTGAAAAGCACAGGTCGACAAGGTCCCCGGCAGGGACTGTTCCAGCGCGTTCAGGACTGAAGGGACCGTCGCCATGCAGTCCATTATTGACGTCGATGACTTTCCCGAGATGATGGACACCAACGGTGATCCCACCTCCCATATGGGTGATGATCAGGTTCAGCTCTTCATATTTCTTACCGAGCTGCTTGGCCACCCTTCTTGCGACCGCCTTCTGATTAAGGGCATGGAAAATGCTTCTGCGCTCGATCAAGGAAAACCCTGACACCCTGGCGAGAGGTTGGAGCTCGTCCACTACCACCGGGTCGACGATATAGGATGGGATATTGAGTCCGGAGGCGATTTCGAATGCAAGGATGCCTCCGAGATTCGATGCATGCTGTCCGGATACACCTTCTTTTAGGTCGCGGAGCATCTCTTCGTTCACAAGATAGGTTCCACCTTCAATGGGCTTCAGAAGGCCTCCCCGTCCACAGACGGCACTCAATTTGGATATATTGATCCCTTCTTCATCGAGAGCTTCGAGTATCGTATGCTTACGGAACTCATATTGATCAATGATAGTCGGGTATTGATTGATCGTTTCGGTTTCATGACGGATCGTCTTTTCAAAAACGGAACGGTCTTCATCGAAGACCCCGATTTTAGTCGATGTGGATCCCGGGTTGATGACTAGGATCCGGTGCTTGATTTCTTGCACAGCAGTAACCTCCAATAGGGCGAATTATATCTTTATTCTCTCTATTCCAAGGACCCCCTGATGACAAAATGTCTTTTACACAAAGATGGGGCACCCCTCCTTTTTTGGAGGAGCACCCATCAATGTGTTTTAGCGGCGGCTAAGGATGTGATGTCCGTTTTGAAGGAATTGACTTCTTGAACGGCGCATTTTTTCGATGCGTTCTTCTGCCATGCGGTCAGCGGCTACATACGTAGGAACATGATCACGCTTGGCGATTTCGATTACGCGCTCGACGTTATTATAAACCTGTTCGACCTTTTTCATGGCTCTCTCGCTGTTATATCCATAAAGCTCATCAGCTACATTGATGACCCCACCTGCGTTGATGACATAATCCGGAGCATAGACGATTCCCATTTCGTGGATGGCATCTCCGTGACGGGCTTCTTTCAGCTGGTTATTCGCAGCTCCGGCAATCACCTTGGCTTTCAGCTGTGGAATCGTTTCATCATTAATGATGGCACCGAGGGCACAAGGCGCGAAGATGTCACAGTCTACTCCATAGATTTCATTGGTATCTACAGCTTTAGCACCAAACTCTTCCACGGCACGCTGAACGGCTTCTTTATTGATATCCGTTACGATCAGATTGGCTCCTTCTTCGTGAAGGTGGCGGCACATATTGTACGCAACATTACCCACACCTTGGACTGCAATGGTTTTGCCTTCAAGCGAATCCGTCCCGAATGCTTCCTTGGCTGCCGCTTTGATTCCGCGGTACACGCCGTAAGCTGTTACAGGGGATGGATTCCCTGATGAACCGAATGCAGGAGAAATCCCTGTTACATAATCGGTTTCTTCGTGGATCAGGTCCATGTCCGCAACGGTTGTACCTACATCCTCTGCCGTGATATAACGGCCATTCAGCCCTTGGATATAGCGTCCGAATGCACGGAACATCTCTTCGTTCTTGTCTTTGCGCGGGTCTCCGATGATGACGGTCTTACCGCCTCCGAGATTCAATCCGGCTGCAGCATTCTTGTAAGTCATACCTTTGGCAAGGCGAAGGGCGTCTTCGATTGCCGCTTCCTCTGATTCATATGTCCACATGCGTGTTCCGCCGAGTGCAGGGCCGAGAGTGGTATCGTGGATGGCGATGATGGCTTTCAAGCCTGATTCCTGATCTTGGCAGAATACCAATTGTTCGTAGTCGTATTGTTCCATATAGCTGAAGATTTTCATGAGTGTTTCCCCCTATTTATACGTTAGTTGTGTTCGTTAGCGGTTTTCTGAAGAGCTGATGGCGAGTGCCAATGAGTACAGCTTGCTCTCTGCCAGGTCCGACCTGGATGTTAATACGATTGGTGCTGTGGCTCCCGAAATGACGGCAGCCACCTTGGCCCCTGCGAAATACATAAGGGACTTATAAAGGACGTTTCCTGCTTCTATAGTAGGCACCAGGAGGATATCCGCTTCTCCGGCCACCTCGCTGACAATTCCTTTTTGTCTCGCCGCAATCGATGAAACGGCGTTATCGAGTGCAAGCGGCCCGTCCACCAGGCAATCTTTGATTTGTCCCCGTTGGTTCATCACCGTCAGGGCGGCAGCATCCAATGTAGCCTGCATTTGCGGGTTGATGACCTCAACGGCTGCGAGAGGAGCTACTTTCGGCTGGTCGATTCCGATGGACCGGGCAACCGAAACGGTATTTTGAATGATCTGGGCCTTTTGCCCAAGGTCCGGTGAAATGTTCATGGCGGCATCAGTCACAAAAACGAGTTTTTCAAATCCTTCAACTTCGAAGGCGGCTGCGTGCGATAGCACATTCCCGGTCCTAAGACCCCACTCTTTATTCAGTACAGCTTTGAGGAGGACCGAAGTGGAAACATGCCCTTTCATCAAAACGTCTGCTTCTTTTTTGTTGACGGCCTGAACGGCAAGTTCTGAAGCATTTTGCACGGAAGGTGAATGGATGATTTTAATCCTGGCACTTTCCAGAAGATCGCGCTGTGATTCTTCCATCACCTGTTCGATCTTCTCCCTGTCACCGAAAAGCAGGAACTCAGCCATCCCATGTTCCACGGCCATGGATACAGCCTTCAGGACTTCTTTATCTTCCGCCGCAGCAACAGCTACAGTGGCATTTTCCTTGCGGGTTGCTAGGTCTACTAGAGATTGGAGATTCATGTATGTGATTCAACCCCTTTTTACAATTATCGGTTCCACTATTCTATCTCGCAAGAAGCGTGCCAACTTTCAAAAGCATGAAAACGCTTCATTAAACGAAATGTGATCATGCAATTTTTTGCAGGGTCTGCAAATTATTTCATGCTATTTATTTCAATGTTATATTTTTCAATTTTATAGTACAGGTTCCTGACAGAAACATTCAGTGCTTTCGCCGTGGCTGTCTTGTTCCCTTTATGTTGCGCTAAAACCGACTGGATTATCTGTTTTTCATACCACTCGAGGCGTGCATTCAAATCTGTCTCTACCGGATCAGACTCCATCTCGGTTGCACGACCCTTCGCATGACCCATGGAGGAAAGATGCTTTTCGTCTATATACGTTTCACTTGCCTCCATGAATATGACGGCTCTGCCAAGTACGTTTTCCAGCTCGCGCACGTTCCCTGGCCAGTCATGCTCCATCAGCTTCACCGTGGCCTTTTTCGTCAGCCCTTCCACCTTACGCCCGTAATCCTGATTGATCTTGGTGATGAGACGTTCGGATATCAACGGGATATCGCCTTTTCGCTGGCGAAGGGGCGGGATCTGGATCGGCATTCGATTGAGGCGGTAATAAAGATCCTCCCTGAATGACCCGTCCCCCATGCCTTTCTCGAGGTTCACATTGGTGGCGGCAATCACCCGGACGTTTATGGGGATGGACTTGGTTCCTCCCACCCGGACGATTTCTTGTTCCTGGAGCACCCTTAAAAGCTTCGCCTGCGTGCTGGCACTCAGCTCCCCGATCTCATCAAGGAAAATGCTCCCATTATTCGCTTCTTCAAAGAGACCCCGCTTGCCCCCGCGCTTCGCTCCGGAAAACGCGCCGTCTTCATAACCGAACAGCTCACTTTCCAACAAGTTTTCAGCCAGGGCAGCACAGTTGACCCGGATGAACTTGTTGAACTTCCGGTCACTTGCATTATGTATGGCATGGGCAAACAGTTCCTTTCCGGTGCCGGATTCACCCCGCAGCAAGACGGTAGCCGGCGTCTTTGCCCCAAGCTTCGCCTGTTCGATGGCAATTTTCATTTCTTCGGATGTCCCGATGATATCGTCAAAAATGTATTTTGCCTCTAGGGTCCGGATGATCCTGCGTGCCCGGTCCAATTCATTCGTGAGGGATTGGATCTCCGACATATCATGGATGACGCCGACGCTCCCTTTCAAAATGTCATTGACGATGATCGGTGCCACATTGACGATGACTTCCTTCCGCTTCGGGCCGACGCGCATCCTCGTGCCCCTGATGGCCTTTCGGGTCCTGAGGACTTTGAGATGGATGCTTTCACCTTCGGAAATATCCGCAGTTGCCGGCTGCCCGATCACCTCTCCACTGGAAAGACCCGTGATTCTCGTATAGGCGGGATTGATCAAGATCCCCTTCCCATCCTCATCCACGACAGATATGGCATCATCACTTGATTGGATGATGGCTTCAAGCATCGTCTGGATTTCTTTTAGATCCGTGATCTGTTCGGCAAGGTTCACCACTTCGGTAATATCCTTGAACACCGAAAATGCACCGATTACTTCATCCGAGGATGTGATCATCGGGATCCTGCTCGAAATGATCTTCAAACCGTTTTGGAGGATCACTTCTTGATTGATTTCAGGCCTCCTTGTTTCGATGGTCGAGAGCAGCCGGCTTTCCGGCACGACCTCAAGGATGTTCCGGTTCAAAGCATCCTCCCCGCTGATCCCCGTCATGCGCTGGGCACTTTGATTGAAAAGGATGATCTTACCCCTGTGATCAATTCCAATCATCCCGTCATCCGTTGAATTGAATATGAGATCCCGCTTGAAGGATTCACTAGTGAGTTCATGGATCAGCTCTTCTTTTTCCTCGAGGAGCTTGGAAATGAGAAATGCGACACTTCCGGGGATGAGCACGGTATTCTTCCCGCGTCGATCCCTGATGTCTTCAAACACTGCCTGATCCCCCGTCACCTCGATGACGATATCTATGGAAGAGTCAAGATACGGTCGCCAATCATCTCCGACCGCGATGCCCCATTCCCCGGCAAGCTTTACCCCGGGAGCCTGCCTGTCCACATCGATGACCGCTACTACATTCATGGAAGAGGCTTCGTGGAGAATTTTCAAGATCGCCACCCCACCTTTTCCTCCCCCTACTATGAGAACATCCTGCAACATTCTTCACCCCATCGCTTTGTCCGTGCAATATATTTCACAGTTCCATTTTACCTCACAAGGGCCACCTTGACAATTTTCATGATGGAGGTAAAATTCAAGTAAGTGGATACAAAGGGGAAATGTTCATAATGTCACGCCTTATCGCTTTGATCATCATGCTCATACCCGGTGCATTTGCAGCGCTTGGTATCAAGCTTATGAGGGACATGCTCTTCGGCATCCTGCAGCCTCCCATACCGTACCTCTGGCTGCAATTCATTCTCGGTCTTGTCTTTTTCGTGGTCGGCCTGGGATTCATTGCAGGATTCGTTCTCCATAGGGACCGGAAAAGGAACAAAGTTCAACCTCGTTTCACGAAAAAAAGCTAGCCCGGGGGCTAGCTTTTTTCTGTATTCCTGATTCCGATTGCACGTTCGGGGAAATCGGTAATGAGGGCAGGACACCGTATGTGGAGCAGCCTTTTCATCGACGTTTCCTTATTCACCGTGTAGGGCCGCACCAGCACACCCGCCTTCACCGACTGCAGGATCATGTCATCGGTTACGGCATTGAGGTTAGGATGGATGGCACCTGCCCCGATGGAACGGGCATAGGACCACGGCATGAAAAGCCTGTTCGAGTAAAGGGCTGCCACTTCAACTGCCGGATTCAACTTCTTGCACTTGACAAGGGAGTAGTGATTGAAGGAAGAGATGATGATCCGATCATCGTATCCATATTCCCTGCTCAGTTCAAAGATTTTCTCTTCGAGGCCTGTATAGTCCATGACGCTGTTCTTCAATTCGATATTGCAGAGGAGATCATTCCCCCTCATCCATTCGAACACTTCGATCAAAGAAGGCACCCGGCATCGTCGGAGCATCTTCCATTTTCCGTTCGCCCTGAGCTTTTGTATATCCTTGAGGGTGACATCCTGGACAAATCCTTTACCATTCGTCGTACGATCGAGTGTTTCGTCGTGGATGACGACCACCTGATCGTCCGAGGTGAGTTGCACATCAATTTCGATCCCATCCGCCCCGACCCGGGCTGCCTCGGCGAACGCTTCCAATGTATTCTCAGGATGAGTCCCTGCAGAACCCCTGTGGGCAAAGATCAATGTCATAACCTTCACGTCCTTTTTTTGCATCTATGTAGGGTGGGTACCCTTTCGCACAAAAATAAAAACCCGGCAGGCACCGGGTCATCCGTTCTACTTACCCTTTCAAGAGGCCTTATGCTCCAAACGCAGCTTGTCAGCCACCATCGCAATGAACTCAGAATTGGTCGGTTTTGCTTTTGTCATGCTTACAGTATAACCGAAGAGGGAGGAGATGGAATCGATATTCCCACGGCTCCAGGCTACTTCGATGGCATGACGGATCGCACGCTCGACCCTCGAAGCGGTGGTGTTGTATTTCTTTGCGATATCAGGATAAAGGACTTTGGTGATGGAACCAAGGAGTTCGATATCATTGTAGACCATGGAGATCGCTTCCCTTAAGTACATATATCCTTTAATATGTGCCGGCACGCCGATTTCATGAATGATGCTCGTGATGCTTGCATCGAGATTTCTCGGTTTATGATCAGAATTCATTCGGGAGGAAGGCTTCTTGATGATCGGGTTCGTTTTCCCGCTTACCTGTCGGATATGGCTCACCAGGTTTTCCATATCGAACGGCTTCAGGATGAAATAGGATGCACCGAGATCCACCGCTTTTTTCGTCACGTCTTCCTGACCGAAAGCTGTCAGCATGATGACATTCGGAATGTTCTTCCTCTCCCTCAGGCGCTCGAGAACGGCAAGGCCATCCAGGTGGGGCATGATGATATCCAAGACGAGTACGTCCGTTTCGACTTCCTCCAAGAGATCCAGGCAGTCCTGTCCATTATGGGCAATCCCTACAACTTCCAAGTCATTTTGTGAGGCAATATAATCTTCCAACAATGAGGTGAGTTCCCGGTTATCATCCACTATACAAACTTTAATCGATTTCACTAAACGTTTCCTCCTCAGTCCAAATAAATTCACTGTTATTTTTTATTGTAAATTACTTTTTCGACAATGCAACCTAATTTCCTTTTATTTTTGAAAAAAACTTGAAATATATTCTTTTTCCTTCGTTTTACTTTCATTTTCTCTTAATTTCGACCTGATTCGATTTCCACACTGAACTTTTGTCGAATTATCTTTATTTTAACGGAATTCCTCAGCTTTCACAAACGCACAAAAAATCCGGCGCTTGCTCAGCGCCGGATCCATTCAACTTGCTCTGCTGTGATCTTTCTTATAAATATCAATGCCTGCTTCGCTCAGCATCCACTCGATATGGACACCGTACCCACTCGTGGGGTCATTCACGAATACATGGGTGACAGCCCCTACGACCTTCCCATCCTGAATGATCGGGCTACCGCTCATCCCTTGGACGATCCCGCCGGTTTTCTTCAGTAACTTCGGATCCGTCACCTTCAACACCATCCCTTTTGTTGCGGGATATTTCTGCGGGATCGTGCTCATGATTTCAATATCATACATTTCGACTTCCTTGCCATCGACCACCGTCAGGATCTGCGCTGGCCCTTCCTTTACCTGGTGAGAAAGAGCGATCGGCATGGGTTTATCCATACGCTCATTCTCGATGGTCTGGTTCAGGCGTCCGAATATCCCAAACGGACTGTTCCTCGTGATATCCCCGATCACTTTATGATCGGATGAGAATCTTGCCAGTTTCTCCCCAGGCTTTCCATCGCTCCCTTTCTGGATGGATGTGACTTCGGAATGGACGATTTCCCCATCTGCCACGACGATCGGTTTCTTCGTATCCATATCGGAAATCACATGTCCAAGAGCGCCATATTTCTTCGATTGGGGATCATAGAAAGTCATGGTGCCGATTCCTGCAGCCGAGTCCCTGATATAAAGGCCGAGCTTATAAGCAGCGTCCCCTTTTTCCCTAACCGGCAGGAGAGTGGTTTTGATGGTTTTCTTCTCTCTTTTCACCACGAGTTTCAAGGATTCCTGATCTTTTCCCGCGGATTGGACGAAAGGAGCCACGTCGGAAAGTTCTTCGATCTTGGTTCCATTGATCTCGGTTATCATGTCTCCGACCTGAATCCCAGCCTTTTCACCCGGGGAAACTTTTCCCTCTTCTGTATTCACAAGATGATGACCGACGACCAGTACGCCTACGGTATTCAATTTGACCCCGATCGATTGGCCGCCGGGGATCACTTTAAAATCTTTCAGTACTTCAACATTGACTTCTTTGATGGGGAGTCCGGCAATTTCAAAGACCACTTCGTCTTTTCCGACACGGCTGCCTCCCACGGATAATTGTTCGTTATTCGACGAAAGTTGTACCGTCCCTTCAGATGCGGCAGCAGGTGCTGATATGGGGAGAGCAACTTGATCCCCTTCCATCATCCTAATGAACGTGGGTGTTTTCACCCACTGTTGGACAGGTTCCAAAAAACCGATAAGAATGAGCGAAACAAGGAGAATTCCACCTATGCATTTCCTTAACGAATCTGACTTCACTACTTTCACTCTCCTCGCTTCTAATCCAAACACACTGGTGATTTGGCTACAGTTTTACTTTTGCCTTTTGGAAGGACATTTATAACTGGTAATAATGAAAAAAAGCTACCCGTATTGGATAGCTTTTCATGTCTCTTTGATGCTTCCTGCCAAATGAAGGAGCTCTTTGGCATGTTCAAGGGTAAGATCGGTGATTTCCACGCCGGAGATCATGCGGGAGATTTCCTGGATCTTCTCATTTTCCTCTAGTCTTTTTACCTTCGTGCTCGTGCGCCCGTTCGCTTGTTTCTTCGAAATGAACAGATGACAGTCTGCCATGGCCGCAACCTGCGGAAGATGGGATATGCACATCACTTGTGAATGGACGGCCACCTGATAGATCTTCTCTGCAATCGATTGAGCCACCCTTCCGCTGACACCCGTATCCACTTCGTCGAAGATGATGGAAGTGATCCCCTGATGCTTGGAGAAGATCGTCTTAAGGGCGAGCATGATGCGGGAAAGTTCTCCCCCCGAAGCGACCTTCGAGAGCGGCTTCAGGGGTTCACCAGGATTCGTGGAGATATAAAACTCGACTTCATCCCACCCCTCCTTCTTGAATTTCCGGTTTACGGCATCCCCGTCGGTAAGGAACTTGACCTCGAATTTCGTTTTATCCATGTAGAGCTGCTTCAACTGCTCGTGGATACTGACCGTAAGTTTCTTGGCCCACTTTTTACGGGCGATCGTCAGATTTTCCGCCTCCACCGAGAGATCATTTTCAAGGGACTGCAACTGATCTTGCAGCTGCTGTACATGCGAATCCTTGTTGATGATGGTTTCGATCTCCTCTTCGATCCGTGAACCATATGCAAGGATTTCTTCGATTGATGAACCGTACTTCCGTTTCAGTCCATTGATTTCATTCAGCCTGGATTCGATCATATCCAGCCTTCCCGGTTCAAACTCGAGCTGATCCAGTTCCGCCCTGATGGCATGGGCAGCATCCTCAAGGATGTAGTAGGCTGAGGATACTGACTCAAGCGTCCCGCCAAACTGCGCGTCCACTTCCGCCGCGGTTTCAAGATGCCCCATGGCGAGTCCCGCCCAGTCCATTCCTTTTCTTTCCCCGCGCAGGCTGTCATATGACGTCTGGAGGGCTTCGTATAGCTTCTCGAAATTGACGAGCTTCAGCTTTTCCTCCTGCAGTTCATCATCCTCATGCAGGCGGAGCTCCGCATCCTGTATCTCTTTTTGCTGGAATTGGATAAGATCAAGGCGATGAGCCATCTCCTGTTCATTTTCATTCAACCGCTTAAGCTGTCTGGACACGGTCTGATACTCATCGAATACATCCAGATATGCCGTGAGCGACGAAGCAATATCCTTTCCACCAAACTGATCCAGAAGTGTCAGATGAAGATGCTCATTCATGAGCTCCTGATGCTCGTGCTGCCCATGGATGTCAATGAGCGTTGACCCGATTTCACGCATGGTAGCAATCGTCACAAGCTTTCCGTTCACCCGGCACACACTTTTACCCGTACTGGAAATATCTCTCCTGAGAACAATCATGCCCTCTTCGATGTCGATCCCGAATTCAGAAGCCTTTGCATAGCAAGGATGATGGGGATCGTCCAATAGGAATAACCCTTCAATCTCGGCTTTTTTCTCTCCATGCCGGACGAACTCGGATGACCCCCTGCCTCCTACCAATAGATGGATGGCATCGATGATGATGGACTTCCCCGCACCTGTTTCCCCTGAAAGGACGGTCAATCCTTCTTCAAATGAAAGGGCAATCGAGTCGATGATGGCAAAATTTTTGATTGAAAGTTCCTGTAACAAGAAATACTCACCTCATATAATAAGACACTTCCGATCATGTATCCCGGATAGAACCGAATCACGTTGGAAAGTGCCTCTGTTTTCATTTAATTTACCCCGTCGATAGGGTGGTCAACCTTTTATAGCATATCAAGGAAACGTTTGGAAATGACTTCGGTTTCCACTTCAGACCGACAAATGATCAAGCAGGTGTCATCCCCGCAGATCGTCCCAAGGATTTCCTCCCAGTCCAAGTTGTCGATGAGGGCACCGATGGCATTCGCATTCCCCGGTAGCGTCTTCATGACCAGCATATGACCGGCAGCATCAATCTTGACGAAGGCATCCGTCAGCGTCCTCTTCAACTTTTGAAGGGGGTTGAAGCGCTGGTCCGCCGGCAGGCTATATTTATAGCGGCCGTCCATAAGCGGAACCTTAACCAAATGAAGCTCCTTTATATCCCTTGAAACGGTTGCCTGTGTGACATTGAAGCCTGCATTTTTCAGGCTGTCCACAAGCTCATCCTGGGTTTCCACATCCCGATTCGTGATGATTTCCCTGATCTTTATATGTCTCTGACCCTTATTTAACATCACCATACACCTCTTACTCCATATTGAACCTGTATATTTATACCTCTACGATTATGTTAGCCTATTTCCTTGTACAAATCCACCAGAAACCGTGCAGATCTGCATGTTCTTTATCAGTATTGACGGAAAAGCGAAATAATTTTACATAATTATGTATAATTAATATTTTTTATCAATAATGTAACAATATTCAAATATAGCTTTATTGCTGGAAAATAGAAAGAAATTTAAGACTTTTAAATGAAATCGTTTACCCGTTTGAAACCTGCCACTATACAGTTTAGTGTATATAAACACGGGGTATAAGACTATAGGAATTGCACATATTACTTATTATTCAAGAATACCCATTTTTAAAAATTTTTATTGTGCACCATTTGAAAGCCTGACATGAATCGTTTGCTTTGAACGCAAAATACAAAAAGACGGGGGGATGGAGTAGAAAAAAGAAGTTAGGTTCGGGTTAAACAGAAGGAGGAACATAACACTTATGAGTCAAGGAAAATTTAAAAAGACGATATCACTATTGGACCTCACCCTAATCGGTCTTGGGGCGATCTTTGGATCTGCATGGCTGTTCGCTGTCAGTAACGTCGCATCCCAAGCGGGTCCAGCCGGGAGTTTCTCCTGGATCATCGGAGGCGTCATCATCCTGTTGATCGGTCTCGTATACGCAGAGTTAGGGGCGGCACTTCCCCGCACGGGAGGAATCATCCGCTATCCTGTCTACTCTCACGGGCCTCTCGTTGGATACATGATCTCATTCATTACCATCGTGGCGTACACCAGCTTGATTTCCATCGAGGTAACGGCAGTGCGTCAGTATCTGGCTTATTGGATTCCCGGTCTGACCAAGGCGGGATCGGAGTCACCGACGATTGGAGGTTGGTTGCTCCAGCTGGGACTACTCATCGCTTTTTTCCTGCTCAATTTTTGGAGCGTAAAGGCTTTTGCCAAATCCAATATCATCATTTCCATTTTCAAATACGTCGTTCCCATCACAATCATCGTCGTATTGTCGTTCCACTTTAAATCAGCAAACTTCTCTGTAGAAGCTTTTGCACCATTCGGCTTTGATGGTATCCAAGGAGCCATCGCAACGGGCGGGGTCATGTTTGCCTATCTTGGGCTTCATCCCATCGTATCGGTTGCCAGCGAGGTCAAGAACCCTCAACGGAATATCCCGATTGCCCTTGTGCTCTGCATCATCCTTGCAGCCTTGATCTATACGGCATTGCAAGTATTGTTCATCGGGGCCATCCCTACTGACACCATCAGCAATGTGGGCTGGGCTGGAATTCAAGAAGAATTCTCCCTTCCATTCGGAGATATCGCGATTGTTCTGGGTCTCGGCTGGTTATCGGCACTTGTGGTATTCGATGCCATCCTGTCCCCGGGAGGTAACGGAAACATCTTCATGAATACAACGGCGCGCCTTGTGTATGCATGGTCACGAAACGGTACGTTGTTCAAGACATTCTCCAAAGTGGACAAAGTAACGGGAATTCCCCGGTCTTCCCTGTGGTTATCACTGGGGCTTTCAATCTTCTGGACACTGCCATTCCCTTCATGGAATGCACTGGTTAATGTCTGCTCAGTAGCACTGATCCTCTCCTATGCCATTGCACCTATTTCATCGGCCACCTTCTCGGTCAACGCAAAGGGTCTAGAGAAGCCGTTTAAACTTAAAGGAATGAGTATCATCGCACCTATTTCCTTTATCTTTGCTTCTTACATTGTCTATTGGTCTGGTTGGAAGACCATCTCATGGTTGTTGGGCTCTCAACTGGTCATGTTCGTCGTTTACTTCATATTCAAGAAATATGTACCGACAGACAAAGTGAACCTTCCACAGCAGCTTAAATCAGCCTGGTGGCTCGTTGGATATTACATCACTATGCTCATCATCTCGTACTTCGGTTCATTCGGCGGCGGAAAAGGATATCTGGATAATCCAGTCGACCTGATCCTTATTGCCATTGTATCACTCGCCATATTCTTCTGGGCGAAGTACACGGGTCTGCCGAAAGCCATGATCGACTCGGATGATGAAACACCAGAAGAAAAAGTAGAAACTTCACATTAAGATGTGCATTCTTATAGTCTTTTACCACAAAGAAAGCGTGGGACCATCAATCGGTCCCACGCTTTCTTATGTTTACTCCTCATTCTTTTGAGCAGATTTGAATTGAGTATGTGCTTCCTTGATTACCTCTTCGGGTGTGACCTCCAAATGAGACAATCCTTCTTCCCGTCCCTGCCATTTGAGATGGATCAGGAACTCGATGTTCCCGTCCCCGCCTGTGATCGGTGAGAAGGAGAGACCTTCGATATCAAAGCCCTCATTCAGTGATAGGGAAATGATCTTCTCGATCACCGTCTTATGGACAGAAGGATCTCGTACGATGCCTTTTTTCCCGACCTGTTCCCTGCCCGCTTCAAATTGCGGTTTGATGAGGGCGATACAGTCGCCGCCTTGCACAAGGAGCGTCTTCAGTACAGGGAGGATCAAGGCGAGTGAGATGAAGGAGACATCGATGGACGCAAGATTCGGCATTTCGCCTTCAAGATCCTCAGGTTTCACGTATCGGAAATTTGTCCGCTCCATGACGACCACGCGCTCATCCTTCCTGAGCTTCCAGGCAAGCTGGTTGTAGCCTACATCCAGGGCATAGCTCATTTTGGCTCCGTTTTGGAGGGCACAGTCCGTGAATCCCCCGGTGGAGGCTCCGATATCCAGAAGGACTTTATCTTCTGCTGTGATATCGAATACCTTGAGGGCTTTTTCAAGCTTCAAGCCTCCCCTACTGACGTAAGGCATCACTTTCCCTTTAACCGTCAGGGGTGAATCCTCGCTTATCTTCTCACCCGGTTTATCCAGTCTCACTTCATTTGAATACACAAGACCGGCCATGACGGCCCTTTTTGCCTTTTCACGTGTTTCGAAAAGACCTTGTTCTACAAGAAGTATATCTAATCGTTGTTTTTTCACTTTCATGTTCAAGCCCTTTTTTGTTTTTTTGGTGTGATCGTCAAGATCCGGTCTACGACGTTTTCCTTCGTCATGCCGATTTCATTGAGCAGTTCTTTGACGCTTCCATGCTCCACGAAATAATCCGGGATTCCGATGCGGTCTATAACGGCATCATGATAGCCTTTTTCCTGGGCAAACTCGAGGACCCCGCTTCCGAAGCCGCCCTGAAGGACTGCTTCTTCAATGGTCAACACTGGTATTTCCTCGGAAAGAATGGAAGAGAGCATTGCCTCATCCATCGGCTTGATGAACCGTGCATTCACGACCCGTACCGATACCCCTTGCTTCTCAAGGTCTTCCGCTGCTTCCATGGCCATCGGGATCGTGGTACCGAATGTCAGGATGACTGCATCCGTCCCGTCCTTGAGGATTTCCCACGAACCGATCGGAATGGTCTTCAATTCTTCGTCCATCTTCACACCGTAGCCATTTCCACGAGGGAAACGCAGGGCGATCGGACCATCGTTGTAGGCAAGAGCCGTATTAACCATGTGCTGGCCTTCATTTTCGTCTTTTGGCATCATAAGCACCATATTCGGCAGATGACGGAGGAAGGCAATATCGAATACCCCTTGATGTGTTTCGCCGTCTGCACCGACAAGACCCGCACGGTCGATTCCGATGAACACGTTGAGGTTCTGTCTGCAAATATCGTGAACCACTTGATCATAGGCCCGCTGGAGGAATGTCGAATAAATCGCCAGGAACGGTTTCATATCCTGAGTGGCAAGACCTGCCGCTACGGTTGCCGCATGCTGTTCGGCAATCCCGACGTCGAACATCCTGTCGGGGAATTCCTCTGCAAACCCAAGAAGGCTTGAGCCGACCGGCATGGCAGGAGTGATGGCCACGACCCGCTCATCTTCACGTGCGACCCTCCTGACCGTTTCACTGACAAGGCTGCTCCAGGACGGCGGAGCTCCTACCGGTTTGATCAGATCGCCCGTATCGATCTTGTACGGGCCGGTTCCGTGCCATGTACCGAGGGTGTCTTTTTCAGCAGGCTGGAACCCCTTCCCCTTCTTCGTGAGGACGTGAAGGAGAACCGGGCCTTTTGTCTTTTTCGCATATTGGATGTTTTCCTGTAAGTTTTCATAATCATGTCCATCGATCGGACCAAGATAGGTAAAGCCAAGCTCTTCAAAGAACATCCCGGAGACGAATAGATATTTCAAGCTGTCCTTCACCCGTTCAGCCGTACTGGCAAGCTTGCCTCCGACTGCGGGTATGCGCTTCAGGATATACTCCAGTTCATCCTTCACCCAGTTATACTTATTCGCTGTGCGAAGGCGGCCCAGGATATTGTGCAGGGCACCGACATTCGGTGCGATGGACATCTCATTATCGTTCAATACGACGATCATGTCCTTCTTTTCATGGCCGATATGGTTGAGGGCTTCGAGGGCCATCCCTCCAGTCAGGGCACCGTCCCCGATGACGGGGATGATATAGGAATCTTCCTTTTTCACATCCCGTGCAATCGCCATCCCCATGGCAGCCGAAAGGGAGGTGGAGCTGTGCCCTGTCTCCCATACGTCGTGCTCGCTTTCATTCCGTTTAGGGAAGCCGCATAGTCCCTTATATTGTCTAAGGGTATCGAACTGACCTGCACGCCCCGTCAGGATCTTGTGTACATAGGACTGATGTCCCACATCCCATAAAATTTTGTCCTTGGGACTATCAAAATGCTTATGAAGGGCTACAGTCAATTCGACCACGCCGAGATTCGGCCCGATATGACCGCCGGTTTTGGAAAGATTCCCGATCAGGAAATCACGGATATCCTGACTGAGCCCCTCCAGTTGTTCATTGGACATATCCTTTAAGAAAGAGGGATCTTTAATCGATAATAAATCCATATGGTCCACTCACTTTCATCACTAGTTAGTTTATTTCCTGTGTTTGACGTTTTGCGTTTTGTATGATTTCCACTTGGGGTATTCATTTCGCCGATTTCGACATTTTTCACTGTATATTCCCTAGAATACGCAATTCCGGGCAATTTTCCAAGTGCTTTGACTTTCACTGAGTGAAAGCACTTGTCCCCGCGTGTAAAAATAGCCGCTAACACGAATGTGATAACGGCCATGCTGATCATTCAATGTATTGAATTGTTCACTATGGACCGGACTTCATCCTGTTTCTCAACGTCCGATGTAATGGCTTTCCTGAGTGGATTATACCATAAAAGGGTATTGTCCTCAAACAGCAGCTGTCAGTGGTTACGCACGGCTATGAGGTTGGCGATCTCTTCAAGAAGGACCGTATCTCTGTCCACCCTTTTCAAGGACGCGAGTGCCCCATTGAGATGATATGCCAGTTTTTCCTTTGCTCCCGCCATGGTCAAAAGTTTCGGATAGGTGCTCTTATGTTTGGATTCATCGCTTCCGACCGGCTTTCCGATCAATTCTTCCGAACCCTCGATATCCAGGATATCGTCCTGGATCTGGAAGGCAAGACCGATATGATAAGCAAACTCCTCTAAGGAAGCACGCTCTTCTTCAGAGGCATCTGACATGATGGCCCCTGCCATGACGGAGAACATAAGAAGCTTGCCCGTTTTGCGGATATGGATCGACTGTAGTTCTTCTACGGTCAACTCTCCATTTTCCCCTTCGATATCGGCGACTTGACCTCCAACCATCCCCTCTGGCCCAGCACAGCGGGCAAGGAGGGCGATCAGTTCGACCTTCTTCTTGTCTGAGAGATGCTCATCTTCAGCAAGCAGTTGAAAGCTGAATGTGAGCAGCCCATCCCCTGCAAGGATGGCCATTGCCTCACCGAACACTTTATGATTCGTCGGGTTGCCCCTCCTCAAATCATCATCATCCATAGCAGGCAGATCATCATGGATGAGGGAATATGTATGGATCATTTCAAGTGCAGAAGCCGCTGCCATCCCTGTTTTCGGATCCCGTCCGAAAGATTGCATGGTGGCCAGCACCATGAGGGGGCGAAGTCTTTTGCCACCTGCCTGCAAGGAATAGATCATCGACTCCTTCAGGTGATCGGGAAGGGTCAGAGCTTTCACCTTCCCAATCATATGGTTAGTTACTTCAGAAAGATAGGTGGTTTGAAAATCATTGAACGACATGATCATTCCTCCTCAGGGAGATCGATCGTTTGCTCCCCCTCATCCGTCATCATCTTCGTAAGCTTATTCTCCGCTTGCTGAAGCGTATCGTGGCAATACTTAGAAAGGTTCATCCCCTTCTGATAGTAATCGATGGCCTGTTCCAAAGGGACCTCGCCTTCTTCGAGCTTTTCTACGATTTCTTCAAGCTGAGCAATCGCCTCTTCAAACGTCGGTTCATTTTTCTTTGCTTTCGGCATGTGGTTCACTCTCCTCAATAGAATCTGCCTTACAATGTATTCGACCATCTTTGACCCGGACGGTCAGGGATTGTCCTTTTTGCACCTGTGCAACCGAGGTGATCAAACTGTCATCTTCACTGTAGGACAAGCTATATCCACGTTCCATGACTTTCAATGGGCTCAGCGCCTCCAACGTCGAGAGAATCGACAAGAACTGTTGGCGCTTCTCCTTCAGTCCCGAGGCATATTGCTTTTCAAGTCGTGACTGCATGGATCGCAATCGTTCCCCTTGAAGCTTGATCATACGATCCGGATGAAGACGAAGCATCCTTTCAGTTAATTGATCGGTATGGTCCTGCAGCTCTTTGAGACAGGAGGCTGCTGCCCTGTCCATCTTCTCATTGAGACGGTCGAGTTGCTCCATCTTCTGCTGGTAGACCAGATGAGGATTTCGTAACGAATAGGACCTTCTCAGTGTTTCCAGCCGTTGACGATCATGGTTGAGCCTGTTTTTGAAGGCTTTGATGAGCCGGAGTTTACGGTTCATCACCCGTTCAAGGAGGTCATCAATGTGGGGAACGGCAAGCTCTCCGGCAGCAGTAGGGGTCGGCGCCCTGAGATCGGCTACGAAGTCTGCAATGGTGAAATCTGTTTCATGTCCGACTGCTGAAATGATGGGAACCATCGAGTCTGCTATGGCATCTGCAACAATCTCTTCGTTGAATGCCCATAACTCTTCGATGGATCCGCCACCCCTGCCGATGATCAATACATCGATTGTCGGGTCCTCATTGACTTTATGGATGGCCTCCGCAACGGAAGCCGGTGCTTTTTCCCCTTGGACCAGTGCAGGGTAGACGAGGACTTCCCCGATGGGGTATCTCCTTTTGATGGTAGTGATGATATCCCTGATGGCCGCTCCTGTCGGGGACGTGACGACAGCGATCCTGGACGGGAAGGAAGGGATCTTCTTTTTCCTGGACTCATCGAAATATCCGGCACCCTTCAGCTTTTCCTTGAGCTGTTCATACGCAAGATAAAGAGCACCGATACCGTCGGGCTGCATATCCTTCACATAAATTTGATACTGTCCGCCTGCTTCGTAGACGGATAGATCTCCGCGAATGAGAACATTCATCCCGTTTTCCGGTCTGAACTTCAGCGACTGATTCTGGCTTGAAAACATCACGGCCAGGATGCGTGCCTTTTCATCTTTCAACGTGAAATACATATGACCGCTGGAATGCCGTTTGAAGTTCGAGATCTCCCCTTTGACGTAGACACCGTTCAAATGAGGATCCCGGTCAAATTTCCGTTTTATGTATTTTGTCAGAGCTTGTACGGTTAAGTAGGTTGCTTGTTCCATCTCCATGTGAGTCCTGACTCCTTTTTTGCATGTACTGGGCGTCTGAATGAGCAGGTGCTCAATCAAAAGAAAGGGACGCATCCGCTGTCCCTTCCATTGGTATCCATTGTACTATGTTTCACTCATTTTTACGATTCAAAACATGCCCGTGGCAGACTTCACTGTATTATGAAGAAGCATGGTGATGGTCAAAGGGCCGATTCCACCTGGAACCGGTGTAAGCAAGCCGGCCCGTCCCATCACGTCATCGGCATCGACATCACCGCAAACGCCGCCATCTTCTCCCCTGTTCATACCAGCATCGATGACCAGGGCTCCGGGTTTAATGGCTTCTCTTCCGATAAACCCGGCCTTTCCTGCGGCGGAGATGAGGATGTCGGCCTGTCTGGTGAGGGAAAAGAGATCCTCCGTGATCGATTGACATTGTGTTACAGTCGCATCACGGTTCACTAGCATCGTCCCTAACGGTTTACCGATCAGATTGCTCTTACCGATGATCACCACGTGACGGCCTGCGATGGGGATTTTCTCATGCTGAAGCATTTTGGTGATGGCGAGGGGGGCGCAAGGGTGGAAGGTTTCCTGAGCGGTTGCCAACCTGCCGATGGAAAGGGGATGAAGGCCATCGATATCCTTCGTCGGGGATACCGCCCCCACGACGCTGGCGGGGTCGATATGGCCGGGAAGGGGCAACTGGACGAGGATACCGTGTATATGGCCGGCTGTGTTCAACTGATCAATGAGTCCAACTAACTGGTCTTGATCGGCAGACTCAAAGTGATGGAGTTCGGAATGGATACCGACATCGGAACAAGCCTTTTCTTTTAACCTGACAAAGGACCTCGATGCAGGATTATCCCCGACGAGGATGATGGCAAGTCCCGGAGTGATGCCACGTTGTTTCAGCTTTCTGACCCGGGCCTTCAATTCCAGACGCCACTCATAAGAAATCTTCGTACCATCTATGATCCTGGTCGACATCCGCACAAGCTCCCTTCTCGATCAGTCTTGCTTCACTTTGGACAGCACTCCATTGACGAACTTACTTGACTGCTCGTCTCCGAAAATCTTGGCAATCTCAACGGCTTCATTGATCGCGACTTTTCCAGGTACGTCCTCTACATGAAGAAGTTCATAGGTACCGATACGCAAAATATTGCGATCGACCTTGGCCAATCGATCGAACGACCATTTTTCAAGATTCCCTTTGATGACCTCGTCGATGGAATCCTGGTGTTCAATGAACCCAAGCACAAGCTGCTGTAGGTATGCATCCATCTTCTCTTCTTCCAACACATTCGAAAGGGCCGCCTCCGGCTCAATCCCGCTCATATCTATTTGAAATAACGCCTGCAATGCCTTTTCACGGGCTACTCTTCTTTTCATTATAATGACTCCTTTTAATCCAAACTCAATTTACATACCTTTGATAATAGCACAAACCGGCACCAATACGCACGCGTAACTAAAAAAATCAATATTCTAAAAACAATAATGATAAATGGGATTGGAAGGTTAATCAACTACGAAAGAAACTTACATATCCAGACGGCCCCGTTTGTTTAAGCCGTTTCAGCCCCCGTCCGTTTATTCGCACAGCACATGATTGATAAATTCTGTTTGTGCTTGGGTATATCTCTCACGGTCATGATTATATTCTTGTGCTAACCGTCTTTTAAGTGCAGCATATTGATCCGCAAGACGTATCTCGAAATATAAGTTGCTCACCCCAGCGTTTTTGTCCTTCTTGCATGAGATGTAAATGAGCTACCCGTTTATCGTTCTTTACTTTTACAAAGAATCTTCTCCACTGCTGTTTGTCTAATTTTTTGGGGACATAATGCCAATCGTACATAGATAGATGATCCGCTATTCTGTTGATCTGTCCAAATCATGAAAGAGAAGCCATCAAGTCGATAATGGGCTTAGCGGGCAGATCGGGAATGGCTGTACTTCCAATGTGTTCTACTTCCTTGACTCCGAATGCAGAAAGGATGCGGTGCAGCTCTTTGCTTTCCAGGATACCTCTATCCTTCCAAGTGAGGTCTGAATTCTTGATCTCAATTGTTTCATATGCCCATACCGGGATATTCAGCTGATCATCATTGGTCATATCGCCCATCCTCCTTGAACAAAGCGCTATTAGGGATCTCCGTCACCATCAGATTATCACAGGTTCGATATCCGCCAGAACTGACTGCGTTGGTATCAAGCGGCGTACCCTTCCTTATAAAAGCTTCGCTTTCGATTGGGCATTCTCACTCCCTCGCCCTCATCGTTTTTTATGGACTGTGTTGCGTCCAATATTATTGAAGCAGGGGCGGGTCGTCCTGGACCGTCATACATAAGCTGAGCCATTGAAAAGATGGAACACCCTTATCCTCCATTCCGAAAGAAAAAAGGCAGCCCATGACAGGCTGCCCTTTTCTACTACATTTCTTCTTCAATCTCAGGTTCGATCCTTTGATTTTCAAACTGTACGCCGACGATATGAACGTTGACTTCTTCTGCCTCTAGGGCCGTCATGTTCAAGAGTGCCTGACGGATATTGTCCTGGATCTTTTGGGCGACATTCGGAATGGAGACGCCGAACTGCATGATGCAGTATACATCGATCAGGATACCGTCTTCAGCAAGTTCCACTTTGACACCTTTACCATGATTTTTCTTGCCTAGGCGTTCAACGACACCTGACGCAAAGTTTCCGCGCATCTGTGAGACGCCTTCCACTTCAGAGGCCGCGATCCCCGCAATGACCTCGATCACTTCCGGAGCGATTTCGATCTTCCCAAGTCCGTCTTTACCGTGAGACATCTGTAAAAGATTTTGATTTTCCGCCATTCGTGGTCCCTCCCTGGATTTCTCTAGGATTTCATAATTTCATATTTCTCTAGGAATTTCGTATTGAAATCTCCACCTACAAAGGTTTCGTGTTCCAACAGTTTCAAGTGGAATCCGATGGTTGTGTGAACTCCTTCGACAACGAATTCATTCAGTGCACGCTTCATCCTTGAAATGGCTTCTTCCCTCGTTGCCCCGAATGAAATGACCTTCGCGATCATGCTATCGTAGTAAGGCGGGATCATATAACCAGGATATGCAGCAGAATCGACCCTTACACCTACACCGCCTGGAGGCAGATACATTTCGATCCTTCCCGCGGATGGCATGAAGTTCTTTTCAGGATTCTCTGCGTTGATGCGGCACTCGATCGCCCACCCGTTGAAGGTCACATCTTCTTGTGTCAGGGAAAGTTTCTCCCCTGAAGCCACCCGGATCTGTTCCTTGATGAGGTCGACGCCAGTGACTTGTTCCGTCACGGGATGTTCGACCTGGATACGGGTATTCATCTCCATGAAATAGAAGGATTGCTGATTGTAATCATAGATAAATTCTACCGTGCCGGCACCTGTATAATCAACCGCTTCTGCCGCTTTTACAGCAGCATCTCCCATTCTTTCCCGAACTTCTTCGTTCAAGGCAGGTGACGGGCTTTCTTCAAGGAGCTTTTGCAGACGACGTTGGATCGTGCAGTCACGCTCCCCGAGGTGGATGACGTTCCCGAAATTATCAGCCATGACCTGGATCTCGACGTGACGGAAATCCTCGATGAATTTCTCGATATAGACACCCGGGTTCCCGAATGCCGTCATTGCTTCCTGCTGGGTGATGTTGACACCCTTCACGAGCTCTTCTTCGGTCTTCGCAACACGGATCCCTTTACCTCCACCGCCGGCAGTCGCCTTGATGATGACAGGATATCCCATGGATTCAGCAAGTGCTACTGCTTCTTCTGCATCCTTGACGATCCCTTTGGAGCCGGGAACGACGGGTACACCTGCTTCGCGCATCGTTTCACGCGCCACATCCTTCGTACCCATTTTCGAAATGGCTTCAGGTGATGGGCCGATGAACGTGATGTGGCATTCGCGGCATAATTCCGCGAAATCAGAGTTCTCCGCAAGGAAGCCATAGCCTGGATGGATCGCATCACAGCCTGTGAGCTTTGCAACAGAGATGATATTCGTGAAATTCAGGTAGCTGTCTTTCGACGTCTTCGGACCGATACAATATGCTTCATCGGCCAGCTGTACGTGTAGTGCTTCTTTATCTGCTTCGGAGTAGACGGCTACGCTTTCGATGTCCATATCCCGGCAAGCCCGGATGATGCGGACGGCGATCTCTCCCCGATTGGCAACTAATACTTTCTTAATCATGAGTCCATTCGCTCCTTATTCAGGTTTCACCAAGAACAATGGCTGACCGTATTCGACCAGTTGACCATCCTTCACTAGGATCTCGGCGATTTCCCCTTTTACTTCGGCTTCGATTTCGTTGAACAGCTTCATGGCTTCAACGATGCAGACAACGGAATTCTCGTCCACTTTGGAGCCCAATTTCACATAGGCACCTGATTCTGGTGAAGAGGATTGATAGAATGTCCCTACCATCGGTGACGTGATGGTATGAAGATTGGATTGATCTGCAGGTGCTTCCGCTGCCGGTGCTTCCTGCTTTGGTGCAGGTGCTGTTGCAGCCGGAGCCTGTTGGATGGCCTGAACGGCCGGTTCGCGTACCTCTTGTACGGCTTGTACCTGTTGTACAGCGTTCTTTTTCAGCTTGATCTTGGAACCTTCGTGCTCGTATGTAAATTCATCCACACTTGATTGGTCTACCAATTTGATTATTTCCCGGATTTCTTGGATTTTTAACACAATTTTACACCCCTCTTAATGGTTAACTAATTATGACTAGCTACTAATATCATACGATAATATCTAGTCTAAATTCAACATATGATTCTTGTTGTGGTGGGACTTACCTATCCCTTACCCTTATTCTAGACCTTTTCAACAAAAAAATAAAATGGTTACCCGAAAAAATGGAGAACAAAAAAAGCCTGACCTCCCCTTCCGGGAAATCAGGCTTTGGAGCGGACTTAATTATTCGGCTGGAACTCTACTGCAACCGGCTTCAATTGACCGACTTCACTTTTGACGAGGCGGATGATTTCATTGGCCTCAGTGGCACTATGCTCTTTATCAGACTTGACTGTGATACGGATATTCTCTGCTGATGCCCTGACGAGTGCATCCTTGTAGCCCATCGTTTTGATCAGCGTTTCAAGGACTTCCTCTGTCATGGCCGAATCCTTCAGGTTTTCCATTTCTTCATAGGCAGCGCTTTTATCTTCTGCCGAAACTTCCGGATCTCCCACTTTCGCTTCAAGTTCCTCCCTCATCTGATCCCGCTTCTCATTTACTTCGATGCGGAGGGCTTCGAACATTTCATTGCCGGCAGCATCCGTCACCACTTCCACATCACCCGATGTTTCTTTGTCCTTTGCCCCTTTTTTTGCATCTTCTGCTGCGAAATCCGTGGCCTGCTGCGTAGGTGAAGTGATGTAATATACCGATAGGACAATCACAAGGCTCAGCATCGTCAACAACCATACCGTTTGCTTTTTCAATAACATGTATCGTTTCCCCCTTATTTTTTCGGTAGGACCGAAACCCGGTGGCTTGGTACATCCAGCGTACGGGTCACTGCCTCGATGATCCATTTTTTCAGCTGTATATTATCGGCTCCCTTGGCTACCACCAGGACTCCGCTTACTTTTGGTTTTTTTGTTTCTTTGATGATGGGAACTTCTTTCTCTCCATCCCGGATGATCACGATCTGTTCTTCCTTGTTGCTTTCCTGGATGGACCGTTCCCCGCCTTGCTTGTCTACCTCATCGGTCTTCTGATTGGATTGGGTCGCATTTTTCTCGAACACCTTGCTCTCCGTTGCTTCGACGTTGACGACGACATGGGCTTCGCTCACACCGACAATCTGATCGAGCGCTTCCTTGAGCTGATTCTTATAATGTTCTTCATATTCTTTCATCAGCTGCTCCGTATCGGATTCTTTTGACCCAAAAGCCGGTACCTCCTCAGGACTACTAGAAACTTCGACGGCATCTTTTTTCGGCACCCATAGATCACTCATCAGCATAAAGGCTACCCCGAGGAGCAATACGATCAGGACGTATTGATATTTCTTCCCTTTCTTACCTGGCGGAGGGTTTGGCCTTTCCTTTGAAAACCATTCCTTCAATGCTTGTAACGGTCCTTTATCGAGATTCACGGGATGAATTCCCCCCTTCGACTGAAATGATTAGCTGATCCTGGTCCAGACTCCATTTTTCTGCTAGAAATGAGGCGATCCCTGAGTTGTCATTTTTTGCTTCCCTGTTTACCTTCTTCTCTTGTGAATCGATCTCCACCATCTGTACCGCTTCTACCGAATCATCTTTTTCCTCCGTCAGATGAACCGTGACGCTCGTGATGCTCTCGGGCAACCGGTCCAGATCTTCGGCCTGTATGTCGACACTGTCAATGACTTTGTTATGCCGGTCCATCATCTCCTTTTCAGCATCGTTTTTCATTTGGACAGCCATTTGTTCTAAAATATATGCACGCTGTGAAGCTTGTATTTCTTTTTTCTTCGATTCAATCGAATTTTCTACAGATTGACTGGTTGATTGCTTCCAATCCATGGACGCAAGGGCTGCGTCAAAATCGGTTGTGAACAATTTAAGGAGTGGCGTCAAGATGATCGTGATCAGGATGAGACCGGTGACGATTTTGGCATACTTCTTCATGTTCGAGCTTGGCAGGAGCATGTCGATGACCGTCGCCAAGAGGATGAACACGATGATGTTCGTGATCCATTCGGTTAAAAATGACATCGGGGATCCTCCTTTTGAAAGCTGTTACCGGACCATCATGGTAATGTTCCCTGCAGCTACGATGATGGTGATGCTGAGGAAAAACATGAACGATACGATGGCCAGGGCAGCAAAGACGTAAATAATGCTTTTCGAGATGGTATCGAGGCACTCAATCACCGGTCCTCCCCCAAGAGGCTGGAGGAGGGCGGCAGCCAGTTTATAGATGAACGCAATCATCAGAATCTTGATGGCGGGGAATGCCGCAATCAGCAGGATGATGGCCACCCCTGCGATCCCTACGGTGTTCTTAAGAAGGACCGAAGCGCTGATGACCGTGTCGGTTGCATCGGTGAACATCCGGCCGATCACGGGGACGAAATTCCCGGTGACGAATTTGGCCGTCCTGATCGAGACACCGTCCGAGACGGCGGCAGTGGTCCCCTGGACTGAGATCACGCCAAGAAAGATGGTCATGAATGCACCCAGCAATCCAATGCTCCATGTCCTGAGGAGCTGTGCGAGTTGCGTAACCTTATAGTGGGTCGATAAGGTGCTCACGATGCTCAGAAGCGTGGACAGGAATAGGAGGGGCAGGACGACATTCTTGATCAATAGACCGCTTGTATTCATGAGGAAGATGATGACCGGATGAAAGAAGGCAGCAGATATGAGGCCGCCTGATGCAGCGATCAATGCGAGCAGGAGCGGGATGAGGGCGATGATGAAATTGACCATGGTGGTGATGGCCTCATACGTATAATCGATGGCCACATGGAAGCTGTTAAGGGCGATGATGATCAGGACCATGAAGACGATCCCATAAGCGACCTTGCTGACATTCCCTCCTTCAAATGCATTCTGAAGCGACTGAAGGAACATACTGAAGATCGTGAGGAGGATCAGTGTACCGAGAAGCTTGCCGTTCATCATCAGCTCCTGAAACGCAAAGTGCAGCAGTCCGGTGAACCAAGCTTTGAACGAAAACTCTTTCTCTCCTTTGATGAAGTCGATGAGGCTTCCTTTTTGACTCTCAGGTAGGAACCCCCCGTAATCATCCACGATGCTTGTCCAATATCCTTTCAGCTCATCGATACCGAGATGATCGATCTGCTCGTTGATCATTTCATCCTGGAGGGTTGAATCCTCCCCCGAATTTCCTTCGGCTTGTCCGGTTGCAGGGAATAAGAAGGTGATTAATAGGATGAGCACGAACGTGCGTTGGATGACTTTCATGATTTCCCTCCTCGGGAACGGTTCAAGTGGACGGGATCATATTGATGATCGTTTCGATGATGACCGTCAAAATCGGGATGGCCATGGCGAGGATCAGGATCTTCCCGGCAAGCTCGACCTTGGCAGCGATGGCTCCCTCCCCGGCATCCCTCGTGATATGAGCGGCAAATTCAGCTATATAGGCGATCCCGATGATCTTCAGGATCGTCTGAACATACACAAGGTTCACATTTGCATTCGCAGCCAGTTTCTCAAGCATATGAATGATGGCGTAGATCTGATCAATGAGGAACAGGAAGATCGAGCAGCCGACAAAAACGATGAGCAGAAAAGCAAAGTTCGGCTTCTGTTCCTTGATGAGCAAGGCCAGGAAGGTCGAGACTAGTGCGATTCCGACTATCTGGATGATCTCAATCGTCGTCCCCCCCTTTCCTATCCCTGATACAAGAAGACCGATTTGATTTTTTGAAATAATTCATCCACGATGGATGCCACCATGAACAGAATATAGATAAAACCGAATAACGTGACCCACTGGGCATATTCCTTCTTTCCCATTTGATCAAGGATCGTGTGAAGGAAAGCCACGACGATCCCCACCCCTGCAATTTTAAAAATGATATCCACGTCTATTCCCATCTTGTTTTCCTCCTTCGCGTCACAGCAGAAGGATGATGAGAAGCAGCCCCGTCAAAAAACCGAGGCTCTTAGTCATCCGTTCATACTTCTTCTGCTTCTCGGCCGCTTCTACTTCTTCTCGTTCCAAGTGCAGCAAGGCAAGTCTGATATGCTTTTGTTCCGTGACAATGTCATGACGGCCGAGCGTCTGTCCAAACTGTTTGAGGATTTCGTAATCCTCCTTCTTGAGGGCGGTCATTTTCCATATTGCATCCAGGCTTTCCTCCCATGCCCTCCGTACGGATATTTCCTCCTTGGTCAACTTCCTGGAGAAGGAATCAAAGATCAGGGATACGGGGGATGTGAGCTGCGATGATATTTTCCTGGCCGCTTCATGAAGCGGGGTATGGCTATAGGTGATCTCAGCTTCAAGATACTGAAGTGCCGACTTCAACGAGCGTAATTGTTTCGGTCGCTCCGTCAAGACTTTGGATAGCTCAAATCCTGCCCACGAAGTGGACAGCAGAATGAAGATTGCACCGATGATTTTGATCATGTAGCTCTGAGCCCTGATGGTGAAAGCAGCTTCCCATCTGCATCGAGCACACGATGGATCACACCAGGCTCTCCCCCCTTTTTCAGCTCCACGAATCGATCGAATGTATGAAGGTCCATGACCTCCCTGATCACCGGGCGCTTTCTCACCTCTTCTAGGGAATCACCATGGACCGTTGATATCAGGGTGATTCCTGCATTGACAGCTTCCTGAATGGCGGTACCGTCTTCTTGACGGCCGATTTCATCCACGATAAGCACATCTGGGCTCATGGAACGGATGAGCATCATCATGCCCTCTGCTTTCGGACAGGCATCGAGTACATCGATGCGCTGGCCGAATGACAACTGAGGTACACCTTCCACACACCCTGCAATTTCGGATCGTTCATCCACAATCCCCACCTTCGCCGGTGGGATCCGTTCCCCGGGTACCCCGCTTGAGATCATGCGTGCAATATCCCTCAGCAACGTGGTCTTCCCTGTCTGTGGGGGCCCGATGATCATCGTATGCTTCCATCCTCCGTCTGACAGATAGGGGATGAGGGGCTCCGCGATCCCGATCTTTTGACGGGCGACGCGGATGTTGAAGGAGGACAGGTTCCGTATGCCCTTCACGACCCCTCCTTCGAGGATGACTTTCCCGGCGAGACCGACCCGGTGTCCTCCTTCGATGGTGATATATCCTCGTCTCAGCTCCTCTTCCAGTGCATAAAACGAGTGCTTCGACAGTTTGTTTATCAGGTTTTCGCTATCTTCTGCGGTGACTGTGTACGGGAGGAAATGCGGCTTCCCCCTTGACGTCACTTCCAGTTCTCTATGGGTTCTCACCCTTATCTCTTCAATGGATTCTAGCAATGGTCGCGGCAGGAGCTGAATATGGCTGGATATGGTGGTGGGAAGCATGGCCAGGATCTCTTGCATGAACTCTACCTCCTAACGAAATTCCATTACGGGATATGTACAAGCTCCCGGATAATACAATGTATTTCGCCAACGGTCGGTTTATGACAGATTGTTCGGTGAGGTTCGGGAATGGGATTATCAGGGCGGAGATAGGGACCGTTTCGGGCAAATAAAAAAAGCCAAGCGGAATTTCCGCTTGGCTTTCTGTTTGGATTATGCGCGTGATACGTATGAACCATCCGTTGTGTTTACAACCAATTTATCCCCTTCATTGACGAAGAAAGGAACGTTCACCACAAGTCCGGTTTCCGTTTTGGCAGGTTTTGATCCGCCGGAAGCCGTATCGCCTTTGATTCCTGGTTCTGTTTCTGTTACTTCGAGTTCAACCGTGTTCGGAAGCTCAACACCCAATGTTTCACCTTGATACATCATGATGGAAACTTCCATGTTTTCTTTAAGGTACTTCAACTCATATTCAATGGAAGGAGCCGGAAGCTCGATTTGCTCGTAGCTTTCGTTATCCATGAATACGTGCATATCTCCATTGGCATAGAGATATTGCATGCGGCGGTTGTCAATTTGGGCTTTGCCCACTTTTTCACCCGCACGGAAAGTTTTCTCCTGGATCGCACCTGTACGCAGGTTACGAAGCTTGGAGCGTACGAAGGCTGCTCCCTTACCAGGTTTAACGTGTTGGAAATCCATCACGCGCCAAATCCCGTTATCTACTTCGATGGTTAGTCCTGTACGAAAATCATTAACTGAAATCATGTATGTTCCTCCTACTATATAATAATCCTGTCTGCCATCAGAATGGCAAGATGATCAATTCTTTCGACGAATGCATGAGGTTGTCATTACCATCCTCGGTGATCACCAGATCATCCTCGATCCGCACGCCACCGACTCCCGGCACGTAAATGCCAGGTTCCACTGTGACGATCATACCCGGCTCAAGGGTCGTTTCCGATCTGAATGAAAGCCCTGGACCCTCGTGGACCTCAAGTCCGATCCCGTGTCCTAGTGAATGGCCGAAACAGTCCCCATACCCTTTTTCGGTTATGTAGTCTCGACTGATGGCGTCAGCTTCCTTACCGGTCATGCCGGGTTTGATCTGCTCGACAGCCATCAACTGGGATTGCAGGACGATATCGTAGATTTCCTTCAGCTTCTTGCTGGGCTCACCGACTGAAATGGTCCTTGTCATATCTGAAGCATATCCATTATAGTATGCACCAAAGTCAAGGGTTACAAAATCCCCTTTTTCAATGACTTTCTCGCTTGCCACCCCGTGAGGCATGGCAGAGCGGAGTCCCGATGCGACGATGGTATCGAATGAAGAACTGGTCGCGCCTTGCTTCCGCATGAAGAACTCCATTTCATTGGAAACGTCCAGCTCGGTCAAACCAGGTCTGATGTAATCCAGGATATGCTTGAATGTAGCTTCGGCGATGTCCGCAGCATACTTAATTATCTTAATCTCTTCAGGAGTCTTAATCAAGCGTAATTTTTCCACTACACCCGACACCGGGACAAATTCGGCACTGAGGGCAGCCTGATAGGTCGTGAAGGCATCATAGGTCATGTAGTCCTTCTCGAAGCCGACCTTCTTGAGCCCGAGTTCCTTCACCTGCTTGGCCACTTCTTCGTGAATCGGTCCTTTATGCTGGATGATGTCATATCCGACAGCCTGCTCCGCAGCCTGCTCGGTATAACGGAAGTCAGTGATGAATAAGGCTTTTTCCGCTGAGATGAGAACCACTCCTGCCGATCCCGTGAAGTTGGTCATATAGCGGCGATTGAATTCGCTTGTAATCAAGAGTCCATCAATGTTTCGTTCATTCAAAGATTCGCGTAAACGGTCAATTTTTGTCATGTTTATTTCCCTCTCCCCATTCGATAATTGTCCAACGCATCCATGGCCATTTCGTACCCAAGGAAACCAAAACCTGCAATCTGCCCCACCGCTTCAGGAGCGATGACGGATGTGTGCCGGAAGGATTCCCGTGCATGAATGTTGGAGATATGCACTTCAATGAAAGGTATGTCCACCGCTGCCACGGCATCACGGATGGCATAGCTGTAATGGGTGAACGCACCCGGGTTCATGATGATTCCGGCTGCCCCTTCGTCTTCAGCGCGATGGATCCAGTCGATCAGTTCCCCTTCATGATTGGACTGGTACGCTTGAATTGCATACCCCATGGCACTTGCTTTCCGGCTCAATCGTTCTTCCAGGTCGGCAAGGGTCTCACTTCCATAGATACCAGGCTCCCTTTTTCCGAGCCTGTTTAAATTCGGTCCGTTCAATATCAGGATCGTTTTCTGCATATGTATTCCCCTAAAAAAAATAGAATGTTCATCATGAACATTCTATCATAAAGCTATGCTGATACCTACATAATTGTCTGATAACGGTCCCTCATTGGGAAACCTGGTCTGTACTCCCGTGTTTCGCCCTCAGCTCATTTTCCTCATACGAAATGGAATAGCCGACAAAGACGCCGTACAGGATGTAAAGACACAGACTGGTCACGAATGTATCAACTCCGATTTTCATGAGTGAACCAATGCTCGGGAACAGGGGGTAAAGGACGAGGAAGAATAACAAGAACAGTGCTACCCCGTATGCCGCTCCAACCCACATGGATTTGAATCTTCTCAGGATGGCATAATAGACGAAAGCCACTCCGATGGAAATGATTCCGTATGCGAGGATGGCCAAGACCATCCCGATCCATTTATCAACCCAATCCCCCGCTGCCCAAGGCTCAAAAATGACGGTCGGTTCGATTTTCGTAAAAGAAAAATAATAGGACAGATACGCGATGGCACTCCAGAAAATACCCCCCATGAACCCTGTTATGACGACCAAAGCTGCGAAAGACAGAGGTTTTTCACTCTGATTTTGCTCGAGTCCAGGGGCCTTTTTGCTTTCTGTGCTCCCTTCTTGAACCTTTTCATGCTGTCCTTTTTCTTCTGCCATAAGTATCACCTCCGTCGTAGTATGTCCGAAATGAAATGGCTCATGCGAGAAAATCGTGGCTCTTTCTAGTGCTTTCTTTCTTTTTTTAGTAAAATGGATATACACCCCGGCAATCGGGAACATTGTGCCTCGGATTTTTTAAAAATTGTAGGTTAAAAAATGTGAAATCGGTCTAAACTATACGTATAGAATGAAAGTCTGCATATATGGTAAGGAGGTGGCTTTGTTGAACGCTCGTAACCTATTCGTCTTTTCCCTTATGATACTCGCCGCAGTGGGACTTGGTTCCCTTCTCATCGGCAATCCCCTGGGTCTTTTGCGACAGATCTTAGTGACCGCCGCCGTGATCGGTATCATCTACTTCATTTATCGCAAGTGGTTCAGCGGTCGCCGTACAGGCAGCAACAACGAGCAAAGAGCGTTTGTTAAAGCGGCCAAAATGTCCAAAAAGAGGCATAAGCGTAAGCCTGCCAGTAAACCTCAAGTCTCAAGCGTGTCAAAAAAACGTCCGGTGCGGAAAAAATCCAGCGCCAATCTGACGGTTATAGAAGGAAAGAAAAGCAAAAAGAACAACCGCGCCTCTTTTTAATGGAGGAATGGTTGTTCTTTTTTTAATGCCAGTACTTCAGGAATTCTGCCGTCCTGCTCCTTCCAAACTCAATGAGCTCAGACTTCCGTGTCCCATCCAACTCAAAATCGGTGGTCATGACCCCTTCTGTCGGGATGAACACGATATTCCGCTCGTGTTTCCGGGAGATATAGCGGGCGTCATGGGCATCCCTCATGGTTGTGAATAAAGCCTGATACAGCTCGATGGCATTTTTGATCACTTTTTTCGGTTGATCCGTCAGGTCGTGACTCAGCTTCACACCGAGAACGGGCCTCTCTGATTTGTCGTTATCCTTATCGAACAGCCACATGGGAAAGTTGCTCAGGACCCCGCCGTCGACAGTGATACTTGTTCCCTCTAGGGATTTAAGCCTTACCGGCTCAAAGAAAAAGGGAAGATTTGCGCTCATCCGGATCGCCCTTGCTACCGGGAACGTTTCTTTCGGGATTCCGTAACTTTCCAGATCATCGGGAAGAACGATCATCCTTCCGTTCGAAAGATCCGATGCAATGACCCTGAGGGCATGTGGCGGCAGATCTGCAAATGTCTCGACGCCCTTCGCCTTCAGCTTCTCCTCGATCCAAGCTTCTAGGGCTTTCCCCTTATACAAGCCCAGGCGGAAATACACCATGAGCCACTTGATGATCGGCAGGGAAAACGGCGAGGCATCCATAAAGGTCTTCACGTCGACTTCATCCATAAGTTGTGCAATTTCTTCACTCGTATATCCGGCTGCGATAAAAGCTGATATGATCGCACCTGCACTTGTACCCGCCAATCGCTTGAACGCATATCCCTTTTCCTCCACAGCCTGATACGCTCCTATGAGGGCGAAGCCTTTTATGCCCCCTCCAGAAAAAACGCCGTCGATTTCCATCCTACTCCCCCCTTCAAAAGGTATTACTACATACCTAATGAAGAAGACTGGATTTTAGACGTCTTTCAATGAAAGAAATCCACCAGATGCAAAAAGGGAAGCGGCACTCGCATGCCGCTCCCCTTATTATTGGTACTACTGACCCTTCCACTTACGGGCGCCCATGCGGGTCAGTGTGCCAACAGCTTTGCGAATGCTTGTACATTCACATCAAAGTCCGGCACCATTTGGGCATCTTCCGCATCCTTCACCTGTTTTACAACCATTTCATTGAATGGAGTCGAAATGCCCTTCCCTTCTCCCAGTTTTGGTATAACGCCGTTGATGTAATCAATTTCGGTTTTCCGTTTTTTCTCGAGGTCCTGCAGCATGCTTGCCCGCAGCAATCTTGATGGTCCCATCACGCCCCTCAGTGTTTGAATGCGATCAGCGATATCTTGGTCGCTTTCCAACTCAAGGGATTCCACGTCGAATCCGCCCATCTTGGCAAAGTGAACGCCGTTGGCATGACCAACCTTGATGGTTTCATCGGCGATATGAACGGCACTGATGATGCCTGTTTCATCGTCAAGGATGTCCCCGTATTCACCGTTCAACGCAGCAGATAAGCCGCTGAAAGCATTGTTAATCAGTAGTTTGGACCATTTGGTTCCCACCAGATTATCGGAAATATGCGTGCCGCCCACAAGGTCCAGGATGGATTTGATCCGCTTGATCCTTTCCGTCGTTTCACCAGACAACTCTCCGATCTGAAACGCATACTGTTTGAATTGGGTGATTTCGGTTGTAAGATTCGATACACCCGGTTCAATGAATGTGGCACCGAATTCAACAGAACCGGCAATTACACGCTCTTTTCCGATAATGGAACCGACCTTGTCTTCGGGAATCCCATTCTGCAGGGAGCATACGACGCTATCCTCGTGCAAGAAAGGTAGAAGCTCCTGCAAAATCGCCTCATTATATAGTTGCTTGGTGAGAAGCAGAACCAAATCATATGTTCCTGCTTTCTCCTCAGGCGTGATGGCTTTGACCCTGGCCTGAAAATCTGTCGTACCGATGACTTTGGCACCTTCCTGATTCAACCGGTCGACATGTTCTTTATATGAATCAATCAGTTCTACATCCATCCCCCCGTGGGCAAGATATGCTCCGACGATGGTTCCGAGTGAACCTGCTCCTAATACTGCAATTCTCATGAAAGATATCCTCCTTATTTTCCCTCCAGATAGTTATAAACCGGTTGTGCTACATTCAATGTCAGGTCTGTCAGGATATGGGATGCCGATATCACTTCCAATACGGGAAGGTCGGCAAGCGGCGCCAGTGCATGTTCGAATAATTGAAGTCTGGCAGGGCCGCTCCATGCCCCCTTCACGTTGATATCTGTTATCCGGGTGCGCACGAGATCGCAGATCCTCAAATTCCCTTCATAATCTGTTGCCATCTTGACCATGAAATTCGGCCGGCAAATCTCTTCTTGCGCTTCTTCCTTCGCCATCTCGGAATGCTTATATCCCATGGTGGCCGTTGCAACCCGGAGTGAACCATAGTCCAGGGTCCCAACAAGGGTGTCGGAATCGACATAAAGCTTAGGATTGCCCAGTTTCTTCGGATAGGCCGTCAGCTCCCTACCGCTTGCAATCGCAGGGAAGTTGTCTACGTACATCGAATGCACATAATCACCCTCTTCGCCATTGAAGCGGACAGGAATGACCTGGCCAGATTCTGTATACGCACCCAGACCGGAAACGTCCGGCATCCACATGACTTCGAATTTCACCAGGGGTTCATTGATCTCCAGTGGTTCCGGGACGGCTTCACGCAATGCCTTTTCATCCGTCCGATACAGGATCGTCAGGTATTCCCGGTTGACAAATTTATATGCCGGGAAAGGATAAGCCGGTGCTGTTAATGGGGTTGTTAGATTTTTCGAAATGGTATTCACATCAATTTTCATCGTGATCGCACCTTCCATCATAGTGAGTGAGATTTATTGAACTGAACCTCTACCATGAGCTTACTCCTCCATTTACATTTAATCTAATACATAATAATATATAATTATATTTATCTTAGTAAATGATTTAAAGGAGCATGATGGATGGAACTTTTACAGCTCAAATACTTTCAGACCGTTGCCTATACCGAGCATCTCTCGAATGCGGCGAAACAGCTTACCATTGCCCAGCCTTCCCTGAGTCTGACCATTAAACGGCTAGAAGATGAGCTGGGAACCAAACTCTTCGACCGGAAAGGACGGAATATTCAATTGAGCGCTTCGGGGAAGATCCTCCTGAAACACGTAAACCGGATCTTTATCGAACTGGAAAATGCACAGGCTGAAATTGAACGGGAGGAGCATCACCTGGCCAACACCATCAAAATCGCCATTTCCAACCCCCGGTTCCTCTCCGGCCTGATCAGTGAGTACATCAATCTCTCACCTGAAACAACGATCATTCAATCCATCAGGGGGAAAAGCGATATACTCTCTAGTTTAAAACGGGGGGAGGTCGAACTCGGGATAGCTGGCGATACGGTTCAGGATGAAGAACTGGAGAGCCGTTTGCTTGTAAATGAGGATCTTGTGCTGGCCCTGCCCTCCAACCACAGATTGACAGGCAAAACCGAGTTATCGCTCAGTCATGTGGCCAATGAACCCTTCATTACCCTGGCCAATAATGAAGAATACCGCAGTTTTACATCCATGCTTTGTGAGAAAGCTGGTTTCACGCCGAATACGGCCTTTGAGGTGGATTCCAATCTATTGGTTGAAATCATCAAATTGGATCAAGGAGTGGCATTGCTCCCGATTTCCATTTGCAGAAAGCTGGGATTGAATTATCGTCCATTGACGGATCATTCCGCTACCTACCCGGTGAGACTATATTGGAGAAAGAACAAGGTGCTCCCCTCTTCAACGGAGGGCCTTCGAATTTTTATTTTGTCGTATTATACAGACCACCATCACCTTTTCAAGGCGTGATGCGCCCCTCAGGATGGAAGAAGACTTCCAAAACAAAAAACACCTCTTTGGATTAACTAATCCAAAGAGGTGTTTCTCTATATCAGCTTACAGTCCGCATTTGAGCTGTGCACCACAGTTCGTGCATGTGTTGCATCCGCCCATGTCTTTGACTGTCCCTTTACGGCAGACCGGGCATGTGTTGCCGACTTCCGATCCGATAGTCACATCAGTCGAGCGCACATCCTGGATCGTGTCTACAAGAACAACGGGTTTTTTCGCTGTTTCTACAATGGTCTCTTCTTCATCGTCAAAGCTGTTTTCTTCTGCTTTGAGGGTGAGGACCTGTGAATCACGGCTTCCGTCTACATACACGGTACCGCCTTTAGCGCCACCTTTATAGAGGCGTTCGTACACTTTTTGCACCTGCTCTACTGTGTAACCGCGCGGGGCGTTGACCGTTTTGGAGATGGAGCTGTCAATCCAGTTCTGGATCACACATTGAACGTCCGCATGTGCTTCCGGTGCCAGGCTCATGGATGAAACGAACCACTCAGGCAGCTCATCTGCACTTGCTCCTGGATTTCTTGATAGATAATCTTCTACAATATCCGCTTTGACTTCGATGAATTTACCGAGTCTTCCGCTTCTATAATACGTGAAGGAGAAGTATGGCTCAAGACCTGTGGATACTCCTACCATCGTTCCGGTCGATCCGGTCGGTGCAACCGTCAACAGATGGGAGTTACGGATTCCGTGCTCAAGGATTCCTTCCTTCACATCTTCAGGCATTTTCTCCATGAAGCCCGTCTGCGTGAAGCGTTCACGGATGGCTTGTGTTTCAGCATCGGTGCTTCCGACCAAGAACGGGAAGCTCCCTTTTTCTTTGGAAAGCTCGATGGATGCACGGTAGGCAGTCGTCGCGATGACCTCGAATACCTCATCAACGAGCTTGTTGCCTTCTTCTGAGCCGTATTCTTTCTCACAGTAGATCAGAAGATCGGCAAGTCCCATGACTCCGAGACCGACACGGCGTTCACCGAGTGCCTGTGTTTTATTCTCATCAAGGAAGTATGGAGTCGCATCGATGACATTGTCCTGCATGCGCACGCCGACTTCGACTGTTTGCTTAAGCTTCTCAAAATCAACGGTTTTCGCATCCTTATCTGCGAATTCAGCGAGATTGACAGCTGCAAGATTACATACGGAATACGGAGCCAGAGGCTGTTCACCGCAAGGGTTGGTTGCCACGACTTTTTGACCGTATGCTTTTGCATTCGTCATATCATTGGCATTGTCGATGAAGAAGATTCCAGGTTCTGCAGAGTATGTCGCACATACGTTGATCAGATTCCAAAGTTCCTTCGCCTTGATCTTGCGATAGGTTCTCACTTTATAGCCCATCTGTTCCCATTCGCGAACATCCCCGACGTTATGCCACTCTTCATTATAGAATGCCATCGTGTCGGCATCATAGCTTTCGACATCCGGGAAGCGAAGCTCATACTCTTCGTCATTCTCGACTGCATCCATGAAGTCGCTTGTGAGGCAGACTGAGATGTTGGCGCCGGTGAGGAACTCCGGATTGTGAACGCTGTAGGTTCCACCGGTATTAAGCTTCTCTTCTGCACCTCTCAGGATCTTCTCATCAAAGCCTCCGTAACCAGGGATATGTCTGTAATTCAGGATTCCCTGATACATCGCTTCTTCCTGCTCGGTGAGCGGTGTGAATTTCAATTTATCCTGAGCCGCTTTCTTGATGGTCTCATCTTCCGTATTCTCAAGCAAGTAGCGGAGGATACGGGGATTCTGCATTTTGGAGATGATGAATTCCACGATATCCGGGTGCCAGTCTGATAGCATGATCATCTGGGCACCGCGACGTGAGCCGCCCTGCTCGACAAGGTGAGTAAGCTTGGCAATATCATCAAGCCACGATACAGATCCTGAAGATTTTCCGTTCACGCCTTTCGCCAGCGTATTGCGTGGACGCAGTGTAGAACCATTGGTTCCCACCCCGCCTCCGCGGCTCATGATTTCCATTACCTGTTTCCGGTGTTCGGATATACCTTCACGTGAATCCTGCACAAACGGCATGACGTAGCAGTTGAAGTATGTAACATCCGTTCCTGCCCCTGCCCCGTAAAGGACGCGTCCTGCCGGTACAAAGTGCAGGTTCACCAATTCATGATAGAATTTCTCGAACCAGACTTGCTTCAGTTCAGGAGTTTCTTCCACTTCTGCCAGACCTGTTGCGTTACGCTTGGCAATCTGCTCGTAGAATACTTCAAGGGGCTTTTCGATCACATCCAGATTACGCAGGACGATGCCCGTTTCCATTTCCTCCGGCTTTTCGATTGCACTCCGGTATTCTTCTTCGATCCAGACGTGTGCCTTTTTGTTCTCAAAATCGATTTCTTTGATATATCCAAGGCCGCGTGCCGGGAACTTCGGATCTTCCTTGATGGTCAGAACAACGAAGTCACCTGCTGAGAGGGTGATTTTTTCGGTATCCTTGAATGAGTATCGGTCGATCATCACCAGGCGGGATACACCTTTATGGGTGGTCTTCATACCCGGGGTGATCTCGTGCACCTGTGGGAACAAACGGATATCTTCATTCAATCTCTCAATGTTTAAACTCATATTTTCTTTCGACGCAACAGTCATATCGACAACTCCTTCTAACTCTATGTTTCTCTGCGATACATGATGGTTTGATTTCCTTAACTAACGTTATCACAGCGACTTTAGAAAAGCAACAATAAAACACAACATATAGTGGTCAGAATTTTACGTCTCACACCATATGTTGTGCCGATGTTCATTTCGCCCTTCATTTGTCAAGTGGACAATCCTTCAAGAACATTAGAAAAAAGGAGATTAACCGGAATAAACCATTGGAAATCGACCCATTTCTATGATTTTCAATGTTGATATTATCCAATCCCCGACAAACTTTGTAACAGCGGGCATTATTCTATTTCCTGCAAAAAATAAAATTTATCTTTTATAGTTCCACTCGTCGGATTCGTAACGTTCCTTCGCGATCTTTTCTACATATTGTGTTTCTTCCGGTGAAAGCTCATAAGGCTCCAATCCGATTCCGAGACCGTCTTCGAACCCTTTCTTGAAGGCTTCCTTGGCCATCTCCATGGTGACCGGTTCCGCACTGATCTCATTCATGGCGACTGCCTTGCTCTTGAATGCGCGCTGCATGCGTTCTTTCACACGATCATTCGGATAGTTGAAGAGGCTGAAGAGCTTGTCTTCGTCCAGGTCAAGGAGGATGGATCCGTGCTGGAGGATCACGCCCTTCTGTCGTGTCTGGGCACTGCCGGCCACTTTACGGCCTTCCACCACGAGCTCATACCAGCTTGGCGCATCAAAGCAGACGGCTGAGCGCGGATTCTTCAATCCTTCCCGCTCCTCCGCTGTTTTCGGCACGGCAAAATATGCTTCCAGACCGAGCGCCCGGAACCCTTGTAAGATCCCCTCGGAAATGACGCGGTACGCTTCCGTTACCGTCTTCGGCATATCGGGGTGATCTTCCGAGACGATGACGCTGTAGGTGAGTTCGTGTTCATGAAGGACACCCCTGCCTCCTGTCGGTCTTCTCACAAAGCCCAGATTATGCTTTTTCACATTTTCCATGTTGATTTCTTTTTCTACCTTTTGGAAGTATCCGATTGAGAGGGTCGCCGGGTCCCAGCCATAGAATCGGATCGTGGGAGGGATCTTCCCTTCGCTGTGCCAGTCAAGGAGCGCTTCATCCAATGCCATATTGAAAGAAGGGGAGCAGTGACCGGAATCGATGAATCTCCATATTTCCTTTTCCATTATGCATACCTCATTCTTATGTTCGCAGTATTATGTATCGGTCACAAATGTCAGACCGTTCTAATCCGTTATTTAGTCTATCAAATACCCGATAAAAAACAAAGGGAAACCGATTGGAAAGTGTTTGAACTTTATTTCAAAAATCTTTTGATTATGTTTGTCATCATGAATATAATAGTAGATAGCGCATTTGTAGAAAGGAGCATGAATGGATGGAAGCTTTATATATCCTATTGATTGTAATCGGTGCAATCGCAGCATATTCACTCATTACATATTTCAATCAAAAAAGAATCGTCAACACACTCACAGAGGAAGAGTTTCGCGCAGGCTACCGTAAAGCGCAGCTGATCGATGTCCGCGAAACCAATGAATATAACAACGGTCATATTCTTGGCGCCAGAAACATTCCACTTTCTCAACTGAAAATGAGACAAAAAGAAATCCGTAAAGATCAGCCCGTCTATCTCTACTGCCAGAGCGGCATGCGAAGCGGCAGGGCGGCTCAAATGCTCCGTCGTCTCGGCTACCGTGATCTCCACCAATTAAAAGGTGGATTCAAAAAGTGGACCGGGAAAATCAAGCACAAAAAATAAAGCCTTCTGGGGACCCCATCAGGGTCCCGGAGGCTTTTTTCGTTTGTAAGAAGAGGCTGGGGCCAAAACTAAAAAGGGACCATTTCATGACGAACACGATCAGTATAGGTTCTTTATGTCGCTCATGATTTCCGTGCAAGACTTTGCTTTCCGCAGATAGTCCGTTAGCCTCTCCGGCAAGTCTGCGGGGCCACACATCAGCTACTCTTCTGTCAAGAGTCTTCGTCTTGCACTTCAATCAACCGGTAGACACAATGAAATAGTCATGTTCATGAAACAAATTAAAAACCCGAATTAATTAGCTTATACTAGGCAAATTAATTCGGGTTTTACTATGACTGAAACACTTTTGTCCCAGCATTTTCTCTCTTCTTACATTATATTTCTTTAAACTTCTTTCTGGTAACGTAGGACGGGCTTTCGTGCCGCCAGGGTTTCATCCATGCGTTTCACAACCGTCGTGTGAGGAGCTTCCTGGACGATTTCCGGATTCTCTTCCGCTTCCTTCGCGATCTGGATCATGGCCTCGATGAAGGAATCAAGGGTTTCCTTCGACTCGGTTTCCGTCGGTTCGATCATCATGCACTCTTCTACATTCAATGGGAAGTAGATGGTTGGCGGATGATAGCCGAAGTCGAGAAGGCGCTTCGCGATATCAAGGGTACGCACCCCGAGTTTCTTCTGACGTTTCCCGGAAATCACAAACTCATGCTTGCAATGACGGTCATACGGAAGGTCGAAGTGAGGAGCAAGCCTTCTCATCATGTAGTTGGCATTCAGTACGGCATTCTCCGTCACGGCGCGCAGACCATCCGGCCCCATCGTCCTGATATACGTATAGGCACGGACGTTGATCCCGAAGTTCCCATAGTATGGTTTCACTCTTCCGATACTTTCAGGACGGTCATAATCGAACACAAAGTCTTCTCCCTTTTTGACGAGGATCGGCTTTGGAAGGTAAGGGATCAAATCTTCCTTCACCCCGACAGGGCCGCTTCCCGGTCCGCCTCCTCCATGAGGGCCTGTGAACGTTTTATGAAGATTAAGATGGACAACGTCAAAGCCCATATCCCCCGGTCTTGCTTTAGAGAGGACCGCATTGAGGTTCGCACCGTCGTAATAGAGCTTGCCGCCGGCACCATGGATGATGGAAGCCATCTCCAGGATATTCTCTTCAAAGAGCCCGAGGGTGTTCGGGTTCGTGAGCATCAACGCAGCCGTATCGTCCCCCACCACTCGCTTCAGATCTTCGAGGTCAACGAGGCCGTCTTCATTGGACTTGACCGTAACGGTCTCGAAACCTGCAACCGTCGCGCTCGCCGGGTTGGTGCCGTGGGCAGAGTCGGGAACGATGACCTTTGTACGCTGGGTATCGCCATTCGCTTCGTGGAAGGCGCGGATCATCATAAGCCCGGTCCATTCCCCATGAGCTCCCGCAGCCGGCTGGAGGGTCACTTCATCCATCCCGGTGATTTCTTTCAGATGTTCCTGGAGGTCATACATGAGACCGAGTGCCCCTTGTACACTTTCAGGTTCCTGAAGCGGATTGATATGGGCGAATCCATTGAGGCGCGCCACATATTCGTTCACCTTCGGATTGTATTTCATCGTGCATGACCCAAGCGGGTAGAAGCCGGAGTCGACTCCGTGGTTACGCTTTGAAAGAGCCGTGTAGTGACGCATGATATCAAGCTCGGACACTTCAGGAAGGTCGGCTTCCTCTGTGCGGATGAATTCTGCCGGAATCAGATCGGATAGATCTGCTGCCGGTACATCCAGTTCAGGCAGGCTGTATCCAACGCGTCCTTCTTTTGTTAGTTCGAAGATAAGAGGCTGATCCTTCTTATGCATGATAATCCCCCAATTCTTTAGCAAATGCATCGATTTCTTCTTTGCTGCGAAGTTCCGTGACGGCAACGAGCATATGGTTGGCGAGCGTTTCGTCCGTAAGACCGAGATCATATCCCCCGATCATCCCTTTTTGGATAAGATGGAGATTGAGGTCCCTGACCGGCGCCTTCAATTTGACGACGAATTCATTGAAGGAAGGTCCTTCGAATGCCAGTTCCAATCCGGCAGACTTAAGGGCATTTTTCGCATAATGGGCTTTTTGGATATTCTGGATCGCCATCTCTTTAACCCCCTGCTTCCCGAGTGCCGTCATGGCAACGGAAGCCGCCAGGGCATTCAGCGCCTGATTCGAACAAATATTGGAGGTCGCTTTATCACGGCGGATATGCTGTTCCCTTGCCTGAAGGGTCAGGACGAATCCGCGGACACCGTCTTCATCCACCGTTTGGCCGACAAGGCGGCCCGGTACCTTCCGCATAAGCTTCTTGCTGACGGCGAAATAGCCGCAGTGCGGTCCGCCGAATGCACTCGGAATTCCGAATGGCTGCGCATCCCCGATGACGATATCGGCACCGAATTTGCCCGGTGGTGTGAGTGCGCCGAGTGCAAGGGGGTTGGAAGAGACGACAAACATCGCTTTTGACCCATGGGTGATGGCTTCAATCGCCTGAAGATCCTCGATACGTCCGAAGAAGTTCGGATATTGAACAATCACAGCTGCCACGTCGTCACCGATGAGGTTCTCGAGCGCTTCAAGATCTGTCACCCCATCCTTATGGGGAACTTCTACAACGTCGATATACTGACCTTTCGCATAAGAGCGCAGGACATCTTTGGATTCAGGATGAACCGCCGCTGATACGAGTACCTTCTTACGACGTGTCTGACCGGCTGAAAGCATGGCGGCTTCAGCAAGGGATGTACCACCGTCATACATGGAAGAGTTCGCTACATCCATTCCAGTCAGCTCGCAGATCATCGTCTGGAACTCAAAAATCGCCTGGAGTTCGCCCTGTGAAATCTCCGGTTGGTACGGCGTATAGGCCGTATAGAATTCAGAACGTGATAAAACATGATCCACGATGATCGGCATGTAATGGTCATATACTCCCGCTCCCAGGAAGCTTGCATGACTTCTGAGGTCGGCATTTTTAGCTGCCAGAGCACTCAGTTCCTTGACGAGTTCCGTCTCGGATTTCGCTTTTTTAATGTTATAGTCGCCTTTAAAGCGGACTTCTTCCGGAATATCTTCAAAAAGGGCATCGACGCTGTCGACTCCAATGCTGTCCAACATTTCTCTTTGATCCTGATCTGTCATCGGTAAATAACGATGCTTCATGAACGTCAGTCCTCCCTATTTGCCAGTTCTCTTATAAAATGGTGTTTTCACTACAACGGCTTTCAATTGTTTATTACGGATTTCCACGATCACTTCAGTACCGGGCTCGGCAAATTCCTTCTTGATAAGTGCAAGACCGATATTCTTCTTCAGTGTCGGCGACTGGGTACCGGTTGTGACCTCCCCGATCAGCTCTTCCCCTGAAAATACACTATATCCATGACGAGGGATGCCGCGGTCGATCATTTCGATCCCGACCAGTTTACGAGGTGCCCCTTCTTCCTTTTGTTTGCGAAGGACTTCCTGGCCGATGAACGGGATGTCTTTATTCACCTTCACCGCAAAACCGATTCCCGCTTCGATGGGAGTGATCGTCTTCGACAACTCCTGTCCATAGAGTGCGAGATTCGCTTCGAATCGCAAAGTGTCACGGGCACCAAGGCCGCAAGGTACGATCCCTTCCTCTTCACCCGCCTGAAGGATTTCTTTCCACAGCGCCGGTGCGGAATCCGATGCACAGTAGATTTCAAACCCGTCTTCCCCTGTGTAACCCGTTCTTGATACGAGCGCTTCGTGACCGCTGATCATGACCTCATCCTGGAACTTGAAGAACCCGATGCTGCCAAGATCTGTATCGGTGAGCTTCTGGAGGATCGTCTCCGCCAGCGGCCCCTGAATGGCAAGCTGGGCGATTTCGCCTGAACGATTCGTCAGCTCGACCCCTTCGGTTGCATGATGGATGAGCCATTCGTAATCTTTCTCGATATTGGATGCGTTGACCACAAGGAGATAATCGTGATCTCTCCGTTTATAGACGAGAAGGTCATCGACCGTTCCTCCGTCTTCGTAGCACATGGCGGTGTACTGAGCGCCTCCGTCCTTCAATTTCGACAGATCATTGGTCATCATCCGTTGAAGATACTCAAGGGCACCCTCCCCTTTTACCGTGATCTCGCCCATATGGGAGACATCGAAAAGACCTGCACGGCTCCTTACGGCTTCATGCTCGTCTTTGATCCCGGAGAATTGTACAGGCAGGGCCCATCCTCCAAAATCGATCGTCTTTCCTCCATACTCGCGGTAAAGATCGTGTAAAGGCGTTTGCTTCAGTTCTGACATGGCGATTCCCCCTTTAGTGGTTACACTGCATTCTTTTGCATGAAAAAAGGACAGAGAAGCCCCTTTTCAATAAGTGGGCTTCTCTGTCCTGGCACCTGAAAGTTTACCGATTCATACGGCTTTCCCCTTTGGTGGTCCCCATCCGGGACGCTCTCCAGAGTTGCGTCCGACAAGAGTCTTTTTGCCTGAGAGATTCACATCGTGATGCTTGCTCCTTCGGCGCTGCAGACTGCAGTCTCTCCCCTTGTCATCATTCGCCAATATTCCTTGCAATAATTGGTCATACTAAAGATATAAAAGAAATGCAGCAGATGCTAATGTTCGGATTTAGATCATTTTTGTAAGATTGTAAATCTATTTTCATCCTACCATTAATCAATTGTTCCGGGCAATCAATTTTTGCAGAAAAAAAGGAGTTGTTTTCATATGAATGTAGATATCATATTCGATGAGGGATGGGGAGAAAATCTTGAAAGCCTTATCAACAATGACGGGCCCTGGGGAAGTTTCGACCTGTACAAACTCGCTGTCGAATTCGAGCACCATCTTGCAATTCCGAACTTTGAGGGGCTTCAGGCACCGAAACATTTGGCAAATGTCACCCCTCTTCCCCATCAGCTCGAAGCTGCGAGGCAGGTGGTGGAGACCATGAACGGGAAAGCGATCCTCGCAGATGAGGTCGGGCTCGGGAAAACAATCGAAGCGGGGCTTGTCCTGAAGGAATACATGATCCGTGGACTGGTGAAGAAGGTACTCATTCTCGTGCCGGCATCCCTTGTATCGCAGTGGTGCTATGAATTGAATACAAAATTCTTCATCCCTGCCGTCCCCCAGAGGAAAAGTTACGTCTGGGACCAGTGTGATATCGTCGTATCTTCCATGGATACGGCCAAAAGGAGCCCTCACCGGGAAAAAGTGTATGAACAGGATTATGATCTCGTCATCATCGATGAAGCTCACAAACTGAAGAATCACAAAACGAAAAACTATGAATTTGTGCAGAACCTGAAGAAAAAATTCTGCCTTCTTCTGACGGCCACTCCCATCCAGAACCGGATCGAGGAAATCTTTCATCTTGTTTCCCTCCTGAAGCCGGGGCACCTCGGAAGCGAATCGGGCTTTACCGACCGGTATAAAAATGGAGATCGGTCCCTTGAGGATGACGACCATCTGAAAAACTTGATCAACAAGGTGATGATCCGGAATCGCCGCCATGACACGGGTATCGAATGGACGAAGCGCCATGTGAAAACGGTCCTTATCGACTTTTCACATGGCGAGAGGGACCTGTACGACAGCTTTGACCTTCTGCGCGGCCGCTACGATGACTGGGCGGCATCCAGCTCCTTCTCCCTCCTCACCCTGCAGCGGGAAGCATGCTCCAGTCGGGAAGCCGTGTACTTTACGTTGAAGAATATGCTGGCCAAAAAGGAAGATCCTTCAGAAGGATTCAAGCAAGTCATCGGAACGCTCATGCAAAAGGTGGAGAATGTCTCCGTCAACTCCAAGGCAAAGAAAGCCCTGGAGCTGATCCAATCCATCGACGACAAAGTGATCATCTTCACTGAATACCGGGCCACCCAGATGTATCTTCAATGGTTCCTGAAGCAGCATGGCATCACATCGGTTCCTTTCAGGGGCGGGTTCAAGCGTGGGAAAAAGGACTGGATGAGACAATTGTTCCAAAATCACGCCCAGGTCCTTATCGCGACGGAAGCCGGCGGGGAAGGGATCAACCTTCAATTCTGTCATCACGTCATCAACTTTGACCTGCCGTGGAATCCCATGAGACTGGAGCAGCGGATCGGACGGGTCCACCGTCTCGGTCAGACCGAGGATGTTCATATTTATAATTTCGCCACAAAAGGAACCGTCGAAGAACATATCCTCACCCTACTTTATGAAAAAATCAACCTGTTCGAGCGGGTGATCGGCGAACTTGATGACATCCTGACCCGACTCGATTTCAAAGAGTTTGAAGATCACATGACGGATATCTTCGCTTCCTCAAGAACCGAGGGTGAAATGAAGATCAAAATGGAAAATTTGACGAGCATGATTCAATTTGCTGAGCAGATGAAGGAGGAAAAGGCCGATGCAGCAGCACGAAATACATCGATTTCTTGAGCGGTATTTTCACGCGAACGGATGTGAACTGAAGGCAAGCGGTGATGGCTATATGACCGTCCAGCTCACGATCGAGATGGATAAAGAGCTCATGAATCGCCCATTCTACTGGCATTACCTCGAAAAGACCGGCGGGGAACCGAATCCCATGGCACTAAATCTGATCACCGATCAGGAAAAGGCTCCTGAAGGTCTCAATGGGGAAGTCATCCATTTCGGTTCACCCCGACTGCACCAGATTTTCCGCTCCACCCGGAGTCTCGCAGGGTATACCCGGCTCTATGAGAACAGGGCGGGGTTCGGCCAGCAACAGATCCCACTTCATCCGTGGCTCGGTATGAACGTCAAGATCTCCTATCAATCGAATCGCAAGAAGGATACGTTCCGGAGCATCGGCCTCAATCTGATCAACGGTATGATGAAGGAAGGATTTCACGATGAACTCCTCACCCTCAAGCTGACGCCGAAGATACCGGATCTCTGCTTCACCCTGACCCCGATCATCCGCCCCAAAAGTGGGATCGGACGCATCCAACAGCAACTGCGGGATGAAATCAGCCGGGAGTCGACGGAATGGGCAGAATCAGCCCTTGCCTCATGGAAGGAAGACCGGGAGCTGTTGGACCACTTTTATAAAGAGGTCGAAGACAAGCCCGAATCCTACTTCCTCGAACAAGCTGCCCTAAAGGATCAATACGAACCGAAGATCGAGATCGAGATCATCAATGGGGGGATCTTTTACCTTCAGCAGTGACAACAAACAAAAAAGCGGGAGCTTGTGTAGCTCCCGCTTTTTTCAATGATTCCGCTTTTTTTTAAAAAACAGCCCGACCGCATAAGGGATGATGCCGAACCACCGATACAGGAATGGTTCCTTGCGGGTCTTGCGCTGCTTCTTGATCGTTTTCCGTTCCTGGGGTGATTTGTTATAATGCTGAACCACGGTTTGGGTCAAGAATTTGACGTAGTCATTCACAGACATCCTGTCACCACCTTCACCCATCCAGTATGCCCAGCTCCTCTAGTTTTAATTCTCCCCAAGGAGGGAGAGGATCTCTCGTGTGACTGCCTTTTCATCTTTCCCGCCGGTGTCCACCTCATGGGTCCTCGCTTCCTCATATAGAGGAATGCGACGACTGAACAGACTCTCCACTTCATGACGGGGATTCTGTGCAAGGGGTCTGTCGGGATCTCCTTCAAGCCGCTCCCACAGGCTCTCGAACGGAGCGGACAAATGGATCACACACCCGTTTTCGCCAAGCAGGGTGCGGTTCTCCTTCCTCTCGACGATCCCTCCTCCCGTCGTGATGATGCACGCTTCCTTCAAGAGCTTCGCCAGGACGGCCGTTTCGAGATCACGGAAATATCCTTCGCCGAAACGCTCGAAAATCTCGCGGACAGGCATCCCCTCCTGCTCGACAATGTATTCGTCCATGTCCACGACATGAAGGCCGACCTTCTCCGAGAGAATATGTCCGATTGTCGTTTTTCCTACTCCCATAAATCCGATTAGCACAATTGATTCCATAATCTAATCTACTTCCAATCCACTATCTTTTTTGTGTCCTTATTATACACGACTGCGACCGGAAGAAAAACCTCCAGGCTGATTCAATCTCACTTCGATTTGCTGGAGGTCACCAGACCCCTCCAGGTAGTCCACGCTCATCGTGCCGAAACTTCCCTTACGGAGTCCATCGACACCGCTGCCAGCTTCCATTTCATAAAGTACGGTCTGGTATAAGCTGATTTTTCTCTCGTACACGTTTTGCATATTGGTCAGGTAGCGGTATTTACTCACGTATAGATCTTTTGAAGCGACAGCCACGGTCAAGATGACAGACAGGAACATCAACGTGAAGGGCAGGATGAACCCTTTCTCATTCCCCATAGTAAAAAAACTCTCCTTCAAGCTTCTTCCCATCAAGGAATACCCCCTCTATCCTGACTCCACCGTCTATTGCGTGGAAACTGACCAAGGAAAGCTTCTGAAGGACCACTTCATGCCCCTTATCATTCACACGTCTCCTGATGGAATCCTGATATTTTTCATACGTGACCTTCTCCCCATTCAGGATAAATGAAAACCCCGAATTCGTTACGGTCATCCCTCTGGATTTCCACGTTTCTTGCCTGACACTCTCATTGAATAAGGTCCACTGGTAATACGGCGGTGGGATCATTTCCTCCCGAACGAGGGAGAATCCTTTAATCACCAACGGGATGGAAAATGAAATAAGGCAGACGATAAAGAAGGAAAACAGGGCTTCAAGGAGGGTGAATCCACGCTCATTCCACAGAGCTGCATATTTTCCTGATGTCACGGCCCCTCTGCATTTCCACGCAGATCGATGATGCCCCTCGGGTTTACTTGAGAGTTGCAATAAACCAAATCACAGCGCAATTCCCAACGAAAATCACAACATTTTCACATCAAAAAAGCTTAGAGTTTTTTCCTCTAAGCTTTTTTCTATATTTCAATGTTTCAATAAAGTCCCCCTGTAATAAATAAGCCTCACTCTTTTATTCAGTATTTTTTTACTATCTAAAAGAACTAATTAGTCAATAGTTATACATTTCCGAAAAAGGAGTAAAATACAATTATCTTACTCGCTTAGAGAAAAATCCTTTTTAATTTGTTCAATTCCTTTATTTGTTATTTCTTCAATGTATTTTATTAAATCAACAATTTCTTGTTTATTGTTTAGTTTCTTGAATGTTTCAACAACACCCTCAAAACCTTGAAAATATTCACTGTGATAGTTAGGGTTGTTATAAATTTTAATAAATTCAAGATAATCTTTTGTATCCATTTTATCTTTAATTTGAATAAGAATATCATTCCAATTTTTGATTCTCTTTTTATGTATAGGCTTTTTTACTCCGAGTTCCCTATTTTCTTCATTTTTTATCTGTTGAGTAAATTTTTCTACTTCAAGTATATATTGAAAGAGTTCGTTTCTGTTTTTACTATCCAATTCCATTAGAATTTTTTTATAATGATTATAACGCACTTTCCTATGATGAAATTTTTCTTCTGTTTTGCCCGTCTCTTTATTGCCGATATTTTCCTTTATAACCTTTCCTGCAGCACTCAAACCAGTTATCGCTCCAATAATTTCTTTGCGGTTTTTTATAATTAATTTTCCTGCTTTTTTCCCGTTTTCGATAATTGGTCCAATTCTCCCCATATGCCCCACCTTTTAGAAAAAATTAGTTATTGTGTAATTAAATTCGACGAGGGATAGAGAGTCTCCTTCTTACTTGAAAATTCTTTACATTCACCATAACAAGGAGTACAAAACCAAATTCACACACCTTCCAATAATTATTTCCACCGCTAGAACCGGTATGTAATTTATAGTAGTGTTTGATACATATGCTCACTTGGTAGTTGATATAACAATAAAAAACGCACTGTGAATTTCAATGTGAAATACAGTGCGTTTTGCATTGATATTTGTTTGTTTGTACCTCAAAACGGACACCGTTAAGAAACTAGTACTCCTTTTTAGGTGTGGTTATTTACTTGAACTTTATTAATGGAGGCGTTTTGACCCAATTGAACAACGAAGTGATTAATAAAATTTCCATCTATATATTTTTCGACAGCTACGATACCTAATAATTAGTATTACATTCTGCCCTTTTTAATGAGGAACTGATGCGCATTGGACAAAATACCGTTTTTCAGTAAATCAGAATGACTACTGTAAAAGTGACTTGCTTCTTTTATGATAAAATCATTTACATCTTTCAAAGCTTTGAAGGATGAGTTATTGAATCTAGTTCCATCAAACTCAGCTTCCACAAACCGATTTGATGTATGACCGTTGGACAAAAGCAAATCGAACACCACTTTCCCTTTGAAAAGTGGCTTCAGTTCTTCTTCAATGTCATCTATGTCCTCTATGGGATTCACATATGACGTTGAAAAAATGACATAGGAATATTCATGATAATCCATCTTTTGTATTTCATAATGTTTCATAATTTATCACCTTTTCTTTAAAAAAGGACTTTTACCTGGAAAGTGAAACTTTTGCAAGTTCATCGTGGGCTCTTTCCATTAAATCAATAATCCTTGTAATGATGCGGTCAGCTTCCTGTTTAGACTCGATAAGCCGAGTGAAAGCATCCATATCAGCCACATGGAAGAGGTTATGCCTTTGTTTTACATAATAATTATATAATGTCTCCATCCAGGTTTTGGTGACCTCATCCTTCAGTTCTTTCCCGTTTTTGGATAAATATACATGGTGGTCTTTAATACCGTTATACCCAAATAATTCCCCTAGAGTCTCTTTTTTCGATAGTCTGAGACCGTTGGATAGGAGAATTTGCTTCATAAACCCTTCAAGAGTCTTTAAAGCTGGAAAGACAAAGGAAGAATAATCTTCAAGAGAGATATCAATTTTTTGAAGCGCTAAAGAGCCCGAAAGTATTTTCCTTAGGTTCTCTCCAAGATAATTATACGCGGAAGGCAATAATTCCTGCATTTCTCCCCTAATTTCTTCCGGTTTAATTTCTATGCTGAAAAATTCCGATTGATTCTTAATTACTTCTTCAAAAGGAAAATGTCTAGCTAGCAAACAGGTAACCTCTTGATATAGGTACATGGGTTTCCCTTGAATCTGGAGTCTTCTGGTTGTTTTATAATACTTTAACGTAATTTTGTCTGCAATGCTACTTTGGAATTGATATAATACGTACTTTTGTGCTTCGTTATCGGACTCAGCAATCTTTTTTACATCCTCAAGTCCCTCTTGAAGATATTCTATAATAAAGTCAAATTCCTCCTCCTCCAATGGACACACAGAATAATCACCTGTTCTATCCGTTGCCGCAAACTGAATTTTCCCCTTTATATGCGCCGCTAGCTCTGTGCTGATATCCACATGTTGTCCTGAAGGACGAATGGTGGTCTTCCCATTCTCTAAATAATAGAAGTCAAGCAAGATAGTTTTAAAGTCTGCCTGAATGGTACATCTGTGAAGTGTTCCGTTTACATGCTCAATATCGGATATTTGAGAGGACGAGAATCGTTTTTGAACAAATTCTTGTATTATTTCAGGAAGTTTCTTTCTATCTAAGTTTAAAGACTTGAAGATATTTTTCTGTGACATTGCAATTCACCTCATTGTTTTGCTTTTACATTGTAGACTATCAATTTTTAATCAGAAGAAATGTTCACTGCTTTCCACGATTCCTTCTGCTTCTTTTTGTCATAAGATTGGATGGCATCAAATTTCACAGACATACCATTTGTAACAGGGACAGGCAAATCAGAAACTAAACAATAGAACGATTCTTTATTGCAATGGATAAAACAATAAGGAGCTCCCTCTTTAGCCAGTTTAACCACCCCAGATAAACTTGTTCTCTTATTCTTTTTTTCCACTCTTCTACTCGGCTCCGTTGAATTAGCCCTCCAGTAAGAGCGGCATTTTTTCAACGCTTCATGGAAGGTTACTGAAGAATTTGAATCATACTGAGTCGATAATTCCTGGAGTTCTTTTATGACTTCCTCTTGAATGCTCCAACCATTTTTTTCACGAATCAGCTTGAACAACTGGAAATGGTAAAAGGATTCTTCCATCCTCCTCAATTCCTTAGACAGTTTGGCAGTATCCAAAATAAGACCTAAGATGCCTTCTAGTCTTTTCTCTGAACTAGCGGCTTTGTACATATAGTCAAGAGCTATCGTCTTTTCACCTTTTTCATTCATCAGCATCGCATAGTCATACAAAAGCCACCACTCCACTCTTCTTGCCTTGCATAAAGATTGAAGGATAGCTTCTGCTTCGTTGATATTTCCTTGCTTCAATAGAGCAGTAGCTTTTAATCTCTTAAAATACTTTTCTTTTTTATTTAGGTTATGAAGGACAAAATCCACCTTATCAATCGCATCTTTTAATGAATTTTGATGAATGAGGCAACGAATTTTATGCAAATACCATATGGTTTGGTAGTTCCAACCTGTGTCGCCACGTTCAGTCTTTATAGGTGTACTGTCAATGTTTTCAGGAGTAATCTTATCAACCCAATTACACGCAATGTCCCTCTTCTTTAACTGCTTTGCCTTTTTCAAAACAGCAAAAACCACCTTCTGCAAGGCTAGTTCATCTGGTTGCAAGGTAAGGATATGATTCGCAATATTAAGCGTTTTACCCATTGTATCCTTTTCGGTCAATTGGTTCAGATACCCGCCAATGTAGGTCCAAATGATTTCCCTGCGACACCAGTCAAACCCAATATGTTGTTTCTCAAGTTCCTTAGCTAAAGGAAGGGCTTCTTCAAATCTTCTAAGCTTTCTTAAACAATGTAAAAGTCCAGCACCATTGAACTTGTCTTGGGCACTTTCCCACAATGTTTGATACAAAGGAAGGGCTTCTTCTAGACGACCGCTTTTTCTCAGCTCATTAGCCTGTTCCTTCTGTTGGTATAAAGAATTCATTACATCACCATTTATCCAAGGATTTGTTGAGTGGTCTTAAAGTGGAACTTTGCTACATTTGATAGTTCATCCTTGCCATATTGCTTTAGAAACTCTTTTGCGCTATTCTGTGTGGCTGTGGATGCCCCTTTCGGTAGTTTCACCTTATAATGCCTCTCCATTTGACTTAACCGAGTCACGTATTCATTCCTGGCTAATACACTTGCAGCAGCAACAGCAATATTCTGCTCGGCTTTTGGCATTTGGTAGAGCTTAATGTTATTACCTTTTTCTAATAATGCCTTCTGTATCAATGTTTCATCCCCAAATTGGTCGGATAACACCGTTTGGCAATCATGAGTTGAAAGAATGTTTTCGATTACCCTTGCATGTCCCCATGCTAATAGTCGATTAAGATTTTGAATTTTATTATAAAGTTCGTTGTATTTCTGATTACCGATAGGCACAATTGCATATGGACACAGTTCTTTTATTCTGGGGGCAATTTCAAAAATTGTCTTATCACTCATTTTCTTGCTATCTGTAATCCCTAACTCTTTTAGTATGGCAGCGGAAGACTTTGAAACCAAAACACCAGCTATCACAAGAGGTCCAAAGTAATCACCCTTACCTGATTCATCCGTACCGATGAGTTCATCAGGTAACCTGCTTAAAGTATTGTTCTGGGTTTTTGTTTTTTCATTTCTCTTCCCACCTACTTGGGGTGCGATATGTAAATGATGTTCAAGCATATTCAGCAATTCAGAATTTTTCACTTGCGAGAAATCATGCCTAACCCCTTTTTTGCTTTCATAGATTCTAACCAGCCCACTTAGTTGGTCCTTTTTAAGAGTAAATTGTATCCCGTAATTTATTTCCTTTATATCAGTAATAGTAAATCCTTTGGGTAAAAGTAACCCCTTAAAGTTCTCTAAATACTCATACTTCGTTTTGGCATTCATAATGTATCTCCTCAATTAACGAAGAATTCAAACTATCCTTATTCTAACATATATTTCTATCACCTGACATATTTATACAATGTATTTATCGATAAATCCATGTATTTGTTAATGCAATCAAACTTGGTTATGCTTCTTGAAGGTTTATGTGAACCAATCAAGCACAACCAATTTAAATGCAATGATGATTACAAATATCAAAAATAAAAACTTTCTTAGGTGTATTAACTAAAAGATTTGAGGGGAAATCTGTTAACCTTCAAGGTGGAGGGTTTTTAAGCAGTATTATCATTACCGGTTTTAATGGAAATCCAGAAGTGTTAATCTTTACAGCAAGACATCAAGGCTCCTTTTTTGAAAGGATATTACGTAGAACTCTACAGAAGATTCACGGTGTTCCGCTTTATGTAATGGAAACTATAGGAACAGTTTTAAATGCTTGATGCTAGAAATACCTTACTAAAAGCAGATAGCAGCGGAAAGCCCCTCGGAACAGCACGCATTCAGGACCGCGAGAAAAAAAGGAGGACTTTCGCTATCAAGATAAACCTCATTCTAATTGGTGCGGGACAAAAAGTATTCTCAATTGACGAAACACGAAAAGAAGATGTCATCAAAACTTTTGCACTTATTTAATTCTTTTATAATTTTTGGTTCTAGTAATCTGGTCACCATCTCTTTTAATACGTTTTTAGGCATCTGACTCTGGTGCGAATCTCTTTTTAAATCAGGAAAATAACCCCATACAGCATCTCTAATTAATTCTTCTAGTGACTTTGTCCGTTTTATAAAATCACTCAACTTCCATTCCTCATATCCAGCATAATTCTTTTTATAAAGAGTAACTAATTCCGAAAGAGTTTTCATTTCCGACCTCCACCAATTTAGAGTAATAGTAATATATTTCCCTTGGTTATTTTTATTACTTTACTACTAATATTTATGTTTATATTTTTGTGAAGGTAAACAAGGAGATAATTTTCTCTTATAAGTTCTTCTCCCTATATTGGTTCTGGAAAAACCTTTCCACTTCTTTTAACTTTCCACTTATTATCTACAATGAAAGCATATGCTAAGGGATTACTTAAGAAATCATTTTCGTTTTTGCCAATTTTCTTCATTGTATTATATAAAGTACCAACAATAGAAAGAGAAGCAGTCCCAATTGCTAAGTTTGTTCCATTTTGAAAAGCATTTGTAATAGTTCCAGCATTCACAGTTAATTGGATAAATGTAGCAGTATCAAACACATGCCACTTTTCTTTCATTTTACTAGCGATTGATTGTTTTTCCTCCTCGATATCTGTGATTAAATAATTTATTCTTTCTTGTCTCAAATGGTCTGGTGAAGAATCAATATATAGCAATTCTCGCTCGATGTATTTTCTGAAATCTTTAAGGTGGTCTCCATTTTTTTGCTTAAAATCATATAACTGTTTAACATTTTCAATCTCCATAGGAGTTGGAAATGCTTTGTTTAAAATAGTTCTTCTCCAATTTTCGCGATTGATAAAATTCTTTTGTTCTTGATTTGCAACAGAGATTTTTGTTTTTAATTGAACTGGGTTGTCAGTAATAGGCTGACTATTTCGTATACTGCCAATGAGACTTGCCAAATAAAACATAAAATCATTTGCCACTGACTGATGCATTAAAAACCATCTACCACTTTGATATGCCAATTCTCTTTCCACTAATTCATAACCTATCTCATCCATTTTTTCTAAATGAATTCTTGAAACGTTAACTAATTTCCCATCTTTTTTTTTGTATAAGTGCTTATTATGAAGATAGTTATTGTCTACATAACTTAAAAAGTCATCCTTAAAATTTGGAATTTCATAGATATAATTTGTAGGAATGACTGGTCTAACTAATTCTGATTCCAGAAGCTCACTCATATACGTTCCTTCAAAAAAACTAGGTCTTCTGAGAAATTGTATTGGTGTAATGGTGTCTATTTTATCCCAATACAATAATGACTTGTATAGCCACGGCGTCTTAGGTATTGAAATGTATGGAAAGTATAAAAGGTTGTCCATATTTTCACCTTCAATAATTTATTTAATTTTCACTTTTCTAGAATTACATAACTATGAAAAGAATAAGCCTTGAGTCTCCAAGCCTTTTAATCGAATCAGTTTCGGAACCTAACTATTAAATATTTTACTCGATATGTTCGGAGCTCTTTTTTGGTTCCGCTTCATCTATGATTTCTACCATTTTATCAATTGTTATAACTAACTCTTTTAAAAGCGAAACTTTTAATGTAATTTCTTTTTTGTGTATAAACGAATTAATTTTTGATTTCAGGTCTAATAGAGGCTGTTTTTCAAGGAATAACTTGTACGTCTTAATATCCTCTTTATAGGAGTACCTTTTTTCCAGGAGAAGAAAGAATGTATAAGTATTTGTGTTGGAAAGGGAAATGATTTTTTGCGCTAATTCATCTACACTGTATTGACTGAAAACAGGAACATAATAAAACCTCTCTCTAATTTCATGTGTGAATTTTTGAAAATCTGTTTCAAGATATGTCATAAGTTCCTGTATTTGTTCTTCCTCTAATTTCTCTTTTAGAGTTTTGTTAATAGAAATGATTTTATCTTTAAATTCCAACAAATCTGTGTCCGTCGGTTCTATGTTTGCCCCAATAAAGTAAGTGTCCATATTAGGGTAATGTTCGGATTTCTCTCCAGCAATGTTTAACCCTTGTAATAATACTGTTTTTACCTTTTTGATATCTTCTTGAAACAGTCCTTTTTCAACGAAAAAACGAAAATGATTAAATGCACTAAAATATAAAACAAAAGATACTTCACCTTTTGATAGTTTTTCATATGCATCTGAAACAGCTTTAGCAAACTCTTCATCCGTAAAGTAAAAATGTCCATCCCTAAGCAATCTCAGGTGAAGTGGAGTTTCTTGTCCCATTTTCTCTTGTATTGTCTGCATTTCCCCAGCAAATTGCTCCAAATCGAATATCCCTCTTCTTACCAATCGCTCCACAAATGGAAAGAAAACTATTCGTTGCACATTCGTCATCGGAGGAGTTGTAAGTGAATACTTTCTAATAAACCGTTCTAAGTATGATTCTTTGTGATTATGGTTCATTTTACTAAAACTAATAAGATAGAGCGAATTAGCAGTTGCCTTTTCGAGGGCAGTATTTCCTTCCTGACCTGTTTTGATTTCAAAGGACACAGCTAGAGTATAAATTAAGATAGATGTGAGAATGTCTTCTCCTAGCTCACGATAATCCTCGTTGTATTTCGTATAAATCATCTCAAAATCATCAAAAGCTTGCTTTAGAATACGAACATTATCAGTACGACTGTCCTTGAAAACACCTATTATTCCTTGGAGGTTTTTGTTTAAAAACTCATTTAATTCTTGATTGGTTATTTGGCTAACAATACTAGAAATTAGTGCAGAATCATCAGATTGCAAAGTTAATGTTTTACCAATCAATTTTTCCTTAATCCGCTTATATTCATTGCTTCTGTGAAACAAAGTATTCATTTTATTAGTAATTAATTCGCTAGAGGTGAAACTCTCCTCTGATGAGTTCGCCGTTTTTGTGGATTTGGTATATCCTTCTTCATTATTTAGCACTATTGAAGAAACTAGCATTTTCATTTCTATATTACGATGAATCATCTTATCAGCTATCTCATCTTCATATCCGATAATAATCACTTTTGCGCTGTCATGTTCAACAAAATTATTAATATAGCCAAGGATATCTGCAATATCTATATTTGCTCTTTCAAGGTCATCAAAACATAAAACTGTATCTGTAAAATCTAAAAGATTTTCATAATTTACACTTGTTTCCAACACTTCCTTTAAAACTGGTATATCAAGACTTTTCACCATTCCTATTCCCATTTTGGCTAACTCAGTAATTTTCCCTCCCCACTTACTGTCAGCCAAATCCTGAACTTTCTTGTTCTTTGTAATTAGTTTGTCCAGTACAATCCTTTTATTAATTTCATCGAGACTTGAAACACCGTAAAGAGAAACATAAATGGTTTTTTGTTGAACACCGTTTATCTCAATACTCTCTATTGCTGGTTTTATTTCATTTTCCCAGAAATATGTCTTACCACTTCCCCATTTTCCATTTATAAGGATGGCATAATTTGTTTGAACTTTATTTATGTAATTTAAAATACTATCAACTATATATTGCATTTTCCATTCACCTCTATTAGCACTAAACATCCCTCTTTACTCTTTCCCATAATTCATTTTCTTCTTTGGTTATCTGGTGATAATCTCTTTTATATATTTTAATATCTTACCTGCCTCTTTATATTTTTTGTCCTGCTGAAAAATCACTTCTATCCTTCTTCATAGTGATTTCTATATATTGCATATCGACTAGAGTTTCTTTACTTATGAATCACAATTCACAATATTCAATCTACCTGGATTTTTTCCCTTTGTCTATACAACCTATACAATCTTTTGTTAGCAGGAGTTCATTTTTTTCTCAATGTACTTTATTATAAGTTCTGCTGAGGTGAGTAATTTTTCTACCTCCGGAGGACTTAAGAAGTGGCTATGTGCGATTTTATTCCTTAATGGGTAAATAGTATGGAGAGATTGTAAAAATAGCGGTGGAAGGAATTTAAAAGCTTCTGGATAACTTTGCAAGTAATGCCGTTCAAGTTCATGCAAGTTTAGTTTATCAAAATCTTTTTTTGCCCCTCTTTTCAGCACTAACCTGGGAGCAAGATGAAACCAGTTCGGACCATAAACCAGTTCCATCTTTCTGATTATGTAGCTCCTTAATGTATTTTCCAATAAGTATAATTTGCCGTATGCACATTTCATTGTATCTACCTCAGATTTATTAACCTCTACCATACACTCTTTAACCCCTTCTCTAAAAATTTCATTTTATATTCAGAAAAAATAAATCGAGCCTTCTAATAAGACTTGTCAAAAGGAATGATAACCATAGCTAGTTAGGATAAATGTTTGCTGAAAAGGTTTCACGGCGTTTGTTGGTCTGAAGCTTTAATTGTTTGTCTTATCTCATTTATTCTAAAAAAGCACACCCTATCTCAACCTTTGTGAATATAGGGGTTGATTGTATCAAGGTTTTACCTTTGTTGTTTGTGTCTCAGCCTTTGTGGTGTCGTCTCAAACCTTATGGCAGTATCTCAACCTTGGTGAAGGATTACAAGCCGGTAGATGGCACCCTTCGCATCCCGCGTATGGACAGATGAGAGGACGAGATGTCCAGTGAGGGCTGCCCTGACGGCAATCTCAGCGGTTTCTTTATCCCGGATCTCCCCGACCATGATGATATCGGGATCATGGCGGAGAATAGCTTTAAGACCGGTCAAATACGTGATGCCTGCCTTTTCGTTCACCTGGATTTGGACCATTTCTTCGTGGGCCTTCTCAACAGGATCTTCCAGGGTGATGACGTTGCGGTTGAGGGAAACGGCACAATGGTGGACAAGGGAGTAAAGGGTGGTCGTCTTCCCGCTGCCTGTCGGTCCGGTAAATAGAATAAGAACATGGGAGTGCATGGGCAGGGCGACGAGTTTTTTAGCTGATGACGGGTAGAGGGACATGTGCTCGATGGGGATTTGTTTGGGTAGGATCCGGATGACGAGGCTTTCTTTGAGATGGGTGGTCGGAAGGGTGGATACCCGCAGTGCAAGGGGGATCCGTGAGATGAAATGGGTGTAGGAGCCGCTTTGGGGCTTTCGCTTCTCTGCGATATCCATGGAGGCCATGAACTTCAGATGGGCGATGAGGCGCTCGGCCTGATCTTCGTCGATCGTCTTGAAGGGGACGAGTGTTCCGAGCTTTCTGAACTGGATGAGGTAATCGTGCTTGCGAGGGACGAGATGGACATCTGTTGCATGACTGCGAAATGCTTCCGAAATCATCCGTTCGGAGAAGGTTTCGACAGAGTGGATGATGAATCACACCACCTTTCAGTAGTCTTGAAGATATATATACGACAAAAAACCTGAAAATCCTGCAACGCTCTCCCATTTTTTTTGTTTACTTTGATCAATTCGAAAGGCCCCGTCCAATTGGACGGGGCCGATGGGTCAGGCTGCTTTCTTCACTTCGTCGTTCTTTTTCTCTTTCTTCTTTTTCCCCTTCAGGGACTTCACTACACCCGCCAATCCTTTCGGGAAGCCCAAGAGGACGACGATATAGAGGAAGCCGAGGAAGATCGTCCAGCGCTCGAAGATCGGGTAGACCGATGCTAGTTCCGATAGGTAGTGACGCAGGAACTCGATGATGCCGGCCCCGATGATGGGACCGATCAGCGTCCCGAGACCGCCGATCATGGTCATGAGCAGGGCATCGAGGGTCACTTCGATGGAGAATACGCTCACATTGATGAACCGTAGCGAAACCGCATACAGGGCCCCGCTCAATGCGGCCACCATGCCGGACGTGACACTCGCCATGAGCTTGTAATGAAGCGTCTTGAACCCAAGCGCTTCCGTCCTGTACTCATTCTGGGAAATGGCCTTCAGGACCTTCCCCGTCGACGAGGAGGTGAATAACTTCAACAGTATGAAGATGGATGCCATGACGATCAAGGTTACATAATAGAAGCTCATGCGATCTTTGAATACATCCGGCACAGAGAATGTAAAGCCGTCCCCTCCCATGGTCAGCCCCCTCCACTTCTCGGCAAGAACCAAGAACAGCTGAGAAACGGCCAGGGTGAGCATGGCGTAGAAGTGACTCTTTAGGCGAAGGGACAGTAGTCCGATCACATAGCTCACCACGGCTGAAAGGGCGATGCCGATCAGGAGCCCGATGATGAAGTTCCCCAGTGTGGCCTCATGATTATTGAACATGAGGGCCACGCTGTAGGCACCCAGGCCGAAGAACATGCAGTGACCGAAGGAAACGATCCCTGTATACCCAAGAAGGATATCGAAACTCATGGCGAAGATGGCGAAAATGAAGATCTGCGTGAACATGATGAGCATGCTCCTTGAATCATTGACAAAAGGAAACAGCATCAAGGCCACCAAGCCTGCCATCCCCCCGTAAAGAGGGATGCGATTCGTCATGCTTTTCATACGGCTCCCCCCTTTTCCCCCATGAGTCCGGTCGGCTTCACCAATAAGACGAAGGCGAGGAGCAGCATATTAAGGGCAAGGGAAAGGTCTGGAATGTAATAGGCCATAAACGCGCCCAGGACCCCGACGATCAAGGAGGCGAGGGCCGACCCCTGAAGGCTTCCCATCCCGCCTATGATCACCACGATGAAAGCAAGGACCGCATACTGCATCCCCATCTCTGCAAATACGACACCAGAATACGGGGCAAGGAGGGCACCGCCCATTGCCGCCATGGCAGAACCGAGCAGGAACACAAACGTAAAGATGGCTTTGACGTTGATCCCCATGGCCTGCACCATTTCCTTATCGATGACCCCGGCCCTGATCATAAGTCCGATACGCGTCTTACTCAATAGAAGCCAGAGTGCGGCGTACATGATGACTCCCACTACGATCACAAACAACCTGTATTTGATGAGGATCACTCCCCCATCCAGCTGAAAACTGCCCTGCAGCCACTCCGGAAGATTGACCCTGATGGGATTCGGTCCCCATAAGATCTTGATGCTCTCTGTCAGGACGAGCATGCCTCCCAGTGTGATGAGGAGCTGCCTGACATGGTTTCCATAGACCGGTCGGATCAAAAATCGTTCCAATACGAGGCCGAGCACCATTCCGATCAGGATTGCTGCCGCTACCGACAGGAGAAAATTCCCTGTCTCATTGAATACCCATGCCCCCATGAATGCCCCCCATACAAAGAGCCCCCCATGGGCAAAATTCAAAACGTCCATCAAGCCGAAGATCAGCGTCAGACCCGCTGCGAGGAGGAAAATCAGCAGTCCCGTCGAGATGCCGTTCACCAATAGATTAATGATTACGTCCATACTTGATCCACTCCCTAAACACCTATGCTATCCCAAGATACTTCCGGCACATCTCACGGTCTTCCACCAGTTCGTTCATCCGGCCGTCGTGGACGATCTTCCCGTCATCCATGATATAAAAATAATCCCCGATCCTGCTTGCCATCATGAAGTTCTGTTCTACAAGGAGAATTGTTGTCCTTTCTTTCATCTTCAGGATCGATTCCATCAGCTTTTCCACCATGATCGGGGAAAGCCCCTTACTCGGTTCATCGATCAGCAGGAGGCCATCCCCATTGATGTATGCCCTGGAGATGGCGAGCATCTGCTTCTGTCCTCCTGATAGTAGACCGCTCTTCTTGTGCCAGTATGTCTTCAGGTCCGGAAACAGGTCCAGCATCCATTCTGCCTTTTCCTCAGCCGCTTGGTCCCCTTTCACTTTTGCAAGACTCAAGGTCTCTTCCACCGTCAAGCTGCCGAATATCCCCTGATTCTCAGGAACATAACCGATCCCTTTCTTCGAAATCTGATGGGTCGGGGCGCCTCTCAAGGATTCGTCCTTATAGCGGATCGACCCCGTGCTCTTCGGATTGAATCCCATGATCGAGCGGAGCGTGGTCGTTTTCCCTGCCCCGTTCCGACCGAACAGGACCGTGATGCTCCCTTCTTTGACCCCGAGGGACACACCCTGCAGAATATGGTACTGTCCGAGATAGGTTTGAAGATCATCCACTTTTAATAGATTCATTATGCATCCCTCCAAGATACGCCGTCTGTACGCGCTCATCCTTGATGATCGTCCGTGGATCCCCGCTTGCGAGCAGCTCTCCGTTGAAAAGGACGACAAGACGATCAGACAGATGCATCACCATGTCCATCTTGTGTTCGATGAGGACAATGGTATGATCACCGCCTGCCTTGATCCTGTTGATCACTTCGAGGATTGCCGGGATGTCTTCGATGGAGATCCCGGCAGTCGGCTCATCAAGGAGAAGCAGTTCCGTTTTGAGGGCGAGAAGCATGGCAAGCTCAAGCTTCCGTTTCTCACCGTGTGCCAGGTCGATGGCAAAGGCATCACCCTTTTCCTTCAGCATGCAAGTCTCCATCAGCTCTCTTGCTTCCTCTTCCTGCCGTCTTTTCAACCCTGGTTTCGGGAAGATGGAATAGTAATCCTTCCCTGCCGATTGAACACTGAGGCGGATATTTTCAAGTACGGTCAATTCAGGGAAGATGTTGGTGAGCTGAAAGGACCTGCCAATGCCGGCACGCGCTCTCATGGGGATTGATAATCCCGTAACATTCCGGTCTTTGAAGAAGATTTCCCCTTTCGTCGGGGTGATCTGCCCGCTGATCAGATTGAACAGGGTCGTCTTGCCGGCACCATTCGGACCGATGATCGATACAAGCTTCCCCCGCTCAATCTCCAAATCGACCTCTTTGATTACGTCATGTTCCCCGAACGAGACGGATAGACCGGCCGTGCGTAATATCGTGTTCATTCCGGTACCTCCTTTATGGATAGCATTCAGGGAGTTAAACTCCCTGAATATTCTGATTTCATTACTTATTACGTACCGGTGGCTCCGTTTCGTTCATATCCAATTCCCTGATGAAGACGGGTACCGGGTGGTCGACCCCTTCTTCTTCTTCAAGCGTGATGGCATAGAGGGATTGAAGCGCCTGGTGGTCTTCCGGACGGAACTTCATCGTTCCTTTTGGCGTTTCAAACTCCATTCCTTCCATGGCTTTGATCAATGTCTCTGCTTCGGTATCACCATCGGTTTTTTTGATGGCTTCCACAATGGAGATGGCCGCGCTCATTCCGCCTGCAGTGAACAGATCCGGCACCTCGCCATCATATTTTTCCTTGTGTTTCTCAACGAGCCAGTCATTGACTTCATTATCCGGCAGCGTGTAATAATAGATGGAATATCCGCTCATCCCCATGAGGGAGTCCATCGTCTTGAGGGAATTGATATCCTGAGCGGCCGTGGAGATCTTGATGCCCTGCTCTTCTACTTTCATATCCTTGAGCTGTTTCCAGGGCGCATTGGATCCGGCCCATACAATGAAGAGGTAGTCCGGCTTATCCTTGATGATGTTTTGGATATTGGCAGTGAAGTCAGTCGAATTCGGATCTGCATACTGTTCGTTGATAATGTCTGCACCGAGCTTCTCTGCACCTTCTTTAAAGGCTTCAATCCCTTCTCGTCCATAGGCATTATCCTGTGCAAGCGTGGCGATCTTCACGTCCTTTTCGGCGATGGATGCAGCACCTGCGACCGCATCCTGAGAGGAATTCCGTCCGGTACGGAAGATGTATTTATTCCAGTTTTCGCCCGTGATGCTATCAGCCACGGCAGGTTCCACCACCATGATTTTCTCGTATTCTTCAGCCAGTGGAAGGACAGCGAGGGTATCTCCCGAACTCGAAGACCCCACCAGGAAATCGACCTCATCTTCTTCAAGGAGCTTCGTCGCTTTTTTTACTGCAACGTCAGGCTTTGTTTCTGTATCTTCCACGATGAATTCAATTTTCTTCCCATCCACTTCATTCGTACCGTCCGTTGCATATTCAAGGCCGAGTTCAAAGCCTTGGATCGTTTGTTTTCCGTACGTTTCAAGCGCTCCGGTCTGGGAGGCGAGTACACCCACTTTGATTGTATCGTCACTGGAACCTGAACTTTTCCCGGAACAACCCGCCATCAACATGACCGAACACGCCGCTAGGAAGCTTGCTTTGACCCACTTAGATTTCTTCATCTTCTTATTCCCCCATTATTCATCTTTTTTAAAGAACTGAAGCTTGTGAAGAAGACCGTCTGCAATGGTGATTTTTCCTGTTGAATCGATATCGAGTCCTTGAGGTGAGAAAAAGTTCCCATCTTCTCCCCCGAATGAGCCGAACTGCTCGAGGAACGCACCCTTATCACTGTACACATTCATTCGATTGTTGGAGGTATCCGTCACATAGACCTTATCATTCTGGTCGATGGCGATACCCGTCGGCAGGAAGAGGTCACCAGGTTCCTCTCCCCAGTTTTCAAGGGGATCCAGATTCCCCGATCCTCCTGCCGTCCCCCATTTGGCGAGGAAGGTTCCATTATTGTCGAACTTCTGGACGCGGTTATTGATGCGATCGACCACATACACGTTATCCTTTGAGTCTATGGCAAGCTGCATGGGCTGTGAAAATTCACCGTTCCCCGTCCCTTTTCTCCCCCATTCCTTTTGGTATACAAAGAAGGAGTTGAACTTCTGGATCCGGTTATTCTCTGAATCTGAGACGAAGATATTCCCTTTGCTGTCAACGGCAATGCCACTCGGAAGTCGGAAGAATCCGCTCAGTGTGCCCAATGAGCCGTATGCCGCAAGGAATGTTCCATTGTTGGAGAACTTCTGGATGCGGTTGTTGACGGAATCGGCTACGTATACGTTATCGTATTTGTCGACGGCCATCTGCCTCGGCACGTAGAATTGGCCAGCCAGGCTTCCGTATGCAATCGGACCGCCCGTTCCCAGTAGACTCCCCCACTTACCTGTTACCTTACCGGTGGAGTCATACTTTAAGATTCTGTGATTGAAAGAATCGGAGACGAATGTATTGCCTTTTGAATCACTTTCGACATCGAACGGCCCTGCATACGTCTTATCCCCATAGCGGCCGTCACCGATTGCCATCTTGAATGAGACCGTCAGCCCGACTTCCTTGAAGACCATCAACCGGTTGTTTCCCGTATCGGTGACGTATAGATCCCCTGTCCCATCGGAAATGATCTGGTTCGGGAAGGCAAGCGTCGGAAACGCACCTGTCGTATAGAGGAAACGGTCACTGGAATCGAACTTCATGATGCGGTTATTGTACGTATCAGCCACATAGAGGGCACCGGACCTCGCATCGAAATTCAACCCCCTCGGGTGATAGAATTGGTAGGGTCCCACACCCTGTGTTCCACCGATCTTACGCTTGAAGGCCCCATCTTTAGAAAATACCTGGATCCGATTGTTATAGGTGTCGGCTACGTAAACTTCGTTTTGGTCATTGATGGCAATTCCCTGTGGAAGGGCGAGCTTGCCGTCCGTTCGTCCGTAGGAGCCGATCGTCTTTTCATACGTTCCTTCACTGCTGAATCTTTGGATCCGGTGATTGAATTCATCTGTGACATAGTAACGATTATCCTTGTCGACGGCAATTTCCCTCGGGAATCCGAACTCCTCAGGACCGTCTCCTTTTGTTCCCCAGCTCTTCAGGAAGTTGAAGTTCCGGTCGAATTTTTGGATCCGGTAGTTCCCTGTGTCCGCTACAAGGAAATTCCCTTCACGATCGACTGCAATACCGAAGGGCATATTGAATTTCCCAGGGGAGCTGCCAAGGGAGCCGATCGTCTTCACGACCTTTCCCCCGGCATCCATCTTGACGATGCGGCTGTTCCCCATATCCACCATGTAAATGAATCCGTTTTCATCTTTCGCCATTGCAACAGGAGTCCGGAATAGGTTACCGGGATCCACTCCGCTGCCGAACGCTCCCTTGAAGGAATAGACAGCCCCGGCTTGTGTTGGCGCCAAAAGGGTCAAGAGCAGCACAACCACCACGGCGGCTCTTTTAAGCATGAGATGGACCGTTCCAGCGAATGACGGTTGCCGCCCATGTATATCCTGTTCCTGCACTGACCGCAACAGCGATATCACCCGGCTCGAGGAGACCTCTTTCCTGGGCGAAATGGAGGCCGATGCAGGGATCAAGGGACGACATGTGACCATGATGATCTAGGTACACCGCATTTTCTTCCTTGATCTCCAGCGTATCGAGGAGCTCCCGAAACATGGAGCGCTTCGTATGAAGCGGAAGCAGTGCCTTGACGTCTTCCGTTTTATAGCCGCTTTTTGCAAGGGCATCCTTCACCACTTTGGCAAAGTTCGGAATCGAAACCGGATCCAATCGTTCTTTCATCGACATGGGGTCCTTGACGTCGATATAGTGTTGATTGGCATCTACCGATTCATGACTTGCATATTGCTTGGAGCCTCCCGCGGGGATCCTTACGTCATCATGGAAGGAACCGTCGGTGATGATCGCACTCTCGAGGATCTCACTCTGGGTGGCCTCACGGGAAACCAAGGCTGCCGCCCCACCGTCAGCGAAGTTGAACATGAAGCGCGCCCTCGGGTTTCCATGATCAAGGATCTGTGATTCCTTGCATCCTCCGACAAGCAGGATATGGTTGATCGATTCATCCGACCTGATCATATCCCTCGCCACTTTGAGGGCGATGGGAAAACATGAGCTCACATTCATGATTTCAAACGCATACGCATTCTTGGCCCCCAGCTCGTGCTGAATCTTCGGTGCACTGGACCAGACATGATAATCCTTGTGGGGACTGCCGAAGTAGATGACCACGTCGAGATCGGCAGGATCCATCGCCCCCAGCGCCTCTTTCCCGGCGGCAATCGCCAGGTCCGATGCATGCATGGTGTCATCCGACACATGCTTCTCATACAATCCGAATTTTTCGATGATGATGTTTTCCGGAATACCTGTCTTGATCGCCAGGTCTGCAGCAGTCTCTACCGCAGGGGAAAAGAAGGTTCCCGTCGATTGAATGCCGATTGCCATCACACCGTTCCTCCTTCACTTGGGACCATCATCTTGGCGGTCCCGGTCAACACCACTTTTTCATTTTGATTGAAGCACTCGGTCAGGAGGGTCAGGACATGTTTCTCTTCATTGAACTCCTGTACCGTTGCCTTTGCCGTGATGGTATCCCCGATATAGACTGGTGACTTGAATCGGATCGATTGCTCCATATAGATGGACCCTTTCCCAGGGAGATGGACACCGAGAAGCTGTGATAAGAGACTGCTCGTCAGCATGCCATGGGCGATCCGCTCCTTGAACCTTGTTGTCTGGGCATACTCCTTATCAATATGGACGGGGTTGAAATCACCGCTCAATCCGGCAAACATGACAATATCCGATTCCGTGATGGTTTTACTGCATGCGGCTTGCTGTCCGACTGTATACGTACTCATTTACGATCCGCTCCTTACCAGCTGAGTTTTTTGAATTTTTCCCGTTGCATTTTTCGGCAGTTCCTCGAGGAATGTGATCACCTTCGGCAGCTTGTATCGTGCAAGCTGACTGGTGCAGTGACCGAGGACCCCCTCTTCACTGAGGGAGCTTCCCTTCTTCTTCACGATGAAGGCAACAGGCACTTCCCCCCACCGTGGGTCGGCTGCACCGACGACGGCCACTTCCTCCACATCCTCGATCTGATTGATCACCTGCTCCACCTCGAGAGGATAAATGTTCTCCCCTCCGGAAATGATCATTTCCTTCTTGCGCCCGACGATATACACAAAGCCTTCTTCGTCCACACGGGCAAGGTCACCTGTATGAAGCCACCCATCCACGATCGTTTCCTTCGTGGCGTCCGGCCGGTTCCAATACTCTTTCATGACGTTTGCCCCTCGCACGGTGAGCTCACCCACTTCACCCGGACGGCACGTCTGCCCATCCGCTCCCATCAATTTAAAATCATTGAACATGACGGGTTTTCCGATCGAACCGATTTTCCTTCGGGCATCTTCTTTCATGAGCATGAAGACGGTCGGCGAGGTTTCCGTCATACCGAATCCTTGACCGAACAGGAATCCCCGCTCAATGAACGCAGTGATCAGCTCATGTGGACACGGAGCTCCTCCGTTGTAAAACCAGCGCACGGATGATAGGTCCGTCCCATCAAAGGATGGTGAATGGAGGAGCGCCTGGTGGATCGTCGGTACCCCCATGACGATGGTGACCCTGTGTTCCTCGATCATCTCAAGCGTCTTTTCCGGATCGAATTTCCCCGGAATCACAATCGTTCCACCGGCAAAGAGAGTCGGAAGGGCAAACAACCCGATGCCCCCGATGTGGAAAAGGGGCAGTAACACAACCGACCGATCATCAGACGTGAGCTCTACGGCAAGTGTATTATTCACTGCATTCCAGAACATATTTTCCTGGGTGAGGACCGCTCCTTTCGGCTTACCCGTCGTCCCAGATGTATAGCAGATAATAAAGGGAGCGCTTACATTTTTCTCTTCATGTAAAGATAATAGGGGGCCATCCAGCAACTCATCCAAAGGTAGGATCGTTTCTGCTTTCGTATCCCTCAGTAGCCCCTTGGCAAGCGGGACATGCTCTTCATCCGCTGCAATGACCTTCGTGCCACTATCCATGAGCTGAAACACCAGCTCACTCGCACTCAACCGGATATTAAGCGGAACTGCAACCGCCCCTATCTTCGCTGTGGCGAATAACAGGATGATATATTCCATCCGGTTCTGCGACAGGATGGCTACCCGTTCCCCTGTGCCGACCTTCAACTCCTGTTGAAGCTTACCGGCGGCGCGATTGATCCTCTCATTCAATTCTTTGTAGGTGATGGACTCCTGATCGGTTATGATGGCGGTCTTCTCACCACGCAGATACGCCCATTTCCCGATCCAATATGATATTCCTTCCATGATTCCTCCCCCTTTAATTTTTCAACCCTTCGAATATCAGGCTCATAGCTGATTCAAATGCCTCATCCGGGACGTCAGAGCGTTCCCAGTACACCCATCTCATTCCGAGGAACTGACCGATAGACATCAGACAATAGGCGACGGTTTCCTGGTCCAGCACCTTGAATTCACCGGACTCCATCCCTTCGGACAAACTTTTCAAGAACCCATTGGCAAGCTTCCCGTAATACCATTTGTATAAGTCGCGGTCCACCACGACCGCCTGCTGGACGATGCTGTACAAATTCGGATGATTCTTGACCCAGGTGAAGAAGGAGTAGAATCCCTTTCGCTGTGCTTCCTCGTATGTAGAAGCAGCAGTCATACCTTCCTTGATGGCCAACCTCAGATCACGGCTGTAATTCCGGATCAGCTCGTCATAGATATCCTTTTTAGAAGGGAAGTAGTTATAGAAGGTCCCCTGAGCCACTTTGGCTTCCTGAGAAATATTCACGATGGATGTTTCATAAAAGCCTTTCGTCCCGAATATCTCTTCTGCTGCCTTCAGCAGTTTTTCCCTAGTTTCAATCCCTTTCGGTGTCAGCTGTTTCTCTTCGATCATGATTTTTTCTGACATATGAATCACCTCTCAGTTTTTATTATATTTAATATTCTAAAAATTACAATACAAAATTAGGATTTTTTTACTTTCCTAGGAAACAGTAAAAAAGCTCCCTTTAAGAGGGAGCCTATTGAATCCTCATCTTGAAAAGGAGTCCATCAATTCTTTCAATTTATTCGACGTGGCGGTGAGACTCTCGATTTCTGTCATGAACTCCGTTACAAGTTTGGCTTCTTCACTGGTGGACTGCGCAATTTCCTTAAAGTCTTCCTGCATCCTGCTCATGGACATCTTGATGGAAGACAATGTCTCTTCGATGGACAGAGTGGCATTCTTGGCATCCAGCGCGAGTTTCCTTACTTCTGTCGCCACGACTCCGAACCCTGCCCCTGCACTTCCCACCCTAGCTGCTTCGATGGCGGCATTCAGTCCGAGTAAGTTTGTTTGATCACTGATTCCTTTTATCGTGGTGGCCACGTCGGTGATTTTCGTTGACTGCTCCACTGTATTCTTCGTATTCTCTGAAATCTGTTCCGTAGTGGCGGACAGCTCTTCTGAGTGGGCAGCGATATGTTGCACCTTACCGAGAATCGACTCAGAGATCATGTCAATATTCTCGACAATCTGGTGGAACATTTCTTGTCTCTTCCTTGAAACGGCTGCATTGACTGCACCCACCACTTGGCCCGCTCCGTCCTTGATTGGAAATGAGATGCTGTCAAACGGGATCCCGAACTCTTCCTCGGGAACCTTCACGACCGTCGTTCCGGTCCGATTGACCATCTTATAGTTCAGATAGGCTTCAGGTAAAGGATCACCCGGTTCGTGTCCGAAATTCAGCTCTGAACTCGGGGAATAAAAGAGGTATTTTTCATGATCGAAAACGGTGATCATCGTTTCTTCCCTCAGTATTTCTTTAATGTATTGTACGGAATGTATGAATGCTTGAACTGAATCCATGGCCTTGACTCCTTTATATTCTTTTTCATGAAAATATATCGACATAATTTCATCAATTTGAAGCATTATGATTTCTTTTTCCTAGGATAAAGGTCATAATAGAACAGAAAGGAGAGTTTTACCATGACAAATATTGAAAATAAAGTAGCAATCGTAACCGGTGCCGGAAGCGGCATTGGCCGGGAAACAAGCATCCAGCTCGCAGCAAAAGGTGTCCGTGTTGCAGTGGTGGACCTTTCCGTGGAAGGCGGGAACGAAACCGTGAGGCTGATCAAGGAGGCAGGCTTTGAAGCATTCTTCATCCAGGCGGATGTAGGGTCAAGAGAAGACGTGAAACATTATGTTGAAAAAACAGTAGATACATACGGAACAATTGATATGTTCTTCAACAATGCAGGGATCGAAGGGGCCGTTTCCCCACTGGCTGAATATCCAGAAGATATCTTCGAGAAAGTGATCGATATCAATCTGAAGGGGGCTTTCTACGGGATGAAATATGTCCTGCAGGTGATGCTCGAGAATGGTGGCGGCTCCATCGTGAATACAGCATCCAACGCGGGGCTCGTCGGTTCTCCGGGAGTCAGCCCTTATGCAGCTACAAAGCATGGTGTCATCGGTTTGACCAAAACAGCAACCGGTGAGTACGCGTCCCAGGGCATCCGTGTGAATGCCATTGCCCCAGGTCCTACAGCGACCGGAATGATGGATCGCTTCACTCAAGGATCAGAAGAAGCGAAAAAAGCCGTAGAATCTGGCATCCCTGCCGGAAGGTACGGTACCGCCAAGGAAGTGGCAAGCCTGGTCGTCTTCCTATTAGGCGACGAAGCAAACATCATTAACGGTGCCGTGTATCCGATCGATGGTGGCCTTACTTCGTTATAAGTGTTGCAGTATCGACCCGTTTCGACACACGAAGCGGGTTTTTTGTCATTTATGCCCATAAGAATGAAATTTGTCAAAAAACTATTAAAACCCCATATATTTACACCTTCCGCCCCAACCACCCCTAATTACCCATTTATTCTAAACTTTTACATAATTTGATTTTTATTTACACTAAACAAGCAAGAATCATGAATTGAGGAGAGATGTATATGAAAAAAATAGGTAAAGTCGTCGTTGCTTCCGCTCTTTCTCTCGGTCTGTTAACAGGTGTAGGAGGGTTCCATGCTCCATCAGCAGAAGCCGCAACCAATGGAACGACCAAATGTGAGTATGCCAAAATCTATCACTATGTAAAATCAGGTGACACCCTCTCCGGCATCGCAGCCAAGCACGGTGTATCTGTTAACACCATCATGAAGAACAACAACATTTCGAATCCAGACAAAATTTATGTCGGACAGAAGCTTTTCATTAAGTACAGCAACGTTCAAATATGTGACTCTTGATCAAAAGGAGCAGATCTTTTCAGATTTGCTCCCTTTTCATGTATAAATTCTCCCGTTCCCTCCATACTAATCTTTGTACAAGCAAACCTTGGGCTATAGCCAAGCGGTAAGGCATCGCACTTTGACTGCGACATGCGTTGGTTCGAATCCAGCTAGCCCAGTTAGAAAAGCGGAGGCGGGTTGCCCTGAGGCGACAAGCATAAGACGAAGACCCCGGAAAGGCGTTCTGTGCCTTTTGGGGGTCTTTGGCTTATGACCTCGAGCCTCAACCCGCCGGAGCTAGATGTCAAGAAAAGCTTCGACTGGACCCATGCCCTCCTCCCTCTTCATTCACACCTGTTTTTCAAAGCCAAATACAACATAAAAAAGCAGGCACTCCCTCGGGTGTCTGCTTGGCTATTCATATTGAATTTTCTTCATGCCATGTACCTCTAGCTGCTCTTTTTCAGTGCTCTCTTCTTTGACGCAAGTCCCTGGAGCCCCTCTGGATTGTAGCCGACAACCAATTTCTTACCATCTGTGAGAAGGGGTCTTCTTAGAAGCTTAGGCTCTTTGACAATCAATTGAATGACTTCGGAAAGTGGAAGGTCGTTGACGTCCTTGCCGAGGTCCTTGAAAGTCTGGCTTCTGGTTGCGAGAATCTCATCCAGTCCTTCTGTTGTGAGGGCAAGGAGATTCATGAGTTCTTCCGGGCTGGGGGTTTCCCTGAATAGGTGCCTTTCATTGAAATCGACGGCATTGGCGGTCAACCATTTTTTCGCTTTCCTGCATGATGTACAGCTTGGATACGTATAGAATGTTAAGTGATCCATTGTTTCATCCTCCTTGAAATCGTTTGTTCAAGCTTTGTTAAACATATTGTATATTACTTGTACAACATATGTACAGTATTATCCCTCGAAATTTGTGAACATTTTTTTAACAGGCTCACGATCTTCTTTGAACGGAAAAAGAAAGGGCTTGCGCATTTCCAATTCCAATACGTTTGAAATCCCTTTCAAAGTGGAACGATATGTACTATACTTCTTGTTGAGAGGCATGAATATCACTTTTCCGTCACAAAGTCCCAATAAACTGATATTTACTTTTATGGTAGATTTCATTTATAATTACTTACGACGGACAGAGGGTAAAGGAGGGTTTACATATGGATCGAATGTTCAGAGTTTTAGGATTTTGGACGGGTATCTTTGCAGTATTTTTTTACCTTGGCGACATGCCAAAGACATCATTACTATTCTTAGGGCAAACTGGGTTCTTCATTATGCTTAGTTATTTAAAGCTATCCGAACGTATGTATATTTATGTTTTCGGTGCCTACCTTACCGTGTTTTTCGCCGGCTTCACATATTGGACCACCTTTATGATGACCCCAGGCGCAGGAGGCCACTAAAAAAAAGCCTTTAGCTCAAATGCTAAAGGCTTTTTTTTAATATCCATTGAGAAAGGGATTCCCATCCATTTCATGACCGATGCTCGTTTCCGGTCCGTGGCCAGGCAGGACGATCGTTTCTTCAGGCAATGTCAGCAGATGGTCGTGGATGCTGGCTAGGAGCTGTTGAGGGTCCCCGCCGGGTAGATCTGACCTCCCGATGCTTCCCATGAAGAGAGTGTCACCTGCCACCACGATTTGCGCATCCCTCATATAGTAGGAGATGCTTCCCGGAGAATGTCCCGGCGTGTGGAACAGGTTCAAATGAAAGGAGCCGATCACCAAGCTCTGCTCATCAGTCAATATGTAATCCGCTGCTCTCGCGCTTATCTTGTCTTCCATCATGAACAGGACCGATCCATTCAAGGAAGGGTCGATCAACCACTGTGCTTCCTTTTCGTGTACATAGACCGGTATGCCGAAGCGATCACGCACATCATCCACTGCCCCGATATGATCGAAATGGGCATGAGTCAGTAAGATGGCCACCGGAGTGAGGCCCTCTTTTTCCAACCAGCGGATCAGGGTATCGGCGTTCCCTCCCGTATCGAAGATCAAGCAGTCTTTTTCATCGTTCCAAAAAACATAGCAGTTTGTTTGAAGCGGGCCGAGCGGAATTTGTTTCCATTCCATATGTCATCACCTCCTTCTACGTCGTATGCTTCATTGTATCAGAAGCACTCCCGTCATAGAAAGATTCTGTCGAATCAAAAAAGTCAATTTTTTGACCTCGACAAACGAAGCAAAAAAATATAAAATGTAAATGCGTGCATATTTGTACATATTTTGTGGTATTATGAAAGCGTTAAACCGAACGGAAAGGGGTAGGATTAATGGGTCTTGTCATCATCACAGCATTGGTTACACTTTTGGCATTATTCGCCGTCGTTAGTACGTTTAAGAATAAAAACGCCCTTGGGATCTTCTTTTCCCTTGCCACATTAGGGGTATTTGGGTGGTTCACGGTCATGACCGTCCTTCACTCCGGTTATCCTGGAGGACATTGATCTAAGGAAAAAGCCTCGTTCAGCTGAACGAGGCTTTTTTTGATCATGAGTCCAACTTTTTCTGGACGGCAGAAAGCTTGCCTTCCATGGTCGAGACCTTATCGCGCCGGTCATCAATGCGTATATTCGTTGCAACACGTTGAATCCCCTGTTGAAACGGTGATTCATGGATATCCTGGATCACTTGGAACAGGACAGGGAGCTCTCCCTCAATGATGGTATTCATCGGGGTCAGCTGATAACGGATTTTACCCTCCGCTTCATATTGCTTCAAGATTCTCTGAAGGTCTGCCACATAGGAACTGACGCTTGGCGATTCAGTACCGATGGGGATGACCGTGACGTCTACGATGGCCATTATAGTTGTGCTCCTTTCACACTGAGTAGATGGATGATATTGCGATTAACCAGGGAGATGACTTTCTCCAGCTGGTTCCCGTACAAGCAGGCATTCCCCTTCGGAGCGCAGGTCAGTGGCTCAAGAGGGAGATCGGTGAACAATACCTTCTCCTTACCACTGAAAACATCCCACTCCTTCAACGAGAAGCCGTCTGTATCTGTATCTGCGGCCCCCTTCCCGTTCGCAGCGAACGTAAGAAAGCGACCTTTCCCTTCTATCATATCATAGTATGGGACCAGCCAGTCGGAATAGCGACTCAGAAGCGATTGGGTAAAGGTCGATTGCTCGTCCCCTTCTGTAGAAAGGAAACGGTACTGAAAGATTCCTTTTTCATCTGTCGCCTTGATCGTCATGAGGGAATCGGAAAATTGATTGAAATGGATCAGATCCTCTGCAATCATCGTCCGCTTTCCATCGAGCAAGGATTTCTCCACCAGGGGAGCGGCGAGGGCGATGTCTTCTTTTGGCCAATCCTGGAAGATGACGGAATCATCCGATTTCCACTGCACGAAAGGTTGATCCGTATCAAGGGTGCTCACATTCTTACTGTTGATATCCACCAGGGAGACCTCGAAGCTCCAATCCTCGGCAAAGCTTGTGAGGAGCATTTCCCCAGGAGAGAATTCATTCCATGCGAAAGAGATATCATAGGATGGGATATCCTGCTCGAATATAGAGTGTCCATCAGGATCGATATAGGTGACCGTTGCTAGATAAGAACCAGGAGAGGTCTGGACATAAATGCTTTTTTTATCAGGAGAGATACTGGAAGTGACATACGATGAGCCGGTCTCGAAAATCGTCTTTTGAGAACCGGTATAGATGTTATATTTATATAAGCGGGTGGTTTCATCCTTCGTGGCCACCGTCAGGATTTCGGAATCCGTGAGCCATCCGACGTTTTCCACAAATCCTTCTTCTTCAAGGTTTTCTGCTATGATGCTTTTTTCAGGCTCCTTATGAGGGGCTTTCACCCCTTCGGAAGAAGTGCATGCCGATAGAATCGCCATGATCCCGATGATGCCACCTGCAATTGCGGCTTTATTCCACACTGACCCCTCTCCCTTCAACTGCTTTCTCTATTAGTACGTCCCACATTGGGAAACGTTTCAAAAAAATAAAAAAAAGATGGCTCAGGAGGCCATCTATAAAACGCCGATCAACGTTCCTATTCTTATCATACTCCATTTTTCTCCTATAGCGAAGGGGGTCACCACCATTTATATAGCATAATGAGATAGATCCCAAGCGTATCCCTGTATATGGTATCGAATTGAGAGAGAGGGAGTGGATTGATCCCCTTGCCAAGCTCCAATGTGATACCTGTTTGCTGGAATTCTTGGATGTACCAATCCTTGAAACCTGCATAGCTGTCTACATAGCGGATCGATGCATATCCACTTGCCCTATTTATTTCTCCAGCGAGTCGCTCGGACTCTTTTGACTCTAGCCCTTCATATCCCCAGTAGAACTCCTTACCCTGGGTATGGACGGAGATCAGCCTTTGAAACCGTTCCTTTCTGGCGAGCTGTTCCATGGCCTTGGACTCCGGCTCGGATATAGGCAGGTGTCCTGTAAAATCACGGGGACCCGGTACGTTCACTTCCATGCGCCGCTTCTCGAATTCCCAGCGCGCAGGAAACTGTTTATTCAAATCGATCCCCCGGATGTTCGCTTTCCATCCGGTAAATTCGACCCGACCTCCATTCAATTCGATCAATTCCTCAGCCATCCCATCAGGTGGACCATTCAGTACAAGATCAACCCCATCCGGATTGACCATCGGAACCAGGGAGAGGGACACCGTCCGATATAGGGGCAGGATGGGGATTCCCCTCAAATCTTTGGAATTCGTCAAGGAAAGGAGATAGTCGTTCAGGAAGGTCATTAGAACTGCACTTGTAATCCATTCGTTCCCGTGGAAAGAACCGTTCATGTGGACCTTCCTCGCACCGCGCCCGATCTTGCATTCCATCAGATCTTTTCCGAGTACACTTTTCCCGATTGCGGTCACCCTGATAAATGGATAAATCTCCTGTAAGATGGTCATATCTTTCTGAAAGCTCACGGAATCGTAAGGCTGCTTCCCATTCACAATGGGCGTGACCACGCGCCTCGGGAGGAATAGCTCTACACCAGGCACGACTTCATTGGGATCGCTGTTCTCATTGATCAGTAACAAGGCATCTACACCGATATTGCGGTCACCCGCCAGCCCCCAAAGGGTGTCCTCCTCCCGGACCATGCAGGCCTCCTTGATGAAACCAGGCACCTCCACCATCTCGTCTGAATCAAGATGATCGGGGGCGAGTTCGGGATTTGAATCAACGAGCAGTTCGATAGGAATATGAAACAGGCTTGCATAGTACGACAGGGAATCACCTTTCCTTGCCTTTACTTTCATGAGACTCCTCCCATTTTATGCCTTTCTATACTCATATGATGTGGAGGGAGGTTCTATTCACCTGGTTCAAGTACACCATTTATTTCTGTAAAAGGGAGGGTCTGATCTGTGATGATCTTTTCAAGAGAAAGGATTCTAGGTTCACACTTGGCACCGATACTAATAGTAGCGGTTAGCTCCTTAGGAGAGTACACTACAGAATGCAGAGTACCAAAGAAGTGGTTGTAATCTTTGAAAAACAAAGGTGAGGTTGGTTGATTGAAATGCTGAAACATTTCGCGAGGTTTAAGGAAAGGCTCCAAGAGTTGATTAGCATAATGCCACCGATTCATTGAGCCTATAATGTTTTGTCGGTTCCATCCTCGCATCACTTCTGATCTAAAATGATTTGTACACGCAAGGGGTGATTCCTTTATGGCATTGCACCCTTGAGGGCTAGTTTCGACTATGATGGATTTCCCTGAAGCATCTGTCATGGAATAGTTGTAACAGTATTTATGAGGCAGAACCTGAAGAAATTCGCATGCTTCATCCAGATTCGAACACAAATCCAATAACATCCGTACTATGATGGGTGCCACAAAACCTATTCCTCCACGCTCGCTGTTTACAAAATGAAGTCCCACCACTAAACCCTTTTCATTCATGCCATCCAATCTACCTAGCCGGTGCTGACTGAATCCAATCGATGTATAATGATCTTCAGAATGATTGATAAAAATCCTGCCATCATAAAGCTTATGGTGAAAATCGTAGTTCCTATAGTATTTTCCTGAATGGTCTACCAGGGCTGTACACCCCATTGGCGGCAGTTCAATATCAAAACCGCTGAATGATTTAAGTACCGATTCCAGTTCCCAATCCATTCCTTCCCCAAAGCCCGCCATTTCCTCCAAAAGGTGTGGAACAAATTCACTCAGTGCTGACCTAGCCTTTTCTGCATCAACACCGTTACCAAATGCCTTTATAGCTTCAATTTCGGTGCAAGTTGATGTCTTCTTAAACTCCCTCCCCATTTGCCTACCCTTTTGAAAATCAGTTCCGACTATGTTGAGGACACTTACTTTTAAAACCTCTTCACCCCTCATTTTCTCCCCTCCAATTAACGACTGGCAAAAGCAAATCATGCTGTGAAAAACTTGGTCCTCTATACCACTCTATGATTGGCCCTGCAGGATACCATTGGTTTTGCGATGCGTACTCCAAAAGTTGATTATAATGCTGTTTGATTTGCTCTTCAGCAATACTCACTGGTAACGCGATACATAGGCCCCCTTGCATGGTTTCCACATTTACATTATGTGGAATATCAATTCCTGTACATGCTTGTATACCGAATCCAATGTGGGCATGGACAAGGCTTTCTCCTGATATATATTTCAAGTACAGTGCATGAACAGGAACATCCAACTTTTGAAATTCTCTCAATCTTTCTCGAAATAGCGGGCCGAATTTACCAACATTTGCTGTTTCTTTATACCAAAGGATCGTATCTGGTGCCTTTTCAATTAATGAAACGTCTTGAAAATCCCCTTTAAGAAACCGAATACTATTTTCAAGGATTTTCACCCTTTTTTGTATAGTTTGAAGAAGGCTGTCGAGATAGTCCTCCCTTCTACTCGGCTCCTGGATTCCCTGCCACTGTTTGATATTTTCCAGTGGTACTTCAGCCAGCCTCAAGTTTGCGATCATACGAGCCTCTTTTACTTGTTCTTGACAATAAAAACGGTATCCCTTTGCATTTTTCTTCATTGGTGTGAGGAGCTCTTTTGTCTCATAAAAGCGAAGAGCACTCTTTGAGATACCCGTTCTTTGTGAAAATTCTTTTATCCCCATTAAAGACATCCCGTCACCCCTTCCAATTCATATGATACAGCTTCATGTAGGTTGAAGGTCAATTCTTTTTATTTACCTTTTTTCACAAAAGAATGAGATCCCCATGTAAGTGATCTGGTACTGTATTAAAAAAACATCCGACCAGACGGCCGGATGTTCAAGTTCTTAATGTAGGGCGTTTTTGACAAGCCAGGCGGCCCCGATCACCCCTGCATCATTTTCAAGTGTTGCAATATCGATGTCAGTAGACGTTCGCACCTTCGGGAAAGCAAACCGTTTGAAATAATTCATTACGGGATCCAGAAGGGTTTTTCCCGCTTTTGAAACGCCACCACCGATGACAATCTTCTCCGGATTGACGGCGTTTCCGAGATTCGCCAAACTCAAACCTAAATAATAGGCAAGCTGATCTACGATCTTCAGAGCAAGGCTGTCCCCTTCTCTTGCGGCATCGAAAATCTGCTTTGATCCTAGGGACTCCAGGTCACGTAGCACAGAGGATTCTGTGGATGACTGGAGTTTCTCATGGGCGACCCTGACGACACCTGTTGCGGATGCGACGGTTTCAAGACAACCGGTCTTGCCACAGTTACATGAATAGCCGTCTTTCGGAACAACGGTGATATGGCCGATTTCCCCGCCTGCACCCCTGACACCGTGAACAATCTCCCCGTTGGTGATGACACCTCCGCCGACTCCGGTACCGAGTGTGATACACACAAGATCTTTGGCTCCGTGTCCGGCACCTTTCCACATTTCGCCTAGTGCCGCGCAGTTGGCATCATTGTCGATGACCGCCGGCAGTCCTGTTTCCATTTCAATCAGGTCCTTGAGAGGTGTATGTTCACCCCATCCGAGATTGATGGCTTCATAGATGATTCCCCTTGTCTTTTCAACCGGCCCCGGTGCACCCATGCCGATCCCAACAAGCTTTTCCTTTGTGACATCGAGTTGTTTGAGCTTTACATCGATGCTTTTCGCGATATTGCCGATAATATGTTTACCGCTTTCCGATTTATCCGTGGGAATTTCCCACTTATGCTGGATCTCTCCGCATTCATTCAGGAACGCGATCTTCGTCGTCGTCCCTCCAAGGTCGACTCCTGCAAGCCATTTATCTACCATATTGAATCACCTGTCCTGTTTATCTTTTTCCCGTTCCATTTCACTGCGGAGCAGCAGCAGGGCCGTTTGGAATTCCTTCTGTTCGATGAGGTTGGAAACATAAAGCTCCCTTAGTTCCCCCTCCATCAGCTCGAGGTCTGAAAGACGATCCCCTACATAGATGATGGTACCGAACCGTTTCAATAATTGCTGGATATCATAGATTGTTTTCATGACCACACCCCGATTCAAATGTTCACTTTTAGAAGTATAAATGAAAATCTGCCTCTTCTCAATAAAATAGAAGGGGCTGGGCCAAAAGTGTTTTACTCATAGTAAAACCCGAATGGATTTGCCTACATCCAGACAAATTCATTCGGGTTTTTAGCGGTTGATTGGAGTACAAGACGAAGACTCCTGCGGGAAGAGCAGCTGATGTGAGACGGCTCACGGGCTACCCGCAGAAAGCGTAGTCTTGAACGGAAATCATGAGCGGTATTAAGAACCTACACTGATATTATTCGTCATGAAAGGGTCCCTTTTTAGTTTTGGCCCAGCCTCAACGGTCCGGGTCCTTAGGGTGAAGGAAACGCGGCCTCCGATTCTTAAGAGGCATGGGAGAACGGAGGAACACATCCCTGAAGGCCCTGAAGTTGAAGGGGATGAACGGCCACATATAGGGAATGTCGAAGGACTTCATCCTGGACAGCATCATCAGCCATAGGAAGACCCCGATGATGAAGCCGTAGACTCCCCACAGGGAGGTCATGATCAGCAGGAAGATCCTCACCAGGCGATTGGCAAGACTCATCTCATAACTTGGAGTCGAGAACGTGCCGATGGCTGCAATGGCAAGATAAAGGATGACTTCATTCACCAACAGACCGACTTCCACGGCTACCTGACCGATCATCAGTGCAGCAACGAGACCAAGTGCCGTCGCAAGGGAAGAAGGCGTATGGATCGCTGCCATCCTCAGGATGTCGATTCCTACCTCGATCATGAGGAACTGAAGGAATAACGGGACTTCCCCGGACTCATTCACCCCTATATACGAGAGAGAATCGGGCAGGAGAGCAGGATTGATCGTGAACAGGTAATACAGCGGCAATAAGAAAATGGAACACCAAACTGCAATGAACCTGACGAATCGTAAATATGCCCCCACGGACGGTTTATTGCGGTATTCTTCCGCGTGCTGGAGATGATGCCAGAACGTTGTGGGAGTGATCATGACGCTCGGTGATCCATCCACCATGATGATGATATGGCCTTCATATAAATGAGCGGCCGCCGTATCGGGACGCTCTGTATAGCGCACCATGGGATACGGATTCCAGTGACGGCCGGATATGAATTCTTCCAGTGTCTTCTCACCCATGGGCAGCCCGTCAGTGTCGATCTTGGAGAGGGCATCCTTGATGCGATGGACAAGTTCAGGATCTGCTATGTCTTCGATGTAACTGACCACGATGTCGGTTTTGCTCCTTCTCCCTACCTGCATGTACTCCATCCTCAGGGATGGGTCCCTGACCCTTCTCCTGGTCAATGCCGTATTGAAGACGATCGTTTCCACGTACCCGTCGCGTGAACCACGGACCACCCGTTCAATATCAGGTTCCTGCGGTCCCCTTACAGGGTAGGTCCTGGCATCGATCATAATGACTTTATCGACCCCATCCACCACGAGTGCCGTCGGTCCGGCCAGTACAAGATCCACCACTTGATTCAAATCATCGACCTGTTCGATTTCGATATAGGGGATATAGGTCTTCAAAAGCTTCTGGAGGGCATCTTCCTGGAGCTGTTCCGGGTCCAGGCCCGAAAGGAGCTTCATCAGATAGTGCATGATGTCATCTTTTACAAAGCCGTCCACCATGAACAGGCCCATTTTCCTTTCGGCGTACTCCACATCGAGCTGGATGACATCGAAACTCTTATCGACAGCAAGGACTTCCCTTAAATAACTTGTATTTTCTTCAATTACAGATGAAACAGGTTTCTTTTCCTGCATGGCCATAGCGTTCACTTCCCATTTTTCACATTATCCTCACCATCTTTGACACATTCCCCTTCCGTCATACCTCTCATAATCCAGACTCCCTCTTCATAGATTGGATGGAAGGGACAAACTTATGGAGTGGATGATCATGAAAAACCGGATAAAAGACGTTTGGCCGTTCCTCATCATCTTGGCATCTGCCATTCTATTGATTCAATTGCTATACAAGCCCGAGACAAGGGAGAGCATCATCTTCTTCCCTATTGACCAGAACGCCTCCTTCCTCTCAGCCTCGACCTCCCTTAGCCTCACTCAACAGAAAGATCAGGTGGTGGACTGGACTGTAGCCTCTGAACTTGACACCCCGGCCTATCTCAGGCAGGATGTGGGACTTCTGTTCAGCAACGGGAAGCTGAAAGGCGTATTGAACAAATGGAAGCCGAACACCACCAGCCTGTACCAGAAAATGAAAGTAGAGGATGATGAGAGCAACCTCCTTCAGGCAGTGGCTTATCACTATGCTGAGATCCATGAAGGGGAAGACACCTTCAAAAGTGCACAAACCATGTCCAGTGAGCAGCTTTATATCATCGATTCCTCTTTCAGTCCCTTGGGCTCATTCAAAACGCCGACGACGGATGTGCAGGCCGAATGGAAGAAAAGCCTCGACCGATTGGTCACAAAGACCGTTGACACTTCATGGGCCAAGGGAATGAAAGAGCTGCAGATCAATGCGGGGGACTATAACGCCCTTCCCTTGACAGAACTCCCCGCTTATTCAAGCCGCCCCTATCCCGGATTCACCCCTGCCCAGTGGGCAAAAGTAACGGGAAATCTATGGGAGGGCCTCTATAAGAATTATGCAATAGGCATAAAAAAAGAGGATGGAGCCATCCTGAATCCAGTGGACAGCACCATCCCCCTCATCCTTCTAAAAAAAGACCGCAAGGAAGTCCTTGTATTGATCATCGACAAGAAAGGTGAGGCTTCGCTCCTTCGCCAGGCGATTTCCTATTAATATTCTTGTTTCAGGTAGTCGTAAAGCTCTTTAAATTTCTCATTGGAATCCGACAGTTCGTAGGCCCTCTCGGCATGTTTGAGGGCTTCTTCCCTTTTCCCCTCTTCACTTTGTAAGATGTAGGCAAGATTATAATGGGCTTCCGGAAGGGATTCATCTTCCTGGATGGCCTTTTTGAGGTGTTCCTCTGCCTGATCCATTTTGTTCAGTTGGATTTCTGCGTAGGAAAGTTGAAAATACACAATGGCATCGGGATCGCCTTTTTCTGCCACCGGTCTCAAAAGCGCTTCCGCTTCCTCCCATTTCTCTAAGGCAAGCTTTTCCGCAGCCATGGCATTGACATGGTCCACACTCATTTTAAGTGGATCGTCGTTCCATCCCCTATTGATGGACAGGGAAAGGATGATGATCATGACGGCAAGGAACAGCAGCTGCCTGATCTTCTTACCAGACTTCGGCACACCTACAATACCTGCCATGATGAAGCCTCCCACCACACCACCGAGGTGCCCGGCGTTATCGATTCCCGGGAGAATGAATCCGATGACGAGATTGAGAGCGAATACGACGATGATATTATTGCCCATCGTACGGAAAAAGATCGTTGGATGAACGGTGCCGAAATACAATAGGGCTCCGAAACATCCGAAGATCGCCCCGCTCGCACCTGCCGAAACCGTATCGGTGAACAGGAAGCTCCCGAGTGATCCCATGATACCTGCGACGACGTAGACCAGGATAAACCTGAATCTCCCGTAAATCCGCTCGACTGCTCCCCCCAGATAGAACAGGGCGACGCTGTTGAAAAGGAGATGAATCATGCCGATATGCAGAAAGACCGGGGTGATCAGACGCCACCATTCCCCTTCAAGCATGAGCGGTTTGTACTTGGCTCCGAAGCGGATGAGGGTTTCAGTATTGTGACTTCCCCCGTTCAGTTCCAAAATCCCGAACATAACCACCTGGATAGCGATGAATAGGTATGTAAAAAAGGGTTTCCCCGATTGGAAAAGACTTTGCTCTTCCTGGATCCGCCTCCTGGCAGAGGTGAGGGCAAGCCCTCTCATCCATTCCACATCACGGTCCCCGATATCCTGAGGCAGATCCCAGTCCCCCCCGCCGAGCACAGGATCGTTTCTCAGCGTTTCCTTATAGCGGGCGGACTCGACAATCAAGGGGGTGACCGTCACATTCCCCCTGCTAACAGTGTCCATTCCATCATCCACAGGAGGATAAGTGGATACATAAATCGTTTGGATGTTGAGCTTACGCTTACGGAGTGATTTACGCAGGTTCTCTCCGTTCTGAAGGACTAGTTCCATATCCCGCTCCATCCAACGGAAGAAATCCAGATCCTTCAACCGGACGCGGACGATGCCGGCTTGTTTCATCCCCGTATTTTCAAGCCACACTTCCCCGTGTTCATCGGATTGATGGATAAGTCTGTACTGTTTCCTTTCCACCAGATGATGAACGATTTTCCAAAACAGATAGTGATTCGTCAGATCCACTCGTCTTCACTACTTTCATTGAGTATAGATGTTACCCATACTATACCGGACAGTCGAAAATAAAGAAATGAAAAAGCCCGTATCCATTGGATACGGGCCATGCATTACCGGAATGTACTCTGTATGAACTTTGAGCGTATTGCCGGAATCCCCATCGTCCACCTGACCGCCCATTTCCTCAGGAAGCTGCTTCCGAGGATGAGGTTAAGCAATCTGTAGCGATTGGGAACGAGCATGAATAAGACGAGTCCTGCTATCAACCATTTCATCCATCCGTTCATCTTGATCCCTCCTGATGATAGTTTGGATGAATACGGTGGAACTTATGCCAGAACTTTTCTTTTTCACCAGAAAAATAAAACCGGTAAAATGCCGGCAAGGAGACAGGAAAGGAAATTCACCAATTCATTGGTCATCCAGGGGATTCCCCCTGTGTGCACCGTAGCCATGCCGCAGTGCGCATGGGATTCCGTTTCCAGTCCGCATTCAGGGCACACCGAGCGGGATTGGATCGTCCCTCCGATCACCGTATCGAAAACACTCCCCAAAAATCCAGCTGCTGCAATCACTCCCGCTCCCCCCAGGGAGGTGCCTGGAAGAAGGAGAAGAGAAGCTCCAGCGATCAGTAAGGCTCCCCCGGCTGATGCACCGGTTCCGAGGATGGAAACCCCGCCTGAGGTTCCCCGTTCCACCTTCCTGAAGGTGAGGAAGTGACGGGGTGCCTCTTTCCACAGGGGGCCGATTTCAGAAGCCCATGTATCGGAATTGGCCGAGGCGATGGCAGCAGCGAATCCCATGGTCCACACATCGTCACCGGTCCAAAGGGCCAGGATGGCAAAGATTGCCGGGACCCCACCGTTTGCCGCTACCTGCTCCCAATCCCTGGTTGACGACTTGGCCAGCTTTTCTTCCACTCCCGCCTTCTCCTCTTTCCTGAATGCAGAAAACAAGGAAGAAGTGATGAAGAAGAGGAATAGGAGCATCAGGCCTTGAATCCCGCTTCCGAGCACAATCAAAGAACCAACCAAGAAGGCCATTCTAGCACCCGAAGCAGTGAGGAATTTCAACTTCCATCCCGCCGCTGCTCCCCCCACGATTCCTATGAATGAGAAGATGAATTCAATCCCCACAGTGGATGATCCCGGATTCTGTGACGATCTTTTGGACAGGGAGATCAAATGACTCAACCGGGACTTCCGCAACCAGCTGTTCGTCTGCAGCCAGTGAGATGGTCGTCCCTTTGTATCCCGTCAGGATCCGGTCGTAATAGCCCCCGCCAAAACCGAGGCGATATCCATCGGTAGTGAAGGCAAGTCCCGGAACGATCATCAGGTCGATCTCATCCAAAGCAATCGGTTCAGCCTCTTTCGTCCTCGGTTCGTAGAGTCCGTAATAGACTTGTTCAAGTTCTCCGAAGTCGTTCAGGGCATAGAAATCCATCCCCCTCGTCTTAGGCAGGCACCTTGGCACGACCATGATCTTTCCTTCTTCCCATCCCCGTTTCACGATCCCCCATGTATCGATCTCCGGTGGTTTGGATACGGTGACGGCAATCACCCTGCTGCCGGTCCAATCGCCGGAAGTAAACAGGTTCTGTTCGATCCTATACCCTTTTTGTTTCCCCGTGGCGAATGGGATGTTCGCAAGCTTCTCAAGCTGCCTTTCCCTCATGATTTGCTTCATGGTCCCACTCCTTCCTGTATGTTGTACCTTCATTATATAGAATCTTGTTGTGAAGAACACCCGTCTCATGCAAGGTACCCATTGGTTCAGGTAAAAAAAGAGACCGCATCCTTTTGGGATCCGGTCTCTTTCCTTACATTATTTTGTTTCACGGTGCAATGTAACACGCTTCAATTTCGGGCAGTATTTTTTTAGCTCAAGACGGTCTGGATTGTTACGCTTGTTCTTCGTTGTAATATAGTTACGCTCACCAGTTTCTGTGCAAGCTAAAGTAATGTTTACACGCATTATAATTTCCCTCCAAACATTAACATGTTCTTCTCATCATACGACTTTTCTATAATATCACTTTTCTGAGGGAAATGCTAGTCTGTTTTTCATTCTCTCATCCAAATTTATTACCTCTTCCTTCAATGCTCCTTCGATGCCGTAAACGCTCCCGCTCTTCCGTTCGAATGGCTCCAGTGAAAAGTCCAGCATGTAGACCATCATATTCTGGCCATTGGTGATGGGATAGTAGTACAAACTGCCCTCCTTCAAGGATTTCCTCCATAATTGAAGGCCCTTCAGGTTCAATGGATAAATCGTCTTTTTAACTGAATCTGCTGTCGATACGATATTCGTTGCAGCGAGATTCCTTCCTCCATAATTCCAGAAGATGTCTTTCCCGAAGGATACGATACCAATAGTATCTTCTTTGCAGGAGAGCCATTCCACCAAGAAAAACACCTTCAGCTTCCTGGACTTATCCGTTGTATTCTGAAGGCGGAACGAAAGGGATTCTCCCCATTCCTCGCCATTCCCTTCCACCGACACACTGATCCCATTCACGACACATTCCTTTCCCCTGTCAAGGGTACGGTTCTTTCCGGAGTCCCATGCGATCCCCTGTATATGAAATGTCCGATTATACTCATTCATATGCTTCGACACCTTTAGCCATATTTTTTATTTTCTCTCCATAGTATTCGGCCAGTTTCTTCGATTGTTGTTTTCGCTGGGCTTTCGAGTAAATGATGAACCCTCGTTCCGGGTCATTTATGATTTTAGTCCTGCCCCCGCCTTGATCCCTGAATACCATTTCCCCGCTGCTCCAAAAGGCAGGGACCGTTTCCATCAATTTCGCAAACACGATCGGTTTTTTCCGTTTCGGGCAGGAAACGCGGATTCTGGTCATGTACGGCTCTCCCTTCATGGACAGGTCACTGAGAAAAGGGGCGGCAATCGTACCTGCCATGACGTCTTCCCTGGCATGCTTATATTGATCGGGACTTCCGATATCCCTCCAATATGCGTTGGTCCTGTAAGCAAACACCCGCTCATTGGAAGAAAGGAGATCCGGAATCAAGTCACTGCTGAAATCGACTTTCCCTTCCCGGTGATACTCATCCAGGAGGATCGGATCCAAGACATAGATGCCGGTATTGACTTCATCACCGATCCAGTTTTCAGGTTTTTCCCTGAATTCAATCAGTCTTCCCATGCTGTCCGTGTGGCACACCCCGTAACCGGCTGGATTGCTGACCTCCTTGGTGACCAGGGTCATGCGGGCCTTTTTCCGGAAATGATACGAGATGACATCCTGAAGCTTGAGGTCAGTGAAAGCATCACCGCTCATGACCAGGATGGGTTCCTTGAACCGCACCCGGGCACGGAAGAGACCTCCCGCAGTCCCAAGGGGGAACGGTTCCTCCAGGTACGATATGCTTACACCATGTCTGCTCCCATCTTTGAAGTGGGAGCGGATCGTATCCGCTTTGTAGCAGGTTGTGATCACGATATCCCTGATCCCTTGGGACTTCAGGAGATCGATCGTGTACTCCAGCAGCGGCTTATTCAAGATAGGGACCATCGGTTTTGGTACGGTAAGGGTATAGGGGCGCAGCCTGCGCCCTTCCCCGCCTGCAAGAATGACAGCCTTCATTGGGCACCACCCGCCACTTTCGCTTCCAATCTCACGTCCTCATAGATCTGCCAGGTCAATTCGGCGATGCGCTCCCAGCTGAACAAGCTCTCTGCCAGCTTGTGGCCGTTTCGTCCCCACTCTGCTGCCTGTTGACGATTTTCCATCACCCTCCGGATTTGACCATACAGATCATCGGCATCCTCCGGCTGGAATAAAAGTCCCGTCTGTTCATGCTTCACGATTGTTTTCAATCCCCCGGTATTCGAGGCGATGACCGTTTTTTTATACGCCATGGCCTCAAGGGCTACGATTCCAAAAGGTTCATAGAGACTTGGAAAGAGAACGGCCTGGCACCCTCTCAAGTAGCGGTTTCGCTCTTCGTCCGAGATGAATCCGACGAAGTTGATCATGCCCGACAGTCCGCCTTCCCTTACACGCATTCTGTAGTCATCTAGCAACGGGCCTTTGCCCGCAATCACCACGGAGAAGTCACGCTCTTCCTTCTTCATCCGCTCGGCTGTTTGGATGATCGTTTCAAACCCCTTCTCGCTGACCATTCTCCCGATGGCGAAGAAGTAGCCGCCATCATTGGATGGTTCTATTTCCGTCCCCTTACCGAGCTCTACTCCGTTCGGTATGACCGTGCATGCTTTCGCTGCCGGAAAGAGGGTCCTTACTTCATCCTTCATATGATCGCTGCAGACAATGACATGATCTGAATCCCTGGTCAGCCTCTCTTCTTCCTCATGGATTTTCCGTTGAAGATCCGTATGGATGCCGTGATTCCTCCCGTGTTCCGTCGCATGGATCGTTGTGATCAATGGGAGTGATCGGGTCGCTTTCAGGTGGCGTGCGGAGGTTCCGACGATCCAATCATGTGCATGGAGGAGGGTGATATTCTCATGGATCATCAACTCCCCGGCATAGCGGATGAATGCCTGATTCAGGTCAAGCACCCATTTGAAGAAGTCGTCTTCATAAGGATGGAGAGGATGGACCCGGTGGACTTCCACCCCTTCGACCTTCTCATAAGGAGCCACTCCCGGAGTGCGGGCAGTCAATACGTGCACGCTCCTCCCCTTTTTGGCAAATGCGGTGGCAAGATCATGCACATGCCTTGAAAGCCCACCTACCACATTGGGCGGGTATTCCCAGGAAAGGATCAGGACCGAGCCCTGCTTCTCCTCATTGACACGACCGACTGGCAGTGTACCTGCGATATCTTCTGCGCGTGGATAGGGGATGAGGATCTCTCTTTGCTTGAAGAATGGGTGTCTTTCCACTTGCGTTTCGATCAATCGACGGCACATCTCAAACTGGTCAGATTCGGCATTCCCTCCCTGCATCACCCTGTCGATGGCAGCCATCCACTCTCTCACAAGATGAATGAGATGAAGATCTTCCCCATACCCGCTCACATGGGATTCAATGGCAGCTTCCATTCGATGTAAGGACGGCAGTTGCCTGATGGCCTCGTCAGGTAGAATCAGCTCGTTCAGCTCCGCCCCCCTGTAGCCGAATTCCACCCTCGCAAGGACGGATTCCGAGGACTCATAAAAGGATGGCGTTTGTCTCATTTGCAGAGCATCATCCCTTTCTTCCACGGGGATGAGGTTCAATCCACGCGGGGTCCGGATCTTATCTCCCGATCCTTCTTTTTCACTATGATCGAATGATCGTCCTGATATGAACGAGGTGTGGATATGGTTTTGGACCAAGTACGCATCGATTCCGGGAATATACGCTGCCTGAGGCATCCAGAACCAGGTTGCTTGATGGTCGAGGTATCGCTTCATCAGATTCACACTCAATCGGATCTGAAACTCGATCGCCGTGGAGGTCCTGTAATGTGTAAGGGGCAGGGAATTGACCGTGGTGGGAACAACAGTCAGTCCGTCCTCCATGACGAGTTCTCTCCATACTTTGACAAGATCCCCATCATACATGCTCCACATCGTGAAGATCTGCTGCCATTTTCCATTTTCCCCTTGTCCGAGAAGCTTTTTCTGGATCAGGCTATGGGCTTCTGCCTGGAAATCATCGCTTGAACAGATCGGGAAGACCATGGGGTTCACGACGACAAGGCTGTGATCTCTTGATGACACGAGTGATCCCGTTTCCATCAGGATGGAGGTCAGGCATGCCTCCCTGCCTTGAGGAGTGTTCCAGTCTGATAGGATGGATTCATTGAATGCTGGATAGGTGATCTGCTTCATGCCTTGACCTCCTTCACATAGTATGAATAGGTGCTCACATGTTCAACCCAGTTGGGGGTATGGATCCTGCCTGCTTCAAAATCGTGCAGGTCCTGCAAGCGATGCTGTTCCTGTGTTTCTTCCGTCCTTGGCGCATGGATCACATTGGATCTTGTGAATGCCAGAAACGTCCCGTCTTCCAGCTTCCAGCCGATATCCATACAATAGCTTCTATTTTCCTTCAGGCCCGACACGAACCACCCATTTTCTTTGGCCGGTACATATGTATCCATATGAGAATGGTGGTTATGACCGTCAAAGGCAATGGAAGTGACATCATATAGCCTCAAGATGAAAGGACGGCCCTCTCCAAGCAATGATAATTGTTCCCTGGTACGCTGTAGCCAGGTGTCCGGTATATCCCAATAACAATAAATCCGAGTGAAGCTAGAGAAAGTGAGGATCAATTCTACGGGAGGATGGGCCTTCAATGCAGGGCGCTGCTTCGTCGCCCTTACTCTCCCCACCCTTTTGGCCGGTCCACTGCTTTGATCCAATCCTGTATCAGGCTGTCCAACTGTGAGGGTCTTTTGATATTTGACCCACTGATATTGTACTTTGCCTACTGTCATATCAAGTTCCTTGGCGATTTTCCTGAATGAAACTCCCTGCTCTCTCAATTTGATGATTTCTTCCAGCATATAATTCCCTCCTCAAGAAAGACGATCTACATCTGTATGAACGTATCGAAATATTATGACAATTGTATAGAAATATCGTACCACTCAACTCAAATTCCTACAATAAACGCATTTTGTCGTATCCTAGCCGTTTCAGTCACAGTAGTGCTTCCCCTACGAAAATTTATTGAAAAATCACCAAGTCGTTTGGTTTCCACACTGGATCTCTTCTCCCTGAATCGTTTTCTTGACATAATATTGGAGATTTCTACAAATAGAACCAAATGATGATAGAGTTAGGAAGAAAACTATGCTATAACTAGAGAGAGTTACGCATAAGAGGTGATGAATATGTTGTATGTTTTACTTGGTATATGGGGTGTATCCCTTCTACTCTTCCTCGCTTCCTTCCTACAAAAGGATCCTTTGAACGCTGTCGAAAAGAGTGTCGAAGAACTCTCGATCAATATGTATCAGGAACAATTAAAATTAAAAAAGAGAATCAAAGTGCTGGAAGAAGAGTTGATGATGGGAAGCCCGGTACCACGTCCTAAAAAAGCCATTAATGAAATTATTCGCAACCAGGTCATATCCCTTTATAAACAGGGGGTGCCCCCTGAGAAGATCGGCTCTCTTTCCGACCTGTCAAAAGAAGATGTCCGTTCCATCATACAAGGGATTTCCTGATTAAAAAGGGGAGACCGGGCCTAATGTCCCGTCTCCCCTTTCGATTCACACCTGAAAACGGTCCACAAGCCTCTGGAGGAACACCGCCTCCTCGTTCACCCGGTCCGATTGATCATACATGGTATCGATCAGATTATGCTGCACCTGTATGGAAGAGTGGGTGTCTCTCGCACCTTCATCGAATGTATGGCAGAGTTCTGAAAGCATGGACACAGATATGGCCATCTCATCCCTGTATTCATTCAACAGTTTCATCCCCGCAGAGATTTCCCCAATTCCCGCCCCCATTTCGGTTACAAGTGCCGTGACCCTCTCAGCATCCTGACCCACTTGCTCGGTCAGGTTTTTTGCAATGCCCACTTCTTCAAAGCCTCCATCTAAACTTGCCGATACATGATGCGTGATGTGACGGACGCCCTTGATATCCCTATCCATCTCTGACAACGATTCATGTATGTGATGAGAGAGCTGACGTATTTCTACCGCTACTACTTGGAACCCCCGTCCTGACTCACCCACCCTCGCTGCTTCTATGGACGCGTTTAAAGAAAGGATGTCCGTCTGGGTGGCTATTTCCTTTATAAAGTGAGTGAGACGGCTGATCGAGTCCATCCGTAACTGCAGTTCTTTCATCAGGTCCGTTGTCTCGCCTATTTTCACATACACTTTTTCCATCTGTTCAGCATTTTTCATCATGGAGTGGCCAGACTTGCCCGTTATCGTTTGAATCGTCAAGGATTTAGTCTTCAACGAGTTGAATTCTTCTGCCACCTGTACCATTCTGCTGCTGAATGTCCGGTAATGACTGGAAAGATCGGATGTCGAAGCGGCTTGTTGGGTTGATCCGGCCGTCAGTCCTTTCATGTGGACAGACACCCCCATGCTAGATTCCTTGAGGCTATCAGCCAGGCCCACCATCTTTTGACTATTTTTCTGGACATTCCCCGCTCCCCGTTCGATTCCTTGCACAAGCCCCTTCAATTCCTGTACCATCTTGCTGATTGAATCACCGAGAAGGTGGATTTCATCCCTGCCTTTAGAAGAGGACAGGTTTTTCGTAAGATTTCCTGCTGCCACCGATCGGGTGATATCCAATAGTTCATCGATGTCACGCTTCATTCTCGATCCGGTTCTATGTATGATCCAATAGCTCAATACGGTTGTGAGGATGATCATTCCCACCGTCAGTGTCTGGCTAAGGGCAATGGAGCGCTCTGCCTTTTTCACGATCACTTCCTGTTCACTGGAAGTCTGATTTCTTAACGTTTCAAGGATCAGGTTGTTTTCTTGCCTCAGCCCCGATATCCTTTCTCTCGCGTCGGTATAAATACCCTCATCCAGCCGGACGACGGCCGGGGCAATTTCTTTTGAAAACGTCTCATCGATCGCCTTATTATTTTCAATGAACGTTTCCATGGCTTTTTTTGTCTCTTCATCAACCGATGCCAGGTTCCATTCCGTAGTCTGCGTTTGAAGTTGATTCCGTAACCTGCGATACTCCTTGAGGTCTTCCTCCTTCATGAAGGTGATATAATCCGCAATCCGAATATCTTTCTCGTTCACCATTCTGGAGAGATCCGTCACTTCGACAGAACGCTGTCCCTTCTCTTTTACAAAAAGGAGGTCTCCATGGATTTTATGGATGGTCACGAGACTGCCTCCCACACACAGCAGGAATAATAGGGTGTTTGCCAACAAGGCGATGAAAAGCTTGCGCATGATTGAATGTTTCGGTTTCATAACGGTCATCTGGTTATCTGGTCCTCCTTCTTTTCTGGTCCCCCCCCTTCCACTATGGGTCAAATATCCCATTAATGCCATAGCTTTGAAGCAAAGTTAACTTTATCTTTACGCTTGCTTTACAAAAAAAAATCCAGACCTTTCAGTCCGGATTTCTCATCAATTATTGAGGTCAAAACGCTCCCCGGTTACGAGGAAAATGACATTTTCACAAATATTCGTCACATGGTCCCCCACCCGTTCAATATAACGGCAGGTGAAGGCCAGCTGAGTGATCTGGCTGATCTCATTTGGGTAATTTGGAATATACGTCATGAGCTCGGCTACAAGCTTTCCATACATCTCATCCACCTGATCATCTCGGTCAGCCACTTTTTTCGCCAATGCTGCATCTTCTTCACGGAACGCTTCGAGCGCCCCTTCCAGCATTTCTTCCGCGATTCCAAGCATTTTCGGGATTTCCTCTATAGGTTTGATCAATTTTTGATCACCGATATGGAGGGTCGATTTGGCAATATTCGTAGCCAAGTCACCGATGCGTTCAATCTCAGATGAAATCCTCAGTGCAGAGATGATTTTCCTCAGATCAGTTGCCACCGGTGACTCTTTGGCAATCAGGAGGATGGCTTGCTGATTGATGCTGTTATCCATGCGGTTGATTTCTTTATCGTGCGCGATGATTTCCTTGGCCTTTTCGATATCCTGCGTTTTCAATGCTTCGATTGACGCATGAAGGGACTGGCTTGCCTCAGCAGCCATGGCGAATAATTTATCCTTTAATTCCTTAAGATTCAAATCGAAATTGCTTCTGCTTACCATCTACGGAACACCTCTTTAGTCAGATTGATATCACGCTTATCCAAATCGCCCTGAAACATAATCCTCGGTACGTTTATCTTCGGGATTGGAGAATATCTTATCCGTCTCATCGAGTTCAATGAGGTCTCCAAGAAGGAAGAACGCTGTCTTATCAGACACCCTGGCAGCCTGTTGCATGTTGTGGGTGACGATGACAATGGTGTATTTCTTCTTGAGTTCGGATATGAGCTCCTCGATCTTGACAGTGGAAATGGGATCGAGGGCCGACGTCGGTTCATCCATGAGCAGGATCTCAGGTTTTGTCGCAAGCGCCCTTGCGATGCAGAGCCTTTGCTGTTGACCACCCGATAGCCCCATGGCCGGAGCATCCAACCGATCCTTTACTTCATCCCAGAGTGCGACACTTTTCAACGTCGTTTCCACAATTTCATCAAGCTCCGCTTTCTTTTTCACACCGTGGACCTTAGGGCCGAAGGTGATGTTGTTATAGATGCTTTGAGGAAATGGATTCCCTTTCTGGAAGACCATCCCCACCTTTTTGCGAAGGTCGACAAGGTCGACTTTGTCTGACAGGATGTTCACACCGTCGTAATTGATCTCCCCAGACATCTTAATGCCCGGGACCGACTGATTCATCAGATTCAACGTTTTAATGAACGTCGATTTCCCACACCCCGACGGTCCGATGATCGCTGTTACATCATTATCATAAATCGGGAAGGTGATATTTTTCAGTGCGTGATTCTTCCCGTACCACAGGTTCAGATCGTTGATGTCAAATGCCGTCTTGGCAGCTGTTGCTAAAGCCATATGAAACCCCTCCATCCAGTTTAATTCTTTTGGATCTCTCGTCCCTTAACTGAAACGACCGGAAATGTATTCTTCCGTCCTTTTCTCTGAAGGATTGGTGAAAATCTTCTCGGTTTGATCGAATTCGATCAGGTCTCCATTGTAGAAGAATGCTGTTTTGTCCGACACACGTGACGCCTGCCCCATGTTATGGGTGACGATTACGATGGAATAATCCTTCTTCAAGTCGGCAATCAATTCTTCGATCTTGGCGTTTGAGATCGGATCAAGGGCCGAGCATGGTTCATCTAAAAGCATGACAGTCGGTTTCATGGCGATGGTCCTCGCGATACAGAGACGTTGTTGCTGTCCTCCCGAAAGAGCGTGTGCCGATGTATGAAGGCGGTCCTTTACTTCATCCCAGAGAGCGGCTTTGGTCAAGCTTTCCTCTACGATTTCCTCCAGTACAGCTTTTTTCTTGATGCCTGAGAAAGTCAGGCCGTGGGTAATGTTTTCATAAATCGATTTATTGAATGGATTCGGCTTCTGGAATACCATACCGATTTCTTTGCGAAGGGCTACGACATCAATATTCTTATCAAGCAGGTTGACATCTTCATACATGATTTTGCCTTCCGCCCTTGCAATCGGGACAAGATCGTTCATTCTGTTGATGGTGCGCAAAAATGTCGATTTCCCGCATCCAGAAGGTCCAATCAGTGCCGTGACAGCGTTTTTCTCGATTTTCATGTTGATGTCCTTGACGGCATGGTTGTCACCGTAGAAAAAGTCAAGATTTTGCACGTCCAGGATCGTATCATTTCCAGGGTTGAAGGTTTTTTCAACGGGTCTAGTTTGCATTTCAATCGTCATATCAATCCCACCTTCACTTATTTAGTCGCCGTAATTTTTTTATGAATATAGCTTCCAAGAATCCTTGCACCCAGATTGAAGATCAGAACGACAATGATCAGGACTGCCGATGCGCCTGCTGCTTTCTCTGCTACGTCAGGAATGATTCCCTGTGTATTGATGGACCAGATGTGGACGGCAAGTGTTTCAGCCGGTCTGAAAACATTCAGGGGCGAAGTAGGGGACAGTGGATTCAAGTCTCCATAATTCAGTCGCGGTGTCGACAATCCGGCTGTAAATAACAGGGCTGCCGCTTCACCGAATACGCGTCCCGATGCCAGGATGGCACCCGTCAGGATCGATGGGAAAGCGCCGGGGATCATGACAGTCTTGATCGTATGCCAGTTGGTGATGCCGAGTGCCAGGCTTGCTTCTTTCAGTTCACGCGGAACGCCACGGATGGCATCCTCGCTCACCCTTACCATGACAGGCAGGTTGAAAACGGTCAGAGCCAGGGCACCCCCGATGATGGTGTAACCCCATCCGGTGATGTTCACGAAAACCAATAGACCGAACATACCGATGACGATGGATGGGAGCGATGCAAGTACTTCAATACATGAACGGATGGTGTTGGTGATCTTACCCGGTTTTGCATATTCAGCCATGTAGATCCCACCGCCTACTCCGAGTGGGACGGTGATCAACATCGTGATGAACAGGATGTAAACGGAGTTGAATAGCTGGTCGCGTATTCCGCTCCCTTCACGAACTGTACTGGATGGAGTCGTCAGGAAATCCCATGTGATATACGGTACTCCTTTGACAAGGATATAGGCGAATAGGGCAACCAGCAGTGCAATGATGAGTGTTGCGATTCCGACGAATACGCCGGTTGCCAGTTTATCTGCTCGTTTGCTGTTCATTAGATTTTCCTCCTAGATGAGAGATAACGGATCAATAGGATAAATAGGAAGGACATGATCAGAAGGATAAGTCCCATTGACCACAGCGTATTGTTCTCTACGCTTCCGTAAGTGGTATGTCCCATATTCAGCGTAATGATCGTCGTCAATGTCGCAGAGGCATCCAGAAGGCTGGATGGAAGATCACGTGTATTACCGATGACCATCTGCACAGCAAGGGCTTCACCGAATGCCCTGGCCATCCCCAGGACCACCGCCGTCAAAAGCGTCGGTAACGCAGCAGGGATCAAGACCTTCCTGATCGTCTGCCAGCGTGTCGCACCGAGGGCATATGAACCTTCACGAAGGTTTTTGGGCAGTGAACTCATGGCATCTGTTGCGATAGTCGTAATCGTAGGCAGGATCATGACGGCAAGGACGATGGTCCCTGCCAATAATGAGAATCCCATGCCGGAGAAGGTTCCCCTGATGAATGGGACCAATACTGTAAGCCCTATAAATCCATAAACGACGGAAGGAATCCCGACGAGGAGTTCCACGATCGGCTGCATGATCTTGCGGCCCCATGATGGGGCAATATCCGTCATGAAGATGGCGGCGCCAATTCCGAGTGGAGCGGCCACAATGGCGGCCAAGATCGTGACAGCGAATGATCCAAATATGAACGGAAAAGCACCGTATAAGGGGTTTTCCCCTGTGGGATTCCATTTTGTACTGGTTAAGAACTCAATGGGGCTTACACCATTTTTTATGAATGATTGCAACCCTTTTGTGGTTAAGAAAATCGTGATGGATATTGTCGCCACAATCATGATGACGGCACTGAGTGTGACAAGAAATTTCCCTTTGAATTCCCCGCTCATCCAAGATCGGTTATTCTTCAGTAGCCTTTTGGAGGCCGGTAGTTGCTTTTCTGACATCATCGTTAAACACCCCTAGTTACGAGATAATAGGGTAAATGCCTATGCATTTACCCTATCAGTTTCATGCATTACTTCTTGGTGATTTTCCCTTCTGCATCGCGTTCCACTTTCATGTCAGCAGAGGAGATATACCCTTGATCCTTCACTAGTCCGCCTTGGACATCTTCGCTCATCATATAATCAAGGAATGTTTTGGCCAGACCATCAGGCTCACCCTTCGTATACGAATGCTCGTAAGCCCAGATCGGGAAGTCGCCTTTTTGTACGTTTTCATCAGTCGGTTCAACACCATCTACTGAAAGTGCTTGTACCTTGTCATCCGTGAAGTAAGAGAATGCCATGTAACCGATGGCTCCGTCCGTCTCACTGATGATTTTCTTGACGGTATTTGTGGAGTCCTCTGTGATTCCTTCAGCAGGGTTTTCTCCATCAAGTGCATATTTTACAAAAGTGGCACGGGTACCTGAAGAATCAGGACGGTTGACGAGGGTGATCTTCTGATCTTTACCGCCAAGTTCTTTCCAGTTCTTGATTTCTCCCGTGAATACTTTCTTCAAGTCTTCTTTGGAAATGTCTTTGACTCCAACGTTCGGATTCACCGCAGCCGTCATTCCAACTACAGCGACTTTATGATCAACAAGCTCGTCAGCTGGAATTCCTTCTTTTTCTTCGGCGAACACATCGGAGTTACCGATTTGGACTGAACCTTCTGCTACCTGGGATAGTCCTGTTCCAGAACCACCGGCATTCACTTGGATATCGGCTTCTGGATTTTCAGCCATGAATTCTTCAGCTGCTGCTGCAACTAGTGGTTGCATGGCAGAAGAACCTGAAATGACGATGGAACCTGATGCTTTTTCATCACTTTTTCCTTCGTCGGTGCTGCTTCCATTTCCGCACGCCGCCGAGAATGTGACAGCTGCTGCTAGTACTGTAAGCAGTCCTACTTTCTTGAAGTTCTTCATTCGTTGATTCCCCCTAGAATATTGGTTGTTTTGTCCTACATGAATTAGATTAAGGGATAAGTGTTAATGGGGTTTTAATCGATTGTAAAGCTTTTGTAAATCGTGTATGTTCTTGATTTAATAAGCATCGGAGCTTGCCTTGATCGGAGAGAGTGCTCTCCCACATTCCTGCTGGAGGATATTTTTTCCTAGGAATATCACCTCATTCCTCCCCATTGCATAGTCCCTATTACCTTGTAGGGTCTCCTATCCTCCGCCTTGCATTCGTTCCTTTTCTGCGCGACTCGAAGCATTGAAAAAAAACAAACAAAAAAGAGGGTGGATTTCTCCACCCTCTAAGGATCAGTTGCTTTCTTCCCTTATCTTTTCCTGTTGCTTTTCAGCATCTTTTGCATTCTCGACTTTTTTGTCCACGGTATTTGTATCTCCTGCGGTCTTCGCCCGTTCTTTCTTCAACTCGAAATATTTATCCATGACCCGTTTGGCGATCTTTTTGTTTGTATAGGGATCGCTCACCCCACTAGCTTGGATGTGGGAAGATGGGACGACGGTTGCATACGCCACTTCCGGGTTGTCAAACGGCGCGTAGCCGATGATCGTCGTATTGTAATTCAGCTTGCCGTCTACATATGTTTCGGCTGTACCTGATTTACCTGCCGCATTATAGGGAGCGTCTTTGAACTCATTATAGGCCGTACCATCAGGGTTGTGATAGACCCGGTAGAACCCTTTTTGTACATGTTCGATCTGATCCTGTGTTGCGTCGATTCTGTTCAGTACCTTTGTCTCGTCTTCAAACAGGACGGAACCGAGACTCTTCTTATCATTGGTCGGCTCCCGGATTTCCTTCATCATATGAGGCTGAATCCTGTACCCGTCATTGGCGATTGTCGATACATACTGAGCGAGCTGCATGGTCGTGTAGGTATCGAACTGCCCGATGGCGTAGTCAAGCAGGAACCCGGGATCGGTAGCCGTTCCTTTCAGTCCAGGTGATTCACCAGGAAGGTCGATGCCCGTCGGTACACCTAGGCCGAATTGGGCGAAATGCGTGCGGAAGGTATCGAATGCTTCCGGATTATTCACGATCGGCTGATTCGGTACATATCGTCCCCCTGCAATCCGAAGGGCGACTTTCCACATATAAGAGTTTGATGACTTTTCCAAAGCGAACAGATCCGTGATCGGCATCTGGCCATACTTATTGAACCAGGATGATTTCGGAGGCGTACCTTTGATTTTCAGGGGTTCATCGATCAAGGTTTCGCCCGGGGTCAGATTCCCCGTCATATACCCCGTCAGGATCGTAGCCCCTTTCACAACGGAACCGACCTCATAGGAAGAGGTAAAGGTGCCGAGAGCCGCATCCCTCATTTCGTATTTGCCGGTCTCTTCATTCTTCATATATTGCTTCCCTGCCATGGAAAGGATCTCTCCCGTATTCGGATTGATCATGACCACATAGGCACGGTCAAGGTTCGGGGATGCCCCCCGGTCCTGTATTTGTTTCGAAAGCTCATCTTCAATGATTTTCTCCACTTCACGCTGAAGCTCCATGTCGATGGTGAGGACAACATCTTTTCCACGCTGTCCTTCCTGGACAAGAAGGGATTCAATGACGCTTCCGTTTTTCGTGATGTTCTTCATCTGCTCTTTTTGACCTTGGAGCAGGTCTTCATATTGAAGCTCCAAGTAGCTTTTCCCTACCCGGTCGTTCCGGTTGTATCCTTCAGCAAGATACGCATCGACAAGATTTTTCGGAAGACCTTCCCTTGCAGAGGATACGTTTCCAAGGATCGTCCTCAGCGTATCATCGAATACATAGGACCGCTTCCAGTCCGTCGTTGTATTCACCCCCGGCAGTTCGTTCAGGTGCTCACTCACCTTGGCAAACTCATCGGGAGTGACATCTTCATTTTTCACGATTTGCGGATTCAATGCGTAGCCACCGGCAAACTCACGGTAGATCGCAATGATCTCAAGATCCTTTTTCGATAGGGACTCAAGCATGTTGTCCGAGATGCGGTCGAGCCTCATCTGGTATACCTTGGCATTTACGTCATCTTCCGAAAGTTCTTCGTCAGCCTGGAGTTTCTTGATTTCAGATGAGGTAACCAATTTATCTGCTTCATCGCTATTCTTGATGATCCAATAGTCTTTTTTATCCCGGACCGTCACGCTTTCCGGGTCTTTGTCAATAAACTCTGAAAGCTTGGTGGCGACATCGATCATTTCCTCCGTCGTCGTTGTATTCGTCCGGGTATATGTGATGGCATTCAACGGGACATTATCCACGATGACGTTACCGTATCGATCATAAATCTTCCCACGAGGAACACCGGTATTCACGACCACATCCTCGGTCCGTTCCACTTCACTCTTATAACTTTCCCCATTTACGATCTGGACGACGCCCAACCGCAGCACCAGCATGGAGAACAGCAGAAAAACAGCAAAAAACAGCATATTCATCCGAATGGGGACGTGCGTTTTCTTTTTCCTTTTACTCCTTTTCAATCCTTCCAACCCTTCCTCTATGTAAAAATTCTATCTATGTATAGTGTATAAAAAAAGCGGCTGAGTTTCTAGCTGTAACTAAAGGGAGGGATATTTTCCCTCCCTTTGAGGAATTTGGCTAGGACTGTTGGAATTGAATCTTCCGGATGAAAAAGTAAATCAAACTGTGCCCGGCACCAAGCAGTAAGAGGAGGACCGGGATGCTTACATCCTGGTCGAAAAGGGTCACAGCCGCAATGAATGCGAGGACCGATACGATCCTTCCTCCATTCAGGAAAAGCTCGCGGACGACGATGTACTCAATCCGCATTTCGGCCGCCTTCCAGCCGGTCCCGATGACGTCATAGGTCATGGAGATATAGGGCACCAGAAGAATGGGATAGGCAACGGCGATCAATCCAGCGTAAATCAGGAGGCGGGTGTACGTCATGTCAAAGACGATCAAGAAAACAGCGAGATAGAGAAGGATGCCGCCGAGCAATATCGCTCTTTTCCTGAATTCCTTTTTAATGACCCTCGAGGCGATATAGTAGCTGATGAAGGCGATGCCGGAGTTTACCAGACCGAATGTCCCGAGTGCGAATTCACTTCCCGTACTGATGTAAACGAAGACCGATACGGCAAATATGAATGTCCCTTCACGGATCCCCTGAAAGAAATGGGCATTTGTGATCCGACGCCAGTTCGGGTCATTGCCCCTCTCCTGAAAGATCCTCCAGAACAGATACTGTCCGTCTGCTGGTCTCCTTTTCAGGAAGAAGCTCAGCACAACGGCCACTGCGAACAAGAACAGGGAAAGTCCGAAGACGATGGTGTAGCCCTTGAACGATTCGAAACGGGAAATGATAAATCCAGCAAGCATCGGTCCGATGATTCCGCCTGCAGAAGTCAGGATCCCGAGGAATCCATTAAAGAAGTCCCTCGTCTCAGGCTCGGTGATCTCGAATGTGAGCACATTGAAGGCAAGCCAGTAAAACCCATACCCGATTCCGAGCAGTGCGCCCAGGATAACAAGATAATGCTCGGCCAGGGAACCGAATGAAAGGACTGATATATAGAAAAGCGCAAGGAAGATGACGCCGATTCGAAGAACGATTACGCGATCGACCTTCTTGGCCCATCTCCCTGCCAGGATGAATGTCAATGGCTGCAGGATGACGACTGTCAGATTGTAGATCCCAAGGTCGACAAATTGACCCGATTGTTTCCATAAATAAATATTGACGAACGTATTCGACAAGGCAATGCTCAATGAGTACATGCCGCCGATCAACAAGAGCAGCGTCAATTCTTTCGTTAAATCGATATCACCTAAAAATCGTTTATAGCTCATAGCAAAACTCCCCTTTGATGTACCCCTATTCTTTGAATAAGGAAGGGAAGTTATGCAGGAAAAAAGGGGGCTCCCGGTAACGGGAACCCCCTTCTAGACATCATGAAATTATTTAGCAGCGCTGTAAAGCTTAGCCACTTCATCCCAGTTGACAACGTTCCAGAAAGCTGAAATGTAGTCAGGACGACGGTTTTGGTAGTTGAGGTAGTATGCATGCTCCCAAACATCAAGTCCAAGGACAGGCGTTTTGCCTTCCATTAGAGGAGAGTCCTGATTTGGTGTGCTAGTTACTTCCAATTCACCGTTGTTCACAACAAGCCAAGCCCAGCCTGAACCGAAGCGACCTGCAGCTGCTGCAGCGAATTCTTCTTTGAATTTGTCGAAGCTACCGAATTTAGATGTGATGGCATCAGCCAGTTCGCCTGATGGAGTGCCTCCACCATTCGGTGAAAGAAGCGTCCAGAATAGAGAGTGGTTGGCATGACCGCCACCGTTGTTGCGCACAGCAGTACGTGCACCTTCAGGAACGGCATCAAGATTCGCTACAAGCTCCTCGACAGATTTGCTGAGAAGGTCGTCGTGACCTTGAAGGGCATCATTCAATTTTGTTACATATGTGTTGTGGTGCTTCGTATGGTGGATGTTCATTGTTTCCTTGTCGATATGAGGTTCCAATGCGTCATACGCGTAAGGCAGTTGTGGTAATTCGTAAGCCATGATTAAATTCCTCCCTATGTAAGTTTGTCCGGACTTCTAGTTCCGGCCTGTTTCAGTTTAAGATTACCAAATCTCCACAGCAGGTTCAACTGATTTGCTTCGTCCTCTGTGATTGATACTCCTTTAAAATACCCATTCTTCCCTATCTTAATCCTCCGCATCCCGGGATTGTTCAGATCACCCAGAAGAAATAGACCAGCATGGCCGCCTGAATAAGACCTTTTGTGATTACGCTCGAGATAAAACCGATCACGGAACCGATCCCCACCTTTACGGCCTGTGTGAATGACGTCCGCTTGACGAGCCACTCACCGAGGATCGCCCCGATGAACGGGCCGATGATGATTCCTAGGACCGGGATGATGAATGGCCCGGCAAGAAGTCCGATCGTACTTCCCCATACGCCTGCCTTGGATCCGCCAAATTTCTTGACGCCGATGAGATTCGTGACATAATCGGCTCCGAACAGAAGGATCACGAACAGGATCTGGATGGTCCAGAACAACCAGTTCATCGGCTCGAATGAAAAGAACAATCCATAAAGGATATACCCGAGAAGCAAAAATAACACACCGGGAATGATCGGGTAGATCAATCCCGCAAATGCGACTACAAATGCCGCAATGATCAAGATCCAATACAACACGTCCATATAACCATCTCCATTCGTATTCGTTAAAAAGGGGACCTTCAAACGAGGTCCCCTTTTGTTCTGCATTATTTTAATTCTAGCACAGCTTCAGCAATATTGACGGCATGATCACCGATGCGCTCGAGATTGCTGATGATATCCACGAACACGATGCCGGACTGACCCGTACATTTGCCTTCATTCATGCGCAGGATATGCTGCTTCCTCAGCTTACGCTCCATCTTGTCGATACGGTCTTCCTTCTCGATGACTTCACGTGCCATATCCAAGGAATTCACATCCAACGCCTCAATGGACTGGCTGACAGTAGAAATCGTAAGACCGAACATTTCCTCAAGGTCATTCATCGCTTCCTCGGAAATCTTCACTTTATTGGCCTGCTGGTATTCCACCAGCTCCACGATGTTTTCAAAATGGTCCCCGATCCGCTCGATGTCCCTGACGGTATCCATCAGGATCGAATGGCGCTCTGATTCCACTTCGGACAGGGATGCAGAAGAAAGGTCGACGAGATAATCCGTGATCTTTTTATCCAAGTTGTTGATAGCACCCTCGATCTGGTAAGCAGTCTCAGAGTTCTTTGTATTCTTCGTTTTCAAAAATTCGTTCGTCTCTTCCAGACCCTTCACGGCAAATTGACCCATCCGCAAGACTTCTTCTTTGGCCTGGCCGATGGCAATGGCTGGTGACTGCTGGATGAAAACAGGATCAAGATGCTGAGCGTTATAATCGATGATCGCATCTTTACCAGGAATCAGCTTCGTCACGATATAGGCAAGCACCGCAATGAACGGGAATTGAATGATGGTATTGGTGACATTGAATGTACCATGTGCGAATGCGATCGTCATCGGCTCGTTCAGATTCAATGATGATTGCATGAACATAATGACCTTTGTGAACAACGGCAGGATGATCAGGAAGATCGTCGTACCGATCAGGTTGAAGAGCACGTGCACGGCTGCAGTCCTTCTTGCCGCTACACTGGCTCCAAGTGCTGCAAGGACCGCTGTGATCGTCGTACCGATATTGTCCCCGAACAGGACAGGAAGGGCTGCATCAAGATCGAGCAGACCGGAGCCGTACAGTTCCTGAAGGATCCCGATCGTTGCTGAAGAACTTTGGACAATCAGGGTGAACACGGTCCCTACTACGACCCCAAGGATCGGATTGTCACTCAGGCTGACCGTGAGCTCATGGAATGATTGCAGGTCACGCAGCGGCTTCATTCCTCCGCTCATCAATTCAAGACCGTAGAAGAGTCCTCCGAATCCGAAGACCATCTGACCGATGTTCTGAATTTTTTTGTTTTTAAAGAAGAACAGAAGGATTGCTCCCAGGGCGATGATCGGCAGCGCGTACTCACCGATATCGATCCCGATGATGAAGGCCGTGACCGTCGTCCCGATATTCGCCCCCATGACGACACCGATGGCCTGTCTGAGCGTCATGAATCCTGCGCTTACCAGTCCTACGACGATGACGGTCGTCCCACTGCTCGATTGAATCAGGACGGTGACAAAGATTCCCGCCAGGACGCCCATGAATGGGTTCGTCGTGAACTTATCAAGGATTTCCCTCAATCGGTCCCCGGCGGACTTTTGAAGTCCGTCCCCCATGTATTTTATTCCGAATAGGAAGATCCCAAGTCCACCTATAAACTGAAACAACATTTCTTGCCAATTCAATTCCATTCCTTCAACCCCTAAGCGTTAATTTCGACACTGATTTACAAAAACCCCATCACCTTTATAAATTATTTTAAAGAACAGGTAAATAGTTTAAGGTCCGAATTTACAATAGATTAATAATATGACCCTTTTGTTACAATACGATTACAAATAACCCCATCCCTTCCTCTCATCGTGGTGAATGTTCATAAAGTTGTCCGATTCCAACTTGTAACGGGCTTATGGTTACGATTAAAATAGAGGAGATATGCCGAGAAAGGAGTTGAGGCTTTGAATATTTTCAAACAGCTGATAAAAAGTATTCATTCCCCAAAACATATAGCCGCATTCCGCTTTCAGGGGATCGGAAAGACCATTTTATACATATTCCTACTATCTTTCTTGTCGGTCATCCCTCGGGTGATCGAACTGACTTCGTTTTCCACGGATGCCATCAATGACGTGCAGGATGCCCTTGAACATAACATCCCTTCATTCACCATCAAGGATGGGAAACTGGAATCCGAATCAAAGGAACCTATCATTATTGAAAAACCGGACATGACCATCGTATTCGATAGTACCGGCGATACCGAGGCCAAGGATATGGAAGAAGAAGAAAAATCCATCGCTTTTCTGAAAGACTCCATCGTGGTGAATCTCATGGGAAGCGTCGAGTGGAGCTACTCCATGATCGGTGCCGAAGATATCACCAAGGACCAGGCACTATCTACGGTCAACATGATGGATAGCCTGAAATGGATCTTCCTTCCAGTGGCCATGATCAGCGTCTATCTGTTCAGTTCTGCCGTGATGTTCTTGAAGATCATGATTTTTGCTCTCATCGCAACGGCCTTTGCAACGGCCATGCAAAAGCGGGTCAATTATCGCCAAGGCTTCCGCATCACAGCATATGCCGCTACCCTCTCGACCCTGTTCTTCACCATCATGGAACTGTTGAAGACCCCGGTTCCGGCAGCACCGTTCGTCGATTGGTTTGTTATCACCGTCATCATCTACCTTTCAGTAAAAGAAATACCGCAGCGGAAGGCCTGACCTTCCCGGGCGCCCATCACTGGGCGCTCTTTTCTTTTAGAAAGTACATATACGTCAGAGCCAGAGCTACGACGAATGCAAATGTCCACCCATACATACTGGTAACATCCTCCTTCCACCTTCCATATGCAATCGGCCCAAGGGCGACACCTGCAAATCGGCTCGTCCCGTATAAACTGACCACAAGTCCCCTCTCTTCCTCCCCTACTGCTCCTGTTACTTCGGAGTTAATGACAGGCAGTATGAGCCCAAGACCGCCGAAACAGACTGTTAGAAGGAACATGAGGCCACTCAGGGAATCCCAGAAGAACAAGCCCCCTGATGCCGCCACCATAAGGACCACCCCCGTTCCCATGTACAGACCTCCATTCCCTTCCTTCAGACGCTTCCCGCACCAATAGGAAGTCACCACCATGGCACCCAGGGGAAAAAGAAAGGCTAACCCCTTGAAAAAACCATCGATGTGAAAAGTATTTTCAATATGGTAGGAAAGGAAGTAAAGGATGCCGAATAATACAAAAAGACCTGTCCCGCCCACCGCATATAGAGGAACCAACAACATCCATTTCTTCTTGAATATGATTTGAATATCCCGCATATAACGACCGGTGCCACGGAAGGAACCGGATTTTCTTTTCTCTACTGAAAGCTCTTTTCGCAGACCGGCAAGGATGATGAAGCTTACCAGGATATACACCCAGAAAGAATGATTCCAAGGGAGCAGGAATGCCAAGGTGGCACCTAGTATGGGGGCAAGCACCTTGCCGGCCCCGTTGGACACCTCAAGGGCGGCCAGCACACCCGTCCGCTTCTCCCCGCTGAACAGGTCCCCTGCAAGGGCCATGGCGAGAGGAGTGGTGCCCGCGGCGCCCAGCCCCTGGATCACCCGCCCCGTCATGAATAAAAGTCCTGAGCCCCCGCCGCTCATTACACAAATCAAGCTCCCAAGAATCATCAGATAAAGGGACCACTTCACCATGAAGCTTCTGCCGAACCGGTCGGACAGGACTCCGACCGCCGGAATGACAATGGCTGCGGGAATCGTGAAGGCACTTAAAATAAATCCACTCCACGCTCCCTCCAGACCGAGTGATGCTTCAATCTCAGGCAGGATCGGAATGAGCATGGAGTTTCCAAGCACCATCAACAGTGGAAGTAATAGTAGGACAAACTCCAGACGTGTCATTTTCATCATAAGAAACTCCTTTTCCAAACGAACAAAACCAGGAGGAATGTTGATCGTGAAGAGGCTCGCGGTTTTTGTAGGTGTGATCATTCTGTTATACAGTGTGTATTATGACTTGAATAAAGGAACATTAACCTTATTACATGAAGAATCAGCGGAGACTGCGGCTACAACGGAAGCACCCGTCACCCCCGCCGTCAGGGAGGTGCCCTATGTTGAAACAAAGGTTTCCACAGGCGATACCGTGTTGAGTCTAGTTAAGGAAGCGGTTGACGGTCCCCTGCCCGTTTCTGTCGACCAGGTGATCCGAGACTTTGAAGAGCTGAACGGTATCGGTGCTTCGGAGATCCAGGCGGGAAAAACCTATAAGTTCCCGAAATACCCCTCTTGAATATGCTTTTTGACACCTATTTCTTGTCAATACCGTGCAAACACTGTTACAATAATTTCGTATTATGAATAGCTGAATAAGCTTTTTAAAGGAGCGAATCACACGTGAGTGAAATCATACATCGCACAAAAACACGCCCCGTCAAAGTCGGGAATCTGACAATCGGCGGAAATAATGAAGTGGTTATCCAGAGCATGACCACCACCAAAACACATGATGTTGAAGCAACAGTAGCAGAAATCCACCGCCTGGAAGAAGCAGGATGCCAGATCGTCCGCGTCGCATGCCCTGACGAACGCGCAGCAGAAGCCATTGCGGATATTAAAAAACAAATCAACATCCCCCTTGTCGTCGATATCCACTTCGATTACAAGCTTGCACTTAAAGCCATCGAGGGTGGAGCTGACAAAATCAGGATCAATCCTGGGAACATCGGACGCCGTGAAAAAGTCGAAGCTGTCGTCAAAGCAGCCAAAGCAAAAGGCATTCCGATCCGTATCGGTGTCAATGCCGGAAGCCTTGAGCGGAAGATCCTTGATAAGTACGGCTATCCGACAGCGGACGGCATGGTGGAAAGCGCCCTGCATCACATCAAGATCCTTGAAGACCTTGACTTCCACGATATCATCGTTTCCATGAAGGCATCTGATGTGAACCTGGCGATCGAAGCCTATACAAAAGCAGCCAAAGCCTTTGACTATCCGCTTCACCTCGGAATCACCGAGTCAGGCACACTGTTTGCCGGTACTGTAAAGAGTGCCGCAGGTCTGGGTGCCATCCTAAGCCTCGGTATCGGTAATACCGTGAGGATCTCACTAAGTGCGGATCCTGTCGAGGAAGTAAAAGTCGCACGCGAACTGTTGAAATCATTCGGTCTTGCAGCCAACGCCGCGACCTTGATTTCATGCCCTACATGCGGTCGTATCGAAATCGACCTGATCTCGATTGCCAATGAAGTGGAAGAGTATATCTCGACCATCAAGGCTCCGATCAAAGTGGCCGTCCTCGGATGTGCAGTGAACGGTCCAGGGGAAGCAAGGGAAGCTGATATCGGTATCGCAGGAGCCCGTGGTGAAGGACTCCTATTCCGAAAAGGAAAAACGGTACGGAAAGTTCCTGAGGAAACCATGGTCGAAGAGTTGAAAAAGGAAATCGACAAAATTGCCGAAGAGTACTTTGCCAAACAGGAAGAGGAAAAGAAACAGCTGGAAGTATAAACGAGAAAGAGGACTGATTTTCATCAGTCCTCTTTTTTTGCATCTTGAAATGCTCCCACTTCCAAGATCATGTTAAAAGAACGGCAGTACGAATATCCCGATGATCAGGGAAACGGCTCCGACTCCGATCGCCCACGCTCCAAGCGTTTCTGCGCCTCGTCGCCTTGCCACGAATCCCAATACGATGCCAACCGCCCCAAGGATGACCGGGAGGATGAACAACGATAGGATGGAAAGGGCAAGTGCCGAATACCCCATTACACTTCCAGAAGTGGATCGCTCCTCTACTTCATCACGTTCATAAGCATCTACGTCACGGATGGAAAGTGGAGCAGCAATCTCAGTCGCTGTTTCTTCACGATAATCTTCTGTTACAAGATTTGTCGCCCGAGTGTCGTGAAAGCCGATTTCTTCTTCACGATCAATCTTCATTAGCTCATGCTTCTCTTCTTCATTCATACTGCAATCCCTCACTTTCTGAGTATGGGAGCCTTCTTAGTGTTCGTTACGAGCGTTTTTTTACTATGCTAATGTTTGCTATTTATGTACGAGGGGTGGAAGGAAAATGAAAATTCGCTTACAGGCAAGGGCGGATTATGATAAACTTGAAGGAGTTTTGATACAGAGGAGCCTGATAAAAATGAAACGCTTTGGAATCGATATAGACGGTACGGTTACGTCCCCCGCCTCCCTCCTGCCTCATATAAATGACCACTTCAAGTTGGCATTGACACTTGATGACATCACCCAGTATGAACTGACGGAAGTCCTCAATATCTCCCCTGCTGAATTCGGGGCATGGTTCAAAGACGCTGAGCCCATCATCTACAAGGACTCTCCCCTTGCAGACGGGGCCAAAGAGGTACTGGATCTGTGGAAGGAATCCCATGAATTATTCTTCATCAGCGCGAGAAGATCGGATCTTCTCCAGGTAACCAAGAATTGGTTCTCTGAAAGCGATCTGACCTACCATCACATCGAACTGATCGGATCGCACGATAAAGTATCGACGGCGAAAAAATACGATGTCGATTTATTCTTCGAAGATAAGCACGACAATGCCGTCGCGATCCATGAAGCGCTGAAGATTCCCGTCCTTCTCTTCAACACCCCATACAACCAGGATCCGATTCCTGAAGGTGTCATCCGGGTGAACGATTGGGAAGAAGCAGCAGCGTGGGTGAAGAATTGGTTGAAATGATGTAAAAAAGCGGCCATCTGGCCGCTTTTTTACTCCTTATAACGAGTGGAACAAATGCTTGAATCGGTCGATCCTCTTCCTGTTTGCCTTGAAATCGTAGTAGCCCAGCCGGGAAGCCGATCTGATGTGCAGGAGATGATTGTATTCATCAATATAAAACTCCACATCATCCTTGAACTTTAAGAACTTTGTACTGAATACGGCATGGATGTATTTTGGGGTTTCCTCCTTCACCTCGGTTTGATCAAAGTGGGCAAGGGCCACATGGATCTTTTCCTTCACCCTTTTTGGATCTTCATCGATGGGAATGGGTGAAATACGATGATAGGAGGTAAGGTCTATGGTGCTCACGCAATTCTTCTTATTGGATGGACAATGATTGAACGGTACTTTTTCCACAGCAGATCGCTCCCTGTTTTTTGAATTCGCTCATTATTTTCCCCATTCTCCCTTTTTTAAACGAAGCTCCCCCGTGTTTAACCTGCCGCACCCACCCGGAAGAGTATAAAGAGAAGCTGAGACAAACGTGTTTTAGTCATAGTAAAACCCGAATCCATTTGCCTGCGATGATACAAATGGATTCGGGTTTTAATTTGTTTTACTGCATTTAGTTTTCCAGCGGGAGTGCAAGACGTAGACTCCTGGCGGTAGAGTAGCTGATGCGAGATCCCGCAGGCTTGCCTAAGAGGCTCACGGACTACCCGCGGAAAGCGGAGTCTTGCACGGAAATCATGAGCGGTATAAAGAACCTACACGGATCGTGTTCGTTATTACATGGTACCTTTATATTTTGTCCCAACCTCATTGGCACTGAGGGCATTTCCCGTAAATCTCGAACTTATGCCCTGAAATATCATAGCCCGTTTCTGATAGATCTTCCTTTAGGACTTCCATCGGGCAGCTGTGGATTTCTTTGGTCTTGCCGCAGTCCATGCAGATGAAATGATGATGATGGTGGTTGGCCGCACAGGTGAACCGGAAATGCCGCTCACCGGACAGGTCCGTTTCCTCAAGGATACCGAGGTCTACGAACAAACTGAGATTCCGGTAGATCGTATCAAAACTCAAACCAGGATAATCGCCTTTCATGTGTTCAAGGACATCCCGTGCCGTCAAATATTTATTGGAAGATGAGAAAAGTTCCAGGAGCTGCTCCCTTTTCCCCGTATGCTTATATCCTTCTTCCTTCAATAACTCCAATGCTTGTGATACATTCATTCTCAATGCACCTCTACTTTCGAAGGTTTATTCGAGCGTACCTTCTTGATGAGGATCGTCATCATCAAGATGATGATGGCGGTCACCACGATCGTTCCGCCTGGCGCTAGGTTTAAATAGAAGGCACTTACTAATCCTACAATAACAGATATCTCACCAAACAACACTGCAAAACCGATCGTTTGTTTGAATCCTTTTGCCACCCGGATACTTGCGGCGACGGGCAGTGTCATCAAGGAAGACACGAGGAGTATGCCGACGATCCTCATGGAGGCGGCAATCACAAGGGCAACCATGATCATGAAGATGAAATGGATGGCCTTTGCAGGGATGCCTGAAGCCTTCGCATGCTCTTCATCGAACGAAAGGAGGAAGAGCTCCTTGTAAAGGAGGAAGATGACCGTGATCACCACCACGCTGATGGCACCGATCAGATACAGGTCCCCCCTGCTCACTGCACTGACGCTTCCGAATAGATAGCTGAATAGATCCGTGTTAAAGCCATCGGCCAGTGAAATGAAGATCGCGCCGATTCCTACTCCCCCCGAGAGGATGATGGGGATGGCCAATTCCTGATAATGCTTGTAGAGCGTCCTCAGCCTCTCGATGAACACCGATCCCAGTACCGAGAACACCATACCGAAGTACAGCGGGTTGAGGGTCGCAAGTGCAGGGACCGTCTGACTCACATACAGGCTCGCTGCAATCCCCGAAAGGGTAACATGACTCAAGGCATCCGCAATGAGGGAGAGCCTTCTCACGACGATGAAGGCCCCCAGGAGCGGTGCAATGATTCCGATCAAGATCCCCGTCAGAAATGCATTTTGTAAAAATTCATAATGAAATATTGCTTCTATCATCGTTTCGCTCTCCCCTTATGCATGCTGATGATCATGGTTCAAGACGTGGACGTCATGACCGTAGAAAGAGGAAAGCTCATCGTCTTTTTGCTTTTCAAACTCTTCTGTATCACCATGAAAGTGCAATTGTTTATTTAGACAGGCCACATGGGTCACTTTGCTCGTGATCGTCCCGATATCGTGGGTGACCAGAACCAGCGTGATGCCAAGGTCTTTATTGAGGCGCTCCAACATTTCATAAAATGTCTGGACGTTTTGCGAATCGACCCCGACGGTTGGTTCATCAAGGATCATGATATCAGGCTTCGATACAAGTGCCCGGGCAATGAATACCCTTTGTTGTTGGCCACCCGACAGCTCTCCGATGTTCCTTCTCGTGAAAGCCTCCATGCCGACCGATTCAATGGCTTCAAGCACATCTTGTTTATGCTGATGGGATATCCTCCGGAAAAGGCCGGCTTTCTTAGTCAGTCCGCTCGACACAACTTCGAAAACCGTTGCCGGGAAGCCCGTATTGAAGCTGTTTGCTTTTTGAGATACAAACCCGATCCTGCTCCAATCCTTGAATTTCTGAAGGGGCGTCCCGAATAACTCGATCTTTCCCTGCCGCAGCCTGAGGAGACCGAGCATCAGTTTCAACAGGGTGGATTTCCCTGACCCATTCGGGCCGACGATGCCCAGGAATGCCCCTTTTGGAACGGTCAGGTTGATTTCCTCCAAGACACGTTCCCTTTCATATCGGAAGCTTACATCTTCTATTTTAATGACTGGTGTTTCGCCATTCATGGTTATCAACTCTCTTTTTAAGAATCGTTACGATTTATGTCCATAGGGTAGTATACAACAAGGGAAATTGAATGTAAACCATGAGGGATCGGGAAAATTCGTTGTCACGTTCTCCCCGTTCACGTCATATGTATCATGTGAGGAGTGATTAGGATGAAGCTGCTGCAAAATGTGATCAACCATAAGATCAACACGATCTCACAGGGGGAACTCATGAAGTATGCCGGTCAGTACCAGGTCTCCCTCACCCCTGCACAGGCCGACAGCATCGTGAAGAGCGTCAAAGGAAAGAATATCGACATCTTCAATGATGCAAAGCGAAGTCAGCTGGTGAAAGAGCTGGCTAGGGTGATCGGACCATCAAAGGCAAAAGAGATCAACGGTCTCTTCCTGAAGCTGATGAAATGAAAGAAGGAGGCGCCCCTCAAAGGGTGCCTCCTTTCCTTTATACTTCCAGAATCTTCTTCAGCACATCTTCGTCGAACTCTCCATTCCGGAGCATCTCGATTTCGAATTTATATGGTGCCTTTTTATTTTTCTTGTCTTCACCCACATATGGGGTTTCAAGTATCTTCGGGATATCCGCAAGCTGCGGATGATGGACGATCCGGTTGATGGCGTCGAATCCGATGTGACCGAATCCGATGTTTTCATGGCGGTCTTTCCGGGCTCCCGATGGATTTTTGCTATCATTCACATGCAGGACCTTGAGACGGTCGATGCCGATGATCCGGTCGAATTCTTCCAGCACCCCGTCGAAGTCCTCCACGATGTTATAGCCTGCGTCATGGGTGTGACACGTATCGAAGCAGATCGACAAACGGTCATTCAGATCGACGCCATCGATGATGGCAGCGAGCTCCTCGAATGAACGTCCACATTCCGAGCCCTTCCCTGCCATCGTTTCAAGGGCGATCTGTACCTTGTGCTCCTTCGTAAGGACTTCGTTTAATCCTTCGATGATCTTTTCGATCCCTTTATCGGCTCCGGCACCGACATGCGCTCCGGGGTGAAGGACGATCTGTCCTGCCCCAAGGGCTTCCGTCCGTTCGATCTCCGAGCGGAGGAAGTTGACGCCAAGCTCGAATGTGGCAGGATTGGTGGTGTTGCCGATATTGATGATATAAGGGGCATGGACGACGATATCCTCGATGCCATGCTCTTTCATATGGGCCCTTCCTGCTTCGATATTCAAGTCTTCGATCTTCTTCCTTCTTGTGTTCTGGGGTGCACCCGTATAGATCATGAATGTATTTGCCCCATATGAAACGGCTTCCTCACTCGAAGCCAGCAGCATATTTTTCCCACTCATTGATACATGAGATCCGATCTTCAACACATGTCTCAGCTCCTTTACGACGCTTTCAAATTATTTGTTCCTGCTTTTGATCCTTCTTTCACGCTTTTTGATCTGCTCCATTTTGTATTTCATTTTCTTTTTGTATCCCGGTTTCACCTTTTTCGGCTTCCGTACCATGGATTTGGCTTTTACGTCTGCCTCATCCGCACTGGTTTTCTGGCGGTTCTTCCGTTTATTCAGCGCAGGGAGCTCGACCCAGTCGCCTTTTTTTAGGTCTTTGTGGGCAAAGTGGATACCCTTTTTCTCCAGTCGGTTGATGGCATCTTCATCGGACGCCTCATAGATGGTGAAGGCAATCCCGCTGTTGCCGGCACGAGCCGTACGGCCTGTCCTGTGGATGTAGAAATCAAGGTCCTGCGGCAATTCAAAGTTGATGATATGGCTGATTCCCTCGATGTCGATCCCCCTGGCAGCAAGGTCTGTCGCCACGATGTATTGGAATTCGAGATTCCTTGTCTGCTTCATTACCTTTTTCCGTTCACGCGGAGAGAGGTCACCGTGGATCCTCCCTACTTTCAAGCCTTTGGCAATCAGGGCATCCGCCACTTCATCCGCTTTCGATTTCGTGTTTGTGAACACGATCCCGAGGTACGGGTTGATATCGGTCAGGATGTTGTAAAGCAGGTTGATTTTGTCACGGCTTTTCACCGGGACGATGACGTGCTCGATGTTCTTCGCAGATAGACGCTCAGGCTCCACATGGGCGAACTGAGGATTCTCCATATACTTCTTCAAGAAAGGCTTCAACTTCTCTGGGATGGTCGCAGAGAATACGAGCATCTGAAGGTTTTCCGGCATTTTGCCTGCGATTTGATCCACATCTTCGATGAATCCCATATCAAGCATCAAGTCGGCTTCATCGATTACAAGCATGGTCGCTGTGTAAACCAGCAAAGCCTGTTCTTTGACAAGATCATTGATCCGTCCAGGCGTACCTACGACGATATGAGGCTGGCTCTTCAGTTTTTCGATTGTCCGCTGCTTGTCCGTTCCGCCGATGAAACAGCGAGATGTGATATCAGTGTCTTTGGTGATCTTAAGAATCTCCTGATAGATTTGCTGGGCAAGTTCCCTCGTAGGCGCAGTGATTACCGCCTGGACCGTCTCGGAAGCTGCATGGATCTTCTCGATGATCGGGAGCAGATAGGAATGGGTCTTGCCTGTACCGGTCTGGGATTGCCCGATGGCACTTTGACCTTTCAAGATCATCGGAATCATCTTTTTCTGGATTTCTGTCGGCTCATGAAAACCCCGTTCTTCAATAGCATGCTGAATGAACGTTTTGAATTCATACTGTGTAAAGGCGTTCTTAGTCATGTCTCTTCATCTCCTTTATCTCGACATCTCATTATACCTATTTCATGGTGATGCATGGACACCCCATACTGAAGGGTCCACCCGGTGTTCAGCGGGTGAAGATCTATATAAAACGTCAGTTGTCATTTAAATCAAGAACATCTAACCATTATAATCAATTTCCCGAGAAACATCTAGCCTATCGGGACAAAATCATTTCTCCCTCCACACAATACCCTTTTCCGGCTGCTTGCATACGTTATAAAGATGACGATTCCATTTGAAAGGAGGCGATCATCATGCCGCCACGCGGAATGATGAGAACGCGCGGAGGAAATCCATTCGGCATGCAGCAGCGTAACCCGTTCGGAATGCAGCAGAGCAACTTCCGCATGCAGCAGGGGAATCCATTCATGATGCAACAAGGCAGAAGGAATCGACCCAATATGGATCGCACTTCACCTTCTCCGTTCCAGATGCCAGGAGGCCAGCAGGGCAAAAAGAAAGGCCTGCTCTCCAAACTATTGAAAAAAGGCGAAAATCGAAGGGGAGGGGCGCCTGAAGGTGGAGGTGGTCTTCTCGAGCAGTTCACCCGATCGGCTGCCGATGCGGGGATGGACCGGTCTCCCCAGGCAGCCGGGGGCATCCTTCAGGGACTGATGAATCCCGGGAATATCGGCTCTTTTCTGACGAACACCCAACAGGTGCTACAGACTGCACAGCAGCTCGGACCGATGGTTTCACAATATGGACCCATGGTCAAGAACATCCCTGCCCTGTGGAAGCTGTACCGTGGACTGAAGGATTTACCGGGGGATGAAGAAACGAAGGAAGAGGCAGAGGTATCTGCAGAAGATGCTCCTCCCCCACCAAAGGGACAGAATGCAGATGAAACCGTGGAAACACCCGTCCCCGATGAAGAACCCGCCCCGCCCGTCAGACCGAGAGCCCCAAGAAAAACGGGGCAATCTTCACCCAAGCTTTATGTTTAACTCTGTCATGCCCTGCAGAATGGTTATCTGGAGGGCTGTTTCCAGTGGTCCAACCCTTTCTACACCCATACTCTTTGTCATAAACGATGTTCTCCTTTATAATGGGGGTACAACCTTTCCCATGTAGGAGGATTATTAGTGGATATTATTAAAATCACCCCGAGGGGATACTGCTACGGAGTCGTCGATGCCATGGTCATCGCCAGGAATGCGGCGCTCGACAAGTCACTCCCCCGTCCGATCTATATATTGGGCATGATTGTCCATAACAAACATGTGACCGATGCATTCGAAGAAGAAGGCATCATCACCCTTGATGGCCATAACCGGAAGGAAATCATCGACCAGGTCAATGAAGGGACCGTTATCTTCACAGCACACGGGGTATCCCCGGAAGTAAAGGAAATCGCCAAGAATAAAGGGCTCGTCACATTGGATGCAACATGCCCGGATGTCACGAAGACACATGACCTCATCCGCGAGAAGGAAGCAGAAGGATATGACGTCATCTACATCGGTAAAAAAGGCCACCCTGAACCAGAAGGGGCCGTCGGGGTAGCCCCTGATATCGTCCACCTTGTGGAAACAGCCGAGGATGTGGAAAAGCTCACCATCGACAATGAAAAGATCATCGTGACGAACCAGACGACCATGAGTCAATGGGATGTTCTCGATACGATGGAAAAGGTCAGGGAAATGTACCCGCATGTTGAGCTTCATAAAGAAATTTGCCTGGCGACGCAGGTGCGTCAGGAAGCCGTTGCAGAGCAGGCCGGGGCAGCAGATGTCCTTATTGTTGTCGGTGACCCGAAGAGCAATAACTCCAACCGTTTGGCACAGGTGTCGAAAGAAATCGCCGGAACACCTGCCTACCGGATCTCAGACATTAGTGAGCTTGAATTGGAATGGCTCAAGGATGCAAAAGTGGCTGCCGTCACGGCTGGGGCTTCCACCCCTACCCCCATCGTCAAGGAAGTCATCCGATTCCTTGAAGCATATGATCCGGCTGACGAAGCGACTTGGACAAGGGAACGCAATGTTCCGCTTAATAAGATCCTTCCTAAAGTCCGAAAAGCAAAACTCGGCTCATCTTAATGTAAATCAAACGCCTACGCTGGGACTCCCCGCGCAGGCGTTTTTTTTGATTATATATGTTCACATTCATCATGGATTCCCCTTCTCCTGAATGCTATACTGAAGGAAAATATTCACAGGAGGCAATATGGGTTATATTATGGAATTACGCGAGCAAGTCGGGAGCATCCCACTCATCATGGTCGGTTCATGTGTCCTCGTCATCAATGAATCAGACGAACTGCTTTTGATGAAGCGCACGGACAATCAATGCTGGGGTCTCCCGGGAGGTTCCATGGAACCCGGGGAGACGCTGCAGGAAGTAGCCCAACGGGAGCTTTATGAGGAAACCGGATTGCAAGCAGGATGCCTACACCTATGGAACATCTATTCAGGTCAGGAATTCTATTATCGGTATCCACACGGCGATGAAGTGTACAATGTCGTCACCGCCTATCTATGCAGCACCTATAGCGGAGAATGTCGTTTGAATGAGATCGAGGGATCCGAACTGCGTTTCTTTCCACTGGACTCTCTCCCACCGGAACTGAGTCCGCCAGATCGACCGATTATCTTGGAGTATCGGGCACAAAAAGAAAAGCCTTGTTCGCAGCCCCATTGGTAAGGGTGCGGACAAGGCTTCTTTTACATGAAGGTAAACGGATTGGTGTTAGACGCCGAAGGGAAGACGTTCACCACATATCCTTTTTCGGCGCACGCCTTGGCCAGGTGCTGAGCCACGCCGTCCTTCATGATTTTCTCGATGTGATGGCCGGCATCAATGACGTTCAAGCCGAGCATCATGGCATCGTGGGCAGTATGGTAGTAGATGTCACCCGAAATGAAGACGTCCGCTCCCTGTCGCTTGGCAGCATGGATGAATTTATTCCCGTCGCCTCCAAGGACCGCCACTTTGTTTACGGGCGCCTGAAGGTCCCCTGTCACTTTGACGCCATCCATCCCGAATACCTCTTTGACCCGCAGGGCAAATTCCTTCAGGGTCGTGCCCTCTGGTAACGATCCGATCCTGCCGAGACCCATAGCTGGCGCTTTGTTCTCCAGTGGATAGATGTCATAAGCGACTTCTTCATAAGGGTGGTTGGTGACCATGGCTTTCAGTACCCGGCCCTCGATGGAAGCGGGATACACCGTTTCGATCCTTTCCTCCTCTGCCACTTCAAGGCGCCCCTGTTCCCCAAGATAAGGGTCGGTTCCTTCGCCAGGGAGGAATCTGCCTTCTCCCTGTGTAGTGAAGCTACAATCGGAGTAGGCGCCGATATGCCCCGCTCCTGCTCCGGCCAATGCCCCGCGAAGGCGTTCTCCGTGCTCTTTTGGTACGAAGACCACCAATTTCCTGAGCTCTTCGGAATATGTCGGCACAAGGACGGATGGTTCAACAAGCCCGAGAGCATCAGCGAGCAGATCGTTCACCCCGCCCTTTGCTACATCAAGGTTGGTGTGGGCTGCATAAACAGCAATATCATTCTTGATGAGCTTTTCAATCATCCTTCCCTGATATGTATCTGTATGGATCGCCTTCAAGGACCTGAATAACGGCGGGTGATGGGCGATGATAAGCTTCACATTATTCTTGATCGCTTCATCCACCACATTTTCAAGAACGTCCAGGGTTACCATGACATTCTCCACCTTTTCGTTGAGTCTGCCGATTTGAAGTCCGATCGGATCACCTTCCTCGGCAAGATGCTTCGGTGAAAATTGTTCGAAAAGCTGAATGATTGCATGTCCATTCGGTGTTTTCATCTTCATCGATTCAGAACCTCCTCTACCAGTTTGATTTTACCAAGCAGATCATTCCTTCGCTCCTCGAGTGCCGGAGTTTCCTCAGCCTGTTCCATGTTTTTCAGGATTGCCTTCCACTGGGTCAGTTCCTGTGTCCATTTCTTTCTGAACGGTGCATTGCCTTCCTGACTCAAGATCGGACCCATTAGCAGCTGGGCCTCCTTGTCTTCACTTGAATATCCCGCCTCTGGATTTCCTTTTTCCGCCACAAGGACTTCATAGATTTTACCGTCTTCTTCAAGGATTTCTTCATTCGTGAGTGACCAGCCATTGTCCATGAGCCATACACGGATGGATACGGCGCTGACGTTCGGTTGAAGGATGAGTCTTGCATTCTCCACCTTATCCTTACCCTTTTCCAATATGGAAGCAATCAGCGTCCCGCCCATGCCTGCAATGGTGATGCAATCCACTTCTCCCGGACGGAGCACATCGAGGCCGTCTCCCAATCTGACATCCACCTGGTTTTCAAGAGCGTTCAGTTTGACCTGCTTCAGAGCTGATTCAAACGGCCCCTTAACGACTTCACCCGCAATGGCCGAGGCCGCGATCCCTGCCTGGACCGCATAACATGGCAGATAGGCATGATCGGACCCGATATCTGCGATGGTACTGTTTTTTGGTATGTACGATACAACTGTCTCCAGTCGTTTGGATAATTTTTCGCTATTCATCATTTCACCTTATCAATCTGGATTCATTCTTCCCTCCCCAGTTCCGGGAAGGAGTTTTCCGCTTCGATACCATTCTACCCAATTTCAAGGTATAAAAAAAGCCCCCTGCCCATCAGGCAAAGAAGCTTTCTTTATTATTTGAGTGATAAGATCCAGTCTGCCATGGCATCAAGGTTCTCATCTTCCACAAGTCCTGCCGGCATGATCCCCTTACCGTTCTTGATCGTATCCTTGATTTGATCTTTGGAAAGATCCGTTCCTTTCAATGCAGGTCCCGCTCCGCCTTCATAGTTGCCTCCGTGACAGCTCATACAATTTTCCTTGTAATGTGCTTCGGGATCGAATTCGCCGCTTGAAGCCTGCTCTCCGCCTTTTTCTTCTTCCTTTGCCTTGTCGGCTTTCTCTTCAGCATTATTCAATCCTTCAAGAGATAAGAAGAAAACAAGTCCGATACCAAGTGCCATAATGAGAATGAACGGAATGATTGGATTGCGATTCATGGCTTAACCCTCCTTCGTATGTATACCATCCAAATAGTACCCTATTTAACAATTTATATTTTACTGTAAAAACAGGGAAAGTAAAAGTCCTACGAATTAACTTTTCCATCTTTCTCACAATTTAGACACATTATGTTCGATTTTACGCCGAATTCTCTTAACCGTTTTCATTATTGTTACACAAGCAATCCTTTTCACAGGACTTTCATCCTGTTCTGATTTGGTATCGCTATCAACGATCACGTTTATTTCCAGTTACACTGTAAATATAAGGGACCCGGTATAAGCCGGGTCCCCAGATATCAATGGCAGCCGATCAGTCTTGAGATGACCATACGCTGGACTTCCGAAGTTCCTTCCCCGATCTCGAGAAGCTTTGCATCGCGAAGGTACCTCTCCACGTGATACTCCCTCATATACCCATATCCCCCGTGGATCTGAATCGCTTCATCCGCCACTTCCATGCTGATTTCGGATGCATACAACTTGCACATGGACGCTTCCTTGGAAAACGGTCTGCCCTGATCCTTCAGCCATGCTGCCTTGTGCACCATATTCCTGGCCAATTCGATCTTCATCGCCATGTCGGCCAGCTTGAATTGTGTCACTTGGAACTGGGAAAGCGTCTTTCCGAATTGCTTTCTCTCTTTCGCGTATTGCAGAGCCTTATCAAAAGCCGCCTGAGCGACCCCCACGGCCATGGCACCGATTCCGATCCTTCCACCGTCAAGCGTCACGAGGAACTGCTTAAAGCCCTCTCCACGCTTACCGAGGAGGTTCTCCACAGGGACTTCAACATCTTCCAGTACGAGCTCCGTCGTGTTCGAGGCGTGCAGTCCCATCTTTTCATAATTATCGATCACCGTGAAGCCTTTGGCATCCGTCGGCACAATGATCGCGCTGATTTCCTTGTTTCCGTCCTTTTTGCCTGTGATCGCCGTAAGAGCAAGATGGTTGGCATAGCTGGCATTCGTGATGTAGCATTTATTGCCGTTGATGACCCAGCGATCGTCCTGCTCCACTGCCGTCGTCTGGGTTCCGCCTGCGTCAGATCCCGCATTCGGTTCGGTCAGCCCGAAAGCTCCGAAGCTCTCGCCCGTACAGATCGGAGTCAAATACTTCTCCTTCTGCTCATCCGTGCCGAACATGGAAATCGGTGCCCCCCCCAATGAAATATGGGCTGAATATGTGATTCCGGTCGATGCGCATGCCCGACTCAATTCTTCCGTCACAATGGCAAAGCTGACCGTATCAGCCCCCGCCCCGCCGTATTCTTCTGAAAACGGAAGACCCATCAGTCCAAGGTCCGCCAATTTTTTAAAAACGTCAGCAGGGAATTGCTTGGACCGGTCCCTTTCAAGAGCACCCGGCGCCACCTCTTCTTCTGCAAACTCTCTAATGGTCTTTTTAATCATTGTCTGTTCCTGCGTCAAGTCGAAATTCATTTCCATCCCCCTTGTCTGTCTCGCATCCTGCCTAGAGCAAGAATGTATGCGCTATCATTTACATTATAAAAGGAATAAATGAATTTTCTCAACTTTAAAAAACTTTATAATTTTCTGTAGTTATATTAAAATATAAATAGTCAGCAGGGCCGCTGCCAAGATCCCCCCGATTAAAAACGGGAGGCTTTTGTTCCGAAAACCCATAATCGACCAAATGGAACAATGGAAATAAAGGAGCGGTATCATGACTTCCCTTTTCCCTTCAAAGCATGCATCCACGATATGGACTGTCATAAAAAGAAGGATGAGGGCTGCAGCCACATACAGGAAAAGGGTGGAGATTCCTTTCTTGCTATAATGAATTGCCATGGCCACGAGGAAAACGACAAATACTGCCAAAATCGCTGTTTGCAAAAGCGATGACATTTCAGTAAAATAAATGACAAATACGGTGAGGCCGAGAGTCAGGGCCGATGTTGCAAGATGCGTGTATCTTGAAGAGGAAACGCTTTCACTATCCCCTTTGGTATAAAGGTTGAGGAGGTAGTCACAGTAGTGCTCAGGAAGCATGCTGCTTTCCTTCCAACGTCTGATTTCGTTTATGATGATCTTTGTTTCTTTATCCTGTTGTTTGATTCCAATCACTGCCTAACCTATAAGTATACGTATAATTTTCGTCATAGCCTGTCGAAACTCCTTTTTCATCTATAAAAAAACCGCCTCGGCGTATGCGAGACGGTTCGAATTTCCTATTCGAGGAAGTCTTTCAATCGTTTGCTTCTGCTTGGATGACGAAGCTTACGCAGTGCTTTCGCTTCGATCTGGCGAATCCTTTCCCTTGTAACACCGAAAACTTTCCCGACTTCTTCCAGTGTGCGGGTCCTTCCGTCATCAAGTCCAAAGCGAAGACGAAGAACGTTCTCTTCACGGTCTGTCAGGGTATCCAGAACATCCTCGAGCTGTTCCTTCAGAAGTTCGTAGGCTGCATGCTCGGATGGCGACTGTGCTTCTGCATCCTCGATGAAGTCACCTAGGTGTGAATCATCCTCTTCCCCGATCGGTGTTTCCAATGAAACAGGCTCTTGGGCAATTTTCAGGATTTCCCTTACTTTTTCCGGTGTAAGATCCATTTCCTCAGCTATTTCTTCAGGTGCAGGCTCACGACCTAGATCTTGAAGGAGCTGGCGTTGGACGCGGATCAGTTTATTGATGGTCTCCACCATATGGACAGGGATACGGATCGTCCTTGCCTGATCGGCGATGGCGCGGGTGATGGCCTGACGGATCCACCAAGTGGCATACGTACTGAATTTGAACCCCTTACGGTAATCAAATTTCTCAACTGCTTTGATAAGACCCATGTTCCCTTCCTGGATCAGATCAAGGAACAGCATACCCCGGCCGACATAGCGCTTCGCGATACTGACCACAAGTCGAAGGTTGGCTTCTGCAAGGCGTCGCTTCGCCTCTTCGTCCCCTTCTTCAATTCTTTCGGCAAGATTGATTTCTTCTTCTGCCGACAGCAGGTCGACCCTTCCGATTTCCTTCAGATACATGCGGACCGGATCATTTATTTTGACGCCGGGAGGGACACTGAGGTCATTCAGGTTGAACTCCTCTTCCTCTTCCTTTGCCAGTTCAGGGGCACTCGGATCGTCATCTTCATCACTCTCTTTGATGATTTCGATGCTTTGTTCACCTAAGTGCTCGTAAAATTCATCCATTTGGTCAGAGTCCAATTCGAAGCCCGATAGTTTGTCGGCGATATCCTCATATGTGAGGACACCTCTCTTCTTACCCTGATTCACTAAAAATTCTTTCACCTGATCAACGGTCAATTCAGACGCTATTTGTTTGGAACGCGCGGACTTTTCAGCCATGTGTTCCCCTCCTTCCAACTTCCTGGCAAAACTATAAAGACTTACGCAGCTGTAAGATTTCCATCGCAATCTCTACTTCCTTACGATAATCATTTCTTCTCTCAGCTTCTTTTCTTTCCTGTTCTTTTTCCTTTATCTTCAACATCTTTTGATGTTTTAAGACCTGTTTCACATAATCCATCAGTTCATCATCGGTGCATTCTTCGCTGATGGACATCATTTCGATCTCCGTTACCACGCGCCTCAGGCGTTCATCGCTCAGATATCCGATGAATCCGCGGGCACCTGGTGGCAGACCTTCTTCATAATACCCGAGAAGATAGGTGATGATCGCCTGATGCTCATCTACATTCAGGCTGACACCGGCAAGCCAATCCTGCACCTTATACGCGACGTTCGGATCCCTCATCATATGGGCGATCAAACGCCTTTCGGCATTTTGATACGCAGGGAGGAGCTGAGACTTCCGGTTGAAGGGAGGAGCAGCAGCCGCTGGTGCGGGAGAATGCTGTACCTTCTTTGTCCGGGGTGCTCCTGTCTGCCCCATCTGCTGCTGCAGGGCATCCAATGACAGGTCGAACTCATCGGCGAGATTTCTCAGATAGAAGTCTTTTTCCACGGCACTGTTCAAGCCGACGATTTCCTTGAGTACCTCTTCGATATAAGCGAGCCGATCTCCTTCATCATTCAGGTTTTTATTCAGCTTGTAATAGCGTAGTTTGAACGCCATGAATGTCAGAGCTGCCCCTATTACATCCTGCTGAAACTTTTCGGATCCATAGGTGGAGATGTAGTCATCGGGGTCAAGCTGCTCGGGAATGGCGGCGATGCGGATATTCATGCCGTGGTTCGTCAGGAGATTTCCGGCCCTGAACGCGGCTTCGATCCCCGCAGAGTCACCGTCATAACAAATCACGACGGAATCCGTGAGTCGTTTGATCAAGCCGATCTGCTGCTCGGTCAAGGAGGTTCCCATTGTGGCGATCCCATTCTCGACTTCTGCCTCGTTTGCGGAAATGACGTCTGCGAACCCCTCAAAGAGGATCGCCTGCTGTTTCCGCCTGATGGAGGCCCGTGCACCATGGTAATGATAGAGGATTTTACTTTTATTGAAGATTTTCGTCTCCGGACTGTTCAAGTATTTCGGTTCATCGCCTTTTTGGAGGCTCCGCCCCGAAAAGGCGACCGTTTCCCCTTTTGGATTCTGGATCGGAAACATGATCCGACCCCTGAACCGGTCGAGGAAGGATTGATCCCTTTCCCTTCTGACCAGGAGTCCGGCCTCTTCCATGAGTTCGAGGGGGTAGCCCCTCTTTTCCAGAAACTTGACTGTGAAATCCCAATTGGGAAGCGACCAGCCGATTTTGAACTTCCGGATGCTTTCCGTTGTGAACCCCCTGGCAAGCAAATATTCCAGTGCTTCCTGGCCCTCTTTTGTATTAAGGAGCAAATGATGGTAAAATTTACTCAAAAGTTCATGGGCCTCGATCATTCTCTTTTCTTCTTCAAGATGAGCATGATCCACACTCGGGCCGGCAGGTGTGACTTCGATCTCTTCGCCAACCTTTTCACCCAGCTTCTGCGCTGCTTCCTGGAAGGACATCCCGTCTACATCCATGAGGAATGTAAAGGCATTGCCTCCCGCACCACAGCCGAAGCAATGGAAGATTTGTTTATCAGGTGAAACAGAAAAAGATGGAGTGTTCTCTCCATGGAATGGGCACAGCCCAAAATAGTTGCGACCCTGTTTCTTCAGTTGCACATAGTCGCTCACAACATCCACGATATCCGTGGATGATAAAATTCTATTCAGCTTCTCTTCAGGGATTCTTTCTGACACTGTTCATCACCTGTTTTATAAATGTCCCTCATAGTTCATTCGATAAATTTTATCAATCTCCTGCAATTTGCGACAATAAATTCTCGAAGTTTGCGGAAAAAGTTTCCCGATCTGATTGGGTGAATGCCTTGGGACCTTTTCCATACTTCCCTTTTCTGCGTTCCTTAGCGGCAAGATACCTGTAATCGAGGGCAGTGGCAATCGTTTCTTCCTTGTATGCTTTTCCCCTGGGGGACAAGGCATAAACGTGCTTCGGCAGGACTAGACTGGCGAGCCCGATGTCCTGGGTGACGAGCACGTCGGAAGGACGGACGTGATTCATGATGTACAGGTCGGCTGATTCCTTGGAACTATCAACATAGATCCATTCACCTGCTTCAGGCTCACTTTTCCTGTGGGCATGGGAAGCGACGAATACAACCCTGAAACCGTACCTTCTTGAGATCAGGCTGATTTCCTCCTTGACAGGACAAGCATCAGCATCCACGTATACACAGGGATGATATGGGTCATACCTAACTATTCTACATCACTCCATGTAATCCTTCTCTCCCGGATAACTTTCCTTGGGAGCAAGGAAGAATTTGTCGAAAAAAACCCTCTTCAGGACTTGACATATCACAATAATTAGTTTATTCCTTAAGAGTTTAGTCTAAACCTATTTTAAATATTTTTATCACAATTTTTTATTATAGTATATCCCCGGCAATTTGACCACCCATAAAACTCATTCTTTCCACGATCCCATGTTCATGCTGCCATACTTCAAGGCCTTCGTGCGGGAACTCTCCATCCACAGAAAACCCGGACCTCCATGATCATGATGGTCCGGGTAAACAATACTCAGGATTTCTGATAGATATTCGTGATGACATTGGCCGTCTCTTCCACGGCTTTATTCGTCACATCGATGACATGACAACCGATGCGCCCCGTGATGGCCTCGAAGTATGTAAGCTCTTCTTCGATCCTCTTGATGTTTGCATAGCTTGCCTGGTCGTTCAGACCGAGGGATTTCAACCGTTCCCTGCGGATCGTATTCAGTTTGTCCGGACTGATCTTCAAGCCGAAGCATTTTTCCGGCGGAACCTTGAAAAGCTCCTCGGGTGGATCGACTTCAGGAACAAGAGGGACATTCGCCACCTTGTAACGCTTGAGTGCAAGGTATTGTGACAATGGTGTCTTGGATGTCCTCGATACGCCGACCAAAACAATATCCGCCCTGAGAAGGCCCCTCGGATCCCTTCCATCATCATACTTCACTGCGAATTCGATGGCCTCGACCTTTTTGAAGTAGTCGTCGTCGAGCTTCCTGACCGTACCCGGTTCAAAAAGCGGCTCCTTCTGATAAGAGGATTGATATGTATCCATGAGGGGTCCGATGATATCGAACGCATGGAGGTCTTCCACCTTCGCCTTCGCCTTGATGTAGGCGCGCATCTCAGGTTTTACAAGGGTGTAGACGATCAGCCCTTTCGTCATTTTGGCCAGGGAGATCACTTCATCGATATTTTCCAGCTCTTCAATATACGGGAAGCGTTTAATGACCGTATTCTTAGAACCATCGAACTGGCTGATGGCGGCCTTGGTCACTAGTTCGGCCGTTTCCCCTACGGAATCTGATACCACATAGATAATCGGTTCTTTCACGATCATTCACCACCTGTTAATATTCATCTGCCAGTGCAACGAACGCCTTCGTTACATTCGTCTTTGTAATCCGTCCCGTCACTTCCAGATCTCCATTATCCGTTTTCCGGACAACAGGGACGGAGTCGATCTGTTTATGGATCAAATCCTTCGCGACACCGATCAACGGATCATCCTTCTCGCATGTCGTGATGTTCGGCATCCTCGTCATGATGATATTCACCGGAAGCGTACTCAATTCCTGCTTTCCGATGCTCGCCCTTAGAAGATCCTTCCGGGAAAGGACCCCGACCAGATAGGAATTCGCATCAACCACGAACAGCGTCCCCACATCTTCGAGGAACATCGTCACGATGGCATCATAGACCGAAACATTTTCATTGACCACTACGGGAATGGATTGGTAATCCTTCACGTAGATTTTCTTGAGGTTTTCGGTCAGCAGCTGGGTTCCCGTCTTACCGGTATAGAAATACCCCACCCGGGGCCGTGCATCAAGGTAACCCGCCATGGTCAGAATGGCCAGATCCGGTCTCAGGGTGGCACGGGTCAAGTTGAGTCGGTCGGCGATCTGTTCTCCCGTGATGGGTCCATTATCTTTTACGATTTGCAAAATCGTTTCTTGACGTTTATTCAGTTCCATTTTTCTTCACCACCTAACGACCCTTTTTCAAAATGTTATACTGTATACTAAATATTATATACTAATGAATCAAAATGAAAAGAGTATTATCTTTTCCCTTTATGTGTAAACTATATCGGAATATTAGACCTGTAAAAGAGTATCCTGTTTCCCAAGAAACATCAACTCTTTTTCACTTTGAACGAACAATGGTTGTCAAGAAGAAAATCCCATGATAAAATAGCTAACACATTCATACGTAAGCAATGACGGATAGATAAGTAACCGCAGCTTAAAGCGACCGGGGATGGTGAAAGCCCGGAATAGCGGAGAAACGGCGATCCCGAGCTCATACAATCGAAAGTGGATATGCCATGTGCATATCAACTAGGGTGGAACCGCGAGCCAAAGCTCGTCCCTAGGCCTACAGTGCCTGGAGACGAGCTTTTTTTATTGGCCGGCCCCCTTATCTAAAAAGGAGTGACAGATTATGTCAATGGAACAAGTTGTGAATCTTGCAAAACACCGTGGATTTGTGTTCCCAGGATCTGAAATTTACGGTGGCCTTGCCAATACGTGGGATTACGGTCCCCTTGGCGTGGAACTCAAAAACAACATCAAGAAAGCATGGTGGAAGAAATTCGTCCAGGAATCCCCTTATAATGTCGGCCTAGATGCCAGCATCCTGATGAACCCCAAAACATGGGAAGCTTCCGGCCACGTCGGAAACTTCAATGACCCGATGATCGATTGTAAAAAATGCAAAACCCGTCATCGCGCTGATAAACTGATCGAGAATGCCCTGGAAGCCAAAGGGATGGAAATGATCGTCGACGGCCTCCCGTTCGAGAAAATGGAAGAGATCATGAAGGAACATGAAATCGTCTGCCCGGATTGTGGCGCGCAGGATTTCACAGAAATCCGCCAGTTCAACTTGATGTTCAAAACGCACCAAGGCGTCACGGAATCCTCCACGAACGAAATCTTCCTTCGTCCGGAAACGGCTCAGGGAATCTTTGTGAACTTCAAGAACGTGCAGCGCTCCATGCGTAAAAAAATGCCTTTCGGGATTGCGCAGATCGGAAAAAGCTTCCGAAATGAAATCACGCCGGGTAACTTCACGTTCAGAACACGCGAATTCGAACAGATGGAGCTTGAATTCTTCTGTAAGCCCGGTGAAGACCTTGAGTGGTTCTCTTACTGGCGCGAATTCTGTAAGAACTGGTTACTGAACCTTGGTCTAAACGAAGACAATATGCGCCTGCGTGACCACGACGAAGACGAACTGTCCCACTACAGTAATGCCACTACCGACATTGAGTACAAATTCCCGTTCGGATGGGGCGAACTATGGGGTGTCGCTGACCGTACAGATTTCGATTTGAAGCGCCACATGGAACATTCGAATGAAGACTTCCATTACATGGACCCGCAAACCAATGAAAAATATGTACCTTATTGCATCGAGCCTTCCCTCGGGGCAGATCGGGTGACGCTCGCCTTCCTATGTGATGCATTTGAAGAAGAGGAGCTTGAAAACGACTCCCGTACGGTGCTCCGCTTCCATCCTGCACTTGCACCATACAAGGCAGCCGTACTTCCGCTTTCGAAGAAGCTTTCGGACGATGCGTTCAAAGTGTATGAAGAGCTTTCCAAAGACCTTATGATTGACTTCGATGAGACGGCTTCCATCGGTAAACGCTATCGTCGTCAAGATGAGATCGGTACCCCGTTCTGCATTACGTATGACTTTGATTCTGCTGAAGACGGACAAGTGACGGTCCGCGATCGTGATACGATGGAGCAGGTTCGCATGCCGATCAGTGAAGTGAAAAGCTTCCTGGATGGTAAAATCAACTTCTAAACAGTAAAAGACCTCCACGCCTGAGCGTGGAGGTCTTTCATTTCATGACACCAAAAGGACCGCTCCCTGCGAAAGGGGCGGTCCTTCTCACTCTATTCACATCACACTAGAATAAATCCTTCAGGTTGTCCATCTGATCCAGGAATCTCCTCGATTTCAAGTGCAGTCCGGAATATTCATCATAGTAGGTCCGGATGACCTTTTTCAATTCGGCCTTTGTTTCATCCTTCACCGATACATTTCCCAACCGGTTGATATCAAAGTAATAGAAGACCCTCAATAATTTGACCGTCCCCTGCTTCAAAGGAAGGGCATGGGGATCCTTATGGGCGCACCGGTGGCAGATGAAGCCATTTTCCCGAAATGAAAATGAGAAGGTCCCTTCCTTCTCGCCGCACACAGAGCATCCATCGAGGTTCGGATACAGTCCAAGAACCGGCAGCATCTTCATTTCAAAGATATGGACAAGGATCTCGGGATCCACTTCCTCATCAAGATAATGCAAGGATTGGTGGAGAAGCTCGAACAGGAAGGGATTCGGCTTCCGGTCCTCCGTTGCCTTATCCAGCAGCTCCACCATGTAGGTGGCGTAGGACGTCTTGAACAAGTCTTCACGGATATGGCGAAGTGACTCCACCATTTCCCCCTGCTGAAGGGTACCGAGGCCGCTTCCTTTGATATACATGAAATAGCCGTATGTAAATAACTGTGATATGGCGGAAAGACGGCTGTTGGGCTTCTTAGCACCGCGAGCCATCAGTCCCACCTTACCGAATTCCCTAGAGAAGACGGTAACGATCTTATTCGTCTCGCCATAGTCATTCGTCCTGATGACGATTCCTTCACATTTCTGTAGCATAAGGCCACCTCCCGACGTCCATTTGTCCGGGTGATGACAAACTCGTTTAAGTTATAGGAAAATCCGCTTCTGAATTTTCCTCATCAAATCCTGTTATTTCATCACTTGAATCTTTTTCGAGTTCTTTAAAGAGCAGATACGTGTCGATACTTCCTGTTTGTGAAAAGAACTTCCAGGTTAAGTCTAACATATAAAACCCACCTTTCTGGATTTAAGCTAGTAAGACCTTTCATGTGATTAGAGTGAGCATTTCAAGCAGATTTGATGTGTTCTAAATATTGTTAATCCCAAGATCAATATTCGTCATCATTGAAGCCATAGTCTTTCAGGTTCGAAGCACGGTTACGCCAATCTTTCTGGACCTTCACCCAAAGCTCCAGATAAACCTTCGATCCCAGAAGATTCTCGATATCGATCCTGGCTCGCTTGCCGACTTCCTTCAGCATGGCTCCACGTTTACCGATGACGATCCCCTTCTGTGAATCACGTTCCACAATGATCGTGGCGAGGACATCGATGAGGTTATTGGAGTCTTTCCTCTCCATTTTATCGATGACGACCGCAATGCTGTGAGGGATCTCTTCACGGGTCAGATGCAGCACCTTTTCCCTGATGAGTTCTGACACGATGAAGCGCTCCGGATGATCCGTGATCTGGTCGGCAGGGTAGAATTGCGGCCCTTCCGGCAGGCGGTCCTTCAACAATCCAAGAAGCTGGTCGACGTTATTCCCTTCAAGGGCTGAAATCGGCACGGTGGCCGCAAATGGATACAGTTCGTTATATTTCTGGATGATCGGCAAAAGCTCATCTGGATGAACCTGATCGATCTTATTCAAAATGAGGAAGACGGGCGTCTTGACGCCTTTGAGCTTCTCGATGATATAGTGATCACCCTTGCCGAGGCCTTCTTCGACATTGATCATGAAGAGGATCACATCGACTTCCTTCAGGGTATTCTGTGCGATCTTGACCATGAAATCCCCAAGCTTGTGCTTCGGTTTATGGATTCCCGGTGTATCGATGAAGATCATCTGTGCTTCATCGGTCGTATAGACTCCCTGTACTTTATTACGGGTCGTTTGCGGCTTGTCGCTCATAATGGCAATTTTCTGGCCGATTACTCGGTTCAAGAATGTCGATTTTCCGACGTTCGGTCTTCCGATGATGGAAATAAAACCTGATTTGTACTGATTACTCATGTAAATCCTCCGGTGAAAAAGCTCCCGGCAACAACTCTGCAACTGTCAGTTCCTGAACATCTCCGTTCAGATTGGTGAGGACGACCCTCATGTCTTTCGGACAAAGCTCCGATATGACCTGACGGCACGCTCCGCATGGAGGGACCGGTCTCTTCGTATCCGCTACGACGGCAAGCATGGAGAAATCCTTATCTCCTTCTGAGTACGCCTTGAATAAGGCTGTGCGCTCAGCGCAATTACACATGCTGTATGCCGCGTTCTCGATGTTGCATCCACGATATACCTTCCCGTCCTTGGTGAGGAGGGCTGCTCCTACCTGAAACCGACTATAAGGGACGTATGCTAGTTCTCTTGCTGCCTTTGCTTCTGTTATCATTTGTTGAACATTCATTCGTTTGATTCTCTCCTTTTTCCCTTACCCCTTCATTTTACTACACTTTTTCTAAAATGACATGGGATGTTATCAAATTGTTAATAAATAGTTAGATTATTCTAATAACTTTCCATCACTGCTCCTCATTCCCTTCCTCCATTAAAACGCTTTCAGTCAGGAAAATCAAATGTCCCCGAAATGGGGACATGGATTTAGAGAATAGCCAGTATTTTCGGGACGAAAATGATCAGCCCGATAATCGCTGAGCAGATGGCAAATAGCAGCACGGCGCCGGAACCAAGATCCTTTGCCAGCTTGGCAAGGGGGTGATAGTCCCCGGTCGAAAGGTCAACCGTCTTCTCGATGGCCGTATTCACCATTTCAAGGGAATGCATCAGGAAGATCAGGATGAGGATGATCATCCATTCCATTTTCGACACGTGGAGCAGGGTGGCCATGATGAGAACGATGATCCCCACGCATGTATGGATCCTGAAGTTCTGCTCGGATTTCCATGCGCTCATCACCCCTTCCCATGCATAGCCGAATGACCTCAACAGCTTCTTGAAGCCGCCGTTAGCCCCTTTGGAGTCCATATGCGTCCAGGATATCCCTTTGTCTCTGGAACATCCTCTCTTCGTCTTCTTTCTCCATGTGGTCGTAGCCAAGCAAATGGAGGAAGCCATGAAGGGCTAGGAATCCAAGCTCCCTTTCGAAGGAATGGCCGTATTCTTCGGCCTGTTCACGCGTTCGTTCGATGGAGATCACGATGTCCCCCAGTACGCGCGGCATCCCTTCCCCGATGATTTCCACCTCGTCTTCACCAAGCTCTTCAAGAGCGAAAGAAATGACGTCCGTCGGCTGATCCTTCTCACGATACTCCCGGTTGATTTCCCTGATCCGGTCATTGGTGACGAAGGTGACGGACACTTCACTTCCCTCTTCGATCCCTTCCTTGCCTGCGGCAAAGTCAAGGATGGAGTGGACGAGCTCAGAATCCTTCTCCTCTATCTCTTCCGTTTCATCTATCATGTCAATATGCAAGATCATGTTCATTCTCCTTTTGCTTGTTCTTCCGGATATTCAATCCTTGGATGGAATATCCCGTTCAAAGTCTCGCACAGGGCCCTTTTCACCTGCTCCAGCTGTTTGAGTGTGATGTCGCACTCATTGAACTGTCCGTCCTGAAGTCTGTCCTGGACGATGGAGTGGATCAGGTTCTTGATTTCCTCCTGTGTGGGAGACGACTTAGAGCGTACGGCTGCCTCCACGCTATCCGAGATCGAGATGATGGCCGCCTCGATGGTTTGCGGCTTGGGACCGGGATAGCGATACTCTTCTTCCTTCACAGCTTTCCCCTGTTCCTTCGCCTTATAATAAAAGAATTTCAAAAGCGTGGTCCCATGGTGCTGCTCGGCGATATCGATGATCTCTTTAGGAAGCTTGTGCTTCCTCAGCATGTCTGCACCGTCCGTCGTATGACTAATGATAACATCCCGGCTCGTTTCAGGCGATACCCGGTCATGGGGATTTTTTCGGTTCATCTGGTTTTCGATGAAGAACTGGGGACGTTTTGATTTCCCCACATCGTGATAATAACATCCGACGCGGGCAAGAAGGCCGTTGGCTCCGATGGCTTCACATGCGGATTCGGCGAGATTTGCCACCATGACGCTGTGATGATACGTCCCCGGAGCCTCGGTCAAAAGCTTCTTCAGGAGCGGCTGAGTCGGCCTTGAGAGCTCCATGAGGCGCATGGAAGACAGGATGCCGAACCCTGCTTCGAAAAAGGGAAGGAATCCGATTGTAAAAATGGATGAGCCTACTCCTGAAATCAACGCAAAAATGAAGTAATACAGATACTCTGTGTTTGTATAGGACGTACCGCTCAGCAGGATCAGGAATGCAAGGACCAGGACGTTCACCAACGCGACAAAAAGACCGGCACGGAGGATATTGGACCGCTGATTCTTACTCACAAGGAAAAGCACGCCTGCAACCCCGCTGAACAGGGTATAGATGGCAATTTCAAAGTCGATCGCACCCGTGAACGGATGGTGGAAGATCACGCTCGAGCAGGCAGACAGGATGAAGACCATCATCATGGCGATCCTCTCATTCAACAGGATCCTGAGGATCATCCCGCTGAACGCTGCCGGGAGTATGTAGGCAATATCATTGAATTGAAGCTGCTCAAGGAGACCGACAATCTTCATGATCAAAAGGGAAATGACGAAAATGATGCTTGTAAGCAGCAGGTAATTCTGCTTTCTTTCTTCCGTGATCTGAAGGGTATAAAAGAAATAATACAATGATCCGATGATGACGATCACAAAGATCGCGAGACCGAGGAACGGTTTTACCGAGAAGCTGTTATCGACCATTCCGAGTGCCTTCAGGATTTCGTATTTTTTCGGCGTCACGAGTTCTCCGTCTTCCACGATGACACCGCCTTCAATGATTTCAACGGAGCGGACATTGGCAACTGCCTGTTTCTTCAGTTCTTCCGTCTTTTCTTTATCATAATATTCCGTCGGCTCGAGGGCCAGATTCCCAAGATCGATGGCCACCTGAAGAAGATTGCCATTGAACGAAAACTTGGATATCCGCTGTTCGAGTTCAAGACGTGCTTCCTTCAGATCCTCTTCCTTGACGTGGTCCTCCATGATCACCTGCATCTGGGTGGACACCACCGTTTCAACACGGTCAAGGTCTTCCCCCGATGCTTCGAGCATGGTCAACAAGCGATCATCCTTCAGCGTATCCGCTGCATCGTTTTCCTTCGGCAGCTTCTCTTTCAGCTGATTGAGCTGTTCGGTCAGTTCTTTTTTGGAAGGAGGTTTCAGATTATCCCGGTCCTTTTCCTCGGACTGTTTCTTCACTTCCTTCACGCTCTCGATCATGGAGTGGACGAGGGCATTGGAATTGTCGATGGCCCCTTCTTTCGGGGTATATACCTTTCCGACTTCCCTTTCCGCCTCTTCTTTCTTTTTCTCCGTCGCTTCGGCATCAACGAATTTCTTCGGTGCCCGGATGGTCGTCTGTGCTTCTTCATATAGATGGATATCGAGGGTTTTCGGTTTTACATTCCCATATAGGACTCCGAAGACGATGAGCCCGAGGAGGATGAATAGCAGGTTCGTGAATAATCGGTAGCTTAGTATGCTTCTTATCTTGTTCAATAATGGGTGCGTGCGCATAGTGACCCCCCTGTTGTAGCGGTTTCCGGCAACATAAGGCCGGTCCAGGAAATACATATGTAAAATGATAGCAGTTTTTTACTTATTTATCTATGTATAAAAGGGTACAAAAAAGATTGATCCTCGCCGCGCATGGCGACATGACGCGCGAGATCAATCCTGGTATTATCCTTGTTGTTCGTTTTTTTCATACGCATCGATGATTTTCGCCACGAGAGGGTGACGGACCACATCGGCCTGCTCGAGATAGATGAATTCCACCCCTTTGACGTCTTTAAGGATCTTTTCCGATGATATCAACCCCGATTCACTTCCACGCGGAAGGTCTACCTGGGAACGGTCACCCGTGATGATCATCTTGGAATCAAATCCCAATCGGGTCAGGAACATCTTCATCTGTGCCTTGGTCGTATTCTGGGCCTCGTCAAGGATGACAAAGGCATCATCCAGGGTCCTTCCCCTCATATAGGCAAGGGGCGCGATCTCGATGGTGCCTCTCTCGATGAGGCGGGCAGTATGCTCTGCTCCCAACACATCGTGAAGGGCATCATAGAGCGGCCGCAGGTAGGGATCGACCTTCTCCTTCAGGTCACCCGGCAGGAAACCGAGACTTTCTCCGGCTTCCACTGCTGGCCTCGTCAGGATGATCTTCTTCACCTGACCATTTTTCATGGCGTGAACGGCCATGACTACGGCGAGATACGTCTTCCCAGTACCTGCTGGGCCGATGCCGAAGACAAGATCTTTCTTCCTGATGGCCTGAATATATTGTCGTTGGCCAAGGGTCTTGACCCTGATTGATTTCCCCTTGGCATTCTTTGTGATCTCTTCTTGATAAAGGTCGGCAAAATACTCAAGCGTCCCTTGTTTCCCCATTTCAATGGCATACAGGACATCCCTTGAACTGATGTTGATGCCTTTTCGGATAACGGCCACAAGCTGATCGGCGATTTCGACGGTCAGGCGCACCTCTTCGTCCTTACCGGATACGAGAAGCTCCTCTCCCCGGGTGACGATTGAAACGCTGAGTTCCGTTTCCAACAATTTTAAATGTGAATCCGATACCCCAAAGAGCGCCACGGCTTCATTCGGGTTCTCAAGCTGCAATTTCATTAAGATTTCGTCTGACATTCGCTAGTCTCCTTGAATGAGTGGTTGTCCTACTGCAATGTTTTCTACTACCTTAAAGTGAATGGTTACCCTAACTTTACCATTCTCGAACTTCTCATGCAAAATTTTTTCTCCCTTTATTTCCGCATCGTCCGGAAGTTGGGATAGAAGGTTGTTCCGTGCAAGCTTCCTCGCTTCTGCAAGAGCTTCCTTTTTTGTATACTTGCGGTCCACCACTTCTTTCTCTTTTATGGAAGTGTCGGTTATGGCGATGGGTGTTTCCCATTTCAAAAAGCGCAGCCGCTTCGTGTTCTCTTCTTTCACGGATTCCTTGTACTCAGGATCCCCGAAGCCCCATACAGGAAGTTTCCATCCGGATATCCCGACGTGGAAACGCCTCTTTTCATTTCCTGTAAAGACGGAAAACGTTGATTGGAGAGGAAGGTCGACGCTCGTCTTATACCAGGTTTCCCCGAAGACCTCGCCTTTGGCGGGTACGCCCTTTGGTTTATCCTCTGTACCGATCAACCCGGATACAAGCAGCTGCCCCTTTTCCACATAGTCGGAGACCGCCACTTTCGGATCACCCTCTTCTACGAACATGCGGACAATGACCGCTTTCTTACCTGCCACAAGATGCTGTGCCCCTGTGACTTCCCCCGGTTCGGGCGCATTCTTCTCAACTACCTGGAAGTGAAAGGTTGTCCCCTTAAGGTCCACGCCGACCCAGGTGATATTATCCATGCGATAAGATAATTCCCGCTGGATGGTTTCCACATCCGGGACCGTGAACTGCGTTTTACCCGTGGAGAGCCCCAATGACTTCAATTCTTTCCTCATCTGATGCTCGACTTCCGGGGATGCCCCCTTGATCTCGATCCCCCAGATCATATTGGAGAGGACGAAGATGATGGCGAAGAAAGCGAGGGCTCCGGCGAGAAAACCGGAATTCTTCCATATCCGCTTCAAAAGGAACGGCCCCCCCTCTCCTTTCAAGAAGGAGACCCTGCAGTCGAACGGGCGCACAGCATGCCTCAGCTTATGTACGTCACTGAATGCGATCTGGAATGTGATGGCTCCCGTTGCCTTCCGTTTTACATCCCATACCGGGATCCCTGCCTTCAATAAGGCGTTCAGTGCAGGTTCCATCACCCTACCCTCGATCTTAACCATGACCTTGCCATTGATAAAGGTGACCCATTGATTCTTCAAAGTCCGTTCCCCCTACTCATCTAAATAGATTACTTCGACGACTTTTCCCTGCAAGAGGATCTCCTCAGGGAGGATGATTTTGATCACAAATTGCTCCCCCTTGATTAACAGCTGTCCTTGTTTCAGGAGCAATCTCACTTCATCATCCGCAAAAGTCAGCAGCCCCCTGTGGTTTTCTATATAAATATGGATTTGTCCAATCATTGTGATGCGGGGTAGGTCCATCATGACATCTTCCGGCAGGTCCATCTTCTCTGTCATCCATTTGCGCATTTCCTGGAACCAGTTTTTCGCCATAAAAAAAGAACCCCCTTTCATCTCATACGTATGAGTTGATCGGGAGATATATGTATAGCCCTTCTATAAAAACTGGGTTTCCTTAAAGCTTGTAACCCTCTTCACCTCCAATGCAGTCAAGATGGCTATCCCATTTCGAGCATTTGATAAGAAGTACATTCACCCAATGAAGAGCATAGGATAATTCGATAACTTAGAAGGGATTGAGAAAAATGTACTACGATCCATATAGGTACCAACCCGTGAATGTCTATCTGGGCAACCAGGTGGGAGACGGGATGAATTATTACTATGGGAGCCTTCCGGTTGAAAGATCCACCTACCACCCTGTGACCTTGTGGTCAGGTGATTCTCCTCTCCACCTAAACAACTATGGGCCGGCCCACACCTATCACCATCAACCCGGTCCTCTGACTACAGTAGACAGGTATGAAAACAACGAGAAAAACGCCATTTATTTTGGCAGGACTCCAGATGAATGGATCACACATACAGACTTTTTGGTAAAAGAAGGGCTCGAGGACGTTAAAAGGGGTATTAACGCTACTCACATCCTCCAGGAATTCATTTTAATGGGGGTTCTTGTAGGAAAGGGGTATCCCCCTGAAGAAGCATATAAAACAGTGGAAGAATGGGAACGTAGCGGCGCATCCAAACTTCTTCAGCAAAGCAAAAACATGTAGAGGTATTGTGATGCCCCATGCAATCCCCCTGTTCTCCTCCATCAAGAAAAGGGAGTGCGATTATTCATATAATCGCACTCCCTTACTGTGTCTTCGAACCAAGGAATCCACAAGAAAACTATTCCATTTTTTCAAGTCCTTTTTCAAATGCCGCCAAATGATTCATCGAGGCCCTTCGCAACTGAGAAAAAACAGCCTTCGCATCGGAAGGGAGATCCTGTGATAAGAACCGTTCGTACATGGAAATATTGTCTATTTCCCCTTCAACTCCGGCAGCATAGGCGGCCTTTATACTTGCTGGAGTGGATACGAGTGATTGTGAGGTATCTGCCGGAATCGGGATTTGATACCGTTCAAAAAGAGGGAGCAGTGCATGAATATGATTCTTTTCGGCTTCTTTTATCTGTATGAACGGACGGATCGGCCCAAAGACCTTTACGATCTGATCATACCTGGCTTGTGCAAGGTATTCGTCTTGAAGGGCATAAGTCAGCATTTTGGGAAGTGTCAGAGTAGAGTCAGCCAACGCCCCCTGTGCACCATATTGTTCAAGTTGCCTGTCGGGCATCTTCAATTGTTGGATAAGATACAGGAACCATACAGCGTGGTTTTGTTCATCCGCTGCTGCTCGCCGAAATCGATCTTTAATCACAGCATCCTCCGCTTTATCTGCGATATCCAAGTAAAAATCAACACCTTCTTGTTCATCTACGAATGAATATTCAAGCGCAGATCGATATTCATCAGGGCATTCCCCACTGATCATAAACGTTGGCTGCCTTCCGGTCAGGTTGGTGTATATCCTGGTGAATTCCTGAAAATGACGCTTTTCATCTTTTTGTATCTCGAGTATTTTATCCCTTTCTTCTTTCACAGGTGCCAGTTTTGCCAACTTTTCATAACACGTCAGAGCACTATATTCTGCATGTATCGCCGTCTGGATATCATGGATCAGTTGAGTATCCCGGATGGATCGCTCATAGTGCCGATGATGGGAAAATAGATGATGCCAATGCATGATTGTCCTCCTTCTGAATCTCAGTCAACATATCCTATGCCTTTTGCAATGATACGTGCGGAAACCATTATCGGGTCGGTATTCATGTGGATGCGTCAGTATCTATTTTCTCCAAAAGAAAAAGGTGAGGCACAACGTGTGCCCCACCCATTCCATATTCATGTTGCGTGAGGATCAGGTGACCCACACGCTAATCTATCTGCCTTTGAAGGTAATCAAGTGATTTTCCTGTTCAGTCAGCATCGTTCACAGGTTATTTTCGCTGATGCCTTCTTCTCGATCTTGGCGCTCCGAAAACTTCGGAGTAAATGAACCCTTTCACCACGTCATCTTGATTGTGGAAATCGAGGTCGATGCGCTTTTTCCGAATGGTTTCTGCCTTGGCCAAGGTTTTCTCCATTTGCTTCGATAACCGCTTTTCCTCTTCTTTCAAGGTATTGGTAATCGTATTGGTAGCGGCTGCCTTCTTCTCTTCAAAACGGGTCTGGATGCTCGCGGCACCCTTCTTCACTTGTTCTTCCACTCTTGCTTTTGTTTGTTCGATTTCAGGTGACCGGGAAGGATTACTGCCCGGGGTCGGCGTACGGGGTCTGTTCGTCTGATCCTTTCCCTTTTCTTTATTACGGCCGAAAAGGGCGGAGATCAGACCGATGACAATCGCAAGTATCAGTCCTTCCATGAAGGCATCTCCTTTCCTTCAGGGACTTACTTATCCGTATCGTGTTTGTCCCCGGTCATTTTTCCGATGGAATCTCTCATATCCGTATCGGCATCGATGTTCTTAAGATTCATATAATCCATGACACCCATGTTGCCTGAACGCAAAGCTTCCGCCATGGCAAGAGGTACTTCCGCCTCGGATTCCACAACTTTCGCTCTCATTTCTTCGACTTTTGCTTTCATTTCTTGTTCGTTTGCAACGGCCATTGCCCTTCTTTCTTCCGCTTTCGCCTGGGCAATCTTTTTATCCGCTTCAGCCTGCTCTGTTTGAAGCTCGGCACCGATGTTTTTACCGATATCCACATCCGCGATATCAATGGACAGGATTTCAAAAGCCGTCCCTGCATCCAATCCTTTCGAAAGGACCGTCTGTGAAATCAGATCAGGGTTTTCCAGAACCTTTTTATGATTGTCGGAAGAACCGATTGTGGATACGATCCCTTCCCCTACACGGGCAACAATGGTTTCCTCACCGGCTCCACCGACGAGTCGGTCGATATTGGCACGGACGGTAATACGTGCCTTCGCCTTCACTTCAATTCCGTCCATCGCTACACCGGCGATGAATGGTGTTTCGATAACCTTCGGATTAACACTCATTTGAACGGCTTCCAGTACGTCCCTTCCTGCGAGGTCGATGGCGGCTCCGCGTTCGAATGTCAATTCGATATTGGCACGGTGGGCAGCGATCAGGGCGTTGACGACCCTGTCGACATTCCCCCCTGCAAGATAGTGACTTTCAAGCTGGTTGATGGATACCTGAAGACCGGCTTTATGGGCTTTGATCAACGGATTGATGACCCTGCTCGGGATAACCCTTCTCAGTCTCATACCGATCAGCGTGAAGATGCTGATCCTGACACCTGCTGCAAGTGCTGAAATCCACAGCATCACAGGGACGAACGTGAATAGGATGGATAAAATGATGATCCCCACCACAATGGCGGCAATCAAGAGAATCGAACTTGTATCAATGACCATTTACACAACCTCCAATAATTTATGTGATTTCCCTTACGACGATACGGGAACCTTCCACTTTTACAATCTTGATCTTTTCATTCGCTTTGATGAAGCTTCCCTCGGTGACGGCATCGATCCGCTCGTCGTCGATGAGGATGGTGCCCGATGGTCGGAGTGGCGTTTTGGTGATGCCTTCGCGTCCGATGAGTTCCAATCTGTTGGCATTTGAAACGTAACCGCTTTCCGTGGATGTTGAATCTCGCAAAATCATCTTATTGAATAGTCTCATCTTTTTACCAAACACCTTTACATACAGAATGATGGCGGCGATCGCTACAGCGATGGCTATTAGAATCGAGTAACCCATTTGCACAAAATCGCCTCCTGCCATAAAAATGCTGCCGATGACGGCTGCTGCCCCTAGCGTGCCGGCAATTCCTCCCGGGAGGAAAAACTCTGCTATCAACAGCGCGATCCCTATGATGAAGAGGATGAGGGTTTCATACCCCGCAAGACCCGCCACCATATGACCATAGAAGAATAAAAGGAGCGAGCTGATCCCGACTGTTCCTGCTACCCCGAACCCCGGAGAATAAAGTTCTACGATAAGCCCCAGGCTGGCAAGTGACAGGAGGATCGGAACGACGACCGGATTCGTCAAGAAGCGGGCAAGCTTTTCAGCGAAGGTTGCTTCCACATTCACAACAGAATCCTCTTCAGCGCCCAGCTTTTGAAGAAGTTCATCCATATTGCTTACCGTACCGTCGGAATATCCGACTTTTTCGGCGTCACTAGCCCCCAGGGTCAACAGCTCACCCTTCTCAAGGTCGACTTCGGGGATGGAAATAGAATCGTCAGCCATCGCCATGGCGTACTTCGGATCACGATCCTTGGATTCAGCTGCACTTTTCATGGAAGACAGCCAATAGCTCTGAGCTTTTTTATCCGCTGCGTTTCCTTCCTGGTCGATGACAGCTGCAGAACCGAATTGTCCATTCGGCACCATATAGATTTCATCGGCGTGAAGGGCCAGGAACGCCCCAGCAGACAACGCCTTATGATTAACGAAGGCGACTGTCTTTGTATCGATTCCATCCATGAGCTGACCGATATCACCCGCGGCATCCACAAGACCACCCGGGGTGTTGAGATCGAAAATGATCACATCTGCTCCGGCATCTTCCGCTTCCTTGACGGCCCGTTCAAGGAAGGCATGCAGACCGCGTTCCACTTCTTTGTGGACCGGGATCACATAGGCCTCTTTGGCGGCGGCACCTGTCAATGGCTGGATCAGCGAATACCCGAAAAGGAACAGGAACAAAACCAATAATCCTTTTTTCAAACAGACCCCCTCGTTTCATTAAAATTATTCCCTGACTTATGTACGTTTGAGTTGGGGATCAGGTTTCATCTTTTTTGAATTTTTCTCAGGCGGCAAGATTCTGGTTGAAAGAGTGGAACGTGATCAGGGCGGCGTGACGGGCACACATCTGTAGGAGAGGATCCGCGGGGCTGTTGATGCATGCTACTTACTAAAAAAGCCGGCAAGCTACTGCTTCCCGGCTTTTTCCTATGATAGATGTTGAAGAACAAGTTTATTGACGAGAGCCCCATCAGCTTTCCCTTTTACCTTGGGCATGATCGCTCCCATCACTCTGCCCATGTCAGCTTTAGATGAAGCGCCCACTTCTGCTACCGTCTCTTGGACGATGGCTGAAACTTCTTCTTCCGAAAGCTGCTTAGGCATATATATTTCGACGTAAGTCAGTTCTGCTTGGAGTTTCTCCACGAGATCGTCACGACCTGCGCTTTGAAACTCCTGGAGGGAGTCTTTCCGTTGTTTGACTTCTCGAGAAAGGACTGTCAACTCTTCGTCTTCAGAGAGCTGCTGTTTCCCGAACTTGATGGCTTCATTTTGAAGTGAGGCCTTCAGCATGCGGATGACGGACAGCTTCTCCTTTTCTTTGTTTTTCATCGCTTGTTTCATATCATCATTTAAACGATCGAGAAGACTCATGGTTACACCCTCTCTTAGAACTTACGTTTTCTTGCTGCTTCTGATTTCTTTTTGCGTTTTACGCTTGGTTTTTCATAGAATTCGCGCTTTCTAAACTCTTGTAAAGTTCCTGTTTTAGAAACTGAGCGTTTGAAGCGACGAAGAGCATCTTCAAGCGATTCGTTTTTACGAACAACTGTTTTTGACATCTCTCTTTCCCTCCCTCCGAACACACTACACTTACATGTTCAAGTCAGAAATGGTTTGTACCAAATCCAAGGACAATGGATGTCCCTTTACTTAAGATCTTCCCTTGCTGCATTGTCACAAGGGGACAGAAAGTGTATGTCTTTCTTGGATGAATCCCACAAAGTACTAAAAGGAATCCATGTACTTTGCCATTATAATATATCCTATGTGATAGGTCAACAATTTATCCCGAATCGGGACATAAATAGGCATGTCCTCCGCGGTTTCCCCATAGATTTGAGTATGCTCTTCTATTCAGTCGGAAGGGAAATGATCAGATCATGGGACATATGTTGGTTTTCATTCTATTCATCGCTTGCTTCCTATTCGGGATGACCTGGCTGAGGACAGGGCTGTTCAACCTTGCCAGTGATAATATCCGGAGGTGGCTTCACTACCTGACCCATACACCGGTCAGGGGCGTCTTGACCGGGACGGTCCTGACGGCATTGATTCACAGTAGTTCAGCGGTCATGGTGTTGACAGTAGGGCTTGCTTCCTCGGGCATGATTCCGTTCAGACAGACGATCGGGATCATGCTGGGTTCAAATATCGGGACCACCTTCACGTTGGAAATGTTCACACTCAACCTGAATATGCTCATCATCCCTGCCGCCGTCGCGGGAACCATCCTCCTCTTATTCGGATCGACGAATGGCAGGAGCTTCGGGATGACCTTGGTGGGCTTCAGCTTGATCTTCACCGCCATCATGGGCATTCAGCACCTTGCTGAACCCCTGACGCAGCATCCGGCGATGAAAGGGTACATGGAGAACATGGATCGCCATCTCTTACTCGCCCTCTTGGTCGGCTGTCTTCTCACTGCCATCATCCAGTCCAGCACGGTGGTGACAGGGGTTGCCATGGGGTTTCTTGCGGCAGGGTCGATCGGGATCGATACGGGCATCGCGGTGATGCTCGGAGCAAACGTGGGGACATGTATCACCGCCATCATGGCGAGCTTCGGCGGGGGACGGGAGGCAAAGCTCACGGCCTATGCACATGTGTGGCTGAACGTCATCGGCGTCGGACTTTTCATACCTCTTATTCCCCTTTTGACGAGAGGCGTAGAGGCCCTCTCGTCTTCAGGGGATATGCAGCTCGCCCACGCCAGTGTGATCTTCAACCTTGTCTGCTCGCTTATGGTCCTTCCGTTCGCTTCAAGATTCGCCCGATTTGTTGAAAGAATACACGGTCCCAAGGAATGATGAAAAAGAGGTTAGAACATATCAAAAAAGGGACCATTTAACGACGAACACGATCAGTTCAGATTCTTTATACGCTCATGATTTTCGTGCAAGACTTCTCTTTCCGCGGGTAGCCCGTGAGCTTCCCCGGCTGGCCTGCGGGTTATCACATCAGCTACTCTTCCCGTAGGAGTCTTTGTCTTGCACCCCAAACAACCGCTGGAAACGATGATGGTCATGAACCAATTGAAAAAACCGAATTCATTTGCCTTATCGCAAGTGAATTCGGTTTTTACGATGACTGAAACACTTTTGTCCCAGCCGCGCCCTATATAACCTTAGTAGTCAGATTCTGCAGCAAGTCCCTGCATGATTTTCACACCGGAGCTCGCACCAAGTCTTGTGGCTCCTGCTTCAATCATGTTTTGGGCATCTTCAAGGGAGCGGACTCCTCCAGATGCTTTGACGCCGATATCAGGTCCGACCGTTTCCCTCATGAGGGTGATGTCGGCTACCGTTGCCCCACCAGTGGAGAATCCAGTAGACGTCTTCACATAATCGGCACCTGCCTCAACAGCAAGCTTGCAGGCTTTCACCTTTTCTTCGTCCGTCAGAAGGCATGTCTCGATGATGACCTTTGATAGGGCTTTTCCTTTAGAAGCTGCCACGACCGCTTCCATATCCCGTTTCACCAATGCATCATCCCCGCTCTTAAGCGCGCCGATGTTGATGACCATGTCCACTTCCGTCGCTCCATTGGCAATGGCATCTTTTGTTTCGAATGCCTTCACTTCAGGGGTGGAAGCTCCAAGTGGGAATCCGATGACCGTGCAGACCTTCACCTGTGTTCCTTCAAGCAGTTCATGTGCATATGCCACCCAAGTAGGGTTCACACATACAGATGCGAATGTATATTCTTTTGCCTCTTGACAGAGGATTTCGACTTGTTCTTTTGTTGATTCCGGTTTCAGTAATGTATGGTCGATCATATTAGCAATTTGTTGAGCCATTCCAATCTCTCCTTTTAACAGTTGTCCGTACCTCCATCATCATACCAAAATCCTCTGAAAAAGACGAGTATTTCTTGTTGGAAGATCACGCACCACTCCAGCTATCATAGGGATGAGACCGTTTTCCCCGACATTCCATTCTAGATCTTGTAGACCCTTGCTTCATATGGTTTGAGCGTGATCATACTCGATTCTTCATGAGCTTCGACTTCATGATTGGCCAAGAGCAGTCGGGAAGACACCACCTGGATGTCACCAAGATCCGCTTCCGCACCCTCCGTCGATAAATTCGTGAGCACTACGACACGGGTGTCTTCAACGCTTCGGGTATACGCATAGATCTGCGGATGATTCTCAAGAAGCAGCTCGTAGACCCCATAGGTGAACACAGGCTCTGATTTCTTAAGTGCAATCATTTTCTTATAGAATGAAAGGATTGATTCTGGATCTTTTTCCTGTGCGGATACATTGATCTTCTTGTAGTTCGGATTGACTTTCATCCACGGCTCCGCCGAGGAGAAGCCTGCTTGTTCAGCAGCAGACCACTGCATCGGAGTACGGCTGTTATCACGTGATGAAGCCCAGATGATCTCCATGATGGCGTCATGCTCCAATCCTTCCTCACGCTTGGCGCGGTACAGATTCTTCACAGCCACATCATCATAGTCCTCTAGGTTAGGGAACTGGACGTTGGTCATGCCGATTTCCTGTCCCTGATAGATGAACGGTGTCCCCTGCATGAGGAAGTACATCGCTCCCATGGCAGTAGCGCTCTCCCTCCATAGATCGGTATCATTCCCCCAGGTCGACACCACCCGCGGCTTATCATGGTTTTCGATGAAAAGGGCATTCCAGCCGTCGCCCTCAAGCCCTTTCTGCCAACGGCTGAGGACCTTCTTCAATTCCACGATATCGAGATCGGCATCAGACTCGGCATCCCACAGTCCAAGATGTTCGAACTGGAAGATCATGTCCATCTTCCCTTCCTTCTCCCCGACCCAAAGACCTGCCTCATCTGCGCTTACGCCATTGGCTTCGCCCACCGTCAACACATCATAGTTCGCATAGGTCTTTTCTTTGAATTCCTTGAGGAAGGTGTGGATCCCCTCCTGGTTCATATGCATATCGAATGATGAAACATATTTCTTCCCATCAGGATTCGGCATATCCGGAAGACCTGGTCGCTTCTTGATATGGCTGATGGCATCGATCCGGAAACCGTCGATTCCTTTATCAAGCCACCAGTTCACCGTATCATACAGCGCTTCACGGACATCAGGATTCTCCCAGTTCAAGTCGGGTTGCTTTGTCGAGAACACGTGAAGATAGTATTGCCCTGATTCTTCATCAAATTGCCATGCCGAACCATTGAAGATACTTTCCCAGTTGTTCGGTTCCTTCCCGTCTTTAGCGTCCCTCCAGATATACCAGTCCCTTTTCGGACTATCGACAGCGCTCCTGGATTCAATGAACCATGGGTGTTCATCGCTCGTGTGATTCAACACGAGGTCCATGATCAGCTTCATATCCCGCTTGTGAACCTCAGACAAGAGCTGATCGAAGTCCTCCATCGTGCCGAAATCCTTCATGATGTCTTGATAGTCGGATATATCATACCCATTATCATCATTCGGAGATTCATATACCGGGCAGATCCAGATCACATCGACGCCAAGATCCTTGATATAGTCAAGCCGTTGAATGACACCTTGAATATCACCGATTCCGTCACCGTTGGAATCTTGAAAACTCCGGGGGTAAATCTGATATCCCACTGCTTCTTTACGCCATGATCGTTCCATCTCATCACACCTTATCTATATTTTTAGATTAAACGCTTTCAAATTAAATGCAATCGTTTGCACAATCGTAGAAAAAAAGTACTGGAGAGGTTTATTCCAGCTACGTTTAGTTTACCTGCTTCCATGGGTCATAGCAATATCTATTTTATAAATTTGCACAGTCACGACAAGGTTTTTACTTCTTGCAGTTCCGAGCCATGAAAAAAAGGCCGCCAATCGGCAGCCTTTTCATCAGATAACAGCTTTTTGATCCTCGAGGACCCGTACGAATTCACCTTGGTTGGTCGGATAACCGGCCTTGGTGATTTTCACCTTCACGAGTTTCCCGATCATCTCCTCGCTTGCAGGGAAGATAACTTTCAGGTAGTTATCCGTATACCCTACATACAGATTCCCGTCCACCTGTTCTTCAGGAATCACTTCCAGCACTTCGTTTTCAAAGCGGGAAGCGTACTCCTTCGCCAGCTGATCAGATAGATTGATGAGGCGATGAACGCGTTCATTCTTCACCTCTTCATCGATTTGATCATCCATTCTGGCAGCCGGTGTACCGGTCCTCTGAGAGTAAGGGAACACATGAAGCTCTGAGAATTTTTGATCTTTGATGAAATTATACGTTTCCATGAACTCTTCTTCTGTTTCACCCGGGAATCCGACAATCACGTCAGAAGTGACAGCCAAGCCCGGCAGAGCTTTCTTGAGCTTTTCAAGCCTTTCAGCGAAGAATTCCATCGTATATTTTCTGCGCATCCGCTTCAGGACGGTATTGGAACCCGATTGAAGCGGAATATGGAGATGCCTCACGACCATATTGGATCGATCGATCACATCGATGACTTCATCCGTAAGCTGACTCGCTTCGATGGATGAGATCCTGATCCGCTTCAGCCCCTTCACCTTCTTCTCGAGGTCGGTGAGAAGCATGGCAAGATTGTAGTCTTTCATGTCTTCCCCGTATCCTCCAGTATGAATCCCGGTCAAGACGATTTCCTTGTATCCTGCATCAACCAGTTGCTGTGCCTGGTTGATGACTTCTTCGGGGTCACGGGAGCGCATGAGTCCGCGGGCCCATGGAATGATGCAGAACGTGCAGAAGTTGTTGCAGCCTTCCTGGATCTTGAGTGAAGCCCTTGTACGGTCCGTAAAGGCCGGTACATCCAGCTCTTCATATACGCGGTTTTTCATGATATTGGTCACGCCGTTGATCGGCTGGCGTTCTTTTTTGTACTCTTCGATGTATGTGAGCATCTTCCTGCGGTCCTGCGTTCCGACTACGATATCCACTCCGGGGATGGCCATGATTTCTGCAGGGGAGGTCTGCGCATAGCATCCCGTCACGCAGATGACTGCGTCGGGATTCTTACGGATTGCCCTCCTGATTACCTGACGGCTCTTTTTATCCCCCGTATTTGTCACTGTACACGTATTGATCACGTATACGTCTGAAATGGAGTCATACTCCACCCGGTCGTATCCTTCTTCTTTAAACAGCTGCCAGATCGCTTCTGTTTCATAATGATTCACTTTGCATCCTAACGTATGGAACGCTACTGATGGCATTGCCTTCACCTCATTAATTCTAATTGATAGCTGATGGCGGACAGAGCATAAAGAGGAGCGGTCTCCGTCCGTAGGATCCTCGGTCCGAGGCCGCATGGGATGAACCCGTTTTCCTTGCACAATTCCACTTCGCTATCGGTCAAACCGCCTTCGGGTCCGAATAGGATCAAGACCCTTTGTGAAGGCTTCACTTCCGAGAGCACGTTTGAAAGATTGCTTCTTTCTCCCGCTCTCGATTCTTCTTCATATGCGACAAGCTTGTAATCATACCCCTCGGCTTCCACAAGCAATTCTTTTAACGTAAGCGGTGAAGAAAGGTCGGGGATCAGCGTGCGGTGCGACTGTTCGGCCGCTTCCTTGACAATCTTCTCCCAGCGCTCGACTTTCTTCTTCCCCTTCTTTTCATCCCATTTCACAATGGAGCGTTCTGCTTTAAAAGGGATAAATCCCGAGGCGCCAAGCTCGGTTCCCTTCTGAAGGATCCATTCCAACTTATCCCCTTTCGGCAAACCGCTCGCAATGGTGACTGAAATTGGCATTTCCTTCTTGTCCGACTCCCATTCTACTATCGATACATCGACAGCGTCACTGGAAATCCTTTCAATTTTCCCGATGGCAGAGGATTGGTCAGGAAAAACAACGAAGAGCTCGCTGCCTTCCTGCATCCTCATCACCCGGACGATATGATGATGATCTTCTCCTGAAATGGAGACCCATTCTCCATCGTGATAGGGTTCCCCTACAAAGTAGCGCTGCATATCAATTCACCGGCCGCTTCGCGATGATGGCAACCCAGTCTTCCATCACCATGACTTCTTCCACGTGGAACCCTGCACCTTCAAGAGCGTCACGGACCTGCTGTTTCTTCGGCTGGATGATCCCTGACGTGATGAAATATCCACCGGGCTTCGTGAGGCGATATGCGTCCTCGGTGAAGCGAAGGATGATTTCAGCCAGGATATTCGCTACAATCACATCGGCTTCCTCCGTGATGCCTTCAAGGAGATTATTCTGATCCACCGTCACGATGTTCTGGACCTTATTCAGCTTGACATTCAATCTTGCCGAGCGTACGGCTACTTCATCCAGGTCATATGCGTTCACTCGCTCTGCCTTCATGAGGGCAGAGGCGATGGATAAGACACCGGATCCGGTCCCGACGTCGAGGACGAAGTCGTTTTCCTTCACGGTCCGCTCAAGGGCCTGGATGCACATGACCGTGGTGGGATGCGTACCCGTACCGAATGCCATACCAGGGTCGAGCTCGATGATGAGTTCGTCGCTGTTGACAGGGGTATACTCTTCCCACGTCGGCACGATCGTCACCTTATCAGAAATCTTCACCGGGTGATAATATTTTTTCCACGCCGTCGCCCACTCTTCCTCATTCACTTCGGAAATCTCCACTTTGTTCTCACCGATATCGATGTCATAGGTCACGAGATTGGTGATGCCCTGCTTGATTTCCTCAACGGTTTCACCAAGGAAGCTGTTGACCGGCAGATACGCTTTGACCAACACACCTTCATTGGGATAATCCTCAGGGTCGAGTTGGTAGATCTCCCCGAATACGTCTTCCCGTTCTTTGATCAGCTCCATCGGATCTTCAATCACGACACCACTGGCACCTGATTCATGAAGGATATTGGAAACTGGTTCGATTGCTTCGTTCGTTGTAAGGATACTGATTTCTGACCATTTCATGTTTCTCTACCAACTCCGTTCTGAGTTATTCACCTTTGAAGGCTTTTTTCACTTTATCAAAAAAACTTTCGTGCTGTTCATCCGGTATCTGCCCGCTGATATCGGCAAATTCCCTTAACAGCTGTTTCTGTTTTTCTGTCAGCTTGGACGGAGTGACGACCTTGATCAGGACGTGCTGATCGCCTGTACCATAGCCTCTTACATTCGGAACACCTTTCCCTTTTACGCGGAAGCGGGTACCCGTCTGTGTGCCTCCAGGGACCTTGAGTTTGACCTTGCCGTGCAATGTCGGTACCTCGATTTCATCTCCGAGGGCAGCCTGTGCAAACGTGATTGGCATTTCGCAGTAAACGTCATCTCCATTACGCTCGAAGAAATCATGGCTCCGTACGTGGAACACGACATAGAGATCTCCCGCAGGCCCGCCGTTGATGCCTGGTTCACCTTGACCACTCACCCGCAGCTGCTGTCCATCATCGATTCCTGCAGGGATCTTGACGGAGATCTTGCGGCGTTTTTGCACCTTGCCGTCTCCCCCACATGTCCTGCACTTCTCTTTGATCTGTTTACCCGATCCATTACAGTGGTGGCATACACGTCGGTTGACGATCCGTCCGAATGGGGTATTCTGCTCCACATTCAGCTGGCCGGAACCTTGACAGTGGGAGCATGTTTCCACTTTCGTCCCGGGTTTCGCACCCGATCCATGACAGGTATCGCATTCTTCTTCTCTTGGAATCTCGATTTCGGTATCTTTTCCGAAGACCGCTTCTTCGAAGGAAAGCGTCATGGTGTACTGCAGATCGGCTCCTGCCCTTGGGGCGTTCGGATCGCGTCTTCTGCCACCACCTCCGCCGCCGCCGAAGAACGTGTTGAAGATATCTTCGAATCCTCCGAATCCTCCGCCGAAGTCTCCTGCTCCACCGCCGCCGAATCCCTGGTTTGGATCGGTATGTCCGAATCGATCATACTGAGCCCGCTTCTGATCATCGCTCAATACTTCGTACGCTTCTTTCACTTCTTTGAACTTGTCTGCAGCATCCGCTTCTTTATTAATATCAGGATGATATTTTTTGGAGAGTTTGCGGTATGCTTTCTTCATTTCTTCTTTCGAGGCGCCTTTTTCGACACCGAGAACTTCATAATAGTCCCGTTTACTCATTCAAACACCACTCCCGAATCCTTTGCATAAAGGTTATTTTAACATTGGGGGAGATCCATTATCAATAGAAACCATCGGATCCCTCCCCATAGAAAAAGCCAAAGCCAAGAACCGTCCTGACTTTGACTTTTTTCAATGGTTGATTTATTTCTTTTCGTCATCTACTTCTTCGTACTCAGCGTCTACGACGTCATCGTTCTTTGCGTCTCCGCCTTCAGCTCCCTGTGCAGCCTGTGCTTCTGCCTGGGCTTGCTCGTAAAGCTTCATGGAAAGGTTCTGAACGACTTCCTGAAGTGCGTCTTTCTTCTCACGGATCAGGTCAAGATCGTTCTTCTCGATCGCTTCCTTCAGTTCCGCTTTCGCATCTTCCGCTTTTTTCACTTCTTCTTCGTCCACTTTGCCTTCAAGGTCTTTAAGCGTTTTTTCCGTTTGGAAGACGAGTTGGTCTGCTTCATTGCGAAGTTCGACTTCCTCTTTACGCTTCTTATCCGCATCGGCGTTTTCTTCTGCTTCCTTCACCATGCGTTCAACCTCTTCATCTGAAAGGCCAGTTGACGACTTGATTGTGATGTTTTGCTCTTTACCTGTGCCGAGGTCTTTCGCACTTACGTTGACGATCCCGTTCTTATCAATGTCGAATTTAACTTCGATTTGAGGAACACCGCGTGGAGCCGGCGGGATATCAGCAAGTTGGAAACGGCCAAGCGTTTTGTTATCCGCAGCCATCGGGCGTTCACCTTGAAGCACATGGATATCAACGGCTGTCTGATTGTCAGCGGCTGTTGAGAACACTTGTGATTTTGATGTAGGGATCGTTGTGTTACGATCGATGAGCTTTGTTGATACGCCACCCATTGTTTCGATACCGAGTGAAAGTGGAGTTACGTCGAGAAGGACAACGTCTTTGACGTCACCAGTAAGGACTCCACCTTGGATTGCAGCACCCATTGCCACAACTTCATCCGGGTTAACGCCTTTTGAAGGCTCTTTTCCGGTTTCTTTGCGGATCGCTTCTTGAACGGCAGGAATACGGGTTGATCCGCCAACAAGGATGATCTTGTCGATCTCGCTTGCAGATAGACCGGCATCTTTCATCGCTTGGCGAGTAGGTCCCATAGTACGCTCTACAAGGTCAGAAGAAATTTCTTCGAATTTCGCACGGGATAGAGTGACTTCAAGGTGAAGCGGTCCAGCTTCTCCGGCCGTGATGAACGGAAGGGAGATTTGGGTGGACGTGACACCAGAAAGGTCTTTTTTCGCTTTTTCAGCTGCATCTTTCAAGCGTTGAAGAGCCATTTTGTCTTTTGAAAGATCAATGCCGTTTTCTTTTTTGAATTCAGCTACAAGATAATCGATGATGACTTGGTCGAAGTCATCCCCACCAAGACGGTTGTCACCCGCAGTTGAACGGACTTCAAATACACCGTCACCGAGTTCAAGGATGGATACGTCGAACGTACCGCCACCAAGGTCATATACAAGGATCGTTTGATCTTCGTCCATTTTATCGAGTCCGTAAGCAAGAGCTGCTGCCGTCGGCTCGTTGATGATGCGTTCTACTTCAAGACCGGCGATCTTACCCGCATCCTTCGTTGCTTGACGCTCGGCATCGTTGAAGTAAGCAGGTACAGTGATGACTGCTTTATCAACGGTTTCGCCAAGATAGTCTTCAGCGTATGATTTCAAGTGTTGAAGGATCATGGCTGAGATTTCTTGAGGCGTGTAGTCTTTTCCTTCCGCTTCCACTTTGTGGGCGGTACCCATGTGGCGTTTAACGGAAATGATGGTGTTAGGGTTTGTGATCGCTTGACGCTTCGCTACTTCCCCAACTTGTTTTTCTCCATTTTTGAATGCGACAACAGAAGGTGTCGTACGGTTACCTTCAGCGTTGGCGATGACTTTCGGTTCTCCGCCTTCAAGTACGGATACGCAAGAGTTTGTTGTACCTAAGTCGATTCCGATAATTTTACTCATCGTAGAAAAACCTCCCTGTATTCATATGTAGTGTATTATTGATTGACTTTCACCATGGATGGACGGATGACGCGGTCCTTTAGCTTGTAGCCTTTTTGGAACTCTTCGACAACCACGTTGCTTCCGTATGCTTCGTCTTCAGTCTGCATGACGGCTTGATGCATATGCGGATCAAACTCTTGTCCTACAGCCTCGATCGCTTCTACACCTTCTTTTTTGAGGGCTTCGATCAGGCTTCTGTGGACCATTTCCATCCCTTGAAGGAGGGTTTTTGTTTGATCATTATCCGCTTCTATATTCAAAGCGCGTTCAAAGTTATCGAGGGCCGGCAATAATTCAGTGATCAATGCCTGCGAGCGATACTTTTCCTTCGCTTCATTCTCAGCATTTATACGGCGACGGAAGTTATCGAAATCCGCTCTGAGGCGAAGATAGCGATTCTCGGATTCGTCAAGCTTCGCCTGGAGCTCGGACAGTTCATCAGTTGTTTGCTCTTCCTGAGGTTCTTCTTCAGCGAAAACCTCTTCAACTGTTTCTTCATTGTCCACTTTCGGCTGTTCTTCATTCAATTCTTGATCATTCTTCGTTTCTTCAGACAATTCGTTCACCTCCTTAAAATAAGTGTGACTTCTACAATATAGCCACTAGCTTTTGCTTTGATACAGCTTGGTCAGCACCTTGGACATATCCGTCGAAAAGAAGTCGAGGAGGCTGATCACCCTGGAATAATCCATCCGTGTCGGACCGATGATGGCGATCGACCCCAGCTGCTCCCTCCCGATTGAGTAGGTCGCGGTGATGAGGCTGCAGTTTTCCATGGCAAGATTGTTATTCTCTTTACCGATCTTGATGCTGAGCCCGGACCCAGAAGGACGGATCAGATCGTAGATGCTTTCTTCTTGATCAATCATCTCAAGAAGGAGCCTGACTTTCTGGATATCGTTGAACTCAGGCTGATTCAGCATATTTGTCTTCCCGCCGAAGAACAGTTTATCCGTTCCCGACAGATGGAAGTCATCGAGCATCGAATGCAGGATGCTGTCATAGCTTTCGATATGCCGTTTCAGTAGGATGGCAACTTCCTTGAAGATGCGGTCGTTCAGCTCACTGAGGGGAACGCCCGTGAGGCGGTCATTCAGGATATTGACGAGCTTTTCAAGGTCACTTGCATCCATGCCCGGCGGCAGGGCCACCGTTTTATTCTCCACATGACCATTTTCGGTCACAATGATGGCGATCGCAGTTTCGCGGTTAAGCGGAATGAGCTCGATTTTACGGAGTTTGTTCTCCTTCACATCCGGCCCGAGGACGATCGTAGTATAATTGGTTAAATCGGAAAGGATCTTGGCTGATTTCTGAACCACTTTCTCCAGCTCATAAATCCTCTCGGAAAAGATCGAACGCAGTGCATTCACTTCATTCTTCTCCAGCTTTTGTGGAGATAGAAGATGATCGACATAGTACCGGTACCCTTTCTCGGAAGGGACGCGGCCTGAAGAAGTGTGGGTCTTTTCGATGAACCCGAGTTCTTCAAGGTCGGCCATTTCGTTCCGGATCGTTGCCGAACTGAAGGAGATTTCATCCTTCTTGGACAGGCTCCGGGAGCCGACCGGCTGAGCCGACATGATAAAGTCGTCGATAATGACTTGTAGAATAAGAAGTTGTCGATCTGTTAACAACATTCATCACCCCTGTTAGCACTCTTAGATACTGAGTGCTAAATCTAATAATAAATTATCAAATCATGATAGGGATGTCAATATTTTAGATCACACCAAGGAAAGATTGAAATACTTCATTCCCCAGGAAACGTCCCTGCTTCGTGAGACGGATCCGATCGCCTGCAACCTCGAGGAGTCCCTTACCCGTCATCTCCTCCAGCGCATCGGGGAAGATGCTTTCGACGGACGCACCGAATTTCTCTTCGAATCTCTTCCTGCTGACCCCTGCTGTCTTCCTTAAACCAAGGAACATCTCTTCTTCCATCATCTCGCCTTTGGTCACATCATGGGACTGGATCGTAGGTACCTCACCCATGCTCACAGGTTCCATGTATTTCTTCAATGGACCGTGGTTGGAATAGCGCACTCCGTTTATATAACCGTGTGCACCGGCTCCTAAACCAACATATTCTTCATTATCCCAATAAACAAGGTTATGAAGGCTCTCAAAGCCTTCCTTGGCAAAGTTGCTGATTTCATATTGATGGATGCCATACCGTTCCATCGTCTGGATGAGCACATCGTACATGGCGGCCTCCTGCTCCTGTGACGGCAGGGACAGCTTTCCTTTTCTCATCAGGTTGTAAAACACCGTCTTCGGTTCCACGATCAGGGAGTATGCCGAGTAATGAGGCAATCCAAGATCGAGGGCCTTCGTCAGGGTGTCCTTAAAATCTTCTTCCGTCTGCTTCGGCAGGCTGTAGATCAGATCGATGCTGATATTTTCAAAGCCGACCTTCTCAGCGGCTTTGACGGAAGTGTACACGTCTTCACTCTTATGCGTCCGCCCGATCGACTTCAGCAGGTCATCATTGAACGACTGTACACCGAAGCTCAATCGGTTTACACCATGGTCCTTCAGCACCTTCAGCTTCTCTTCCCCCAGATCTCCGGGGTTCGCTTCGAACGTGAACTCCCCTCCTGAGAACGGGAGATGTTCATTGATCTTTTCGCATAGATATGCAAGCTGGCGTGCATCCAGGGATGTCGGGGTACCCCCGCCGACGAAGATCGTATCGAGCTGTCCTTCCTGCCTGCGCAGTTTCATTTCTTCTCCGAGCCGCATCAAATACTCATCGACCGGCTGGCCTTCAAGGAACACCTTATTAAAATCACAGTAGTGACAGATATGTTCGCAGAAAGGGATGTGGATATAGGCTGATTTGGCCATTGATATCCCTCCTATTTCAACTCATAGAGAAAGGGGGCAAGCGCCGAATCATCCGACGCTTTCCCCCTTCCCCCTGTATGTGTGCGCCCCCATCCGTTGGGGGTGGTCATTATTTTGAATCCGTGTCGTCCATTTTAAGGACGGCCATGAATGCTTCCTGAGGCACCTCGACGGAACCGACGGACTTCATTCGCTTTTTACCTTCTTTTTGTTTCTCGAGAAGCTTACGCTTACGGGAGATGTCCCCGCCGTAACATTTAGCCAGTACGTTCTTGCGGATGGCCTTGATGGTTGAACGGGCAACGATTTTTTGTCCGATCGCCGCTTGGATCGGCACTTCGAACTGCTGTCTCGGGATCAGCTGCTTGAGCTTTTCCACGATGAGCTTCCCGCGTTCGTAGGCGAAATCCCTGTGGACGATGAAACTGAGGGCATCGACGTTCTCTCCATTCAGGAGGATGTCCATCTTCACAAGCTTCGATTCTTTGTAGCCGATAAGCTCATAATCGAAGGAAGCATACCCTTTCGTATTGGACTTCAATTGATCGAAGAAGTCATAGACGATTTCCGCCAGGGGAATTTCGTAGACGATGTTCACGCGCGTATCGTCCATGTACTGCATGTCGATGAAGTTTCCGCGCTTATTCTGGCATAGCTCCATGACGGCGCCCACGTAATCATTCGGCACCATGATGGTTGCCTTAACATATGGCTCCTGTACATGATCGACCTTCTGAGGGTCCGGCATCATGGATGGATTATCGACGCTGAGGGTCTCTCCGTCGGTCAGCTCTACGTGATAGATAACGCTCGGTGCCGTCGTGATCAGGTCGATCTTGAATTCCCTCTCGATCCGTTCCTGGATGATCTCCATATGAAGGAGTCCAAGGAAACCACAACGGAAACCGAAACCGAGTGCCTGGGAGGTTTCAGGTTCATACTGAAGGGCCGAGTCGTTCAATTCAAGCTTTTCAAGGGCTTCACGAAGATCATTGTATCGATTGGAATCGATCGGGTACAGACCGCAGTAAACCATCGGATTCATGCGGCGGTAACCTGGAAGTGCTTCTTCAGCCGGGTTGTTTGCAAGGGTGATGGTGTCCCCTACACGGGTATCCCCTACATTCTTGATGGAAGCTGTCAGGAAACCAACATCCCCGACGGTAAGCTCCTTGAGTCCAGTCGGTTTCGGTGTGAAAACGCCGACCTCGGTGACTTCGAATTCTTTCCCGGTCGCCATCATACGGACTTTGTCTCCGACTTTGACGGTCCCTTCCATCACACGGATGTATGCGACAACGCCTCTGTATGCATCATAGAGGGAATCGAAGATCAGTGCTTTCAGTGGCGCATCGGGATCACCCTGTGGAGCAGGTACTTTCTCCACGATCTGCTCGAGGATATCCTCGATTCCGATTCCCGCCTTGGCAGAAGCAAGGACCGCATCCGATGCATCCAAACCGATGACATCTTCCACTTCCTGTCTGACCCTTTCAGGATCTGCCGCAGGAAGGTCGATCTTATTGATGACCGGCAGGATTTCAAGATCATTGTCCAAAGCAAGGTACACGTTGGCAAGGGTCTGTGCTTCGATCCCCTGTGCTGCGTCCACTACGAGTACGGCCCCTTCGCACGCTGCAAGGCTTCGGGATACTTCATATGTAAAATCGACGTGTCCCGGAGTATCGATCAAATGGAAGATATACTCCTCGCCGTCTTTCGCCGCATATTTCAACTGAACTGAATTCAGTTTGATTGTAATACCGCGCTCTCTCTCAAGGTCCATGGAATCGAGCAGCTGCTCTTTCATTTCACGGGCGGTCAGCGCTTTTGTCTTTTCAAGGATTCGGTCAGCCAGGGTCGATTTCCCATGATCGATATGCGCGATGATGGAAAAGTTCCTGATCCTGGACTGTCTGTTCAATTTTTCTTCACGATTCATTCTATGTTCAACTCCTGTAAATTCCACACATATACACTAGTTTGAATTATAGCAGTACCATCTGCAATATTCAATGTAAACTGAAGCCGCCAGGTTATATGAGTGAACTGAGGAAGTCGAGGAGCTTATTGGTGATGCCCTCCACCAGACCCGCGATGGTTTTGCCGATGGATGAAAAGAAATTATAGGCTTTCATTTCCTCCAGCTTTTCTTTCTTTTCTTTAAGCGTCTTCCCTTCGACATCTTCTCCCAAAATGGTTGCTTCAATATTCCCTTCAGGATCCTCCGAAACCTTTACCGGTGCGGAGAAGGCATCGTCATGCTGGGCGCCTTTCGTTTCCACGATCCCATCATTGGCATATTGCATTCCGATCAGCACGCCGAGGAATAAGGCCACCGCCAAAACAAGACATTTCAGTGTGAACATCTTCATGAACATCCTTCTCCTTTCATCTCTTCGTCCCACCGTTCAGGTAATCAGCGTACGCTTTTGAAAAAGCGCGGGCAGACCGTTCGATCTCATCGGTCGAATTATCCACCCCTCCGAACTCCAGGAGGAGGGAATGACCCGACAGGTCCTGGTTGAAGCGCCCGTCCGTATCCGCACCGCCTTTGAGGATGATCCCACGGGTGATACCGGGAGAAGCGGACTCTAGTTTTGATACCATTTCCCGGGCAAATTCAAGATTCTTCTCATACCCCGGCTGATCCCGGCCGATGACAAAAGCGATCCTCGCATATCGTTTGTCATGGATGGTCGCCGTCGAAACGGAAGGATCCACCGCGTCACGGTGGATATCCAGGAGCGTGACCGGCTGCCGATGACTGAGGATCACAGGGATCAGAAGCTCCCTCGACTTTTCATACGCCCTTCCATAGTGCAGATCCTGCTCAAGCAGCTGCCGGATCACATCGGTCCGGTCAAGCTCAGCATGGATGCCCTCATTTTCCAGCTCTTTTTTGATCATAACCCCGGCGTCCATGACCGTACTCCCGTCCCCATACGCTTCTTCTGAATGGGTGAAATACAAGAATACCTCCCCTTCCGTAGGATGACTGTATAGATGACCGGCCGGGATGAGCGTAAGGGTAAACAAGAGAAGGGCAGGGTTTTTTAAAAACCGTGTCAGAGAACGTCTATGATTACTTTCTACCATCATCAGGCACCTTCTTTCATGCCTCTCACTAGTATTTCTATTCATCTGATAGAGATGATAGAACGGCAATTAGTAGCATTATCGGGAAATCCCCCCGGATTTAAACCCAAATGCAAAAACCCCCTCAACGCAGGGGGCAGACGATCATCTCGTTTTGAATCCGGTATCGTCCTGGTCGACGGCCTCATGAAGTGCAGCATTCAGCCCGTTGGCGATCAGGTTGGACATGTCTTCGATGAACACATCCACTTCCTTCGGTGTAACCATGAGATTATGGCCGATCGGGGCAAGGACCTCATGAATCAGCTTCCTTTTTTCATCATCGGCGAGGGTTCCGACCACTCCCAAAAATGTCTGGCGGTGAGCTTCCTCAGGCAGATCATCTTCGGTTAGCTTGCGCCGTTCCCCAAAGCTCAGTCCGGCCGGGGCAAGGGACCGGGACGGGCGGTCTCCTTCTTTCAGCTCTTTGCCGAAATGCTTCAATAGAAAATCCACTGTATCGCTGACGATCGTCACCGCATCGAGTACGGTCGGGACACCGATGGCAAAAACGGGTACCCCGAGCGTCTCTTCATCCAACCCTTTCCTTTTGTTCCCCACGCCTGAACCTGGATGTATTCCCGTATCCGAAATCTGTATGGTGGCATTCACCCTTTCAATGGAACGTGAGGCAAGGGCATCGATGGCGATGATGAAGTCCGGTTTTGACTTTTCCACCACACCGAAGATGATATCGCTCGTCTCGATCCCTGTCAGCCCCATGACCCCGGGAACAATGGCACTCACGGAGCGATACCCTTCCTCTACGGATTCAGGCTGCAGCCTGAACAGATGCCTGGTCACGATCACATCCTCGCATACCCTTGGTCCGAGAGAGTCCGGCGTCACATTCCAGTTCCCCAGTCCTACGATCAAACAGCTGGCGTCTTTCGCGATGTTCTTATTCTCGATGAACCGCGAAAATTCCCTCGCAAAAATCTTCTCCACCCTTTGTTGGAGCTCTGTATCCTCTTCCCGGATACCATAGGCTTCAATGGTCAGATAGTTTCCCGCTTTCTTTCCGATCTTGTCTTCGCCTTCCTTTGAGATCGACACGAGGGACACTTTCACATCATCCTCTTCCTTTTCTTTGATGATGACTCCGGGAATGTCGGATTGATCCTCCCCTTGGTCGGCGAGTGCCATCTCACGTGCCTCAACGGCGAGATCAGTTCGGACTTCATAAACACTTAAATCGAGGTTTTCTTCCTTTTTCATGCGCGCATACCCCCACGTCTGGATTCTTGCTATTATATTTTCCTTAAGCACCCGGCTTCATTCACCCGTTTAAATTCATCCTGAGTATTGCATTCTGCCGGTGCGTTTGATAAAATATCACTTGTTCTTATTAGTTAGGAATATACACGAGTCAAATAGAATCTCGAACCTTTTGTAGGAGGTGACAGAAATGCCAAACATTAAATCAGCTATCAAACGCGTGAGAACAAACAACGAACGCAACGTTAAAAATGCAGCTGTGAAATCTTCAATGCGTACTGCAATCAAGAAAGCAGAAGCGGCAGCTACTAATAACGAAGATAACGCTCAAGAACTAGTGAAAGTAGCCGTGAGCCAGCTTGACAAAGCAGCTCAAAAAGGTTTGATCCACAAAAACACTGCGGATCGCCAAAAAGCTCGCCTAATGAAAAAAGCGAACTAATGAAAAAACCATTCCGTTTGATGATCGGAATGGTTTTTTTGTGTTTATATGTTCTTTTATTTTGTGAAGATGGGGATTGAGGTGGAACGTTGACCGTTCCTTTCCGCTCCAGGCGCTTGCTTTCCGCGGGGAGGAAGTCGAGCCTCCTCGGCTGCGCCTCCGGGGTCTCGAGCTTTCCTCACTTCCCGCCGGAGTCAAGCGCCTTCCGCTTCAATCCACTCTGTTATTCTCGACGGGGTTTCCCATGAAGAAAACATCCTGCTATCAATTCTTGAACGTTCATTTTCATTTTTACTGGGTCTTGATAAAGGATCGTCTAATTATTCATACTGTGCATGTCATGCATTTTCCCCTTCACAGTGCATGCAGCTTTAAGAGGAAGAGCTCGATCATGAGTTCTTTTTTGATTTTTCCGGATTTGATTTCGTAATCTCCCTGTGAGAGGAGGTCGATGATGCGGGACAGCTGTGCGTCGTCGAAGTGTTTTGCCTGTCCTGCGGCGAGCTTCACCCTGAAGGGGTGGACCTTTAGGTTGGTGGCGATTTTTTGCTGGCCGTAGCCCCTTCGTGACAGCTCCTTCACTCCATAGATCAAGCGGAACTGGCCGGCAAGGATGGCCAGGATCTTAAGGGGCTCTTCGTTCTGCTTCAGGAGGTCGTAATAGATCCTGAGTGCCTCGTCGGTACGCCTTTGGACAACCTTGTCCACGAGGGCGAAGATATTCTGCTCAAGAGAACGGGACGTAAGCTTTTCCACGACGGCGGCGTCGACGAGGTTCGTGTCGCTCGCATAGAGGGACAGCTTGTCCAGTTCCTGGGTGAGCATCATCAGATTGGTCCCGGCAAGATTGATGAGAAGCTCCACTGCTTCTTCATCGATCTGAACCCCATGCGTCGTGGCGCGTTCGCGGATCCACGATTTCAGTTCCTGTTCCGACAGCTTCTTGGCCTCTACCACTTCTCCGGCTTTTTTCAAGGCTTTCATGATCTTTTTCCGCTCATCCAGCTTTTCATAGTGAGCTGTGATGACAAGGATCGTATAGGGGGCCGGTGACTGTATGTAATCTTCCAGGCGCTTCACGTTATGCTCCACTTTCCCCTTTGATTTCTCCGAGGTGAGGAAGATGGGGTTCTGAAGGATCACGACTCTCCTCTCTCCCATGAATGGAAAGGTTTCGGCATCTTCAATCGCCACTTCCACCGGTGTTTCTTCCAGATCATAGGTCGAAAAGTTGAAGTCCATCTCTTCTTCCGTGATGGCATGGGATATGATCCTTTGCCGGGTTTCATTAATAATAAATGATTCATTTCCGTAAACTAAGTAAATCGGGGAGAATCGGGCATTCTCTATTTTCTTCCAGATATCGATAACCAAGACAGCACTCTCCAATATTTCTTTCTATCCCTCTATGGTAGAAAAGCTTTACCCATTTGGCAAGTGGAAAAGGGGACGCCCACCGTAAAGGACACCCCCTATATCTATATTAACGCGACAGCAAAAGACCTAGGAACCTTGAGCTGCAGCGGTATTTCCCTCTTGTGGATTAGTTTCACCCCATGCCTCGGTCTTATGGGTGACAACTCTTGTCAGTAAAGGAAAATGTAAAGTGAAAGTATAGATTTTTACCGGGTGATGCTCTATACTAAAATAGAAATAGGAGGGGTAAAAGTTGAATCAATTCGAAAAGAACGTACAATCGAAACGTAATGATGCAGTAGATTCAGGCGTCGGCTTTGTTGTCTCTTTTGGCTTCTTCGCTGTCATGTTCGTAATTGCAACCGTTATCAAACTTATCGGTTCATAAAAGAACAGGAAGGAGGCAGACCAAAAAGGGTCACGGTTCTTCAATTCCCGTATGTGGTACTCACCGAAGTATCCTACACATGACTTGAAGCTCCATGACGCTTTTACCGGTCTGCCTTTTTTTCATACTCCCATCCTATGGCCGGTGGGCAGAAAACGTTCCGCTTCCCCTCCAAAAATGATAGGTCACCGCCCCATCGTCCGCCGTGTTGTAGATTTTTACGCCCCTGTTCCCCAGGCGCTCCACCACATCGGGGTGCGGGTGACCGAATCGATTGTCCTTTCCGGCTGAAATGATGGCCACTTGGGCATCCACCTTTTCCAAAAATTCCTCCGACGTACTCGATGCACTGCCGTGGTGCCCCACCTTCAGGACGTCCGCTTCAACGTTGTACCGCCGGATCATCTTCCTTTCCCCGCTTTCTTCCAGATCACCGGTGAAAAGCCATTTCATCCCGCCGATATGGGCATAGATCACAAGGGAATCATCATTCCCCTCATACACCTGGTCATCGGGGGAAAGGATGGAAAAGGAGCTGTCCCCCGCCTGCCACGCGTCCCCCAACTTCGCTTCCCGTACGACACTCCCCCCTGCAGCAATCATGACATTCGCCATCACTTCCTTTTGCCCGCTCCCAGGTGAGATCCATACTTCTTTTACATCCAGTCCTTCCAGCACATCCACCGCTCCACCTACATGATCAAGATCGCCGTGGGTAAGGATCAGTTTGTCTACCGACCGGATGCCCTTGCTTTTCAAATAGGGCACTACGATATCTTTCCCCGTCGAGAATGCTTTTTTCCTCTCCTCCCACTCTTCCTGCGGGAAAATCAGATTCCCCCCTGTATCGATCAGATACGTTCCCTGATTGAAAGGAAGATCGATTAGAATCGCATCCCCTTGCCCGACATCGATGAACGTGATCTCTCCGTATGGACGGTACGTATTCCATATAAGATGCAGACTGATGAAAGAAACAAGGATCACCGTGGATTTCATCCACCTCCCTTTTTCCACGAGCAAAAAACCCGCCCATATGATGACGAAGTAACCGGCTATCAAGATCGCGTGCGGCTTGCCCAGAATGAGCGTACTGAACGGGAAGGAAGCAAGGAACACGGAGAAACGATCCGTCCACCAAAGCAGGGATTGGAATATATCCATGGCAAAGGGAAGATGGATGCCCATGACCGTTGCAGCATACAGAAGGAAAGCCATGGGGAGGATGACGAGGGAATAGAGTGGAACGTAGAGGAGATTCGTCACAAATCCAATCAAGGAAAACTCAAAGAAGTGATGGAGGATGAAAGGCAAGGATGCCACCTGGGAAACGAAGGTCACCTTAAAGGCCTGCAGAAGGGTTGAAGAGCTCGAGAGGATCCGGTTGGAAGAGAGGACGAGAGAAAAACTGACAAAGAAGGACAGCTGGAACCCGGCATGAAACAAGAGGAAGGGGTCATAAAAGACCATTATACTGAAGATGAGGCTGAGACTATCGAGAGTCTTGATCCCAAGGAAGGCTTTTTGCCCCAGGAGAATGACGATGAGCATGGACGAAGCCCTCACGACAGATGGTGCGGCACCCGTCATGACCATATAGCACAGAAGGAATACAATCACGACCCACCCTGCCCGTTCTTTCCGAAGTCCCGCCCTGAGAAGAAAGAAGAAGACTCCAGCCGAGATGAGGCCTACATGAAGACCCGAGATTGCAAGCAGATGAACGACACCGAGTGCTCTGTAGGCCTCCATTGTCTCTTCTGCTATCTCTCCCGTTTCCCCGAATAGCAAGGCCTGGGTGATGCCGACCGCTTCAGGTGGAAAGGACGAAGCGATCAACTTCAACCCCTCCGCCCGGACCTGTACAAGCTTATCGCGCCAACTGTTTGATGGGACGCACGTGCTGAAAGAATCGACTTTTAGGGTCCAATACGTCTTCTGCTGATACAGATATTCCTTGTAATCGAATAAATTTGGGTTCCCACTCCCGTTTGGTGCCTGGAGTTCCCCTGTTACGGTACAGGCCGTTCCGGGGGATATCGATGAGAAACGCTCTTTTTCTGATGGGGATGACAAGTAATAGGTGAGGGCTGCCGATTCCCCTCCGGTGTCAATGGAAGAAGAGAAGCGGTTTCCATCAATGGATGGGATGTTCGTTATGGTGATCATGAAGGTGGTTTGATCTGGAGAAAGGAGGCTGAAGCGGCTGTTCTGTTGGTAGAGGCCGTTCAAGTATGAGAGGAAGATAAGGAAGGAGCAAAGGAAGATCCGCGGGGATTTCCGTAAGATCAGGGAGAGAAACAGAAGGGAAAGAACGAAAGCACCCCAAACCCATTGAAGTGCCAGAAGCGTCCCTGCCAACACGGAGATCCCTCCGTACAGAAAGAACTCCCTATCGACCCTATTCATTGAACAGTTTCATATATTCCTGTTCATAGTGGCTGACTTTTTCTTCATCCGCCCCGCATGCCCTGAGGTCTTCAATCATCCCGGTGATCATGGCTGCTTTTTCCCGATGATGGACATCGATGCTGTTCTCATCGAATTGAACCTTTTCCACTTTGACTCCCGCCTGTTCAAACAGCTGGATTGCATAAGGATGATTCTTATAATCTTTTGCGTAATAAACCGTTGTGATGCCCGCCTGGATTATGGCTTTGCAGCATTGCAGGCAAGGAAAATGTGTCACATATATATCGGACTGTCCCGAACCGACGCCAAATTTGGCACATTGGAGAAGGGCATTCATCTCTGCGTGGATCGTACGCACACAATGATTATCAATCACATAGCAGCCTTCGTCGATACAGTGGTCTCCGCCTGCGATGGAGCCGTTATATCCTCCTGCAATGATCCTTTTATCCCTTACAATCGTCGCACCGACGGCAAGCCTTGTACAGGTGCTCCTAAGTGCCAGCAAATGACTTTGAGCCATGAAATATTGATGCCACGCAATTCGTTCCATTAATACTCCCCTTTTCTACTGAAATTCGTCTATCGCCGGCTCACCCGGCCTTGTACTAGTGTAGTCATAGAAGCGTCCAACGTCAATTCATTGAACGGTAATCAATTCTTTCAATCGCTCAAACGTCTTCTCTCCGATACCCGATATGTTCTTGATATCGTCCACAGACCTATAGGGCCCATTCTCCTCACGGTATTGAATGAAAGCAGCTGCCTTTGAAGGGCCGATTCCAGGGAGGGTCTGAATCTCTTCTGAGGTGGCAGAGTTGATGTTTACAAGTGCGGCTTCTCCTCCGCTCGTGCCCGAAGGAGAGCCCGGTGGAAGGGGACTCTCCACTTCACCTTTCTTCGGGACATAGACCATCATTTCGTCACTCACCTTCAAAGCTAGATTGACGGCATTCCGGTCGGCATCCTTCGTGAATCCGCCGGCCATCTCCACGACCCCATCGACTCTCTCATGGGGAGACAGTTCATAGAGACCGGGGCGCTCCACCTGCCCTTTGATGTCAACGAAGATCCTGTCATAAGTGGAGACCGTTTCAGCGGGTTGAGGAGCGTCGGTTTCAGGTTCTTTTGCTTCGATGGCGATGGGGGGTTCCTGTTGGGGTGGTGAAGGCTTGAAGAGAAGGAAGAGTGACAGGGCAACGGCACCTGCCAGGATGAAAAGGAGAGTCCGATATTTCTCAAAAACGTGTAGCAAGGGATCACCTCTTGTAGGGGGTATGGGTAGTTGTCTTACAGAGGGGAGATTGGAAGAATTGCTGTGGTACATGATTCATTCGACACCATCTGAGAAAATCCTTCTTTTTTCTTGGAATAAAAAAACCTGATGATGCGATGATCATCAGGCTTCCGTATTCTTTACGCACGTAAAGAAAATGCGTTCGCTTTCTTCTACAGGTGACTCATCCTTGTAATCTGCCGTGATTTCCTTCACGGTGAATCCCGCTTCTTCGAGCCACGCTTGATAGCGCTGAACCGGATACGTTCTTTGTTTATGAAGCTCTTCCACCCTCTCATAGAGGCCTGTCGCTTCCTCACGCACGAAGAATGTCAGTTCATGCTCGACGCTATGGGGATACTCACCTTTGAAGCTTTCCCAAATATACGAAACCTCTTCATCGGTCAACGTAAAGCTGGAATCCATGAAGATCTCATCCATCTTGAATAGAGAGTGGACATCAAACAGGAAAACACCATCCTGCTCAAGATGAGCATGGACGCTCTTGAAGGTATTCTTCACGCTCTCTTCGGTCTCCAGGTAGTTCAGGGAGTCACAAAAGATGGTCACTACATCATAGGACCCAAGTCCGTCAAGAGCGGCCATGTCCTGATTGAAGAGCGGAAGGGCGACGCCCCTGCGATCCGCCTTCTCCCGGGCGACCATGAGCATGTCTGAAGATAAGTCCACACCGGTGACTTCATAACCGGATTCAATGAGCTTCAAAGAAATTTCACCCGTTCCACAGGCAATATCAAGGACCCGTTTGCCACCGTTTCCATATCGTTCACCATGTGCCTGCACAAAATCCACCCATCCATCATATGGAACATCTTCCATCAGGTGATCATATATGTAGGCAAATCCTTCATAGCTCATGGGTCAGCTTTGTTCTACTTCCACCAATGAAGCATCTCCCCACAGGCGCTCAAGGTTGTAGTAGCCCCTCTCATCTTTGTGGAACACGTGGGCAACGACATCCCCAAGGTCGACAAGGATCCAGCGGGCCTGGTCGAATCCTTCCAGACGGCGTACCGTGTGGCCGTTTTCTTCAGCTGTATCCTTCAGTTCCCGGGCAATGGCCTGTACCTGTTTATCAGAGTTCCCGTGGCAGATAAGGAAGTAGTCCGCAATGAGGGAAACACCCTTCATATCAAGGACCACGATGTCTTCTGCACGTTTATCATCTGCGGCTTTGTAAGCCAATTCTACTAATGTCTGTTCCATATTAACTCCTCCTATCGAAGATCAATCCGTTATAAAATCTGAATGTATCCGGATGGATCGCCTGGTTCTTCTTCATTAAAAATGTCATGGTATTGCGCAGCGAAGCAATCAATGCTTCGTCAAGGGAGGTTTCTGCCATCTCCCTGACTTCCTCTACACCAGGGAACTGCCGGTTCGGCTCAATGTAATCGGCAAGGTAAACGACCTTATCAAGGACGGTCATCTCCCTCTTACCGGATGTATGATTCCGTATCGCCTCCAGCACTTCCTCATCATCGATGCCTACTTCTTTTTCAACAAGATAGGCGCCGACGGGTGCATGCCACAGCTCCGCGTTATAGTCCAGAAGCTCATCACCGAGGTGATGCGAGAGGATGATTTCCTTCATCTCGTCTTTATCCCTGAACTTGGCATAGTCGTGGAATATGGCGGCAATCTCTGCCTTTTTTACATCGGCCCCGTACTTTGCTGCGAGGTGGATGGCGGTTTCCATCACACCGCATGTGTGAATGTACCGATGTTCCGTTAAATGCTCTTTCACGATTAAAAGGGCTTCTTCCCTATTCATACAGTTTCTCCCCCTTTATCAATCGATAGACGTCATCGGGAACAAGATAGCGGAAGGACCGCTTCTCTTTCGCAAGGTTTCTGATCCTTGATGAAGAAATGTCGATGGCGGGAATCTCCAATGAAGTAATCTCATACGGACTGTCAGTGGAATACAGCGGACGGTTGACACCGATGAACGTGATGGTTGACAGTAGTTCATCAATCTCCTTCCACTTGGGAAGGTATTCGACCATATCCCCGCCTATGATGAAGGAAAATTCATGGTGAGGATGCTTTTCCCTCAGTAGCCGCATCGTTTCATACGTGTAGGAAGGACCCTCCCTCTCAAGCTCGATCGACTCGAGCCTGAAATGGGTATGCTCCTTGATTGCTTCCTTGATCATGGCCACGCGCTGGGCGGCCGTCACATGGCTTTCCATCACCTTATGGGGAGGGACCGCGTTCGGCATGAACCAGATTTCATCCAAACCAGATTGGTCCCTTACCTGTTCGGCCACGATGAGATGACCTATATGGGGCGGATTGAATGTGCCGCCCAGAATCCCGATCTTCATGTTCATCACGACCTTATCTTGGAAGGATTAACGTCTTGTTTTCTTTTGATTCTTTATAAAGGACGACCGTATGACCGATCAGCTGTACAAGCTCTGCCCTGGCTCCTTTTGAAAGGGCCTCGGCCACGTCGTGCTTGTCCATTTCACAGTTTTGAAGGATGCTTACTTTCAGCAGTTCCCTGGCTTCAAGTGCCTCTTCGATTTGGTTGATCATATTTTCATTCACTCCGCCCTTGCCGACCTGGAAGATCGGGTTCAAATGATGGGCTTGTGAGCGTAGATATCTTTTCTGTTTACCTGTTAACATGTTGACCTCCTAGTTGCTTTAAAACGATTTTTTTCATAGTTTCTGTGTCGGGGATGACCCCCGTCCACTTCTCAAACGCCAGTGCTCCCTGGTGAACGAACATTTCGAGTCCATTCTGCGTTTGAGCCCCAAGCTCCCGTGCCCGTTTCATGATGGCCGTTTCTAAGGGATTATAGATGATGTCACTGAACAAGGAGCCATCCTTCACCGAATCGAAGGCGAGCGGGGAGTGACCGACCTCCGGGCTCATCCCGATCGAAGTCGTCTGGATGATGATGTCATACCTGTTGACCGCTTCCCCCGCTTCATCCATGGGGATGTATGAGGAAGAGATGGCAAACGGGCAGGCTGCAATCATGTCAGCTGCCCTTGCTTCGGTCCGATTGGCGATGTCGATATGCGTCACGCCAATGGATGCGAGGCTGTAGAAGATGGCCTTGGCGGCACCTCCTGCTCCGAGCATCAAGACGGACTTGTTTGTCACATCGCCGACCAGTGCCTTCTGCAATCCTTCGACATATCCCGGTCCATCCGTATTATACCCTGTCAGCACCCCGTCATCGTTCACGATCGTGTTGACCGCACCGATGGCTTCCGCAAGGGGATCGATTCGATCAAGGAGCTCCATTACAGCTACTTTATGGGGCACGGTGATATTCACGCCGCGGATCCCGAGCGCCCTTATGCCTCCGATGGCCTGCGGAAGGGCATCCGGGGTGACGTGGAATTTCATATACGTGCCTTCGAGCCCAGCGTCATCCAGCGCTGCTTGATGCATGACCGGGGACATGGAATGGGCGATGGGGTCACCGATGACCCCGTATAAGTGATTCATGATTACCCCCCTAGATCAATGATTTTCTCAGGAAGACGCTGACCCCTTTCGGTACATGGGCCGCGATGGAAGCTCCCGGTTCGTTCACGGTGATCCAACCAAGTCCGGAAAACACGATATCGGTCTTCCCTTCCTTGATCTTGAATTCATGCTTCACAAGCTCTGGGAACGTATCCATATCCTCGATGCGGGGCGGCTGAAGCAGCTCACCTGCGTGATTTTTATAGAGTTCGTCCGCTTTTTCCACCTTCGTCCGGTGGATATTCAGCTCATTGGAGAAATAGCAGGTGAATGCCTGACGGTCTCCCTTCAGGAAATCGAAACGGGAAAGGCCGCCAAAGAATAACGTCTGCTCCGGATTCAACTGGAACGTCCTCGGCTTGATTTCCTTCTTCGGTGTGATGATCTTCAAATCACCTTTGTTCACATAGTGGGCCATCTGATGATGATTGATGATTCCCGGTGTATCGATCAGGTACTCATCATCCCCGAGTGGAATTTGGATCATATCCAAGGTTGTGCCCGGGAAATGCGATGTGGTGATGACGTCCTGTTCCCCTGAAACCTGCTTGATGATGCGGTTGATGAACGTGGATTTCCCTACGTTGGTACATCCGACCACATACACATCACGGCCTTCACGGTACTCTTCAACGGCCTGGATCGTTTCTTCGATTCCCTGGCCGCGTGAAGCACTCACCAATTTGACATCGACGGGCTTCAGACCGAGCTGTTTCGCTTCATGCTTCATCCACTGGGTCAGCTTTGAATGCTTGACCGATTTAGGAAGAAGATCCGCTTTATTCCCCACAAGGAGGATCGGATTCGAGCCGACAAAGCGGTGGAGCCCGGGAAGCCAGCTGCCGTTGAAATCAAAAATATCAACGACTTTGACGATCAATCCTTCTGAATCGCCTATTTCATTGAGGATCTTCAGGAAGTCGTCATCCGTAAGGGGAACGTCCTGCACCTCATTATAATGCTTCAGCTTGAAACAGCGCTGACAGATGACTTCATCCTTCTTCAAGGACGATGGGGGTGCATACCCCAATCCTTCCTTGTTTTCCGTCTGAATCTCGACTCCGCAGCCTATACATACAACTTGACTCACTTTTTATCCTCCCAACCGATCATGCCTTTTCGTTTGAAAAAGTTCATGATCCTTCTTTCGACCTTGCGATTGAACTTCGTCATAAATCCATCCGACTGGGCCACCGGGACCACGAGGATGGTGTGGAAACCACTCCGGTTCCCCCCCAGCACGTCCGTCAGGAGCTGATCGCCGATCACGACCGTCTCCTCTTTCCTTACGTCCATCTGCCTGATCGCCCGTTTGAATGCTCGTCCCATGGGCTTCCGTGCCTGGAAAATGAACGGGACACCGAGCGGATCGGCAAAAGAACCGACACGCATCCTGTTATTGTTGGAAACGATCGTCACAAGGATCCCGTGTTCCTGCATCTCCTTGAACCATTGAATGAGCTTAGGGGTGGCATTCGGGCGATCCCATTCGACCAGCGTATTGTCAAGGTCCGTGATGATTGCCTTGATTCCTTTTTCTTTCAGATCCTCCGGCCGGATCGCAAATATATCCTGTACCTGTTCATCAGGCAAAAATTGTTTTAACAAAGCAAACACCTCATATTTATAATCATTTGACATCTCGGGTCTTCCGCACACTTACTGTATAACAGATTAATGATAACCAATTTCCCCATGACTTTCAAAGTAAACCCGCATGTATTCGATGGAAAGGGAAAATATGTGAGGAAAATCAAATATTTTTCGACAAAATTCAACTTTGCTCTCGACTGTGGATAACGTTATACACATTATTCACTTACGAATCACCCAATATTTTACCAGTTGTATACAGGTTAACCACAAGATATCCACGGAGACATGTGGATAAAGGAACAGTTGTTCTGTCTTTTTAATTTTGGTAAAGTTTAGTTACAGCAAGAGCACGGTAGTAAAAGTATGGGAGGTGGAGTCATGAGGAAATTATCCGATGAATTGTTGATCGATTCCTATTATAAGGCCAGAGAATTAAATCTCAGCAAAGAATTCATTCGCCTCATCGAAATGGAAATTCACCGACGTTCCCTTACGAATAAAATCAAGGCTTCATCTTAATACGGATAAACGGGACGGATGCTCATCCGTCCCGTTTATTTTGACATGAAGCTACCCAAATGCTCCCCGACCCTTACTTCACGAGGGGCGGTATCCCCGTCGAAGGAGAAGCGCCCTTTTTCAAACAGAAGGATCACGGTGGACCCGAAGCTGAAGTAGGCGACTTCCTCGCCCTGGATCCATTCGTTCCGATCCACGACGTAATCGACACTGTTAACGAACATGGCCCCGACTTTGACAACGGCCATCCTTCCTCCGGGATGACGCAGCTCCGTGATGGACCGATAGTTCTTTGATAAGGTTTCCTTTCCGTACCGGAGGCCGAGTTCGTTGACGGGATAGGAGTGCTTTCCAAGCTCCCACCTGCCGATGACCTCTCCGTTTGCCGGACTGTGGATGCGATGGTAATTCGCAGGGCTCAGGTAAAATACGGCGAAGGATCCCCCCATATACGGTGCTGCTTTCTCATCAGAACCCAACATATCCAGGATGGAGTAAGGCTTGCCTTTCACCGTTACTTCGAGCTGATCCGTGATCACACCCGTTTCTGCCATGACACCATCCACGGGACTGACCACAGCGGCCTCCCCTGCCTGGATCGTCCGTGCGCCCGGTTTCAGCCTGCGGATGAAGAATTCATGAAGACTCGGATAGAGTTCGATGGACTGCTCCATTTCTTCCGTATTGATCCCGTAGGTTTTGGCAAACGAAGGAATCAGCTTCCTGCTTGCTTTTGATCGAACAAACCGACGGAGCAAAAAAGAGGACCACTTTTTATTCGTCAGTTCGATGCACAACCGGTAAAGAGATTGCTTCAACAACTTCCAACTCCTTTATCGTCAACAGGGATGGGCACAGCCCGAAAGTCCCAGACATTTGAAAAAAAGTACGATTTTTGAAAAACCCTTAACGTTCACAGTTTAATAAGTATATAATAAAACAATGTCATATACTATATCTTATATTATCTTTTTCTTTGAATAAGGAGTGAGGTTCATTGTTTCTCTCCGAAGCACTTGATCAAACCGTAAAAAAACTGAAAGCCCATGCAGCCAATTTCGTGACGCTGCTCAACCTGTCACTTGGCGGATTCGCCATCGTCTCCGTCCTGCATAACCAGCCTCACCAGGCCTTATTATTCATCTTCATCGCAGCCCTCACCGACCGTTTCGACGGGATGGTCGCCAGGAAGCTGAACGTCGAGTCAGACCTCGGGAAGCAGCTCGACTCCATGAGCGACATCGTTTCATTCGGAGTAGCCCCCGCTGTACTCATGTACTACGCAGCACTCCAGTCATTGGGCGTGGTCGGGGCTTTCTTCATGATTTTCTACATCGGATGCGGTGCCTACAGACTCGCCCGTTTCAACATCACAGAGAATGCCGGTTACTTCACGGGGCTTCCCATCACGGCCGCAGGCTGCCTTGTGACCTTGTCGTACCTGGCCATCCCCCATGTACCGGCAGGAATCATCCTGACGACGATGATCCTCATGTCACTCTTGATGGTCAGCCCTTTCACCATTAAAAAAGTGTAACACACATCATAAGAACGAAAGGATCCCCGGTTCACGTATGTATGAACCGGGGATCCTTTTTTATACGTATCATACCAGGGTGCATCCCCGCCTAAGGAGCACCGCGGCAGCCCCTATTGATCAACAGCAGCAGGTCGTATAGTACCACCAGCCTCCGAAAAGGAAAAGCAAGATCAACAGGATGACACCGAGGGCGAACAGATAGCCGCCTCCACCGTAGTAACCTGGATAGCCCGGTCCATAGCATGGATATCCGTACATGGGTTTCCCCCCTCCCGTTCTTCCTATAGGTAGTATATGTAGGTTGGGACGCATAGGTATAGGCGTTTGAAGAATTCCCTCACGCGATTTGGACACCCTTTCTTAACAAAAACACATCCATTGGCTGGCGAGCATATGGAATTCACCGGCACCCGATGAACGGGCAGGAGAACAGTATTTCTTTCTGGACCCGCTCTCCACGATAAGTAAGGTAGAGCGATAACCCTCCTCGCTCTACCCATCCATTATATAAATTCACTCAACAATAACCAGTAACAAGGATTCAGCGGAAGATTAGGCGGGACGGGGATAACGGCTGCATGATAACCGACGGTCACATCGGTTGGGTCAGTCGTTGCAGATGCCCATCCGGCAGCGAAGGTTTGATTGGTGATGGTATTACCCGTTGCGAAAATGTCCGTACTGCCCAGGTAGTAGACATCGATGCCGACAAGCCCTTTTCCTGCTGAATTTTGAACAGTGTTGCCATAGATAGCGATGAATTTAAAAACATTCAGATTCGGACCATTCAGCAAGACCGGGACGTTCCCTTCGCTAAAGGTTCTATTATTTATAATATACAAACCGAAATTATTTCCTATCGTTTCTTCCATATTGAGAAGATGTCTTAATTGGAAGGCCACCACTTGTTCATTATTTCTTACCACTAAGTCCCCTTTTAGTGTACCGGAACTGACTGCTATATTTGTGATAATAATAAAACTGCAATTGGAGTTTCCCGAACCGGATACGAACGTATTGCTATCAATAATACTCTGACCTGAAGTAGACGCAATACTGATATACCGATAGTTATTATTAAGGGCAGCAGCCGGGGCATAGGTGAAATCGCAATTTGTAATCTGGAACTCGGTAGCAATCAGGGTAATTCCGAACTCACATACAGAGAGTTCACAGTTATCGACATAAATTCCTGTAGCGAAGTTCCCCACCCGTATGATGGTTTCTGTAGACGCGATGGATGGGAAGTTTTGAACGATGGTCATTTCTCGGAAGATCACATTCGAAACCGTGACATTAAACATGGTTGTTACAGCGTTACTCGTCGTAATGACGGTCGTTAAACCTTTTCCCTGTCCCTCTATGGTTACCGACTTGTTTACAGGCAAGGTGGCCGTAATCGTAAAGGTTTCAGCGTCAAGTAGCAATCGATCCCCATTGACCGCTGCGGTTAAAGCCGCTTGTATCGTCGTATACAGCCGGGTCGACCCTACATTGAGGGTGTTCCCTGTAAAAGAAGGGACCGGCCTGTTTGCTGGAGGAACAGGCTCCTGCTCTTTATAATACAAATTCCCCGTAGAGATATCGATATAAAGGTCACCATCATTACCAATCGCACAGCTTGGTGCGCCAACACCTGTCAATACCGGAGTGCCGGCCGGCCCTTGTGGTCCCTGGGGTCCTGTCAGGCCTTGTGGACCCTGTAATCCCTGAAATCCCTGCGGTCCCTGTGGTCCATCCGATCCTTGTGTTCCTTGTGGTCCTGCAGGCCCTTGTGGACCCTGTGTCCCTGCAGGCCCTTGTGGACCCTGTGTCCCTGCAGGCCCTTGTGGACCCACTGCCCCTTGTGGACCCTCCGATCCTTGCGATCCCTGTGGTCCCTGTGGTCCCGGAGGTCCTGGTGGTCCCGGAGGTCCAGGAGGAGGAGGGTAAAAGTCACATCCCTGTGGCGGAAGTACTTTGTTCAAATCACACTGGTTTCGTTTGTTATTAAACACTCCATCACCTCTAAATACAATCTTTATGGTCATTGTATGTTGAGGATAATGGAATGCATGGACGAATGGACCAAGAGTTGTCTGATGACTGTCTTGTTCTATTTTTCTATCGTTGTGATTGGAGACATTGATGAGAATTATGCCTTCGGAAGGATGGCGATAGACAGTCGATCAAAATCTGTCACACCCCTGCATCACCTTCCTTATCCATCATAATAATCATACTAATTTTATCACGATCGTCCTATTACAATCTTTCCTTATATAAATCGCTCTCTTTAACTTCCTCTTTACAGGGCTAAGCGGCCTCACACTAAACCTTTCATATAAACCGTATGCTGTGGACCTTCTCATTCCTTATATCACCTTGTTCTCCCTTCCTTTCTTGCATGCCAGCATCATGCTGCTCATGATCAAATGGAATCCAAAACTTGTGTAAAGACTCCCCTTACTTCCAGAGGACATGCAAGAGACCCCGATCGCTAACATAGGTATGGGTATAGGCAAAAGTCCTTTTGGAGGTGGAACCATGTCTGGAGTTCTGACAGCGCTCGGCTATTTCGTGAAAGAATTGTTCTTCCTTGTTTCCTACGTAAAGAATAACGCCTTTCCACAACCGCTATCGGCAGCAGAGGAACGGAAATACTTACGGCTCATGGCAGAAGGGGATGAGCACGCGAGGAATATGCTGATCGAGCATAATCTTAGGCTCGTGGCACATATCGTGAAGAAGTTCGAAAACACCGGAGAAGACCCCGAAGACCTCATCTCCATCGGCACGATCGGGCTGATCAAGGCGATCGAGAGCTATTCCGAGGGTAAGGGAACGAAGCTTGCCACCTATGCGGCACGCTGTATCGAGAATGAGATCCTCATGCATCTCAGGGCCCTCAAGAAGACGAAAAAGGATATCTCCCTTCACGATCCGATCGGCCAGGATAAAGAAGGGAATGAAATCAGCCTCATCGATATCCTCAAATCGGAGGCCGACGATGTGATCGATACGATCCAGCTCAGCATGGAACTGGAGAAGGTCCGGAAATACATCTGCGTCCTGGATGATCGGGAGAAAGAGGTCATCGTCGGCCGTTTCGGACTCGACTTGAAAGAAGAGAAGACCCAGCGGGAGATCGCAAAAGAATTGAACATATCGAGGAGCTATGTGTCCCGGATCGAAAAGCGGGCGTTGATGAAGATGTTCCATGAGTTTTACCGGGAGGAGAAAGAGAAACGGGGAAAATGATCAATCTATAAGAAAAAGCCCGCCGGGATCGTCTGAATGACGGTCCCGGCGGGCTTTTCACTATTGTTGATTCAGAACTGGATTTTCGACCCCTTCTCCAGTCGCTGGATTTGCTCTTCCCCCGTTGCGGCGAGCTCTTTGAACTGGTTGATTGTTTCCCGCATCTGTGGAAGGGCTTCGCGCTTGTAGGTGGAGATCGAGTCCATTGCTTCAATGACATCGCTGAAGGCAGTCTTGAGGGTGTCGACGGAGATATTCGCTTCCATCGCCTGCTTCTGGATGGCGGTTCCCTGATCCTTCAGCATCTTGGAAGTCCCGGCGATGATCGTATTCGTCGTCGCGTTCAGTGCCTCGATCTTCTTGAGGACAATCTTTTGATTGTACAGGGCACTTGCAACAGTCACACCGATCCGGAGGGCGGAGATGGTGACCGTTTTCGCCCTGTCGACACCGCGGATGAGTTCCCGATTGTTCCTCACGACCATTTCATAGGCGATGATTCCCTGCTGATTGACGACGAGCATCGTGTTCAGGTCCATGACCCGCTGCCGGAGGGGGAACAGGATTTCCTCTTCGATGAACCTGACCCGATCTGGATCCTCCCCCTTTTCACGTGCCACCTCGACCTGTGCAGCGATGGAGGCATCCATGAGGGAGCCGAGTTCGATTTCCTTCTGAAGCACCTTGGTCAGATCCCTGAGGGCGTGCTGTTCGATTTCAAGGGTCGTATTGTCATTTTTCAGGACGTTCCTGCCCTTTTCCAGTGACTCGACGATATCGGATATGACGGTGTCGGCTTTCTGATACTTGGCGAAATAAGCGCGCATGGGATTGAACAGCTTCCCGAGGAGTCCCGCCTTGGCAAAATCGATCATGCTCGGATCGAGATCCTTGATTTCGATTTGAAGGTCGCTCAGCCCTTTGGCCACCTGTCCGCCTTCATCACCCGTCTTCGATAGATTGCCCACTGATACCTGCAGGAGGGCATTTTTGCTCGAAGACGATCGCAGGGTGTCCATCCCGAAAGAATCGATGGAAGCAAGGATTTCTTTTTTCTTCTCAAGGGAATCAAGATCGAGGTTCAGGACCGCCTGGACGTTCGCTTCCGCCGCTTCTTGAAGCTTCCTTACCTCCTCAGGCACGGGTTTGACCTCTTGTTCGATCACCTTTTTCACTTCTTCTTGTGTGGTCACACTCATGGAAAAGCTCATACAATCCCTCCTATAATTGGACGTTGAACAGATTTCGGATCTTATAGACGACGTCGTCGGTGTCGGCATTGATGCTGGCAGCCTCATTGATGGACGAAATGGTTTCGAGCGCCTTGAGGTCCGCATTATACCCGATTGTATACACCGGAATTTTGTACGCTTCGATCAGGGGGCGGACGGCTTTCAATGAATTCCCCTGATTCGTATCCCCGTCACTCAACACGAAGATGAGGGGGCGTGTATCCGGATTCTTTTCGAGCTCATCCTGGAGCATCTTCATGGCCACCACAATTCCGTCATAGGTGGCCGTACCGCCATTGGCCTGCAGGCTTTCCACAGCCCCGACGAATTCAGATTGCTGGTTCACATCGAATTTTTTGATCGGCATATTGATGGCTACATCATCCGAATAACTGACCAGACCGATCGAATTGTCTTTCCCAAGATACTTTTGTCCTTTAAGGAGGGACTCTTTCAGCTTGTTAAGGGATTCTCCGTCCATGCTCCCAGATACGTCCGCTACGAAAACGGCGGCAATCGACTGGGTGCCGTTCTTTTTTTCCTTCCAGATCTTCTGGGCGGAGGTGATCGTGCTTCCGTCCAGGGGCTTCATTTCGGACTGATACTCTTCCAAACCGTTGAAGCCGTCTTTTTTGGCAAGCTCCTTGTAACGGTCCTGCTTGGCGAATTGAGCGAACTCTTCCAGCACCTTGACCTTTTCTGCCGGGAGCTCCCCAAGGGCATATAACGGGTTGTCGTGCCGGACACCGAATGGCACGAATTCATAGGAATCCTTGAGGTCGGAGGCGTTTGTATAGGTCTGATATTCAAGAACGAATCCGTCCAGCATCCCTGACTTGGCCGCCTCCCTCATTTGCAGGGTCGTGGAGGCTGTGAACGGAACATTGGCCTGGAACGATTCAAATCCCTTCACGGCATCGTCACTCAGCACATTTTTATTATCGAAGGCATTAAGTCCGGTGATGAGGAAGTTCAATCCTGTGGAGCTTGCGAACGGATCGGTATACCCCATGGCGAATTCATCCTCGGTCATGGCTTCCAATATGGTCTTCGCATTCACGGCCCCGTACTTCTCTATGAGCTGATCATGTTTTTTCTTTGAGATCACGATGCCCGGCACATTCCCGACGAGGCGCTTTTCAATCAGGTTGGACTCCACTCCGGAGGCTTTGACCATTTCCCCCCACAGTTCATTGGAAGGAGCGAATGCGTCAGGAATGCTTTTCCCCGATGTGATGTACTCTGTCGCCGTTCCGGATGCAATACTGCGGATGGTGACCTGGCCCGAGGCGCCGGAGGCATTGAAGTCTTCAGCTACTTTATTCAGCCATCCTTCCTTCCCTTTCCCGGATTTTTCTGTAGAAGAGAAGATTTCGACCGTCGTATTCCCCTGCCCTTCTACGGTAAGGGGAAATTTTGAGATATCCGGAAGCTCCGAAGCTGCATCCGCCGGGTCGAGATCGATCTGGCCCTTGATCGGTTTTTCTTTCGTCACGTCGATTTTGCCGTACAGTTCATCCAGCTGTTTATCTGCACTTTCTGCTGTGATCTGCTTATCGGTTTTCCCTAGGTTGGAGGTGAGTTTGATCCCGAAGAAGACACCACCGAAGACCAACAGGACGATTAGACCGGAAACGAGCAGGAATTTTCCTTTTTTCATCATGCGTTTCCCCTTTTCTTTATGTTTTATAGAGCTTTGTCTGATTGATGAGGGAATGGATTTCCTTCATGCAGGCCATGTTGTCGATATCTTCGATGGTGACAGTATTGAGACGGGTGATTTCAAGCAGCAGCTTATCGAGATCGAGAATGATTTCTTCATTGATCTCGATCGCCTGTTTGATGAAGAACAAATACTCCCTGTACAGGGATGTCTTCTCGGCTAGGAGGGTTTGACTGAGGCGCGGATCTTTGGACCGGACGGATTTGTATTCCCGCTCATCAAAGGCACCTGCTTTGTTCAAGAGATTCCTTACGTTTTGGAAAAAGAGCTGTTCCACCTCAAGGACCGTTTGGCTGAATTTCCGGTGGCTCATTTCGCCTTGCTGGAACCGGTCATTGATTGCCTGCTGAAGGGAGGCTTTTTTCTGTTCCAGGCGGTCCACCTGCTCGATGGCATAGTGAAGATCTTCACGAAGCGACTTTTTCCCGAAGAATCTGGAGAGGGCTTCCTTGTATTCTTCATCTGAGGTAAGAGAGAGGATCTGGAGCGGTTCTTTTTCCTTGAAACGGAGAGCATACACTCCGTAAAGGACACCTATGGCGCTTGCCGTGAGGATCGATGCACCCAGCGCTGCTTCAAGGGCACCCCCCGTCAGGGCCAAGCCGATAAAGCCGGGGGAAAATACCACGATGTTTGTGACCATCACTCCTAGAATGAGGCCGGCGAGCTGAATCGATTTCTTCATCTTTGTCCCCTCCTTCGTTTCACTATTCGGAAAAATGAAAAAATAGCCCCTACTTACTATACTACTATTGGAAAATCCTTTCAATCACTTCATGCAAGTCCCTTCACAAAGTGAAGACGGGATGGAGGACACTGGAAGGATACCCCTTATCTGTCATACGGATGGTGGAGGTCTAAGGTTTCAAAATCATGAGGAGGATGATCGCGATGTTAAGTGCCTGCGTGAACCACACTTTTGGAAGGAATGATTCCATGCGGTTCCGGTATTCCTCCATAAAATAAGCTCCGGCTTCGTCGTGGAGCATATTCCATAAAGAAATAGCCGCCTTCCTAGACAGGACAGAAGATGAAAAGCGCATGGTGAAGAACAGGATCAGGGAAGCGATGACCCAGGACTCGAATGGATAACCGAGGCAAAGCATGCCCACACCGCTTCCCAAGAGGATCAGATCACTGTATTTCGCGAGTTTCCCCATCCGCCCAAGGAGCATGAGCACAGTCTTTGCCTCCGCCTCCGATCGGGGGTACCGGAGCAGGAACGGGAATAGGAACGTCTGTCCGAAACCAATGACAGCCGTGGCTACGTGGACGATCATGACGATTGAATACAAGCTTGCCATCCCTCCCCTTATGAACATAGACCTACTATATGCAGACCCCTCTGTCCTTTTCACCACATAAAAAAGGCGGCCCTTTCCCAAGGGGGCCGCATGCCATGTTTCATCTCTCATTTGTGTTATCTGCCACTTTTACCCCATAAAAAAAGAGGGCATCCGCCCCCTTACTCTGCACCGACTTCTGCCGTGATGATCAACCCGATCGCCACGGTCACCACCAGACCCATGATCATGGAAAACATGACGCAAAACTCCTTCCATTGCTACGTCCTTACGGTCAGTATATCACCGCATTTGCCACTGCGACCCTTCCATTCATGAACACCCTGTTGCGATTCGTTGACAGATATGTGTCCTTTCCGCCAGTCATAATCAATAGCTCCTGACAATATAGTGAGAGTGAAGAGAGGTGACGGTATGTTCAAGAAGCGACGACCGAAACGATCTCCCCTGCCTGCACGTCATGTCTTCATCATATCGTTCATCGTGTTTGTACTGATGACGGTACAGAGTCTGTACATGATCAATAGGGGCATCGAGCCCGCACTCATGGAAATCGCTGAAACAACGACCCGGCAGTTCGCCGCCCAGGCCATCAACGATTCCATTTCCAAAAACATCTCTGAAGAGGTGGATATCAATCAGTTGATCGTGAAGCATGAAACCGGCGGGGAACCGAGCTATAGCTTTGACCCGGGTATATACAACAAGCTGATCGCAGAATCGACCGAAAGGGTCCAGCAGTACCTGGATTATGTGGAAAAAGGCGACCTGGAAAAGCTCGAGGCCTTTACCTCTGAGACGGAAATCGATTTTGAGAAAAGCAAAGATGCAAAAGGCATTGTGTATTATGTACCCCTCGGCCTTGCAGCAAATAATACCCTCCTGGCCAATATGGGCCCTCAGATCCCGATCCAGTTCATGATCATCGGGGACGTGCAATCCAATGTAGAGACGCAAACGAATGTGGTCGGGATCAATAACACCTATCTCGAAGTGTACATCAACATTTCGGTTGAAATGAATGTGATCATTCCGAGGCGGACCAAAACGATCAAGGTGGCCAATAAAGTCAAAATCGGCGATCTGTTCATACCAGGGAAAGTCCCGGACTTTTATAGCGGGAACGGCAGCGGAAGCTCCCCTGCCATCCAGCTTCCGAAAAAAAGCGAATAGAAAAAGCGGGTCCGGTCCCGGACCCGCTTTCTTCATTATTCCGGCATCCGCTTCTTCTTGAAGAATCTGCCGATCATCACTGTCCAAATCGAGATGTTCAAAAACATCCTGTCACCAACCCTTCACGTTCGTTAGGCTGTGTCCTTCTCCACCCAGAGCGCATTCAGCCGTTTCACTTGTATAAAAATCATGTTCATTCTCCTCCCTATAGTTTGATCGTACAGGCATTACAGCGTATGTGATGTGAAGTGGTGCAGTTTTGTCTTGGTTTCTTCGAAATGCTTCGAGACCGATTCATTATGTGCAGCTTCTTCGAATGACGTACGCTTCTTTTTCAACGTAAGCGTCACGAATAATAAGTTCAGAGTCATGGCGATCCCCCCTTTCAGTGGTTGTTTTTTTGCATGAAAAAACCGCAGGGACTCCCTTCCCGGCGGCACACAAAAAAGCCGCAGGAAGATGCATTCTCCCCGCGGCATTCATTCACATATTGGTCAGAATGAAAGATATCCCACTGTCGGTCGAATGGTAGTATGAAGTTGTACGGCGTTAATTCCTTTGATCATCATCATGTTACTCGACCTCCGTTTCCGTGTGATATTTTTCTTACATTGGTTAGTATATCCAATTTCAATGGAAAAGTAAACCACTTTTTCAAAAATATTTTTATCCAATTAAAGAGGTTGTGATAAAACCCAAAAAACACTATCAGCGTAGGTTCTTTATTCCGCTTATGATTTCCGTGCAAGACTTCGCTTTCCGCGGGTAGCCAGTGAGCCTCCTCGTCGATTGTGCGGGGTCTCACATCAGCTACTCTTCCCGCAGGAGTCTTCGTCCTGCACTCCTATCAACCGCTGGAAGCAATGAATATTTATCTAAACAAATTAAAAACCCAAATTCATTTGCCTGACTCTTGGCAAATGAATTCGGGTTTACTATGACTAGAACACTTTGGTCCCAGCCTTATTCGTCTTCCATAATTCGTTTTTGATACGTGATCGCCTTTTTAAAGAAGGTAAAAGAAGCGATCAGCAGGATCATGGTCATGCCCATGAGGCTGTACAACTTCACCGCGGTATCTGAAATGCCGGGGATCAATACGCCCAGATATAAGAATACGCTCAAATATAAAAGAGTGAATCCAAACCGTCTATAATCGGATTTCTTTTGTTCGAAAATGTTCTTATTCAACGTCGACACCTACTTTCGGACTAGTTGACTCACAATCTATGGTAACATATCCGAAGGTGTCAACCCTCATGTAATTGATGCCATCCCTGCCAGCTTATTTAGAGAGCGCTTGATCGATATCCTCAATCAGATCTTCCACATCCTCAAGGCCGACGGAGATCCTGACGAGGCCATCCGTGATGCCAAGTTCGTCACGGCGATCCTTCGGAATGGAGGCATGCGTCATGCGGGCAGGCACGGAAATCAAGCTTTCCACGGCACCGAGGCTTTCTGCCAGGGTGAAGTATTTCGTATTGGTGAGAAGACGGTCGGCATTCGCCTCGCTTCCCACATCGAACGAAACCATACCGCCGAAGCCAGAAGCCTGTGCTTTTGCAATCTCGTGATTCGGATGCGATTCAAGTCCAGGGTAATAGACCTTGGACACTTTTGGATGTTGAAGGAGGAAGTCGACGATCTTCTTCGTATTGACTTCGTGCTCTTCCATCCGGAGGCCGAGCGTCTTGATCCCGCGGATGAGCAGCCATGAATCCTGTGGACCGAGGACACCGCCGGTAGAGTTCTGAACGAAGAAGAGTTCTTCCGCGAGCTGATCGGAATTCACGACCACGAGTCCTGCCACGACATCACTGTGTCCTCCAAGGTATTTGGTGGCACTGTGAAGGACGATGTCTGCACCTAGGGCAAGGGGATTCTGCCAGTATGGCGTACTGAACGTATTATCAACTACGGTGAGCAGGCCATGCTTCTTTGCAAGGGCTGCTGCTGCTTTGATATCCGTGATCTTCAGGAGCGGATTGGTCGGTGTCTCGATATAGACCGCTTTCGTATTCTCACGGATCGCTTCTTCGATGGACGATGGATTGCTGGAATCGACGAATGTCGATTCGATGCCGAGCCTGTTCAATACTTTTGTCATCACACGGTAGGTACCGCCGTAGACATCATCCGTCAGGACGACATGATCACCGCTATTGAACATCATCATCACCGCTGTGATGGCGGCCATACCGGAACCGAATGCAAACCCTCGTTCTCCGCCTTCAAGATCTTTGATCAATTCCTCAAGGGCATGCCTGGTCGGATTTCCTGACCGGGAATATTCAAACCCCTTATGCTTACCGACTTCATCCTGCTTATATGTGCTTACCTGATAGATCGGTGTGGACACCGCACCCGTCTGGGGGTCGGTCGGAATGCCGCCGTGGATCAGTTTCGTTTTCTTTTTCATTCTGAACTTCCTCCTTCATAGATATCCTGACTTAAGTATCGTTCGCTGGAATCCGGGAAGATCGTCAAGAGATGTGCCCCGGGTTCAGCCTGCTCTGCTTCGAGGAGTGCCGCATACATGGCCGCACCCGAAGAACTTCCGACGAGAAGGCCTTCTTTTACGGCCAGTTCCTTTACCATGGTGAAAGCATCTTTATCACTCACCGTATGGATCCCCTCGAAATAAGATGGATCCATATAATCCGGCAGGAACTCCATGCCGATCCCTTCTGTGCGGTGGGGACCGGACGGACCTCCGTTCAGGATGGACCCTTCAGGCTCGACGATGACGGTCCTGAGCGACGCCTTCTGTTCTTTCAGGAAGCGCGCCGTCCCCATGAACGTACCGCCTGTGCCGGCGCCCGCTATAAACGTATCGATCCGTCCATCCATCTGTTTCCAGACTTCCGGACCGAGGGACTTGTAGTAGGTCATGGGGTTCGCTGCATTCGAGAACTGTGCAGGTGAATATGAACCGGGGATCTCCTTCAGCAGCTGTTCGGCCTTGGCGATGGCCCCCTTCATCCCGTCGGCTGTCGGGGTGTTCACCACCGTGGCACCGAGGGCCCTCATGAGGGTCTGCTTTTCGACCGAGAACTTTTCAGGGACGCAGAACATCACCTTGTAACCTGAACTCACCGCCGCCAGGGCAAGTCCGATACCTGTATTGCCTGCCGTGGGCTCTATGAGCGTACCGCCCTTTTGAATCTTGCCAGTCCGGATCGCATCTTCCAGTAGTTCTTTTCCAAGGCGGTCCTTGACACTGCCACCCGGATTCATGAATTCCAGCTTCGCGAAAAGCCGGACCCCTTTCTTCAGCGGGAAGTTCGTCAGTTCCACGATGGGTGTGTTCCCGATGAGTTCCTGTACACTGCTATATACTTCCAAAGGTTGCTCCCCCTTACAGAGCTGCCACCGGGACAGCTTCTCTCTTTATACGGACTCTACAATATTCATGACCATATTGGCTGAATGCAGGGCCGCTTTTTCCAGGTATTGATCGAATGACAGATCGGATTCCTTCCCGGCAATATCAGAAAGGGAACGGATGATGACGAACGGGGTGCCGAATTGATGGGCAACCTGTGCGATCGCAGCCGCCTCCATCTCCACTGCCTGCAAGGAATCGAACTTGTCACGGATCGCTTCGACCCGCGCAGGATCGCTCATGAATGAATCCCCTGTTGCGATCAAGCCGGAAACGACTTGTACGTCGCCCATTTTCTTCACCGACTGGACGGCGATTTGTTTCAATTTTTCATCTGCTGTGAAGGCAGCCGGAAGCTGAGGCACCTGACCGTATTCATAACCGAATGCCGTCACATCCACATCATGATGACGTACCTCTGTGGAAATGACCACATCCCCGACGTTCAGTGCAGGGTCGAATCCGCCTGCTGATCCGGTGTTGATGATGCAATCCGGTTTGAAATGTTGAAGTAGGACCGCTGTCGACATGGCGGCATTTACCTTTCCAATTCCGGAACGTAGAAGGACGACTTCCTTCCCTTTCATTGTCCCGCTTGTATATTCACACCCTGCGATGGTTTCGACCACAGGATTCGAAATGTTTTCCCTCAATAGAGTGACTTCTTCTTCCATTGCTCCGATGATGGCGATTTTCATAGTGTAAACCTCTTTCTACTGTTTAGTCGCCTCCATGATCCATACAAATGCGTTCACCTGATCGAATGTGACAGTGAATCCTTTTGGTTCAAGAAGGGCTCTGAACACATCCAATGTGGTGTAGTATTCGCGTTTCAGGTCATCTGCAAGATTGTGATATCCCTTTTCGATGGCTGCGGATATGGCGGCTTGATAGTGCCGGTCACTTTCGAACATGGTGTCGGCCCATACTATTTTACCACCACGGGGCAGGTACTTGCCATAAATCTCAAAGGCTTTTCCTTTTTCCTCGTCGGTGAGGTGGTGAAACGCGTATGAACTGACGAAAGAGTCCACCGCCCCATCAAGATTGAAGTCAAGGAAGTCACCATCTTTGAATGTCACCAGATCCCCGAGTTTCTGCATGCCGATCTCCCTCATCTCAGGGGAAGGCTCGAACGGCAGAACCTCCAGCTTGTTCTCCAAGAGCTTCTTCGTCAAATTGCCCGTTCCGGGACCGAATTCGACGACCCTTCCTTTTGCACGGGCAGCCACTGCATCAAGTATGGCATCATAGTGTTCAAACACCGCCTGATATTCAACATCATGACCCGTTACCGTATCGTCATATGAATTCGCCCAATCCTGGAATAAATCCAAAAACTCTCTACCCATCGATCCCACTCCTGTTGGAAAGTTTATAATTCCTATCCATATACTATGATTTAATTTTAAAACTGTTATTAAATTATCATATCCATCCTCATTATTCAACTGTTATCCATTGCTAAAGGGACAGACAAGCCCTAAAATAAGGAGGCGAACCGATAAGAGGGGGATAAACATGAGTATCTCATTTGAATTGATCAAGGATAAGGTGGAGTTCTTCGAAGCCGCAGATCTTTCCACTCTGGAGAAGAACATTTCCGAACAGATCGAATTGAACCAGTCGATCATGCTCAGGGTCCATCACGTCCAGCACCATGTGACGGTAGACGAACACGGACGCCGCCTTTATACGGCCGTCGTCCATTTCAAGCTGAATCAATGAATGCATCAACAGAAAAATCCGCCCGGGTCCATGACCCGGGCGGATTTCTTTAGTTCTTATCGTTTTCAATCAGTTCCTGAACCTTGGTAGGCTGCCAGCCTTCTCCATCGATCCACTGCAGATAGACCCTGTAAGCTTGGGAATCATTCTTGGCGGATACCGTACCGATGGATTTCTGAGGACTTCCATTTCCTTCAATATACCACACCGTCATATTGTTTTCCGGTATTCCGGTAGCGTAGGATAGAGCTTTCACCTTTTCATTCCAGTCGGGGGTCCCCAGATCATAGGAAGACACATGCTCCCCTGATTGTGAAGTGCCGACCGGCTTCCAGTCTGGATGCACAACGGTTTTATCCACATTCGGTTCGTCGCCATCCTGGACTTTGAGCTTGCTGTCATCTTCCGACTTCAGATCTTTTTCGTTGTCATCATCGGATTTTTTTTCATCTTTGTCTTCTTTTTTGTCCTTGTCCTCTTCATCGTCAGCAGCTTTTTTATCGTTTGAATCCTGGTCATCTGATTTGTCAGTATCACTTTTATTTTCTTCGGCAGAGGCTTTTTTGTCCCCTCCGTTACCAGTAGAGGAAGAAGCCGTATCGGAGCTTTTGTCGTTCCCGCCTCCAATAAGGATCGAGCCGCCCACTACAAGGATCAATAGGACGACGACTGCAATCATGATATTCAGGATTTTATTGGTGTTCTTTTTTGATCGTTTATCTAATCGAGATTGGTACTTCGCCATGTCTTTCCCTCCCTATTATCCTCAATAGTTTAACAGACAGGGGAAAAAGAAGAAAGCGAAACATTATCCATTTCCTTCGACTCATTCCTGATCAAGACGGTAGAGCGCATCGACACTGTCCTTGAAGATCGGATAGATGCCACCTTCATCCACAAGAACATCCATATTCACCGCCACGAGGGCATATTTCGGGTCGCGGAAAGGGAAGTAGCCTGCGAACCACTTATTATAAAGCTCATTTGCCTTGATGGTTTCTCCCCGGTAGCTTCCCGTCTGGGCTGTGCCGGTCTTACCGGCCACTTCGTATGCTGCTTCCTGCAGATAAGGGGCCGTCCCAAGGGGAGAATTCACGACTCCGCGCAAATATTGCTGCATTTTCATCGCTGTGAACGGGCTGATTCCTTCTCCGCCTTCCCGCTTCGGGAAATTCACCATATCCGCCCCGTTCTGATATTCAACCGTCGAAACCGCACTCACCTCGTACGCCTTCCCTCCCCTTGCAATCGTCGCCATCATATTGGCCATGCCGATGGGGGTCACCCTCACTTCGTTCTGTCCGATCCCGGTCATGGCGATCTCGTTGCGATCTCCCTTTGCTGCATCTGACGCAAAGATCCTGGATTGTTCCAGCTTCAACTGGGAGAAATCCTCATAGTGGAATACGTCCCCTTTCCAGGAGACATCTCCCGTGAGGCCGAGTTTATCTGCGTACGTCTCGATCAGATCTGGATCTTTTTCTGTCAGTTCATTCGCGAGGTCTGCAAATGTACGATTGCAGCTCGCTGCCAGACTATCTTTGATATTGATCGAGCCGTGGGGCTTCTGCGCTTCCCCGCCCCTGATATCCCGGTCACAGTCGAACATCCTTGATTCATCCACCAGCCCTTCCTCAAGGCTCGCCGCTGCGATGACCGTCTTGAAGACGGACCCTGGGATAAGGGCCTTTCTCATATAATCCGTCGCCCCTTCACCGAATGGCTCCCCCTCTTTCATCTTCGGTCGTGAGACGCTGGCCACGATCTCGTTGCTCTCGATATCAAGGAGAAGAAGACCGCCTTTTTTCATCTCGTACGTATCAGCGACTTCTTCAAGGGCTTGCTGCGCTCTTGAATCAATTGTCGTCTTCACGTTTAATGGATAGAATGGATTGGCCGAGGCGATATATTTCACGTCGGCTCCGAACAGAGGCCCTCCCGTTGCATCCACATGATACACGAGCTTCGCCTGCTCCTCGGCTATGAGCCATTCGTCAAATATGCCCTGAAGCCCCGAGACACCAACAGGCTGATTGGCCCCCTTGACCCTATCGGGATACCGCTCATGGAACAGGGTCGTGTTTTCACCCGTCACCCCGATCAGCTGCGCGGCAGGGATCACAGACTTTTTCACTTTTTTCTTCACGGCGAAGACCCCCTGCACCTCCAGAGCGTTCACGCGGTCCATTTGAGACTGCGTAAGATCCTGGCTCCCTTTCAAAACGACGGGTTCCTTTGCCCCGAGGAGATCCCGCTTGATGTCTGCTTCGTTCATCCCCAGGATGGATGCTACTGTGGCGCTCGGCCACTCAATCTTATTCAGGAACGGGAAGAGCACCACGACATTTTCTTCATCGAAGGTCAGGGGATTGCCTGCACGATCAAGGAAAGCCCCCCTCCCTTCGTCTATGACGATCTGCTGCGTCCGCTGTTCCACGCTGCTCTCAATCAGATTGATCTTATGCTTGGAAAATGACTCGGTTTGGACCAATTGCACCTGCATCAGCCTTCCGATCAGACCAAACAGGATGGATAATAGGATGATACTTAAGAATAAGACCCGCTTCTTCTTCATGCTTTCACCTCTCCCATCAGTGTTGACGGTTCCGAGATGAATTAGTCCTTTGATTTTCCCCATAAAAAAAGAGGCCCGCAGGCCCCCTTCTTTTTATCAGCTTACTTCTACGATCTTGACGCTCATTTCCCCGCCTGGAGTCTGAACCGTCACTTGTTCGCCTACTTTGTGTCCGAGAAGGCTTTTGGCGATCGGTGAGTCATTGGAGATTTTCCCTTCAAATGGATCGGCTTCAGCGCTTCCCACAATGGAATATGTTTCTTTATCGCCATCAGGAAGTTCGATGAAGGTCACCTTCTTACCAAGCTGGACCGTATCGGAATTATGATCATCTTCCTGGATGATCTTGGCGTTACGGATCATATTTTCAAGCGTCGAGATGCGTCCTTCTACGAATGCCTGCTCATCTTTGGCTGCATCGTACTCAGAGTTCTCGGATAGATCCCCGAAGCTCCTTGCGACTTTGATGCGCTCGACGACTTCTTTACGTTTAACCGTTTTCAGGTTCTCCAGTTCTTTTTCTAATTTTTCTTTCCCTTCGATCGTCATCGGGTATACTTTTTCTGTACTCATGACCCTCTTCACTCCTTCTCTATTTAGAGCATCCCCGTGCTCTTTATGTACCTTATTGCTTCAGCATGTAAAGCGAGGGAATGGAGAAGATGAAACCCTTCTCCATTCCCTGATGATGTTCAATTGTGGGGATTTGTAAATTTTGGACTTTATTTATCTATGCTATCGTATTACAAAAATGACTTTTGTTCAAGAATTGTTTGAATTTTTGTGACCATGAGATCGATGGCCACATGATTATGGCCGCCTTCCGGAATGATCACATCGGCATACCGCTTCGTCGGCTCGATGAATTGATTGTGCATCGGGCGGACGACCGTGATGTACTGATCAATGACGGAATCAATGGAGCGCCCGCGCTCCTTGATATCGCGAAGCATCCTTCTGATGATGCGGAGATCAGCATCGGTATCCACATATAGTTTAATATCCATTAAGTTGCGCAATCTTTCATCTTCTAATACAAGGATTCCTTCCAGGATGATCACATCTTTCGGCTCAACAGGAATCGTTTCATCCGAACGCGTATGCATCTTATAATCATAAACCGGTTTTTCCACGGGCTGATGGTCCAATAGTCCATGGAGATGTTCAATCAAAAGGTCATTATCGAACGCCAGTGGATGGTCATAGTTCGTCTTCAGACGCTCCTCGAATGGTAGGTGGGATTGATCTTTATAATAATAATCCTGCTGCAGCATGAGGATGGAATGGCCCTGGAATTGTTCGTAGATCGCTTTCGTTACGCTTGTCTTCCCTGACCCTGAACCTCCTGCTACACCAATGACGACGGGTTTCTGCTTCATAAGGTTACGATGTTCTCCTTTCGAATCATGCAGTGCTCCTGCTCTGCATGATCTTTCACAATTTATAATGGGTGGCGGACAACATCCTGCTCATTCCCTTTTTCATCCCACTTGGGTGTATGATGGGCTGAATGACCGGATCTGAACGATCCCTCTTTGGCCACTCAGCATTCCCCTCCACCCCCGCTCGTTTTTCATGCATGCATGATGAACGGTCAGCTTCACCGGAGTTCTAGGCTTCTTCACGGGTACCCCGTTTTTTGCTGATCGCGACCCCGTCCCCGACAGGAAGGATCGACGTATCATATTCCGGATGGTCCATCAGCCATTTATTATAGTCCTGCAGCTTCTTCACCATGTTACGGATCCGCTTCTGCTCAACCACTTCCTCTGCAACAAGCCCCTTGAACAGAACGTTGTCAGAGTATACGACACCTTCTTCGGTCAGCATCTCGGAATAACTGTCGAAGAATTTGCGATACTGACCTTTGGCAGCATCGATGAAGACCGCATCATACGGCCCATGACGCTTTACATCTTCCTGCAGCTCGAGGGCATCACCGAACAGGGTGGTGACCCTGTCACGTGCAGATGAACGGCCAAGGAACTCCTGCGCCTTCTCATACCTTTCCCCGTCCCTTTCAAGTGTGACGATGGTGGTATCGGGAAGCGCTTCGGCCATCCTCAGTGCAGAGTATCCGATTGCCGTCCCCACTTCAAGGATCCGCTTCGGCTGTTGGATCCTGAGCATCCCAAGGAGTGCCTCGATTCCGACAAGCTCCATGATGGGCACATCGTTCGCTTCAGCATATGCTTCCATTTCCTGAAGCAGATCGGAACGGTCCAGAACAATGGATTCTATATAATCGATTACTTTTTCGTCCACGGAATCAACCTTCTATCGTTTATTTTCCGGCCCTGAGAGCGCAATGAACATGAAAAGAAGAAAGCTACCTTGAGCTTTCTACTTACAACGCCGGGCATCGGTATATGAAAATAACTTGTATCATTTTATCATATGAAGAGGAGGAAAGCGAATATTTCTTTCCTCCTCCATGGATCAGTCCTTCTTATTCGTGATGTACTTTTCTTTCTTTTCATTATGTTCATCCAGGGTTTCCGAATAGTAGACGGTCCCGTTGGATGAAGCAAGGAAGTAGTAGAAATCTGTGTCTTCCGGCTCCAATGCCGCTTCGATGGACGATACCCCTGCATTTGAAATCGGCCCTGGTGGCAGTCCTTTATTCTTGTACGTATTGTAAGGAGAATCCACTTCCAGATCCTTGTAGGTGGTCCTTGCCTTATGTTTACCAAGTGAATACAGCACGGTTGGATCCGTTTGAAGAGGCATGTCCTCTTCAATGCGGTTATAGAAGACACTTGAGATCTTTCCTCTGTCCGCTTTCTCCGTTGCTTCCTTCTCCACCAGTGAGGCAAAGGTCAAGAGTTCATGCGGGGACATTTTCTTCTCTTTCATGGCCGGCTCGTATTGGGCCAGCACCTCGTTCGTCTGGTTGATCATTTCCTTCAGCATGCTTTCAAGCGACGGCTTCTTTTCGTAGAACGAATAGGTTGCCGGATATAGATACCCTTCAAGCGGCCGTTTGATGTTTTTGTTTGAGACATCTTTCGTAATGAGATTCGGATATTCCTTCTTTAATTGCTCGATCCATTTCTTATCTTCCAGCTTCTTTTCCACTTCCTGCTTTGAATACGGTGACTTTTCACCGATCAGCGCGGCGATCTCATCAAGCTGCAGGCCTTCTGGGACGGTGATGGTGAACTCCGCATCACGGATCACCCTGCCGGTCTTCAGGCTTTTGATGATCTCATCCATCGTCATGGATGGAGTGAGACCGTAGCTCCCTGCCTGGAACCCTGATTCATTGTTGAACTTCACATAATACTTAAATACCGTTGCGTTCTTCACGATCCCCTTGTCTGCAAGAAGATCTGCGATGGTGGAGACTCCGGAGCCGATCGGCACCTCTACATTGACGGGCTTGGAATCATCGGGGTCCACGGGCTTCAGGGCGGACTTGACGTAGAAATAACCGCCTACAGCCGTTCCCCCAATGAGGATGACCACACATAGAAGAATGAGGCCGACGATCTTCCTGATGGACCTTGCTTCGGATTGTCGTTCGAGTAATTTTTTCATCAGCGTTTCCTTTATCTCTTTTTTATCTGTCATAACCATTCCCCCCTTTCGAGCAAAAAGCGGGATATCCGACATTGATTTCGACATCATCTCCACCATTATACAATATTTTGCACAAAGAAAAACAGGGGCCGGTAAAAAGGAGAGAGTTTTCTCCCTTCACCGGCCCCTGCGTGTGATGAATCCTTATTCCATTTCTTCATCTTCGAGGAATGTGTTGAGCATTTCCTCGATCATGTCCCACTCATCTTCTGTTTCGATCGGTTGCAATTCGCCTTCTTCGCCTTCGTTTCCAGGCAGGAATGCAGAAGCGTGGATTTCGATTTCTTCTTCATCATCCTCATCTGCTCCAAGTGGATAATACAGAACGTATGATTTGTTGAATTTATCTGATTCGAATGTGAAGAGGACTTCACAAAGCTGTTCGTTTCCTTGTTCGTCTACTACTGTGATCTGTTTTTCGCCATGTTCCATTTTAAATACACCTCATTATTTTTGACTGTCCAAAAATCCCTGAAGGATCATGGAGGCAGCCATTTTATCGATTACTTTCTTACGCTTCTTCCTGCTCACATCTGCCTCAAGGAGAACCCTTTCGGCAGCCATCGTACTGAGCCGCTCATCCCAAAAGACGACGGGCACACCGAGCTCGGTGCGGACAAGCTCTCCATATGCCTGGGAAGCTTCCCCGCGGGGACCGATGGTATTGTTCATATTCTTCGGCAGGCCGACGACGACCTTGCTCACTTCATATTCTTCTGCGAGCTCCTTGATCCTGTCGAGCCGGAACGTATTCTTCTCTTCGTCTATCTTGATGGTTTCGATTCCCTGGGCCGTCCAGCCGAAGGCATCGCTGATGGCGACACCCACGGTCTTCGAGCCGACATCCAATCCCATAGTGCGCATGTGTTATCCCTCTTTATGCTGTTTCAAATACGATTTGACTAATTCTTCGATGATTTCATCGCGCTCAAGGCGTCGGATGATATTCCTGGCATCTTGATGCCTTGGAATGTACGCGGGATCTCCGGAAAGTAAATACCCTACGATTTGATTGATCGGGTTGTACCCTTTTTCCTGAAGTGCATTATGGACTTGAAGGAGGACTTCCTTCACATCATGTTCAAACGGCTCCTCGGAAAAATCAAATCGCATCGTTTTGTCAAAAGAACTCATCATTGGCACCTCTCTTCAGGCTTGTCTTTTTGACAACCGAATTGTTAATCGTTACAACCATTGTACACCACTTTGACAGGGAGTTAAACGGATTTAACCCATTCTTCTACAAATTGAAGGGCATCATCCAGTTTTGATGCATCTTTTCCGCCTGCCTGGGCCATATCCGGACGTCCGCCGCCGCCTCCACCGCAGCGTGTAGCGACTTCCTTCACAAGCTTGCCTGCGTGATAGCCTTCTTTGACGAGATCATTCGTCACACCTGCGATGATGTTGACTTTGTCGCCATTGGCAGAAGCAAGGACGATCACACCGGAGGACAGCTTTTGCTTCAGGTCATCCATCATGTTGCGCAGGTCGCCGCCTCCGACTTTTGCCGTCAGGACATTGACTCCATCCACGACTTTGACTTGGTCGGTCAAGTTTCCTGCTTCTATGTTGGACAATTTTGCCGCCAATGATTCATTTGCTTTCTGAAGTTCCTTCATTTCCTGCAGAAGGGATTCGACGCGGACCGTCACTTCTTTCGGATTGGTCTTCAGCTTGGAAGCCGCTTCCTTCAAAAGGGAAACCTGGTCATTCAGGACACGGTATGCCCCTTCGCCTGTCACAGCTTCGATCCTTCTCGTGCCTGCTCCGATACCACCTTCTGACTGGATCTTGAAGAGGCCGATCTCAGAGGTATTGCCTACGTGACAGCCACCGCATAGTTCGAGGGAGTAGTCGCCGATGGAAACCACACGCACTTCATCCCCGTATTTCTCGCCGAAGAGTGCCATGGCCCCCATCGCTTTTGCTTCCTGAAGGGTCTTCTGTTCAATGTTGACTTGAAGGGCCTGCCATACTTTTTCATTGACGATTTGTTCGATCTGTTCCATCTCTGCTTCCGTGATGGCACCGAAATGTGAGAAGTCGAAGCGGAGCCTGTCCGGTTCAACGAGGGACCCTGCCTGATTGACATGCTCCCCTAGTACATCCTTCAGTGCTTGATGGAGAAGATGGGTAGCTGTGTGATTCTTCTCGACTTTCTTGCGGGATTCCCTTGAAACGACGGCCTTCACTTCTGCATCCTTGTGCAGGGATCCTTCTTCTACGATACCCGAGTGGAGGTTCTGGCCGTTCGGAGCCTTTTTGACGTCTCTTACAAACACCTTTACCCCATCGGCAAAGAGATAACCCTTATCTCCGATCTGCCCGCCGCTTTCAGCATAAAACGGGGTTTCATCAAGAATGAACTGCACCTCTTGCCCCTGTTCGGCTTTTGGCTGGCGCTCATCTCCCACGATGACTTCTAGGACGGTAGCCGTTGTTTCAAGACTCGAATAGCCCACAAATGCGCTTTTCACTGTCACATCGCTGAGGATGCCGCCTTGGACCTGCATGCTTCCCACGTCCTGGCGGGCGGAGCGTGCACGTTCGCGCTGTGCTTCCATCTCGGACTCGAAGCCGAATTGATCGAGAGTCAGCCCCTCTTCCTCTGCATATTCCTCAGTGAGCTCTACAGGGAATCCATACGTATCATACAATCTGAATACATCCTTACCCGGAATGACGGTGCTTCCTGCTGCCTTTTGTTCTTTGATGACGCTTGAGAGGATCTGCAGTCCTTCATTCAGCGTTTCATGGAAACGATCTTCTTCGTTCTTCACCACTTTTTGAATGAACTCGATCTTTTCCTTCACTTCCGGATAGAAGTCGACCATCACTTCCGCTACGACCGGAACGAGTTCGAACATGAACGGACGGTTGATGCCGATCTGCTTCGCGAAGCGCACAGCCCTTCTGAGCAAACGTCTCAGTACATAACCGCGTCCTTCATTGGAAGGAAGGGCCCCGTCCCCGATGGCAAATGCCACGGTCCGGATATGATCGGCAATGACTTTGAATGCTTTGTCGTCTTCTTTGCGCACGCCGTATTTACTGTCCGACATACCTTCTGTAGCCGAAATGATCGGCATGAAGAGGTCGGTATCGAAGGTCGTCGGCACGCCTTGGACCACGCACGCCATACGCTCTAGGCCCATACCGGTATCGATGTTTTTCTTCGGAAGCGGGGTGTACGTCCCGTCAGGATTATGGTTGAACTGCGAGAACACAAGATTCCATACCTCAAGATAACGGTCATTCTCCCCGCCTGGATACAGTTCAGGATCATTTGGGTCCTCCCCATATTCCGGACCTCGGTCATAGAAGATCTCCGTGTTCGGTCCGCTTGGTCCTTCCCCGATATCCCAGAAGTTCCCCTCGATTCGGATGATGCGTTCTGCCGGTACTCCGACTTTGGTATGCCAGATATCGAATGCTTCATGATCTTCAGGATGAATCGTTACGGAAAGCTTTTCAGGATCAAATCCGATCCATTCCTCTTTCGTCAGGAATTCCCATGCCCATTCGATGGCTTCCACCTTGAAGTAATCGCCGATGGAGAAGTTCCCGAGCATTTCAAAGAATGTGTGGTGACGGGCAGTCTCACCCACGTTTTCGATATCATTCGTCCTGATCGATTTTTGTGCATTCACGATCCTTGGATTTTCAGGGATCACACGTCCATCAAAATATTTTTTGAGCGTTGCGACTCCACTATTGATCCATAGAAGTGATGGATCCTCATGCGGGACCAGCGAAGCACTCGGCTCCACACCATGGTTCTTTTCCTGGAAGAAATCCAGGAATTTTTGCCGGATTTCGGCTCCTGTCAATGTTTTCATCATTAGTTCCTCCTTTGAATATGTAAATAAAAAAGAATACAAAAAAGCCCTCATCCCTGATCAGGGACGAGAGCTAGCTCGCGGTACCACCCTGGTTATGGATAAACGTTCTTATCCATCCCTCAATACGCCTTAACGCGGCCATACGGCAGGGTTCTCCTGCACTCCGGATCAGCCTTCCGTCATCCTTCATCCGGGTATCCTTTCAGCCTGGGGGATGCCCTCTCTTCTCAATGGACTATGACGTACTCGTTCCTTCATCATTTTTGCATGTATATGTTGGATTATAAAAATAATCGAAGGGTTTGTCAATGTCCCGCCTTTTCTTTTTGACGGGAGTGAATGAAATGCGTCCGGCCGTGCAATATGGCGACCTTGATGATGGCAAGGGCCGGTACTGCCACGATCATGCCGATCACACCTTGGACCTCACCGCCTATGATCAATGCACCCATGATGAAGAGGGGGTGCATATGCAGCGTCTTCCCGACAATCAGGGGAGACAGGATATTCCCTTCGAGGAACTGCAGGACCAGGACGATGATCACCACGTAGATCACCATGTGAAGGGATATCGTGCTCGCTACAAGCACCGCCGGAATGGCCCCGATGATCGGTCCGAAATATGGAATCACATTCGTCACCCCGATGATCAGGCCGAGGATGAGGGGATATTTCATTCCGACGAGCCAGAGGGCGGATGTCGACACACCGAAGATGATCAGACAGACGAGCAGCTGCCCTCGGATGTATCCGCCTAATGATGCATCCACATCCTTGAGGAAGCTCGCACTGCTTTCCCTCCACTTGCGGGGAGTGAGTCGGATGAAGAACCGCTTGACCTTCACCGCATCTTTCAGCAGATAAAAGGATACAAACGGGATGATGGCAATGATCAGAAGTGAATTCATGAACTTCATCAGAATGGCAAGGACGACGGCGGCAAGGCCCGTCACCCATGCTTCCAGCCCATTGATCCGCTTATCGAGCATGGATTGGATGCCTTCCGGCCACGTGGCGGTCTTGTACTGGATGTAGGTGAGCCCTCTGTTGTATTGATCGGTCAATACCGGGGCGTTTTGAGACAGGTCGTCGATCTGGTGGATGATGGCCGGTGTCCCCTTATAGATCCCCCACCCGATGCTGCCAAAGAAGAGAAGGTAGATGAGGAGGATGGCGATCCCACGGTGAATCCCGAGTTCATGAAGCTTCTCGACCACGGGATGGAGCAGGTACGCGATGAACGCACCGATGACAAAGGGCAAGGCCGCGAAGAAGAGCACGTCAAGGACGGGTTGCCATACCGGCTTCAACAGAAAAAGGACATATAATAGCAATGAGGCAACAAAGGTAATGGTTAATCGATAAAGCCATTTCGCATAATTGGTAGCCATGAACGTCCCTCCCTTCTATGTAGTGTGCCGAAGAAGAGAGGTTTTAGTCATGAGAAAAGGCCCGGCGGCAGCCGGACCTTCGAGGTATTTTTAGAAGAGCTTCTTCACTTGTTTGCGGAATCTCTTCATTTGCTTGCGATTCATTATGTTGGACCTTTGGGAATAGATGGAGGCGGCAATGCCTGCACCGAACCCAACGATCGATGAAAACGTCCTGTTCATGAAAAACACCTCTCCCTAGCTTAGTTGGCGTTCTTCTTCGTCAAACAGATCATCAAGCGAACTCAGCGAGCCATCTTCCTCCACCTGATGGGTGTGGATGACTCCCTTGGACAGGGATAATTCGATATAGCATCCCCAGCAATAAAACTGATTGATGCCGATTTTCCCTATATCTTTGCTTTGGCAGTTCGGACATTTCATGGCAGGATTCACCTCGTTCTACGGTTTTATCCTTACCATCATGGCCCTGCGAGCAAAAAGATATACTTGAAAGGCGAAGATTGTTCGAACGCTCCTTCCTAGTTTGGGCAGAATGGAACTATTCATGAGCTGAAACGATTTCCAGTCTCACGTCATGAAGTCATACGGCGTGATGCCCTCCATCCCGATCATGGGGTCCACGTTCATGAGATCGAAGGGAGCCTCATCTGCTGGAACGATGTCTTCCATGGATTGAAGCCTTTCCTTCAGTGTCGTTTTCCTTATGATATCCTCTTCCCGCTCGACCCCCATGCGGAACGCATCCTCTTCCCCGCACAGGATAAGGAACTGTTTGCTTCTGGTGATGGCCGTATATAGAAGATTTCTCCTGAGCATACGGTAATAGCTCTTCACCACGGGAAGGATGACGATGGGAAACTCACTTCCCTGGGATTTATGGATGGAGCAGCAGTAGGCATGGGTGATCTGTCCGAGATCCTGACGCGTATAGGTGACTTCCGTGCCTTCATAGGAAACGATGACCATATCCTGCTTCTCTGTGTTTTCCTTTGCATAGAAGATCGAAACCACTTCACCGATATCCCCGTTGAAGACATTGTTCTCGGGCTGATTGACAAGCTGCAGCACTTTATCCCCGATCCGGTATTTCACATCCCCGAAGGCGATTTCCTTCCTGGTTCCATCATTCTTGTTGAAGATTTCCTGGAGGAGGACATTCAACCGGTCGATACCGGCAGGGCCTCTGTACATCGGGGCCAGCACCTGAATATCCTTGGGTGTGAAACCCTTCTTCTTCGCGTTTTCCACGACTTTCTGAACCACTTCGGCGATCTGATTGGTACGGCAAGGGAAGAAAGAGCGATCCTTTTGCTGTTTCACAAGGTCATGAGGCAGACGTCCGTCCTTCATTTGATGGGCAAGGTCGATGATGGAAGAGCCTTCTTCCTGACGATAGATATCCGTCAATCGCACCGTCGGCACCCTGCCCGATTCCAATAGATCCTTCAGCACCTGTCCAGGTCCGACGGAAGGGAGCTGGTCCTCATCGCCAACGAAGATCACCTGGATGTTTTCAGGAAGGGCCTTCAGAAGCTGATGGGCAAGCCATGTATCCACCATCGATACTTCATCGACGATCAGCAATTTCCCTTCAATGGCCCGCTCTTCATCCGTCTGAAACCCTTCTTTCCCATTCCAGCCCAGCAACCGGTGGATGGTCATGGCAGGCAGCCCCGTCGATTCCGTCATCCGTTTGGCGGCCCTTCCCGTCGGTGCAGCAAGAAGCACCGGGAACGGTTCGTCTTTATACTCCTTCGGATCGAGCGAGCACCCGTGAAGATCGGCATACAGCTCGACGATCCCGTTGATGACGGTGGTTTTCCCCGTTCCGGGTCCTCCCGTCAAAAGGAGCATCGGGCTCATGAGTGCCGTTTGGATGGCTTCGCGCTGCGAGGGGGCATATTGCACGCCCAGACGGTCTTCCAACGATCCCAGGGAAAGGAGGAATTCCGATTGGGGGAACTGGTCCTCATAGTCGGTCTGGGCAAGGATCCTTTCGATATTCGAGACGATGCCCTTTTCAGAGAAATAAAGGGAAGGGGTGTAAATCTTCGTTCCCTCTCCAGCCACTTTCCCTTCCTCCTCCAGCGCCACGACCTGGGCAGAGATCTCCTCGAATTCGATACGCGCGGACTGACTCTTTTCCAGCAGTTCCTTCACGCTTACAATAAGTTCTTCCGCCTCGAGGTACACATGACCCTGCTTCACACACATCTGCTCCAACGTATACAAGCAGCCCGCCTTGATCCTGTCAGGATGACTGCCGGTGATGCCGATCTTTGAACCCAGTTCATCGGCACGATTGAAGCCGATCCCTTCGATATCCTCCACCAGCTTATATGGATTGTTGTGGATGATCTCAAGTGCCTGCTCTTTGTAGGCCTGATAGATCTTCATGGAGATCTGGGGACCGAATCCGAAATCGTTCAGCATGATCATGACCCGCTCAAGACCCTGATGCTCGGATAAAGTATCAAAGATGGTCTTGGCCTTTTCCTTCGGAAGCTTCGGCACCTCATCGAGGACCGATGGATTCTCGAGGATTTTGGTGATGGCATTCTCCCCGACGTGTTCTACAATCTTTTCAGCCGTCTTCGTCCCGATTCCACTGAACAGATCACTTGATAGATAGTGGACGATCCCCTGCTTCGATTGGGGGATCTCCTTCTTGAAGTGGTCGGCATGAAACTGCGTGCCGAACTTCGGGTGATCCTGGAATCGACCGAAAAACGAATAGGTCTCATCTTCATGAAGCTTCGGGAAATGGCCCGTGACCACGGCTTCTTTATCAATGTAGTCCTCATCATTGGTCTCTTCCACCCTGATGCGCACGACGCTGTACATATTATCTTCATTGTGGAAAATCGTGACAAGATGGCGTCCTTTGACATACAGTTCTTCGTCTCCAAATAATTGTAAAGAGTCTTGCTGGCTCAATTCAGCGAACCCCCCGGTTATTCACTCTCTTCTTTCTTGATCATGTCCACCGTCGCAACGCCCATCTGGGCAAGTTCATGGTCAGGCTGAAGCTCGATGGCCTTATGGAAGAAGGCAAGCGCTTGATCTGTATTGCTCTCATGGACCAGATTGGCGACACCGAGATTGTAATAGGCATCCGCATGCTCCGGATCAAGTGATAGCACATTGTTGAAGGCTGCAATCGCCTCCGTATAGGCTTCCACTTTTGCAAGGGAAAGGCCCAATTGGAAGAAGGCTTCTACGTCCTGATCATTCAGCTCGACACTGCGCTGGAAATAAGGCAGGGCAAGCTTCGGCTGATCGAGCTGCGAGAGGCTCATACCCAGCATGAAGTGGACGTCCGCATTCTCCATCCCTTTTGTGATCGCACGTTCGAACTGGTCCTTCGCATGATCATAGTCCCCTTGATTGAAGTGAAGCGTACCAAGTGAATAGTAAGCTGCACCCGCTTCCGGGTCGACCTCCATCGCACGTTCGAAGAAGCGCTTCGCCTTTTCCGGGTCTCCAACCGACATGAGGACATTCCCGAAGTTGATGTAGCCTACCGGGTCCGTCGGATTCTCCTCGATGGCTTCTGTGAAGATCTGAACGGCTTCCTCCACTTTCCCTTGTTGCAGCAGTTCAATACCTTTTGCATTTTTATCCATATGAAAACACCTCTTAAAATTCGTCTAGTATGTAACCGATGATGGTAGTAGTATACCACATCGTCCCATCCATTCTCTTCCCAAACAAAAAATGGACTGATAGAAGAATGGCCTCCTGTTCAGTCCATTATGAGGGATGGGGGTCATCCAGCTGATGCCGGGTCGGCCCCATCCATTTTTCTCGATTCAGCTTTAAAGGCTTTTAGGTCTGGGTACTGATGCCCCAGGGCAAGCCCCCTCCGCTTTTCTTTATTGTCCAGCTCCGGAGGCTTGGGGCTCGAGGTCATAAGCTGTGAAAGCCATAAAGGCACAGAACGCCTTTTTGGCTTTCCCCTCTTATGCTTGTCGCCCCAGACCCAGCCCCCTCCGCTTTTCTTTATCCCACGTATGTGAGTTTTTCCTGGTTGCGGTAGATCGTGTCGATGGTTCCGCCTCCGAGGCATTCATCTCCGTTGTAGAAAACGACGGCCTGTCCCGGTGTGACGGCGCGGATCGGTTCGTCGAACACGACGGATACGGTGCCGTCTTCCTGAGGGATGACCGTCACCGCGTTGTCATCCTGACGGTAGCGGAATTTCGCTGTGCATGTGAAGGATTCCCGTTTAGGGTCATTCGATGTCCAGTGAACGTCCGTTGCCAGGATCGAATCGGAGTACAGTGCCGGATGCTCGAAGCTTTGTCCCACATAGAGGACATTGCGCTCAAGGTCTTTACCGATGGCAAACCAAGGGTCGCCGGCGCCGCCGATTCCCAGGCCATGCCGCTGTCCGATGGTGTAGTACATGAGTCCATCATGTTTACCCATGACTTTTCCGTCCAGGGTTTCCATATTACCTGGCTGTGCAGGAAGATAGTTTCCGAGGAAGTCCTTGAAGTTCCGTTCGCCGATGAAGCAGATGCCCGTGCTGTCTTTCTTTGTTGCCGTGGCAAGTCCAGCTTCCTTCGCAATTTCACGAACCTTCTTCTTGTCGATGCCGCCCAGGGGGAACATGACTTTCTCCAGCTGATCCTGCCCGAGCTGATTGAGGAAGTAGGTTTGATCCTTGTTGTTATCGACCCCACGGAGCATTTTGTATTCTCCGTCGCGATACTCCACCTGTGCGTAGTGCCCTGTGGCAAGATAGTCTGCACCAAGCTTCAGTGCGTGATCAAGGAAAGCTTTGAACTTGATTTCCTTATTGCACATGACATCCGGGTTCGGTGTACGTCCCGCTTTGTATTCATCAAGGAAATAGGTGAAGACCTTATCCCAGTATTGCTTCTCGAAATTGACCGCATAATACGGAATGCCGATCTGATTGCAGACGCGGATGACGTCATCATAATCTTCCGTTGCGGTGCAGACGCCGTTTTCATCGGTATCATCCCAGTTTTTCATGAACACGCCGATGACTTCATAGCCCTGCTCTTTCAGTAGGAGCGCCGCGACAGATGAGTCCACCCCACCTGACATCCCGACGACCACCCGTGTGTCTTTCGGTTCTTTTTTCATCTATGCCACCTCCCTTTATCTTTCCTTCTTCATGTCGTGAGACGATGGATGATCTTCACCGCTTCATCTGCGGCCCGCACGATGTCTTCTTCCGTGTTCCCGAATCCGAAGCTGAAGCGGATGGAGTTGCGGATCTTCTCCGAGTCCCCTCCAAACATCGCCACCAGTACATGAGATGGTTCTATTGATCCAGCCGTACAAGCAGATCCGCTTGATACGGCGATTCCTGACATATCAAAATTCACCAGCATGGATTCAACATCTGTGCCGGCAAAGCTCAAGTTTAGCACATGGGGAAGCCCATGCTCAAGCGATCCGTTTTCCTCATAGGAAATACCGGATCCGGCTAGCTTTTCCTTGAGGATCTCTTTGAATCCTGCGTATCGATTGCGCTTCTCTTCCATGGATGAAGAGGCTATTTCAATGGCCTTGGCAAGTCCGGCTATTCCAGGGACATTTTCCGTTCCTGCGCGACGCTTCCTCTCTTGTTCGCCGCCGTGTGCGAGGGGAAGGATATCCACATCCTTCCTGCAATAGAGGAAGCCAACCCCTTTGGGTCCATTGATCTTATGCCCTGAAACGGAAAGAAGATCGACACCCAATTCGCCGACATGCAGCTCTTGAAGTCCATAGGCCTGCACGGCATCCGTATGGAAAAGTGCCTGGTGGTCCTTCAGGAGATGTCCAATTTCGGAGATGGGCTGGATCGTCCCCACTTCGTTATTCCCGAACATGATGGTGACTAGGATCGTGTCTTCACGCAGGACGGCCTTCACGGCATCCACACTGATTCTGCCTGTCTCATCTACGGGCAGATAGGTCACCTCGAACCCCTGTTTCTCTAGGTTCTGACATGTGTGGAGGACGGCATGATGCTCGATTTCGGTAGTGATGATATGATTCCCGCGCTCCCGATTCTTCATGGCAGCCCCGATGATCGCCATGTTATCAGCCTCTGTACCGCCACTTGTAAAGATGATTTCATTATGGTCTGCGTGAATCGATGCTGCAGCAATGGAACGGGAATGGTCCACGATAGAGCGTGCTTCCCTGCCGAACGAATGGATGCTCGACGGATTACCGAACGTTCCCTGCATGACCGTCATCATCTCATCGATCACCGCAGGGTGAACGGGAGACGTTGCCGCATGATCCAAGTAGATTCTGTTCATTCACTTACCTCCTAGATGTAAAACATATAAGCATCGGATTCTCCGTCATCTGTATGACTGGCGAGATCCTCGATCGTTGTATTATCGAGCACGTCCTTCACGGCATCACGGATGCGGATCCAGAGCTCACGCTTGGCAGGCTCCTCGTCCTCGATCCCTTCAACAGGGCTGATCGGCCCCTCGAGGATCCGGATAATGTCACCTGCGGTAATATCCTTAGGTTCATGGCCGAGGACATACCCTCCATAAGCACCCCTGATGCTCCTGACTAACCCGCCGTTCCGAAGCGGAGCAACCAGTTGTTCAAGATAGTGTTCTGATAAATCATGCTGTTGCGCAATCGTCTTGAGGGATGTCGGTCCCTCACCGTGGCGTTTGGCCAGTTCGATCATGATCGTCAAGCCGTACCGGCCCTTCGTGGATATCTTCATTTCAAGCACCTCTGCTATATAGGGTAATTACATTAACTGTATGGTTTCATTCGCTCCTGCCATTATAGCATATTCCTTGTCCCACTGCGAAAGGTGGCACATGCGCAGGTTATTTCCATAAAGGGTACCCGTGTGATAAAGTAAAAGGTATCAGAACGCCAGTTTGGAGAGATATACCATGTCGATAAAACCACTCGCTTTCAAAATGAGGCCGCGGACCATCGATGAGATCCTCGGTCAGCAACATCTTGTAGGGGAAGGCAAGATCATCGATCGGATGGTCAAGGCGAAACAACTGTCATCCATGATTCTGTATGGACCACCGGGAATCGGGAAGACGTCGATCGCCAGTGCCATTGCCGGGAGCACCCAGTACCGGTTCAAGACATTGAATGCGGTCACCAATAATAAGAAGGACATTCAGATCGTAGCAGAGGAAGCCAAGATGTCGGGCAAGGTCATCCTCCTCCTGGACGAGGTACACCGCCTAGATAAAGGAAAGCAGGACTACCTCCTTCCTTATCTTGAAAATGGCATGATCACCCTGATCGGTGCGACCACGAGCAACCCTTATCATGCCATCAACCCTGCCATCAGGAGCCGGTGCCAGATATTCGAGCTGAAGCCACTGTCCCCGGATGAAATGAAACAGGCCATCCACCGGGCCATCGAAGATGAAGAGCGTGGACTCGGAACGTACAAGCTCGATGTCAGCAAAGAAGCGATCGAGCATTTTGCCAGCAGCAGTTTCGGTGATGTCAGGAGCTCCCTGAACGCATTGGAGCTCGCCGTGCTCTCCACCTCTCCTGATGCAGATGGAGTCATTCATATCACCCTCTCCATCGCAGAGGAGTGCCTGCAGAAGAAAAGTTTCTCCCACGATAAGGACGGCGATGCCCATTATGATGTGATCAGCGCCTTTCAGAAATCGATCCGGGGAAGCGATGCAAATGCCGCCCTCCACTATCTCGGAAGACTGGTGGAAGCAGGAGACCTGCCGAGCATCGCCAGAAGATTGTTGGTCATCGCCTACGAAGATATCGGGCTTGCCAGTCCCCAGGCAGGGCCCCGCACCCTTGCCGCCGTGGAAACGGCTGAGAAGATCGGGTTCCCTGAGGCAAGGATCCCGCTCGCCAATGCCGTCATCGAACTTTGCTTGTCACCCAAATCCAACTCCGCGATCTCTGCCATCGATTCAGCCCTTTCCGATATCCGGAAAGGAAAAAGCGGCGAAGTGCCCGCCCATCTCAAGGACGCCCACTACCAAGGGGCGGCCGAGCTTGGCAGAGGGGTTGAATATAAATACCCGCACGATCATGAATCGGGCTGGGTCAAACAGGACTACCTGCCGGACCGGATCAAAAACGCCAGATACTACCAACCAAAGAAAACAGGAAAGTTCGAGCAGGCCATCGGCCAGGTTTATGAAAATATCAATAAGCACAGGTAGTAACATTTAAAGCCCGGGGCGCTGCGCCCCGGGCTTTTTCATGCAGACTCCTTCCTTTCCGCTCTCACCCATGACCGGGATTTACATACCCTGATACTAACCAGGAGGTGAGCTACTTTGATACATTTGATTGAAGGAAATCCCATGGACCCGAAAAGCCTCCCCGACGAACAGCGTGCCATCTACGAAGCATTGAACAACTCCCCCATGGATTATGAATTCCCGTCAAAAGCCCAACTGAAATTTGAAATCGACCTGAGATCCCATATACTCCACAATGCCAGAAAGATCAATGAAGGAGACTCGGAATTCTCCGCTTTCGCCGACTCCCGATTCAATCCGGCTTTCTGGATCAAGACCCCGTATGGATACGAGCTCAGGCGCGGCCGTCTTCCGTCAGATGCCATCCGTGACGTCTTCATCAACAGCGCCCTGTACAGCTTCGAATGCGTAACCACGATCGTCCTGATCTACTATAAAAGCATCCTTGATTCCATTGAACCATCAATATTCAATGACCTTTATTCCCATCTGTTCATCTGGGGATCCAATTATAATGAAAACCTGTGGATGGAAACGTACCGCGGCGTCGATCGCATCCCCGGCGACGTGTATTACTTCTATAATCCCGACTACGCAGACCCCATCTGGATGGGAGAAAACTCCGTTTATATGGCCGATGACCTTTACTTCGGCCACGGAATCGGCATGGTTACACACAAAGGGATGATTGAAGCCTTGGACACCCTGAGAGTCGAAGGCGCAAAAAAATCCGCCTACCTTCTCAACCAGGTGACCCGGTTGAACTCAGCAAGATTCTACCCCTACCGGCGATAAAAAGGGCCGGAGAGTAACGCAACACTTCAGCAAACACCCAACAGCAGTCACAGACCGTTCATTGCACTGCCAACCCACAACCCATTGCAGCCACCGTACGATCGCCTACTAAACCTCCAATTCGAACGTACACAATTACAAAAAGCACCCAATCCACGGCCACTCACCAATACACAAGCATAGAGTGGATTGGAGCGGAGGGCGGTTGACTCCAGCGGAATAGGAGGTCGGGCAAGACCCCGCAGGCACGAGGAG
>NZ_JBLRVS010000001.1:62201-384862 GCF_047915635.1 Rossellomorea sp. FS2 | reverse complement strand
TAATCTGTTTACTTGTACTATGTCGCCTCTTTTGAACCCAAACGAAAACCTGAGAAAAACCGAGGAATAATAAGAACTACTGAATTTTCATGAGGGAGGCTTGACCACCTCCCCGCAGGAAAGCAAGCGCCCGCAGCGGAAAGGAACGAACCATTCAAAACCACCGCATCAAACGAAGACGACACTACTTTAATCACCACTAATCTACGGCCACTCAACAATCCATTAGCACAGAGTGGATTGGAGCGGAGGGTGGTTGACTCCAGCAGAATAGGAGGTCGGGCAAGACCCCGCAGGCACGAGGAGGCTTGACCACCTCCCCGCAGGAAAGCAAGCGTCCGCAGCGGAAAGGAACGAACCATTCAAAACCACTCCATCAGACGAAGACGACACTACTTTAATCACCACTAATCCACGGCCACTCACCAATCCCTAAGCACAGAGTGGATTGGAGCGGAGGGCGGTTGACTCCAGCGGAATAGGAGGTCGGGCAAGACCCCGCAGGCACGAGGAGGCTTGACCACCTCCCCGCAGGAAAGCAAGCGTCCGCAGCGGAAAGGAACGAACCCTTCCAAAAGCAAAAAGACGCTACAAAAAAAGGATACCGAAACCGGCATCCTTTTTAATCTGCTTATGAAGCCACATCACGCTTCGTAAAGAAGACGAAAGCGAGCACTTGGAAAATCACAAAGTAAACGAGAATCATCGTGATGGAGAAGCCCATCGTCATCCCTTTCACAAGCGGAGGCTGGAATCCTGTGTACTGCGTGAGATCCGTATTCGCGAACAAACTGAACTTCGCCCAGTCGAATTTCATCGCAATCAGGCTGGTAAGATTCGATCCCATGAACAACAGGAAGACAGAAATCCCGATTGCAAGGGAGCTGCTTCTGAACACAGCGGATATCATGAAGGCCATTGTTGCCATCATGGCGACATCGATCGTTTTCAATAGATAGGTCTTGATGAGGTACCATACCATGTTTTGTTCCACGACAGCTCCATCAACGTAGGCAAGATGCGCTGATTCCCCGATCCCACCGAAAAGGATGAGACCCAGGAGGAATGAAACCACAAACAGGACGACAAGCTGGCTCAATCCATACAATAAGACCGTGATATATTTCGAGATCAGGATTTTACTCCTTGAAATCGGGCGGATCAACAGGAGCTTGATGGTTCCCCATGTGAACTCACTCGCCACGATCCCGGCAGAGACGATGATGGTGAACAATCCGACAAACATCACGAGGTAGGCATTGTCTTCTACATATGACCACACATTTGCTTTTTGATAAGGTTTCAGATCATTTTCAAGACGATACTCATTGATGGCGATACTCTTTTCCGTTTCTTCTTTCATATAGCCGGGCATGTTCCCTTTGAGCATTTCCTTATCCTCAGCAATCTGAGTCTGGACCTCTTTCTTCCACTCATCCGATACCTTCTTCTGGCTGTCCAGATACTTGCTTGTTGCTCCCGTTATCCCAATGATGGCCACGAGGAGGCCCAGCATGACGTATGTACCGACACGCTTGAAAATCTTCATCCATTCATTTCTGATCAAATTAAACATTGACTGTCTCTCCTTTATCGTTGGTGATTTCCAGGAATCGGTCTTCGAGGGTTTTCGAAATCGGCATGACTCCGAAAATGTCCAGTCCATCTTCCACCAGAGTTTTAACCAGTGCTGGGATCCGTTCTTTTTCGATAGCCAGCTGCACCTGATTGTCTTTCACTTCGAATTGGATTGCAGGGTCGAACGTCTTGATCGAGGCTTTGATCAGAGATGCATCAGCGACATCGATCTGGTAGATTTGTTCGGTTCCACCAACGAAGGAGCGGATATCCTGTACGTCTACCAGTTTTCCAGACTGAAGGATGGCGATGCGGTCACACATCATTTCCATTTCCGATAGGAGATGGGACGAAACGATGACGGCCATTCCTTCCTCAGCCGCGAGCTTGCGGATATACGCGCGGATTTCACGGATACCGGCAGGATCGAGTCCGTTGGTCGGCTCATCCAAGATAAGGAGCTTCGGCTTGTGGAGCAAACATTGGGCGATGCCGAGGCGCTGGCGCATCCCGAGTGAATAGGTTTTGACTTTATCATTGATCCGGCTCGTCAATCCGACGAGTTCCACTACTTCCTTGATCCTCTCTTCCGTGATGCCTTTATGCATGCGGGCAAAATGTTTCAAGTTTTGATAACCTGAGAGGAACTTATAGAGCTCGGGATTTTCCACGATGGCTCCGACTTCACTGATGGCTTCGGCAAAGTCCTTTTGGATGCTCTTACCTGAAATAAGGACATCCCCTTCAGTGATCTTCATCAGTCCGACGATCATCCGGATCGTCGTGGTCTTTCCGGCACCATTTGGCCCGAGGAATCCGAAGACCTCCCCTTCATTCACCTCGAATGATAGTGAATCGATGATTTTCTTGCCTTTGATGACTTTCGTGACATTTTGCAATTGAGCAATCGTCTTCATTCCAGTTCCATCCCTTCTATTTGAGTCGTACGCTTTAACCATTGAAGGACCGACAGTCCTTGTTCTTCCCTTAATTGTTCAACGTTGCAGTGACCCTTCACTTCGCCATTATGGATGATATAGGCTTCATCAAGAATGGCCTCGATTTCATCGATTTCATGAGTGGCGATGAGGACCGTCTGCTCTCCCCAGTCAATATAGGAGAGAAGTCCTTTCACGATGGTGTCCCTCACCATCGGATCAAGACCTGAGAAAGGCTCGTCGAGGAGGATGACCTTTGCCTGCCTCGAAAGGGTGAGGACAAGCTTCAGCCTTCCACGCGTCCCTTTTGAAAGATGCTTGATCTTTTTCGAACCATCAAGCTGCATGAACGAGACAAGCTCTTCTGCCCGTTCCATATCGAAATCTTTGAACTGTGAGTCGTAAAATGTAAGCATTCCTTTGACGGTAAATGTTTCATAGAACATATCAAGCTCCGTCAGGTACGCGACTTCTTCCGCTATCTTTCGATTGATCGGTTGATCATCGAGCAGCACCTTGCCGGCACTTGGAAGTACAAGGCCGGCGATCATTTTGAGGGTCGTGGATTTTCCACTTCCATTCGGCCCGAGCAGACCGTAGATCTTCCCTTTTTCAAATTGCAGAGAGGTGTTCCGAAGCGCAAGTCCGCTGCCGTATTTCTTCGTGACATTCTCAAACCGGATCACGATCATTCTCCTCCCCGTACCGTTTGATGCTCTCGATCATTTCTTCCTTACTAAGGCCAAGCTCTTTCATGTTTTTGATGAAGATTTCAATCACTTCCCGCTGAACTCGTTGATTCAACACAGATAGCACGTCATCTTCCTCCGTCACAAACGTTCCCTGTCCTCGTTTCGTTTCCACAATGGTCATCCTTTCCAACTCACTGTATGTCCGCTGTATGGTATTCGGATTCACCCCGGCTTGCAAAGCCATCTCTCTGACTGAGGGAAGCTTATCGCCAGGGTGTCGTTCCCTCCTGACGATTTCACGGATGATCCGATCGGCGATTTGCAGGTATATGGGTTTGGACGCTGAGTATTCTTCTACCATGATCTACACCTCAATCCTGCGATCTAATAGTCTGCATGAAATGATGAATAATACGAGCCACATGACCCCTTCCCAGATGAACGGGAGAAGCGGCAGGGGAATGATATCGATGTTGAACCCACTGTCTTCTCCTCCTGAGCCGATTGTGAAAAAGAAACTGGCTGGAAGGTCGACTACCCATGTGTTGTTAACGAAGTTTTCCACAGGCTTCAGACTGGTAACGAATGTTGTCACCGATGTGTACAAGATCCATAATCCGGCGAGGATGAGCCAGCGAATGTTCTTGATCGCCGGGAATTTCCCCATGGAGTGGTAGACCGTCCAGAAAAAGATCAGCCACCCCGACATGTTGAGGCCCAACAAGAGAACACCGATATTGAAATACACGCCTTCCTTGACCGGCCAGTACCCGATATCAGGGAGCCTGCTGAAGCTGATGAATCCGAGAAGGTCTACGAGTAGCAAGGAAATGATCAAGTAAACAAGTGCGACGAGTAATTTTGAAGACAGAAGTGTAAATCCGCTGAGCGGGGTATGCAGCCAAAGCTGGGTCTTCCCCTCCAGCCGGAGCATGGAGTAGACGATGACCGGAAGGAAGGCAAAATGGAAGACGCCGAGCATGATGGCGAAACCGACAGGAATCCCTTTTTCATCGAAGTATTCCCCAGCCCCAAATCCAAGGGAATATACGACGAGGATGATTGCCAGCCAGCCGATGAACCACACCTTGGATGTATGGAAATCCTTCCAAAGAAGGCCTTTGAATGCTTTCATTTTCTCACTCCTTTCTGATGTGTTCCAGTGTACTAGTTAGATAATACACTATGACACGAAGAGTGGTCAATAGATTTTTTGCCTAATTTTTGTATGTTATCCAAATCAATGTTAATATCGCATGCAAAAAGGCCCGTGCCTCAAGGGAGGTACGGGCCTTTCGATTCCTTATTTATCTTTCACGCGCCTGATTTCAATGTCTTTTAACAGCTGATTGATGACATGACTTGCTGCGATGAGGCCGGCCACAGACGGCACGAACGCGTTCGATGAAGGCGGAAGCTGTGCTTTACGGATTTTGGCATCATCCTTCCCCACTTCCTTCCGCACTTCTTCACGGATGACGATCGGACTCTCGTCGGAGAAGACGACCGTAACCCCTTTTTTGATCCCTTCTTTTTTCAGACGGGTCCGGATGACCTTGGCGATGGGATCCGTATGGGTTTTGGAGATATCCGCAATCTGGAAGCGGGTCGGGTCATTCTTGTTCGCAGCGCCCATGGATGCGATGAGCGGGATGTCACGCGTCAGGCACTCTTTCATAAGATGGATCTTGTACGAGATCGTATCGGATGCATCCACTACGAAGTCAAGTCCGTAATGGAAGAACTCTTCATACGTTTCTTCCGTGTAGAACATCTTGAGGGCGATGACTTCACAGTCGGGATTGATATCTTTGATCCTGTCCCGCATCAGGTCGACCTTCGGCTGGCCGACGGTGGAAAGCAGGGCATGCACCTGACGATTCACATTTGTGATATCCACATCATCCTTATCGACGAGGACAAGGCGCCCTACTCCGGAACGGGCAAGGGCTTCGGCCGCGAACGAACCGACGCCGCCGATCCCGAGAACGGCCACTGTACTATTCTTAAGGGTCTGAAGACCTTCTTTACCAATCGCTAACTCATTACGTGAGAACTGGTGAAGCAACATGATCAACTCCATTGTAAGTATTCAACTAGGTTTATTCTGAATTAGAATAAAGGATTGAGCACTGAAAATCAATATATTGCGTTCAATCTCAATGGAGTTTTGTCCCATCAGGAGTTCATTTCCTGTGAGTGCCGAAGCTTGGAATTCCTTCGTTTCCCGAGGATCAGCATCAACGCGATCAAGCCTGCCAGGAGGATGATGATGGTGTACGGGTTCCCTGTCAGTCCGGCGATGACGAAACCGATGAGTGCGATGCTTGCATTCACTGCCGCATATGGGAATTGGGTTTTCACGTGATCGATATGATCCGCCCCGGCACCTGTTGATGATAGGAGTGTCGTGTCCGAGATGGGTGAACTGTGATCTCCGAATATCCCCCCGGATAGAACCGCACCGATGCATACGAGAAGCTGGGCATCGAGGGAGACCGCCATGGGGATGGCAATCGGAAGCATGATGGCGTATGTACCCCAAGAAGAACCGGAAGCAAGGGACATCCCTGCTCCTACAAGGAAGAGGATGGCCGGGATGATGAAGGCGGGGATATTCCCCTTCACCAGTTCGACAATGTAAGACGCCGTCCCCATTTCGCTGATCACCTTGCTGAGCGACCAAGCAAGCACAAGGGTCACGGCGACATACACCATCTTTTGCATACCCCCTGTATAGATTTCGAAGATTTCATTGAATGTCTTCAATTTGTACGCAATCATCAGGATGATCAGGGAGATGGCCGCAAATAGATAGGCGGTACTCAGTGCCACCCTGAAAGCACTGCCTTCCACGGGTTTGAACGGGAAGCCCTTTGACGCCAGGAGACCGAAGAGCGTGACGAATAGGATCAAGAGGGGGAGCCAGATCAAAACCGGTTTACTCAGCTTCAATCCCCCATCCTCCGGTTTTCTCAGAGGCTTCGATGTTTTCCAATAGAGTTCGCCCGCGTCTGCCCTGTCCTCAGCCGACTTCATCGGTCCGAAGTCGAGCTTCAATAGTGCGACCAGAGGCACCATCGTGACGGCAAGGAGAGCATAAAATTGGAACGGAATCACATGAATCAGCGTGCTGAATTCAGAGGTGGTGATATCAAGATGGTCAAATTCCTTCTTGATCAATCCCATGATGTACACGCCCCATCCGATGAACGGAACGAGCACCGCCACCGGTGAAGAAGTGGAATCGATAATCCACGCAAGCTTTTCCCTGGATACTTTCACTTTATCAAATATCTTTTCAAAAACGGGGCCAACGATCAGAGGCGTCCCGAGATCAGAAAAGAAGATGATGATGCCACCGATCCAGGCGGATACCTGGGCTTTCGCTTTTGAGTTGATCAGATTGGTGGCACTATTGGCAAGGGCCGCTCCTCCTCCTGACTTTTCCATGAGGGCGACGAATCCACCGATGAAGAAAAGAAGGACGAGGACAGCCGCATTGTAGCTGTCTGCCACCTGAGGGAACATGAATTCCCCGATGGTTTCCATCGTGGCCTCAAGAGGCCTCCCGCCGACAAGCATGAGGACCCCGACATATACGCCGGAGAATAAAGAAATAATGACATTTTTCGTGATGACCGCCAGTAGCACGGCGATGATCGGCGGCAGTAGGGATAACCAGCCCATATGTTCCATGTTGACCACTCCTATGATGTAAAGTTAGCAAAGATTACCTTTAAAAAGTATAGGGCTTGTCGACAGTTTCTGCAATGGTTTTTCTGATATTTATTCATTTTTATGTATCTTTAACCATCATTAGATTCCTTCGGACCGCAAAAAAATAAAACAGGGGTTGGGACAAGACTAAAAAGGTACCATTATCGTTCTTTATACCGCTCATGATTTCCATGCAAACTTCGCTTTCCTCGGGTAGCCGGTGAGCCCCCTCAGCCACTCTTCCCGCAGGAGTCTTCGTCTTACACTCCCATCACCCGCTGGAGTAATGGTCCTGAAACAAATTAAAAACCCGCATTCATTTGCCTGATCGCAGGCAAATGAATGCGGGTTTTACTGTGACTAAGACACTTTTGTCCCAGCCTTGATTAAATATCCATTTGTGGAACGAGTCCCAATCGTGCCGTCGCTGCGTTTCCTTTGTTTTGAACCCGCTCTCGGCAGGTGGGTGCTTTATTCCACTACTTGTTAGTCCTCTTGAAGCGAGGCATGAACGCATAGCGGAAAGTCAAGCTCCCAAGGTTTGAAGTGTTCGGTCAAAACTGATAGGTTTAAACGTCGGACACATCAGGACTCGTCTGTTATTGACATCATCATAGCATACGGGCGGCCCGATTTGCAATTCACAGCCGGTGTAGAATTTCCGACATCATTCAACATCGAGTGATAGAGAGAGTTCTTTCAGTTGGGCTTCGCTTACGCCTCCAGGTGCATCGGTAAGGACACAGCTTGCACTGGCCGTTTTCGGGAATGCAATGGTATCGCGAAGGTTTGAGCGCCCTGCAAGGAGCATCACCAGGCGGTCAAGGCCGAGGGCGATCCCGCCGTGTGGAGGTGTTCCGTACTCGAATGCCTCCAATAGGAATCCGAACTGCTCATTTGCTTCTTCTTTTGAGAAACCGAGGACGCTGAACATTTTCTCCTGAATGTCACGCTCATAGATCCTGAGGGATCCACCGCCAAGCTCATACCCATTCAAGACAAGGTCATAAGCCTGTGCCCTGACTTCTCCCGGATTGGTCTCAAGAAGCTCTAGATCTTCCCTCACCGGCATGGTGAAAGGATGATGGGCTGCATAGTAGCGGTTGTCTCCTTCATCAAACTCAAGAAGCGGCCAGTCTGTCACCCATAGGAAGTTGAATACGGACTCATCGATCAGACCGAGTTCCTTACCGAGCTTAAGTCGAAGGGCTCCAAGGGCATCGGCCACCACGGATTTTTTGTCTGCGACGAATAGGAGAAGGTCCCCTGTTTCTGCTTGTGCCGCAGAAGACAGGCTGGATGCATCCTCTTCCGATACAAATTTGGAAATCGGGCCTTTGAGGCCCTCTTCCTCCACCTTCAACCATGCGAGCCCCTTTGCTCCATAGCGGGAGACAAATTCAGTGAGGCCATCGATATCTTTCCTTGAGTAGTTGGAAGCGGCCCCTTTCACGTTGATCAGTTTCACTTGACCACCGCCAGCAACGGCACCGGCGAATACCTTGAATCCTGAGTCCTTCACGATCTCGGATACATCGATGAGTTCCATGGCAAAACGGGTATCCGGCTTATCCGATCCATAGCGGCTCATGGCTTCATCATACGTCATGCGCGGGAAGACGGAGTCGATGTCAAGGCCTTTCACGTCCTTCATGAGCTTCGCCATCATCTCTTCCACCAAGAGGATGATGTCTTCCTGCTCCATGAAGCTCATTTCCATATCGATCTGGGTGAATTCAGGCTGACGGTCTGCACGCAGATCCTCATCACGGAAACAGCGGGCAATTTGATAATAACGGTCAAATCCGGACACCATCAGAAGCTGTTTGAAAATCTGTGGCGATTGCGGAAGGGCGTAAAATTCCCCTTGATGAACCCGGCTCGGTACAAGATAGTCACGTGCCCCTTCCGGCGTGCTCTTCGTCAGGATCGGTGTCTCCACGTCAAGGAATCCATTCTCATTCAGGAAGCTGCGGAATGACGTCGTGACATTATGGCGCATCCTGAACGTCTCGGCCATGGCCGGACGGCGGAGATCCACATAACGGTATTTCAACCGGACATCTTCGGATACTTCCATTTGATCATCGATCATGAACGGAGGTGTCTTCGCTTCATTGATGATCTGGACGTCTTCAGCATGGATTTCGATCTTTCCGGTTTTCAGGTTCGGGTTGACGGTTCCTTCTCCGCGTGCCACGACCGATCCGGTAACGGAAATGACATACTCATTGCGGATCCTTTCCGCCAGTTCGAGGGCTTCCTGTGAAAGGTCGGGATTGAATACGACCTGCACGATCCCTTCACGGTCGCGTAGATCGATGAAGATCAGACCTCCAAGGTCACGTCGTTTTTGCACCCATCCTTTGATGGTAATCGTTTCACCGATGAATGATTCCGTTACGTTTCCACAATAGGTTGTTCGTTTTGGCATTTTTTTCTCCTCCTGGCGATTATGTTAGACAAGCTTGCTCTTGATGTGGTCAACGAATGAGTCAATGGCGACTTCCTCTTGTTCCCCCGTTGCCATATCCTTCACGTTCACTTTGTTTTCCTGAAGTTCATTTTCACCGATCACGGCTACGTATTTTGCCTGATGGCGGTCTGCGCTCTTGAACTGTGCCTTCACTTTGCGATCGAGATAATCTTTCTCAGATGAAATCCCGGCTTCCCTCAGCTGATGAAGGAGTTTTACGCCATAAGCCTTGGCCTCTTCCCCCATGGCGACAATATAGCAATCGACGCCTTGATGGATCGGAAGCTCCACCTTCTCGGCTTCAAGGGCCGCAATGAGCCTTTCGATGCTGAATGCAAATCCGATACCCGGGGTTTCGGGTCCGCCGATTTCCTGGACGAGTCCGTTGTAGCGTCCTCCTCCGCAAAGGGTGGTGATGGCACCGAAGCCTTCCGCCTCACTCATGATTTCAAATGCCGTGTGATTATAATAGTCCAGGCCGCGGACAAGAGTCGGATCTACGACGAACTCTACATCCATGCTGGTGAGATAGGATTGTACCTTTTCGAAATAGGCCTTGGATTCCTCATTCAGATAGTCGAGGATGGACGGAGCCGTTGCCATCAATTCGTGGTCGCGGTCCTTCTTACAATCCAGGATCCTAAGTGGATTCTTCTCCAGGCGATTCTGACAATCGGAACAGAATTCGCCGATCCTTGGCTTGAAGTGATTGATCAGCGCTTCACGATGCGCTTGACGGCTGCCTCCATCACCCAGGCTGTTGATGACAAGTTTCAACTTGCGGAGTCCAAGCTTTTTGTAAATGCCCATGGCGAGTGAGAGGACCTCTGCGTCGATGGCCGGATCTTCACTTCCCAGTGCTTCCACACCGAACTGCACGAACTGGCGGTAGCGGCCTGCCTGCGGACGCTCGTAGCGGAACATCGGTCCGGTATAGAACAGTTTGGTAGGCTGATTCGCATTTCCGAACAGCTTGTTTCCTACGAATGAACGTACGACGGATGCCGTACCTTCGGGGCGGAGTGCCAGACTTCTTCCTCCTCGATCTTCAAACATGTACATCTCTTTTTGTACGATATCGGTCGTGTCACCGACACCGCGCGTGAATAGTTCGCTCGATTCAAAGATCGGCGTACGGATTTCATTGTATTGATAAGCGCGACAAAGGTCGGTCGCCACCTTCTCGATATATTGCCACTTCTCTACTTCTCCGGGCAGAATGTCCTGTGTTCCTCTTGGTATTTGAATAGACAAGGGGATTCCTCCTTTTCATAAAGCCTTAGTATGTAAGTCCCCGCAAAATCGGGGCAATAAAAAAAGCCCTCGATCCCTTGTAATAAATACAAGGGACGAGAGCTGTTATTCCCGTGGTGCCACCCTAATTGGAGTCCAATAGACTCCCACTTCACCAGTTAACGCCTGGTACGTCCATCCCCTACTTTCATTTCAGGGCGGAGCCTCCCGAGTGTTCATTCACTGGAGTACCTTGCAGAAATGCTTGCAGCCCAGGGCATTTCCTCTCTTCGCAGGTGGAGACCAGCTACTATTCTCGATCGTCGGTTTTAAAAAGCTATATTATTTCTATAATGATACGGATGAGGCAGGTTGATGTCAAGGGGTTTCGTCAGGACCTCTCCATTTTCTTTTTCAATAGGCGGACATCCTTCAGCGTCAGACCGAACTCAGAGGCGAGCTCCATGTTCAATGCGCCTTTTTCCATTTCCATGAATTGGTGAAAATCTGTCTGAAACAGTGCTTTTTCACTAGTCGAATTCATAAAAGCCTTGTCGCTTGATCGCATAGTACCCTTCCTTTCACTATTCCTACCATCTATCCTTTCCAAATGACTAAATTTCTATCGTATTAAAGGAATTTTATTTTTTATCTCGTATTTATGTGGGTATGGATCATTTTTGATGGTGTTTTCTTCAAAATGAGTTCAGAAAACGCGTGACAGTCCGATACTACTAGTGATGTTCATGAAGAGAGAGGAGGTTGTCCACATCAAGAAAATCTACATATCCTTCCTGGTCATCTGTCTCCTCCTTCCGCTTTTCACTTCGGTGAAGGCAAGCGCAGGCGGAGAGCGGGTGAGCATCGGGGTTCCTACACTCAATGTGAGGACCGGTCCCGGACTCAGCTATCCTGTCCTCATGCAGGCAGCTAAAGGAGAAGAGTACACGGTCACCGAAAATGACGGGGACTGGTACAAAATCAATACACCCCAAGGTGAAGGCTGGGTAGCCGAGTGGCTCGTCACCGAGGGGGATTCTTCGGACAGCCCGGCAGCACCGGCAGCGTCAGGTTTGACCGGGACGGCCAACGAGGATTCGATCAATGTAAGGAAGGCACCATCGACGGATAGCGAGCGCCTGGGGACCCTATCAACCGGGGAAGAAGTGTCGATCACCGGAAGTGTACAGGGCTGGTATGAAATCTCATATCGGGGTGGTACGGCCTGGATCAACGAAGACTATCTATCTTTATCGGGTATGGAATCCGGAAGTAGCGATGGATCCGATTCTTCCATGACGGCCACGGTCAACGTCGAATCATTGCTTGTACGCGATGAGGCCTCACTGAACGGAGGCATCGTCGGGAAAGTCACCCGCGGTGAGTCCTATTCCATCCTTGAAGAATCGAATGAATGGTATCGGATCAAGCTATCAAACGGTGAAGATGGCTGGGTGGCAGGCTGGTTTATGAAAGTGGCCGGTGAAGAGGCAGAGGAGAAAACGGAAGGAACGTCCATGTCAGAAGGCGCTCCCGATTCCATCACGATCCTTTATGATGGGACCAACCTCCGGACAAGCCCCGACAGTCAGGCAAGCGTCGTGGAAAGGGCCGGCAGCGGTTCGACCTTCGATGTGGTGGGGACATCCGGTGACTGGTATGAGATCCGGCTGTCTGACGGAGCAAGCGCGTTTGTGGCCAACTGGATTGTCTCGAGCAAAAAAGGCGGGACATCTCCTGCTCCGGAAACATCCGGCGGACTCGAAGGCAAGACCATCGTCCTCGATCCGGGACACGGCGGGCGTGACGGTGGAACGACAGGTATCAACGGCACCCATGAAAAAAACCTGACCCTCAAGACTGCTCAGCTTGTGGCAGACAAATTAAGGAGTGCAGGTGCAGAAGTGATTCTGACGAGAAGGAATGATGAATTCATTTCCCTTCCATCCAGGGTATCATTATCTCATTATTATATGGCCGATGCGTTTGTCAGCCTTCATTTCGACAGCATTTATGATTCGTCCATCACAGGGCATACCACCTATTATAACGGTTCACAGCAGAAGGATTTGGCGGAGTCCGTCCATTCTGCCCTCTCCGGAAGAATGCCGAACGCCGATCGCGGGGTCCGGAACGGTGACTACCATGTGATCCGGGAAAACATGCGCCCGGCTGTCCTTGTGGAACTCGGATTCCTCAGCAATGCATCCGAAGAGGCGAATGTGAATACCGCCTACTTCCAGGATACTGCGGCCACGAGCATCTACTACGGATTGAGCGAATACTTTACAAATTAACAAAAAGCCAGGGAGGCCCGCCTCCCTGGCTTTTTGCTCATTTCTCTATAATCAGGGTCACGGGACCGTCATTGATGAGCTGTACATCCATCATGGCACCGAACACACCGGTTGCCACGTTTACGCCCTTCTCCCTCAGAATGGCATTGAAGCGCTCATAAACGACTTCTGCCTCTGCTGGCTTTGCAGCCCCCATGAAATTGGGCCTCCTGCCCTTTCGGGTGTCCCCGTAGAGGGTGAACTGTGAAATGGACAGGATCTCTCCTCCGCGGTCGAGAAGGGAATGATTCATCTTCCCATCCTCGTCTTCGAAGATCCTTAAGTTCACGACCTTATCCGCGATATAGGCCGCTTCCTCTTCCGTATCCCCGTGGGTGATCCCGACAAGGAGGACGAGTCCGGACTGGATGCGGCCCTGTACCTCGCCGTCCACTGTAACGGATGCTTGTTTGCTCCTTTGCAGTACAACTTTCATTACGTAAAACCCCTTCAGTTCATAATTCTTCGCACGGCATAGATATCCGATATCTGTTTGATGCGCTCCACGACTTTATGGAGGTGGGAGATATTATGGATGGAAATCGACATATTGATGGTCGCCACTTTATTCCGATCAGACTTTCCACTGACAGCCGATATATTCGTTTTGGTTTCGTTGACGGCTTGAAGCACTTCGTTCAGAAGACCTCGACGGTCATATCCTGAAATTTCAATATCCACATTGTACTCTTTCTGATCATAGCGATCGCTTTCCCAGGAAACGGGAATGAGGCGTTGTTCCACCCCTTCCGCCATGACATTCGTACAGTCGGAGCGATGAACGGATACACCACGGCCCTTCGTGATGAAACCGACGATTTCATCTCCGGGTACCGGTGAACAGCAGCGGGACAAGCGGATCAACAGGTTATCGATGCCTTCCACGTGGACACCTGCATCTTTTTTCTTGCGCTTCTGAGGCTGTGCGTTCAGCTCTTTTACGGTTTCTTCCAGAATATCTTCCTGTTCGCGTTTCCTTCTTTCCTTCTCGGTCAGGCGGTTGGCGATTTGCGCCGCAGTGATGCCATTGTACCCGACAGCAGCATACATATCATCTTCATTGGAGAAGTTGAACTTCTCGAAAACCCGCTTGATGTTTTCAGAAGTAAGGATCTCTTTCACATCGAAGTCCTGTGCCTTGATCTCTTTCTCGACCATTTCACGGCCTTTCTCGATGTTCTCTTCCCTTCTCTGCTTTTTGAAGAACTGCCGGATCTTATTCTTCGCCTGTGAGGTCTGGGCAAGCTTCAGCCAATCCTGACTTGGTCCGTAGGAGTGCTTGGACGTAAGGATTTCAATGATATCACCGGTTTTCAATTTGTAATCGAGAGTGACCATCTTCCCGTTCACCTTGGCCCCGATCGTCTTATTCCCGATCTCAGAGTGGATCCGGTAAGAGAAATCGATGGGCACCGATCCTGACGGAAGCTCCAGGACATCCCCTTTTGGCGTGAAGACGAAGACCATATCGGAAAACAGGTCGATCTTAAGAGACTCCATGAACTCCTCTGCGTTGGCCGATTCGTTCTGGAACTCGAGGATCTCCCTGAACCATGAGAGCTTCTTATCGAAGGAAACGGGTTCATTGGCTTCCTTGCCTTCCTTGTACGCCCAGTGGGCTGCGACACCGTACTCCGCGATCTCATGCATCTCAAGCGTCCTGATCTGCACTTCAAGCGGGTCCCCTTTCGGCCCGATCACGGTCGTATGGAGTGACTGATACATATTCGGCTTCGGCATGGCGATGTAATCTTTGAAGCGGCCGGGCATCGGCTTCCATCTCGTATGGATGATGCCGAGGACGGCATAGCAATCCTTGATGCTGTCCACGACGATCCTCACGGCAAGAAGGTCATAAATTTCATTGAATTGTTTATTCTGAAGGGCCATTTTCCGGTAGATGCTGTAAATATGCTTCGGACGGCCGGATATATCGGCGATGATCTTCACATCACTGAGATGATCCTTCACGTCGTCGACGACTTCTTCCAGGTACTCTTCCCGCTCTGCACGCTTCTTCTTCATGAGGTTGACGATGCGATAGTATTGCTGTGGATTCAAATATCGGAGACTGGTGTCCTCGAGCTCCCATTTGATCTTGGATATACCAAGTCGGTGGGCAAGAGGGGCGAAGATTTCCAAAGTCTCATTCGCGATCCTGCGCTGCTTTTCCTGAGGAAGATGCTTGAGTGTCCTCATATTATGGAGACGATCGGCAAGCTTGATCAAAATGACACGGATGTCCCTTGCCATGGCCACGAACATCTTCCGATGATTTTCGGCTTGCTGCTCTTCCTGGGATTTGTACTTGATCTTACCAAGCTTTGTCACCCCGTCGACAAGCATGGCCACTTCCGCGTTGAAGTCCTCTTCGATCTGTTGCAGGGATATCCCGGTATCCTCTACGACATCATGAAGAAAACCGGCAGCCACAGTTGCCGGATCCATCTCGAGATCTGCCAGGATCCCAGCCACCTGAATCGGGTGGATGATGTAGGGTTCACCCGATTTGCGATACTGTTCGCTATGGGCTTCCCGTGCATACTCATATGCCTTTTCCACCAATCCTACATGCTCGTCATTCAAATATTCTCTTGTTTTATCAATAACCTGTTCAGGGGTTAATACTTGATCCTTCGCCATGATCAAAATCACCTTTATATATAAATTTGGTTCAGCGCCTGATAAAAGGCACCGACATGCTCAATCTATTCGAACGCACTGATGCGTTATGAAAATGAAACGATTGTTACTATTATCAAAAAAAAAAGCCATTATGTAAAGGGTTTGGGTTAAAATTCTCAGATTTCATCTGGTTTTGTCGAATGGTGACGATTACATAACTGGATATCTTCCCTCACATGGATGGAGCTTCCGACCCCCGATCATGGACACGCTATATAAAAAAATAAGGGCCGGCATCTTCCTGTGATGTCGGTCCCTTATGTATGGTCAGTATTGCATCAATGTCATGATATCGTAGCCTTCTAGCTTATCACGGCCGTCTAGATAGGTCAGTTCGATCAAGAAGGCTGTACCGGCAACGATCCCGCCAAGCTCTTCTACAAGCTTGATTGTCGCATCGATCGTACCGCCTGTAGCGAGTAGATCGTCCGTGATCAATACGCGCTGTCCCGGTTTGATGGCATCCTTATGAATCGTCAGGGCATCTTTTCCGTACTCAAGGCCGTATTGCTGTTGAATCGTCTCACGTGGGAGCTTACCTGGTTTCCTGACAGGAGCGAATCCTACCCCAAGGGCATACGCTACCGGGCAACCGATGATGAAGCCCCTTGCTTCCGGTCCTACAACAAGATCGATTTGTTTTTCTTTCGCGTACTCCACGATCTGATCCGTTGCGTATCTATATGCATCACCATTGTCCATAAGAGTGGTGATGTCTTTAAACTTGATGCCTTCTTTCGGCCAGTTATCAACGATCGTGACATATTGTTTCAAGTCCATGCTTCTACTTCCTCCTCAACTATAGCGGACTCTTTCATCCTTTCGCTGAACCATGTCTTCAGTTCCTGATATGATGAATACAGGAGCTCATTTTCAAGCTCGTACTGATGCTGTTTCCTCATGTAAGCAGGAGATTCGGACAGATCTTTTTTCACTTTGACAGGATGAAGAGAAATCAAACCATCTTCTATTGTAACAAACTTCAATTCAAAAAACACCTTTGACATGAAATCGATTGTTTCCATCGACCATCCCTTGTACTTGGCAAGGTCATTCCCGTGTTTCTTCAAATCAAATGAACCTCTTTTATGAAGGAAGGCATAATACCATTTGAAATGATCACGGGTGGGCATCGTACTGAAGAAATGATCCTCATGCTGATGGAAATGGGCATAGATGCGATGCGGCCTGCCGAGCTCCAGAAGCTGTTCCATCAGGCGACGGTCCCCGGGAAGATCGAGGAATACGAGATTGCATCCATCCACCACGATCCCTTCAAGATCCGATTCACTCTGAATATACCGGACTTCCCCTTTGAACAGCGATGTGTCCGCCGTCTTCGGATGGAAGCATACGATCACCCTGTCACTGTCAGGTATGAGAGGTGCCCATTTAGTCACCTGCTTGATCCCCCTCATATCGAAAAGCTGCCAGGAAGAAATCTGGATATCCTGCAGGAAGATCTGAGGCTTCTTGCGATTATTCCATTCATTGATCGACAGCTCTCCGATGACGGAAGCCTTCACATAGGGTGTCATATGATCGGCAAGTTCACCGAGACCGAACCCCACCCCATCCACTTGTACGCCGTTTTCGGCCAGGACAAGCTTGAGGTGATTCTGTGCTGAACCAATTTTTTTATAATGATCGATGGATACATCGCGGATGACCCACTTAGGCTTCGGATTATTCATCCCGAATGGCGCAAGGAGGTGCATCTTCTCGATGGATTCAACGGTGATCTCGTCCACGGCGACTTCGGCATCAAGCTCTGTAACGGGGACGAAATCTTCTTCATTCAGTACATCTTTTGCCTGTTCATTCAATCTTGCACGAAGCTCATCGACATCCGAAAGGGCTAGGGTCATTCCCGCAGCCATTGGATGCCCCCCGAAATGGGGAAGAATTTCTCGATTCATGGACAGGTTCTTGAACAGATCGAACCCGGCAATGCTCCTTGCCGAACCCTTTGCTCTATTTGAATCAGGATCGAAACTCAAGACAATGGTCGGCCGGTAAAACCTGTCAACGAGACGGGAGGCAACAATCCCCACTACCCCGGGGTTCCATCCTTCCTTACCGATAACAAGAACTCCGTTTTCAGAAGGAGGGAATTCCTTCTCGACCATCTCGACGGCTTCCTCCGTCATTTTCGCTACGATGGACTGGCGCTCTTTGTTCAACCCATCAATCTCTTCTGCGAGTGCCTTCGCTTCTTCCGGATCGCGGGAGAGCATGAGATCCACTGCCGGATCGGCATCGCCAAGCCTGCCGACGGCATTGATACGCGGTGCAATCATGAATCCGACGGTCTCTTCATTCATTTCATTTTGCTGGGCATTCGCCACCCGGCAAAGGGCTTTGATCCCAAGCCGGTCCGTCACCCTCAGCTTGGCAATCCCCTTCTTGGCGATCAGCCGGTTTTCCCCATGGAGGGGAACAAGGTCGGCAATGGTACCGATCGCGGCCAAATCCAGCAGATGGTCGGGAAACTCCCCGTAAAGTGCGTGGGCTAGCTTCAAAGCAACCCCGACTCCTGCGAGTTCCTTGAATGGATACGAGCATCCTTCCACTTTCGGATGGATCATCGCATAGACTGGCGGCAATTCCGGACCCGGTTCATGGTGGTCCGTCAAGATCAAGTCAATGCCAAAATCTTTTGCAAGCTTGGCCTCCTCCACTGCAGAAATACCGGTATCCACCGTGATGATAACGGAGAATCCCTCATCAGCAGCCCATCTGAAGGCTTCTTCATTCGGTCCGTATCCTTCTGTGAACCGGTTGGGGATATAAAATTCCACCTGTGCTCCGAGGTCTGTGAGTACCGTCATCAGGACGGATGTAGAACTAACCCCGTCGGCATCATAGTCACCGTACACAAGGATGCGCTCCTCCTGCTCGATTGCCAGCATGATGCGCTCTTTCGCTTTTTGCATATCATCAAAAAGAAATGGATCATGAAACGATCCGCCTGTATCAAATAAAAAGTTCCGGGCATCATCAGCATCAGCCAGATCCCGATTTATCAATAATTTCGCAACAAGCGGGGGAACATTTAACTCTTGTGCCAATTCTGCTATCTTTTGCTGGTCAGAATCTTTCATTTTCCAGCGTGTTTTTGCATTCAACATATTTTCACCCCTCAGCCTTTCTCATTATACAAAAACGGTAAGGGGGTTTCAATCCACATCAAAGTCCATCAAAGGAAAAAGACACCCTGCATGGGTGCCTTCATTCCGGTCATTCTGATGTTTCCTGTATGGAATCGGGTGCCTGCTTCTTCAACGAGGTATCCTGCGAATCGAGGCGCTGTTGATCCCGTGTCCTTTCGATCTGCTCCCTCAAGGTCATGTTTTCCTTTTCAAGTGCCTTCACTTGCCGTTGCACGACGAAAAGCCTGAAAAGTCCCACCGATCCGATGATGATTCCTCCCATGAAAACAGATCCCAGAATAACTAATATAAGAGGCCAGTCTGCTTCACCAAAAAGGTAGTTCACTGTTACGGGGTCAACATTGATGACGGCGAAAATGGATACGATCAGGGCAAAAACAATCCCTAAAAGCAGCGTCCATTGAAACTTCATTCTATTCCCTCCTCACGACTACATTGTCTCTTTCCATCAGAAATGATGGATGATACCCTTTTACCCTTTTCATGAGCGTAATGAAACCAACCGGATTCATTTAGTACCTTATCCCCATAGTGTAACCCGATGGTGCCCACTCCATTAAAAAAATGGGACAGGGGAGCTTCCCCTGTCCCATTTCTATTATACTTGCGGTTCGTCAGTCCATTTCTTCTTCTCTTTGACGGTTTTGATTGGTCCGTGTTTCTTCAGCTGTCTGATCTTCAATGACAGGTAGATCTGAGCAGCAATGTAAATGGAAGAGAACACTCCCGAGATCAACCCGACAAGAAGGGCGATGGAGAAGTTGCGGATCGATTCGCTACCGAAGATCAGGATGGCGATGACCGTGATGACCACTGTCAAGACGGTGTTGACCGAACGGCCCAAGGTCTGACGGAGACTCTTGTTGACCGCTTCTTCCAGTTCTTCCGCATGCTTGATGCGCTTCATTTTGTGAAGATTTTCCCTCAGACGGTCGAAGGTGACGATCGTATCATTGATGGAGTACCCGACGATCGTCAGGACGGCCGCAATGAATGTGATATCGACTTCGAGGCGTGTGACACTGAAGAAGAAAATGATCAGCAGGGCATCGAACAGAAGTGAAATGATGGCTCCGAGGGCCATGCGCCATTCAAATCGGACCGTCACATACAGGATAATGAAGATCGATGCGATGGCCACTGCATACAGGGCACTCTTCGCAAGCTCTTTCCCTACTACCGGTGAAACGGTACTGATGCTCGGATCCTTCCCGTAAAGGTCCTGGAAGTGATCTTTCAGCTTCGCGATTTCTTCCTTGGAGAGGTCGTCTGAATAGCGGACCACCGCCGTATTGCTCTTTTCACCCGAAACAACGATGTTATCGCTTGGGAGCTTGATATCATCAAGTTCCTTCTTAAGGGTTTCGGTCTGAATCGGTTGATCGGAAACGAGATCCACCCGCGAACCGCTGACAAAGTCAATGCCGAGATTCAGCCTGAATACGGAAAGCAAGATGACTCCTGCGATCATGATGACCGCCGAAATCGCAAAGAACTTCCTGCGGTTTTTAGCGAACTCGACGCGATCGAACTTCGTCGGCAAGTCCAGTGTATCCAAATTGTCCGAAAGTGAATGGACGTCTTTTTTGTTGACGCCGAACCAGCCCGGCCTTTTGTTGAAGAGCCTGCTGTTCACCCATAGACCGAGAAGGACCCTGGATCCCCAAACCGCCGTGATGAAGCTGACGAGAATGGAGATGATGAGCATGGTCGCAAACCCTTTAACAGAGCTTGTACCGAAATAGAACAGTACCCCCGCTGCGATGAGGGTCGTCAAGTTGGCATCCAGGATGGTGAGGAATGAGGTTTTGTTCCCTGCCTGGAAGGCCGATTTGATCGGCTTCCCGACCCGGATCTCCTCTTTGATCCTCTCATACGTGATGATATTCGCATCGACGGCCATCCCGACACCGAGTATAATTGCTGCGATCCCCGGCAGTGTCAGCACCCCGTTCATCAGCTCGAATAGGAGCAGGACGAGGTATAGATACACGGACAGGGTGACCGAGGCGATGAAGCCCGGAAGACGGTAATACACGATCATGAACAGGAAGATCAAGGCGATGCCGATGATCCCTGCCGTGACGGTTTTATCGAGTGCCTGCTGTCCGAATTGTGCTCCGACAGAGGTGGAATATTTCTCTTCCAGCTTGACAGGAAGAGCGCCCGCATCAAGAAGCTTGGCCAGATTCTGGGCTTCTTCCACGGTGAAGTTCCCCTCGATGATGACCTCATCCGAATTGATCGGCTTATTCACATTTGGCGCAGAAAGGAATTTAGGGTCTTCCTTGCCTGCTTCCTTCTCGTAGGAATCTTTTCCTTCTTCAAAATCAAGCCAGATGACCAACTGATTCTGAGGGGCCATTTGATAGATGTTCTGTGTCAGTTCATAAAACTTTTTGCGATCCTTCAGCTTCAAGGATACGATCGGTTGGTTCTGTTCGTTGAACGTCTGTTTCGCCGATCCCGAAACAAGGTCGGATCCGTCCAGTCGAACCTTATCGTTCACATCGCGGAAGGACAGATTCGCCTGTGTGGACAAGATTTCCCGTGCCTGGTTCTGGTCCTCGACACCTGCAAGCTGGACGCGGATCCTGTTATTGTCCTCGATCTGGATACTTGGTTCACTCACACCCAGGACGTTGATCCTCTCATCGAGGGCTTCCGCCGTGTTGGCGACTGTCTGTTTCGTGATCTTCTCTCCATTGACAGGCTGCACTTCATACAGCACTTCAAAGCCACCTTGGAGGTCAAGACCCAGTTTGATATCATTGATGATCGATTTTGCTGTTCCCCCGACCGTTCCTGCCAGCAGGACGAGCAGGACGAAAAAGGCAACGATGCGGCCACGCTTTACCATTATGTACAGTTCCTCCTTGAAAACCATCCCAAATATGATCTTTTCGTATTGACTGATCTCCGGGGCTTTCTGAGATATCCCCGTCGATCGCCTGTGTCGTTCAATCCATTCCTTTATCTTTCAACATTCCCATTATGGCGGAGAACGAATTCCATGTCAATTTGTTCCCGTGCTATTTCTCTTCCCTGGAAGGATGCAGAAGTTCCTTCAGTTCATCCTCATTCACATCGGCGAACCAGTTCGGCGAACGATAGGCCTGGACCGTTTCGAAGGTCATATATTCCCCTGCTTTAGCCGAGAGGATGTCGCTGACCAATTCATACACTTTCACATTTACTTCGGGCTTTTTCCATTTCTTTTTGGTCAGGTATAACCATAGTCTTTCCAGAGAGGCTTCCCCGTACCCGAACAGATGGAATTCCTCCACCTTGCTTAACAGTGCAGGCTCCAATGAATCATAAAATCGATCGTAAGGATGCTGATTTGGTTTCATTCCATTCCCCACTCCATTTTGGAAGATCGGCAATATACGGCCGTATTTATTCCCAACTTGTCATGCTTGGACCATTGGGATGCATATATATCATTGTATACGATAATACCAATTTTGAGAAGGCAGGGAAGTATATGTCAAAATTTCTGAGAGGCACCGTCATTCTCATGCTCGCTGCCCTGATCACAAGAGTCCTGGGGTTCGTGAACCGCATCGTCGTGGCCCGGTTCATCGGGGCAGAGGGGGTCGGTCTTTTCATGATGGCCTTCCCTACACTGCTCCTGGTCATTACCATCGTCCAGTTCGGGCTCCCCATTGCCATATCGAAAACGGTATCAGAAGCAGAGAGCAGCGGGGACCGGCAGAAGGTGAAAAAGATCCTGGTCGTCTCCCTCTCCATCACCCTGGGTCTTTCCCTGATCTTCACACCTGCCCTCATTCTCCTGGCACCCTATCTATCCCAGACGCTGTTCACGGATCCGCGTACATATTACCCGTTGGTCGCCATCGCACCGATCATCCCGGTTGTCGCCATTTCCTCCGTGCTACGAGGCTATTTCCAGGGACGGCAGCAGATGAAGCCACCTGCCTACTCTCAAGTCATCGAGCAGGTGGTAAGGATCACGCTCATCGCCGTCCTGACTAAAACCTTCCTCCCCTACGGCATCGAGTATGCGGCAGCAGCGGCCATGGTGGCTTCCGTCCTAGGGGAGCTTGCTTCCTTGGTCTTCCTTTTCACTTACTTTAAACGTAAGAAGACGTTCCGATTGCGGAAGCAATTCTTTTCATCCATCCATAAAGGGAAGGAGACCCTGCGGGAACTCATGGAAGTGGCACTGCCGTCAACGGGTAGCAGGATGATCGGATCGATTTCTTTATTCTTTGAACCGATCGTTGTCGCCCACAGCCTCGCACTCGCCGGTGTCACGGCTTCCATGGCCACAGCGCAATATGGTTCACTGACGGGTTACGCCCTGCCACTCCTGTTCCTGCCTTCCTTTATTACCGTCTCTCTATCCCAATCCCTTGTCCCGGCGATCAGCGAAGCGAATGCCTTGAAAAATTATAAACTGATTGAATACCGCCTTCAGCAGGCACTGAGGATCTGCCTCATCACAGGTGGTTTGTCCATCGTCGTCCTCTACATCTATGCAAAACCCCTCATGCAGCTGATGTATGGCAGCGAAACCGGAGCGGTGTTCATCATGATCATGGCGCCATTCCTTCTGTTCTATTACTATCAAGGCCCGTTGCAGGCAGTCCTTCAGGCATTGAACCTTGCGAGGGCGGCCATGATCAACAGCCTGATCGGGGCCGTGGTGAAGACCGGCGTGATCTTCGTCCTTGCTTCTCAAGCCGGATTCGGCATCAACGGCGCTGCCCTTGGGATGGTAGTCGGATTCGTCCTTGTGACCATCCTCCACTTCATGACCATCTTGAAGGCCGTTCCCATCATGCTCTATATAAGGGATTATGCAGTGGTGGCGGCCGTGATCCTGCTTTCGGGACTGTGGGGTCATTATTCCTGGCTCACACTTTTCCCTTCTGAGCCCGTGTCCATCCGGCTTGTGATCGGGATTGCCACGACGTGTATCGTCTATATCCTATGCTCTTTCCTCCTGCGATTGATCACGAAGGAAGATATGAAGAATATCCCGTTGATCAAACGGTTTGTCTAGCAAATGAAAAATGATCCGGACCGAGCTCCGGATCATTTTTCATCTATATAGAATTCGCCCTTATCATAGCTGCAGAATGCAATATCCCTGATGGCAGGATAGCCCCTCTTTTTCATCTCGCCACGCAGCCAAAATGGAGATTTGCCGAGCTGCTGGAGATGTTCGGTCTGGATCTCGCCGTCCAGTATGATGGGGAGGGCGTATGTGTCGGCGCTCCCCTGTTTTTTCAGTACCGACAGCTTTCCTGATGTTTCAAGGATCGCAAATTCGACATCCGCCACGTTAAACACATCTTTTTCCCGCAGCTGGAGAAGGAGATCATCAAAATTGTATCTCTGCTTCTTCATGACCACCTCATCAATCTTTCCATTATGGATGATGACAGCAGGCTTCCCGTCGATCATCTCCCTGAAGGATTTTGAACGGAGGGATATCATGGCGAACAGGAGCTGCAGCACGACCATCACAACCATGGGGATCAGGGAGTGGGCCAGGGGATCCTTCGGCTTCTCGATCGCCATGACAGCGATTTCGGCGAGCATGATGAAAACCACCAGATCCAGGATGCTCAGTTCGCCTATTTCACGTTTCCCCATGATTCTGAAGATCAATACGATCAAGAAGTAAAGAATCAGCGTCCGGGCCACGATGACGATATATTCCTCCATTCGATTCACCTCCATCAGCTAATCCTTCATAGTATCGACCCGTAAGGATCATTCATGAGAGGGATATTTGCCCAAAAGCCAGTCTTTTTTCCGGTGGTGGTGAATATGCTTGTACTAGAGCTCGTCAAATGAAGAATTGGAAGGGAGAGATTGATCATAGAAGCCAAAAAATTAGGGGGCGCAGTACTCTTCGGCACGGTCACTATCTTTGTGATCGCCATCGCTGCAAGCTTGATCTTTTCATTGCTACTTCGGTTCACCAGTCTGACGGAGAGTGCCATTTCCTTATTCATCACCATTGTGTCATTCCTGGCCCTGTTCATCGGGGGATTCATGTCGGGGGGAAAAGGCAAAACCAAGGGATGGATGCTCGGAGGTTCCACGGGGATCCTTTATACGCTTTTCGTCTTCCTTTTTCAATATCTCGGACTGGACTCATCTCCGTCTTCAGAGCAGCTGATCTATCATGGGTGCTATATCCTGACGGCGATGATGGGTGGCGTACTCGGGGTCAACCTGAGCGGAGGCAACCCGAAGGAAAACTGAATCATACAAAAAAAGGCCTGCACCCGTCCACGCTTGACAGCATGGAAGAGCACAGGCTTTTTTTATACTTCTGTCTTAACAATCTCCCTGATCGCATTGCGATCATATGTAAGACGGCTTCCATCACCGCATTTGATGATGACTTTTCCTTCTTCGATGGCATCGATGAAGCCGTGAAGTCCGCCGATTGTTACTACCTTATCGCCTTTAGCCAGCTCGCTTTGCATTTGTGCAACCGCTTTTTGACGCTTCTGCTGCGGACGGATAAGCAGGAAATAGAACAATACGAACATCAAGACGAGCATGATGATTGAACCTAGTCCTCCTTGCATGTGTTTCCCCTCCTTTCAAATTAGAAGTTCTTCGCATCCGGACGGTTGAAACCGTACTGTTCGAAGAATTCTTCCCTAAAGTCCCCCAGTCGATCTTCGCGAATCGCTTGTCTGACTTGTTCCATTAAGTTTAACAGAAAATGCAGATTATGATAAGTCGTAAGCCTAATTCCGAACGTTTCGTCACATTTGATCAAATGACGGATATAAGCCCTGCTATAGTTTTTACATGTATAGCAGTCGCACTTTTCATCGATGGGTCTGAAGTCCCTGGCATACTTGGCATTTTTCACCACGAGACGGCCTTCACTTGTCATGAGGGTACCGTTTCGGGCGATCCTCGTCGGCAGGACGCAATCGAACATATCGATCCCCCTGATGGCTCCGTCGATCAGTGAATCCGGAGAGCCCACACCCATGAGGTATCTCGGCTTGTCGAACGGCAGATGAGGAGTGGTGAACTCAAGGACCCTGTTCATGACATCCTTCGGTTCTCCCACAGACAGGCCACCTACTGCATATCCAGGGAAGTCGAGTGACGTAAGGTCACGGGCACTCTGCTTCCTCAGCTCCTCGTACTCCCCTCCCTGTACGATCCCGAACAACCCTTGATCCTGTGGACGCTGATGGGCCTCGAGACAGCGTTCGGCCCAGCGTGATGTACGCTCGACAGAACTCTTCATATACTCGTATTCGGCAGGGTACGGCGGGCATTCATCGAATGCCATCATGATATCGGATCCAAGGGCATTCTGGATTTCCATCGCCTTCTCGGGACTGAGGAAGAGCTTGTCACCGTTCAGATGGTGACGGAAATGGACCCCTTCTTCTTCGATCTTACGGAGTTTGCTCAGGCTGAATACCTGGAAGCCTCCGGAATCGGTCAGGATGGCACGGTCCCAGTTCATGAACTTATGGAGTCCGCCTGCTTCCCGGATGATCTCATGGCCCGGGCGCAGCCAAAGGTGATAGGTATTGCTCAGGATGATCCCTGCATCCATCGCCTTCAGATCTTCCGGTGACATCGTCTTGACCGTGGCAAGGGTTCCGACTGGCATGAATACCGGTGTTTCGAATGTGCCGTGTGGGGTATGGACCTTCCCGAGCCGCGCACCTGTTTGCTTACATGTTTTAATGTGCTCATATCTGATTGCAGTCAACGTGTGATTCTCCTTTTTCAGTGTTGCAGCTGATTATTTTAAGAACATGGCATCGCCGAAGCTGAAGAAGCGATACTTCTCTTGGACGGCTGTCTCGTAGGCTTTAAGGACGTGCTCCTGACCTGCAAAAGCACTCACGAGCATGATGAGGGTCGACTTCGGCAGGTGGAAATTGGTGATCAAGCCGTCGATCCCCTTAAATTCATAACCCGGATAGATGAAGATATTCGTCCACCCGTTCTCTTCCACAAAACGGTCATGCTTGGAGGCGATCGTCTCCAAGGTCCGCGTCGATGTCGTACCGACGGTGATGATGCGCCCGCCCTTATCCCTTACATCATTCAGGAGGCGTGCCGTGCCTTCGGAGATTTGGTAAAACTCCGAGTGCATATCATGGTCCTCGATCGAATCCACCGACACCGGACGGAAAGTCCCCAGCCCGACGTGAAGCGTGATGAAGGCGATATGAACGCCCTTCGCCTTCAGCTCTTCCAATAGCTCCTCGGTGAAGTGGAGTCCCGCTGTAGGGGCGGCGGCAGATCCGCGCTCCTTCGCATATACCGTCTGATAGCGGTCCTGTTCTTCGAGGCGTTCCCGGATGTATGGTGGCAGCGGCATTTCACCAAGCTCCTCAAGCACCTCATAGAAAATGCCATCATAGGCAAATTCCATGATCCTTCCACCATGGTCCTTCGTCCCGACACAGGTCGCTTTCAGCTTGCCGTCACCGAAGACGATTTCCGTGCCCACCTTCACGCGCTTGGCAGGTTTGACGAGGGTCTCCCATTGATCTCCTTCTTCCTGCTTCAGGAGAAGGACTTCGATGTTGGCCCCCGTCTCTTCTTTTTGCCCAAAAAGACGGGCCGGTAATACACGTGTATCATTCAGTACAAGGCAATCGCCTTCATCCAGTAGATCGACAATATTTTTAAACTGAAGATGATCAATGGATCCATCTTCTTTATCCAGTACCATCAGTCTGCTTTCAGAACGATTCTCTAGCGGGGTCTGAGCGATCAGTTCCTCCGGCAGATGGAAATCAAAATCTTCAACTTTCACTTTAGGTCACCTGACTTATCTTTATTTGATTCGGCCTATAAAATAAAAGACCAACGACAGTATAACACTTAACAGGACAGAAGTCATAAGCGGGAAATAAAAAGTTGCATTCTCCTTCTTCACGACGATATCACCGGGTAATTTCCCGAGTTTCGTGAACTGAAGGAGCAAACCGGCCACGAGGAGGACGGCTCCCGCAATCATCAGAAGTTTCGGCAGACCGCTCAATTGGCCGGCACCTCCATCTGGAAATGTTCATACACAAGATGCGTGACGATCCTGCCCCTCGGGGTCCTTTGGAGGAATCCGATCTGCAAGAGGTACGGCTCATATACATCTTCTATCGTATGGGATTCCTCCCCTATGCTCGCGGCAATGGTATCCAGCCCCACCGGGCCTCCCCTGAAGCGCTCGATGATGCCCCTAAGAAGTTTGTGGTCGATGTGGTCCAGACCGAGCTGATCCACTTGAAGGAGGTCCAGCGCTTCCTTGGATAGCGTCGCCGAAATATTCCCGTCCGATTTGACCTGGGCAAAATCCCTTACGCGCCTCAGGAGCCGGTTGGCGATACGCGGTGTCCCCCTCGATCTTCTCGCGAGTTCCTTTGCCGCAACGGGATCGATTTCCGTCCTGAGGATTGCGGCGGTCCGCTTCACGATCTCATTCAGCTGATCTTCATTGTAGTACTCCAGCCTGCAGAGCACACCGAAGCGGTCCCTGAGCGGTGCAGAAAGTGCGCCGGCTCGCGTCGTGGCCCCCACGAGGGTGAACGGGGGGAGATCCAGCCTGACCGAACGCGCACTGGGACCGGTGCCGATGACAATATCTAGGCAGAAGTCTTCCATGGCTGGATAGAGGACCTCTTCGATCGCACGTGGCAGACGGTGGATCTCATCGATGAACAGCACGTCTCCTGGCTCGAGGGCCGTCAGTACGGCAGCAAGATCCCCCGGTCTTTCAATGGCAGGACCCGATGTCGTTTTCATATTGACCCCCATCTCGTTGGCAATCACCGCCGCAAGGGTCGTCTTTCCGAGTCCAGGCGGACCGTACAAGAGCACGTGATCAAGCGTTTCCTCCCGCATCTTCGCCGCTTCGATGAATACTTCAAGATTGTGTTTGACCTTGTCCTGACCGATATATTGCTTGATGGTCTGTGGTCTTAAGGAGAATTCGAAACGGTCCTCATTTTGTTCCGATTCGCCTGATACCAATCGATCGTCCATCTCATTTGCTCCTTTCCATTAGGATTTCAGAAGAAGCTGAAGGCCCTTCCTGATATATTCATCCGAAGAGAGCTCCTGCCCTTTGAGCTTCGGTTTGATTTTCTTGACCTCCCGATCGGAATAGCCAAGCGCCTTCAGGGCGAGGATTGCTTCCTCAAATGCTTCATCACCGGAATCAAGGACCGTCTCTTCAGGATTGAACAGGCTCGGGAAGTAGTCCGGAACGACGTCCTGCAGTTTCCCCTTCAGGTCAAGGATCATTTGCCTCGCCGTCTTTTTCCCTACGCCCGGGAATTTCGTAAGGAATGTATCATTTTCTTCCTCAATGGCGGTGATCACCTGCTGAGGCGCACCCGACGCAAGAATCGCAAGGGCCCCTTTCGGCCCGATCCCTGATACATTAAGGAGCTTCATGAACAATAGTTTCTCTTCCAAGGCAAGGAACCCATAGAGGGCAATGACATCTTCCCTCACATGCTGATATGTAAAAATCTGAATTTCCTGACCCTGATATTTCGAATATGCAAACGGATTGGCTGCAAATAATTGATACCCAATCCCTCCATTTTCAACCACCACATACTCGGGACTCACCATCTGCACAGTACCTCGAATATATTCATACATAGTAATCACTTCACTTTCTGACAAGAAATGCGGAGGAGGGTCGGTCTGGCCCGACAAGCATAAGGCCGGGCGGGCAAAAAGGAGTCCTTTGCTTTTTGGTCCGGTTCGACTTATTCTCGATCCCCTTGCACAGATCCTCTCTGGAGCCTTCCATACTGGCCACCGCCGCCTCGCATAATAAATCTATTGTATCATATCACTTATTGATTTTATGGAAAAGCACTGATAAAAAGAAACATTTGTTCTTATTTTTTCTGTTTTTTCCGATTCTGACTTTCTTCCAAATGCGCACATAAAAAACAGCCGGTCAGATGACCGGCTGTTCACTGTGGCAGGGAGTAAGGTTTCAATTGTTCGAGAACGTCTACATACGCTTCCTTGGATGTGATGGGAATCCCGTTTACCAGATCGTCATGCCGATTGCTCTCCAGCTTATCCAGGTCGATTTGGAAAAAGGATTGGATGATTTCCGCTTGACCTGGCTTGCCGTTGAAAATGGATAATACCCCTTCTTCAGTCAGGCCGAAGTAACCATTCGTTTTTAACAGCGGCGAAATATCATCCATCTGCTTCTGAAAGACGATTTGTTCTTCGCTCATATCAATCAGCTGCCATTCTTCGTAGGCAGCCCAGAAATCTTCCATGCTCCATATGGTTTCCTGGACGATTTCTTCACTTACTTCACCATCAAGATAAACCCTTTCCAGGATCAGCGTGACGGTATGTGCGGATGTTTCCTCTACGGGTACATCGTGAACCGGTCCGTCCGCCGCTTGCTTTTCATCTGAATAAAAGAAGGTAAAATATGTGGCTCCAGTCAACAACATCACCATAAACACGATCCGAACGTTCATCGTCATCGTGATCACCTCGGGATTCATTATGTATTGCTATCCCTAGTCTTGCCATCAGGGGAACGATTTATCCCGATAGTTGAAAAAAGACTGTACAAAGGGACCTCCCCTTTATACAGTCAAGCTTCTACGGGTTGCGGATCGTATTGAACATATCATGCAGGTCCAGGTTGATCCCATCCAGCGGTCCGCCGCCCCTCAGATCATTATCGATATTCCGGACGCGGCTGAATGTGCCTTCATCCGTGACGACTGATACAGTCCTGCCTTCGAGGTACGGCTGTACCGCTTTTTCTACACGTTGCTTTGTTTCTTCTTCTTTCGAGTGGTCCCTGACCTCGATGGCAATCAATACGTCGGTCCCATACGATACGGCACGAACATCACTGACGTTCTTCACATGCCCCGTGACATCGCCGATCTTTTCTGCAAGATCCCCCTCGTAGGCGGTATAGTACGAATTTCGCGCCTTACGGGTATTATCATCGAGATGCCCATGATAATTGGCATCACCGTGACTTCCACGGTTATCCTGGGCAAAGAAGCCTGCATCATATGGTGCCAGGGGGGTGGTGGGATTCTGGGGATTGCCGTCATCATCCCTCACCTGCAGGAATTTATGTTTCTGATTACGGATATCCTGCCCTTCCCTGCCCACGGAATGATCGAACATTTCGGTCAAAGGACCATCATGGCGGTCATTTTCATCTCCCCCATGACCTTCATTCGAATAATAGCCCAGTGGTTCATAGGAATTCGAGTACTGCTGACCGGATTCCTTCTCCGCACTGCTGCAGGCAGCAAGGTTAAGCGACATGAATGCTGTCATACCAAGAAATGCATAGCGCCTCTTCAACGTAGTCATTCCCCCTCACCGCTATTTGAGCATATTGCTCGTTTATAGGGTGCGGAGGAACGGACCCAATCATTCCATCAATAGTTGGGACAACCTCCTACAAATGGGTGATGATCCTCCGTAATTCACTGTGCAGCTCCTGAACGAAGCGCATCCGCTGGTGAAACTGTCCCAGCGTGATCTGTACCAGATATGGCCACACGTGCTCCCTGTAAGACTGCCCCTCCCTGATGAATCGATTCCATTCCCTGAAAATATCACTCGGATACATCAGTCCAAGGAAGAACGCCGCATCATTTCTATACTTCCTTATCGAGGGGATGGCCAAGACGTCCTTTAACGACCAATCCAGATAAGGAAGTACCCGGTTGGCCATCTGGATATCATCTGTGATGGCAGGTGACCTTGACAGTAAATCAAAGTCGATGAGGTACACGCGGCCGTCGATTCCCCTTAAGAAATTATGATGGGCCACATCCCCGTGGACCATGCATCTTTTTCCTTTATAAGGGCCAAGTGCATCAAGTTCCTCCCAGGCCCATCTTCCCCATTCAAGATAGCTGGACAGATAATAGGGAGCAATAAAGTGTTGAAGATACGGTAGATGATAGTCAAACAACTGCATCCGCTTCTTCCATTTGTCAAGCCACCTGAACTCAGGCACATCGTCCACCCATGCGCCCTGAATCCTCCTTGTGGCGTGATGGAATCCTTTTAACACACGCCATGCTTCCTGCCTGTCTGAAACCTCAGCATAATCGATCGAAGAAGCCGTCTCGAGCCAGTATGAAATCCCGATTACATTCCCCTCGAACGAGATGACCTCTGTCTGATGCAGGGGATGCAAAGGGATGACATGGTTAAACCCTCCTTGCAGGAGCTCTTTGATCAGCATTTCTTGGAGAGCGAACCGTTTCTCCGAAGAGTAGCGCTTGACAAACCACTTCCTTCCTCCGGACTGCAGCACCCATTTCCCGTCTTTCAACGTGTCGATCGATGCACCGGGTTCCCCCAACTTCCATTGCAAAAAAGAAAGGAGACGAACTGTGTAGTCGTCTCCTCCATGCTCCCATCTATCCTTCATTGTCTTCGTCATAAAAGTTCGGCATGGAGAATGCTCTTGGGGCACCCATTTGCATACCTTGAGGCAAACCCTGCCCCATCATTCCCGGTCCGAATCCCTGCGGCTGAGGCATTCCATACGGCATCGGTTGATTCCACTGCGGAGCCTGCTGCTGCCATTGCGGCTGACCCTGTGGTTGAGGGCCTCCACATCCACAATCCTCCTGATCACTAGCTCCCATCACACCGGGTTGACCCATCGGCATTTGCTGATTCATCTGTGCTCCCATCACACCCGGTTGGCCCATCGGCATCTGATGATGCATCTGTGCTCCCATCACGCCAGGCTGACCCATCGGCATCTGATGATGCATCTCTGCTCCCATCACGCCAGGCTGACCCATCGGCATCTGATGATGCATCTCTGCTCCCATCACGCCAGGTTGACCCATCGGCATCTGATGATGCATCTCTGCTCCCATCACACCCGGTTGACCCATTGGCATCTGTCCATCCATCATGGCGCCTTGCACCTGTTCTTGCCCCCATGGGCCAGGCATCCCGAATCCTCCTGGTCCGCAGAAACCTGGCCCAGGCATCATCGGTGATACTGGATAACATGGTTGTGGCATCCCCTGGTGCATCATTTGATTTTCATCGGATGCACCCATTACCCCAGGCTGGCCCATCGGCATTTGCATTGGCATCTGCATCGGTGACTGCATTGGCATTTGCATCGGTGACTGCATCGGCATTTGCATTGGCATCTGCATTGGTGACTGGGCATTCGGCATGAAAGGCATGAATGAAGAAGAATCTTCATCGTAGCCATGATGCATCATCGGCATATTCATCTGAGGATACTGGGCTCCCTGGACTTGATTCCATGGACCCATTCCGCCACCCTGCCACGGCTGCATGTTTCCACCATGACCGAATCCCGGCATGACTGGTGAAACAGGAACTGATTGATTTGGATTATAATACATAGGCTGAGTGAATCCCCCTTGTTGTGGTTGAGGCATTTCCAGGCTTTCTTCCTGTTGTACCCCTTTTACGCTGTGATTTGTTTTTGGCGTTTCTTTTTTTGGTTCCGTTGCTTTTGGAAGGATATTGGCAGGTTTAGGCGGTGTCTGTGGCTGGGGTTTTGCTTGCGGTTTCACTTGCTGCATCGGCTGTTGTTTTGGTTGCTGGACAGGCTGCTGCATCGGTTGCTGCATCGGTTGCTGCATCGGTTGCTGCTTCGGCTGTACTTGCATATTCATCATGTAATAGTTGTTGATGTCGATCTCCGGGATGACCGGCTGTGGCATTTTTGGCGTGAACGGTTTTTGTGCTTCTTTCGGCTTTTCAGCCTTGGGCTGTTCTGCAGGCATCGTCATCGGTTTCTGCTCTTTAAAAGGATGCTCTGTTTTCGGCATTTCCTTTTTGGGAGCCTCCTTGGAACCGTACTTGATCTGTGTCTCTTTTTTTACGGTTCCACCGGATGTAGGGACTTTGATCTTCATTCCGGGCATGATCATATCCGGGTTGGACAGCTGGGCGTTCATGTGTTTTAATTCTTCGAAATTGACGCCATATTTTTTGGCGATTTTCCAGAGCGTATCACCTTTTTGTACGATATGGATCTTCACGCGTCATTCCCCTCCTCAGGCATAAGTCTATATATCCTATGATAAGATGGGCAAATTGCTAATCATCTACATAAAAACTTATGACTATGCGGATTCTTTTATGCCGCGGCCACTGATTTGAACAGTACGAAAAAAACCGCCGGGGGGATTTCCCGGCGATCGGTCAGGCACGATTCAACATGCGCTCGAGGGCTTTTACGGCTTCGGTCGTGACGGAAGGGTCCACCCTGATCACATTGACCGGATCCTCCGCCACTACACGCTCAAGAGCCCAGAGCAGATGCGGCAGGTCGATCCTGTTCATGGTGAGACAAGGGCACATATATGGATTCAACGATACAATGTGTTTGTCTGGGTGTCCCGCAATGAGGCGCTTCACCAGGTTCATTTCTGTTCCGATGGCCCACGACGTCCCTGATGGTGCACGTTCAATCATGTCGATGATGTATTTGGTGCTGCCATTATAATCAGACCGCTCAACTACTTCCCTCCTGCACTCAGGGTGGACGATGACCTTCATGTCCGGATGATTGTTGCGCACGTTCTCTATATTCTGTACGGTGAAATTCTCATGCACGGAGCAATGACCTTTCCAAAGGATGACTTTGATGTTTTCCGTATCCCCATCATGGACAAGCTCATTCGTGGCTGGATCGAATACCGCCATGTCATCCAGGGAAATCCCGAGATCGGCAGCCGTATTCCTACCCAGGTGCTGATCGGGAAGGAATAGGATCCTTTCTTTTTCCCCTAGCGCCCATTTCACCATGTTATGGGCATTGGATGAGGTGACCGTTGCCCCCCCGTACTTTCCTACAAAGCTTTTGATGGCTGCGGTGGAATTCACATAGGTCAACGGAATGATCCCATCACCAAACGTTTCCGTCAGCTTCTCCCACGCCTTCTCGGTTTGGTAGATATCGGCCATGTCGGCCATGGAGCATCCTGCCCGCATGTCGGGCAGGATGACGGTCTGTTCCGGTGCGGTCAGCATATCGGCTGTCTCCGCCATGAAATGGACCCCGCAGAAGACGATATACTCCGCTTCTTTATTCTCAGCTGAAACCTGCGCCAGTTGGAGTGAATCACCAACGGCATCGGCAAACTGGATCACTTCATCCTTTTGATAGTGGTGACCAGGGATAAAGAGCCTGCTTCCCATCATTTGTTTGATTTCCCTTACCCTTTCCTCCATTTCACCCGTCGTCATGGAGGTGATGGACGGTGGCAGAGAAACATGCAGTGTATCAAGAATTCCCATCTTATTGTTCATCCTTTCTTAGTTCCACCCGTGCGCTGATGTCGAGGGCTGACACCGAGTGGGTCAAGTATCCGAGTGAAATGTAGTCGATCCCTGTCCATGCGTAGTCCGTGAGCGTTTCACGGGAGATGCCGCCCGATGCTTCCGTGATGATCCCGGCGGGGACGTGACGCATCCAGTCCTTGATCTTTGCCGGTGTGCAATTATCGAACATAATCACATCCACACGGCTTGCCACGGCTTCGATGAGCTGCTCTTCCGTTTCAATCTCCACTTCGATCTTCACCATATGGCCCGTAGCACCCCGAATGGTCTCCACAGCCTTGGTGATGGAACCGGCAAAAGCGATATGATTATCTTTCAGCATCACGGCATCGTACAGCCCAAACCGGTGATTATACCCTCCCCCGACCCTGACGGCATACTTCTCGAGCATGCGGAGGCCGGGAGTCGTCTTCCTGGTGTCACAGATCCTCGCACCGCTTCCTTCGATGGCCCTCACGGCTTCTGCCGTTTCCTTCGCGATCCCGCTCATGCGTTGAATGAGGTTGAGGACAACCCTTTCCCCCTGAAGAAGATCTTTCATCCTTCCCTTCACGGTTCCAAGTTGCTGTCCCTCACTGACGGTCTCTCCATCCTTCACAAGAAGATCGACTTCAATGGATGGATCGAACATCGCGTATGCGGTACGTGCAACTTCCTCTCCGCAAAAAACACCGGGCTGTTTGGCTATAAGCGTGATCACCCCATGCTGTGAGTGAAAGAGCGTCTCTGAAGATAGGTCTCCTTCCCCCAGGTCCTCCCGGTAAAATTCCTCAAGCATGGATCTTAGTTTCAAGTGATTCATAGACGGACACCTTCAACCTTCCCGTTTGTATTTTCATGTGGATGTTTTTTTTATCCCATTCAGGACGCTTCTGAGGATGATCCCTCCTGATGTGGCCTCCCCGGCTCTCTTCCCGAAAAAGCGAAGCAGTCCCGATGAGGCGTGACACGACCCAGATCAAGTAATCTTCCATATCCTCAACGTCCAGATCGTCCATCTTGCATTCATAGGTGAGACCGAATCCATCCAGCCATGTCAATAACCGGATCAGTCCCTCCTCCGACCGGATGATCCCGGCTTCTTCAATCATCATTTTCTTCAACCTGTTGCGTTCAGGAAGATGTTCGGGTGGGGATGAGGTCTGTGCACCTACGAGGGGCATGGCCTTGGAAGGGAGCGCCTGTTTTAAATGGTCAGCAAGCCTCTGTCCATATACAATCCCCTCCAGGAGGGAATTGCTGGCTAGACGGTTCGCCCCGTGGACCCCGCTGCACGCAGCTTCCCCGATCGCATATAGACCATCCAGATTCGTTCGTCCGACGTCATCCACCAGGACTCCGCCCATGATGAAATGGCATCCCGGTGCCACAGGGATCCTCCCCGCTTCAATCGGATATCCTTCTCTCTCACACTGCTCTGTGATTGATGGGAACCGCGTTGAAAAATCCCGTATCCCCGTAATGTCGAGATACACATCTCCTCCTAAGGCCCTTTCCCTGTAGATCGCTTCTGCCACCACATGTCGCGGGGCAAGGTCCCTCATAGGGTGGATCGATTCCATAAGGGCACTTCCATCTTCCCTTATGAGCACTCCTCCTTCCCCTCTCACGGCTTCCGAGATGAGCCCTGTTGTCCTCCCCCTGGAGATCATAAGGGTCGGGTGGAACTGAATGAATTCCATATCGCTCACGACAGCCCCAGCCAAAAAAGCCATGGCAATTCCCGTTCCGGTGACCGATGGATGATTGGATGTGGACTCATAAATCCCACCTGCCCCACCGCTTGCCAGAACGATGTGATCGCCGGTGTAGGTACGGATCACTCCTGCTTCATCCTTTGTCCTCACGCCGCCGATCCTTCCTTTACCATCCTTTAGAAGCTGATAGGCCATTTCGCCTTCAATGATCTTCACGTTTTCAGAAAGGGACGAATGCAAGAATTCGATCAGGAACCTTCCCGTCTGATCTCCACCGCTGTGCACGATCCTCTTGGTGCTGTGTGCCCCTTCCATACCGAGTTTCAAGCCCCCTGCTCCATAGTCGAAGGGCATGCCATCTGAGAGCAGTGCTTCCACAGCGCGCTTTCCGTCCTCGACGAAAGACATGACCCTCCCCTCATCCTGGAGGGCTTCTCCAGCTGAGAGTGTGTCCCTCGTATGCAGCCCGGGGGAATCATCCGGGGCAATGGCGGCAGCAATCCCTCCTTGTGCCAGATAGGAGTTGGACGCCTTCAACCGTGACTTTGTGATAATCCTCACATTCATGTGATCTTGAATATTCCTTGCAAGCTGTAATGCGGCCACCCCGCTGCCTATGATCAATACGTCCGCTTTTCCCATAGAGAATCCTCCTGTTTTACCTTACAGGTGTCTTGACACATATATTTACACATTATTAAACTAATAACAAGAGTTTTTTCTAGCAAATCGTTTTGTCAGACTATTCGATAAAGGAAGATGCCATCATGGATTATTTCGACTACGCCTCAACCACCCCCATGGATCCACACATCCTGGACATTTACCGAGAGGTCGCCGAGCACTTCTGGGGGAACCCAAACAGCCTTCATGATACAGGCGGGGCGGCCAAAGAGCTTCTCGACAGGTGCACAGACGCCCTTGCCACGCTCCTCGGGGTGCCTGCTGAAGGCTTGACCTTCACATCAGGGGGCAGCGCAGGGAATGCTGCGGCCCTCCATGCCCTTGCTCACGGCAGAAAGCATCTGGGCACCCATATCATCATCGGTGGAGCAGAGCACGCCTCCCTCCATACTGCCGCTGGGCAACTGGAGTCAGCAGGATTCCAGATCACCGCGATCCCTTATGAGGAGAACGGACTTCTCAATCTCCGACAGCTGAAGTCGGCCATCAGGGAGGAGACCATCCTAGTCAGCATCGCCCACTGCAACGGAGAGATCGGTGCCATCCAGCCCTTGGGAGAAATCAGGGAAAGCCTCCGTGGAAGTGCGGCCCTGCTTCACTCGGATCTCGTTCAATCGTTCGGGAAGTGGTCTGTTGAAGAAGCCGTCCGTCATGCAGACAGTTTTACGCTATCATCCCATAAAATCCACGGTCCGAAGGGGATGGGTGCCCTCTATATCAATCCCTCGATTGCGCTCATCCCTGCACATCGGATCTCAGGCACCCCTGACCTGCCGGGCATCACCGCTTTTACGGCTGCTGCAGAAAGAGCCGTCCCGATGCCGGATCATTATCAGATGCTAAGGGATTCCTTTTTCTCCTCCCTTGATCGGAAGCTGGGGAACGGATATCGCGTCTTTGAAGGGCCACCCGGTCAACAGCTACCCCAGGTGATTGGACTTGCCATCGAAGGCATTGAGGGGCAGTGGCTCATGCTTGAATGCAACCGTCGGGGTATGGCCATCTCCACGGGAAGTGCCTGTCAGTCGGGAATGCAAGGCATGCCCATCACGCTGAAGAGCATGGGTGCAACGGAGCGGGATGGAAAGGAGTTCATCCGGATATCGTTCGGTCCCTCCACGACACTGGAGAAAATCGACCGGCTAACAGACACCTTGGCCGAAGTCAGGCTGTCCATTTCAAGCGGGGGTGTGATATGATTTTCTTATCAATTACTCGGGGGAGATTACGTTGTCAGAAAAAAAATTATTAGGAGACGAGCGGAGGGATTGGCTTCTCCACACGCTCAAAAGCAGGGGCATCCCCATCACGGGAGGGGATCTTGCAAAGGAAAGCAGGGTCAGCCGCCAGGTCATCGTCAGCGACATCACACTCCTGAAGGCAAAGGGCGAACCGATCATCGCCACGAGTCAGGGGTATCTTTACTTAAATCCCAATGAAGGAGCCCACCATGAAAAGACGGTCGCATGCCAGCACACACCCGACCGGGCTGAAGAAGAGCTGAACCTCCTGGTCGATCATGGTGTCACCGTAAAGGACGTGAAGATCGAGCATGGGGTGTACGGGGACCTTACCGCCTCCATCATGGTTTCCAATCGCAAAGAAGTGAAGCAATTCCTAACCAAGATCAGGTCGACCAATGCTGCATTTCTATCTGAATTGACCGATGGCGTCCATCTTCATACCCTTTCAGCAACCTCCAAAGAAGCACTTTCAGAAGCAGAAAACGCCTTGGAAAGGGCCGGCTTCCTGATCCATTCTTTATAATGAGCCGAACAGAAAAAGCCCCTGATGCATGTGCATCAGGGGCTTTTTGTGATCCTTTTTTATCATGAGAGCATGAACGACGGATAATGTCCGACCAGCTTCACGGTGCAGCCAAGGGCCTCCATCTCATTGATGGCACCAGGAAGGAGGACGTCATCCAGCTCATGATCCACATCGATGAGGAAGAAGTAGTCGCCAAGCCCCGTTTTCAAGGGACGCGATTCAATCTTGCTCAGATTCAGCTGCCTCCAAGCAAATGCAGAAAGCACCTGGTGGAGGGCACCTGAACGGTCTTTTGGCAGGGTCACCATCAGGGTCGTCTTATGCAGACTGGTTTCATGGGGGATTGAAACCTCCCTGTGCTTCTTATGAAGGACGATGAAGCGGGTATGGTTATAGGTCACATCATGGATATGATCGTGCAGGATCGCGAGGCCATAGTGCTCGGCGGCGAGCTCATTCCCGATCGCTGCCAGGAAGGATTCAGGGTGCTCACTGACAAACTTTGCACCGGCTGAAGTCGATGTGGACTGCTCAAGGGGCACTCCCTTATAGGTTCCGCGCAGGAACTTGTGACACTGTGCAAGGGCATGGGGATGGGACAAGATCTTCTCGGGTTGCCCGTGCTGATCCTTCCAATCAGGATGGACCATGAGATGCTGCTGAATCGCCGATGTCAGCTCCGCAACGATGGCCAAGTCGGCCTCATGGAACAGGTAATCGACGGTAATATGTACGGATCCTTCCAATGCATTTTCCAATGGGACGACTGCATAATCCACTTCCCCATCCATGACCGCTTCAATGCAGTCGGGGATCGTGGTGAACGGGATGGTTTCTTCTTCTGGGAATGCCTTCTTCACAGCAAGATCTGTGAATGATGACTGAGGGCCTAAATATGCGATTTTCACTGAACTCTTCCTCTCACCGGTAGATGGCCCATGTATGAGCCTTAAATTTATTGAACATTCTATCATGTTCCTGCAGAAAGAGAAAGGGGGCCGATCGATCGAAACATGACTGAAATCGCTTTCTTTCCAATCTCTTTGGTACTCAAGCTCTTTTCCCATTCTTTTATGGTCGGTAAGATAGAAATCGTTACACCATCGTTTTTTATGGTGGGATAAAAAAAGAAGTGTCAGGCTCCTGAGCCCAACACTTCTACTTTTTCGACAAATTCAAGCCGGCGCAGCTTTCCGAGGAAATCCTCGAGGCCGATGGACAGATCCGTCACATTCAGGGAAAGGGTCACATTGGCCCTGCCCTGAAGCGGAATCGTCTGGTGGATCGTCAGGATGTTACAGCCATGCTTGGCCGTTTCACCGAGAAGATGCGAAAGCGTCCCTGAACGATCCTCCAGCTGAAAGAATAAGGTGATGATCCGTTCCTTCACGATCGTGTGGAACGGGAAAACCGTGTCCCTGTACTTATAAAAGGCACTTCTGCTCAGGTCCACACGCTGGACGGCCTCCCAGACCGATTCAGCTTTTCCCCGTTCGATCAGTTCCTTGGCATCGAGCGTTTTCTTCATCGCTTCAGGAAGGACATCCTCCCTGACCAGATAAAATTTGCCTTCTTGAAATTTTTTCCCCAATGACAATTCCTCCTGTTATCCGGCTGAAGGGAAGCCCGAGGTCCAGCCGTCCCCTACAGGGACATCTGCTGGATCAGTCAACGAATTCAAATTCATATTTCATCAGTCGGATCGTATCACCGTTCTCTGCACCGCGCTCACGAAGGGCCTCATCCACACCGTATGAACGGAGCTGACGGGCGAAACGTCTTGTCGAGTCTTCCCTTGTGAAGTCGGTCATCTTGAAGAGACGTTCGATCTTCGCACCGCTCACGACGAATACACCATCCGGGTCGCGTGTGATCTCGAACTCTTTCTCTTCTTCTTCGTGCTTGTACATCACGCGGTGGATGCCTGTTTCCTCTTCTTCGACCTGAAGCGGGAACTCTGCTGTCGTCTCGAGCTTATCCGCAACGGCGAATAGAAGTTCCTTTAGCCCCTGTTGAGTGAAGGCGGAAATCGGGAAGACCGGATATTCATCGTCCAAACGTTCCTTGAACGCCTTCAGATTCTCTTCGGCTTCCGGCATATCCATTTTATTGGCTACGATGATCTGAGGGCGCTCAGTCAATCTGAGATTGTACTGCTTCAACTCTTCATTGATCGTCACGTAATCGTCGTATGGATCTCTTCCTTCCATCCCGCTCATGTCGATGACGTGAACGATGACACGCGTCCGCTCGATATGGCGGAGGAACTGATGTCCGAGTCCCACGCCTTCATGGGCGCCTTCGATCAGTCCCGGAAGGTCGGCCATGACGAACGTCCTTCCATCGCCTGTTTCAACCATACCGAGGTTCGGTACGATCGTCGTGAAATGATAGGAAGCAATCTTCGGTTTCGCTGCCGATACAACGGAAAGCAACGTCGATTTTCCGACGCTCGGGAATCCGACGAGGCCCACATCGGCGAGGAGTTTGAGCTCCATGACGATATAGCGCTCCTGACCGGGTTCCCCTTTCTCAGACAGCTCCGGAGCCGGGTTGGCAGGAGTCGCGAATCGCGTATTCCCTCTGCCACCGCGGCCGCCTTTTGTGATCACGGCGCGCTGACCGTGTTCCAGCAGGTCGGCGATCGTTTCACCGGTGTCATCATCCTTGACGACGGTACCAGGCGGAACCTTTACTATCATATCCTCTGCGTTCCGGCCATGCTGGTTCTTGCTCATGCCGTGCTCGCCCCTCGGTGCCTTGAAGTGGCGTTGGTAGCGGAAGTCCATCAACGTGCGCAGACCTTCATCCACTTCGAACACGACGTTCGCACCGTGTCCTCCGTCTCCACCAGCCGGTCCACCTTTTGGTACATATTTCTCACGGCGGAAAGCAACCATTCCGTTACCTCCATCTCCGCCTTTTGTGTATATCTTGACCTGATCGACAAACATTTTTTCTTCACTCCTTACGCTCTCATGCCCTTATAATGCAACATGAAAAACGAGAACTTCTTCTTCGATTTGTTCAATGCTGATGTTCGTGCCATTTCGGCGCTCATTCTCCAGCCATTCCTTCATGGCGCCTGCATGACTTAGTATACCTGTGAAATCGAATATAAAACGGGGGGCATCCTTGGTGATGTGCAGCAGGATTGACAATTGGTTTTCACCATTGCCGCTGACACACTGTACCAGCTCGTCCACAAAGCGAGTGCACCAGGAAACCAATCCTTGATCGTCAAGTCCATGATCAGCGGTGCAATCGAGTATTTCGAAATCCAGCTTGATCATCGACCCGGACCAATTATATGTTAAGATCCATTCTGTCAGTAATGGAAGTTTCAAATTCGATAGCTTAGATTCGTTTTGTGCTGCGAGGACCATTTCTTCGATGACTTGTTTTGCCCGGTCGATCCGATCGAGATCGAGATTCCCCTTGATCAGTTGCAAATCATTCATCCAGTCGTGGCGTGCATGCCGCAGTACCTCGACGACATCCCATTTTCGGCTCATAATCTAACTCCTATACTAAGTGCTTATCTGTTAGTATAACAAAGATAAGACCCCTCCGTATATCGTTTATGAAATTCGCACATAAATAAAACTCTAACCGAAAGTCGGTTAGAGTTTTCGTTAAAGATATGCGATTAAGCTTCATTCGCAACAGGGTATACGCTCACTTTTTTCTTGTCACGTCCCATGCGTTCGAAACGAACAATACCGTCAGTTTTAGCGAAAAGTGTATCGTCACCACCACGGCCTACGTTTAGTCCTGGATAAATCTTAGTACCGCGTTGACGGTATAGGATTGATCCACCACTTACCATTTGACCGTCTGCACGCTTAGCACCAAGACGCTTTGAGATAGAGTCACGACCGTTTTTAGTCGAACCTACCCCTTTCTTAGACGCGAAAAATTGAAGATCTAATCTTAACATCTGTTCCACCTCCTACTTTTTGAAGGTTATTTTAATAAAATCACTGTAAGTAGTTTCAATCGTCTGCAGGCTTACCACCATGCCATCTAATAGCAGCTGGACGTTCCTGTCAGTCTCTTCCGGCAGGTCATCAGGGATGACACAGACGAAATGTCCCCCATCGTTTTGCTCGATGTGAGGTTCAATCCCCGTCAACGCCATGATGGCATTGACGCTTCCGAATGAAACGGCAGAAGCTCCGGCACAAACAATATCCTGACCATACTCATCGAAATTCGCATGACCATCCATGGAGAAAGAACGAATCCTTCCCTTGGTTTTTTCTACCCGAATGTTGATCATAGGATCACGCCTTACGCGTTAATTGTGTCGATGACAACTTTAGTGTAAGGTTGACGGTGACCTTGCTTACGACGGTAGTTCTTTTTCGCTTTGTATTTGAATACTACAAGCTTCTTCGCGCGGCCTTGTTTTTCAACCTTCGCTGTTACAGTAGCACCAGCCACCAATGGGCTTCCTACTTTCACATCGTCGCCACCAACGAAAAGAACTTTGTCAAACGTAACCGTATCACCTTGCTCAGCGCTTAGCTTTTCGATGAAGATCTCTTGACCTTCCGTTACACGGATTTGCTTACCACCTGTTTCGATAATTGCGTACATAATCGCACCTCCTTAATAGACTCAGACTCGCCAATCACAGGTGACGGTCGCCCGTACTTCAAGACCTGTTATGAGCGGTTGTAGCACGGGTGCTACAATCAATAACAGTAGAATCCTATCACATTTCTGCGATGGATGTCAACACAATGAGAGAAAATCACTGGATCTTTGTGATTCGATAGAATGGATTCACTGCCTGGGTCTCAAGCCAGTCCACCTTCACCCCGAGACGGGCCTCGAGCTTGTCGATATGTCGCCCGCCGGGTCCGGAAAACGCCGCTCGTACATCAGGGGTCCCTTCGACGGAAACGCGGGCCGGGTGGTCCAGATCCCAGATTTCCCGTTCAAGGCTGAAGGCGAGGCTCTCGGGACTTTCGGTGCGTCCGGTTCCCCCGCAGGCATGACACGGCTCGGTCAGATACTCCTCGAGGGCCTGACGCGCCCGCTTCCTCGTCACCTCCAGGATGCCGAGCTTCGTGAAGCCCTCCACCTTCGTCCGCTGGCGATCAGAGCCGAGGGCCGCCCGGAATGCCTCTTCCACTTGCTCTCGGTCGCCGTCCCCCTTCATGCCGATGAAGTCGATGAGGATCATCCCTCCGATATTCCTCAACGCGAGCTGATGGGCCGTTTCTTCCGCTGCAAGGATATTGGTTTCAAGAGTTGTCTGTTCAAGGGTGGCACGCCCCGTGAATTTCCCTGAATTCACGTCCACCACCGTCATCGCCTCTGTCGTCTCGATCACGAGATAGGCGCCGTTCTTCAGCCAGACTACTTTCTTCAAAGCCCTGTCCCAGGCGCTGTCGACGCCGTGCCTGCTAAAGATATCGTCATGTCCCTGATCGAACTGTATGTCCCAGCCTTCATAGCGGGTAGCGAGGCTTTGAAGCTCATTGGAGAAGGCGTAATCATCCACGAGGATCCGTCCCTCTCCTCTTTTCATATGTTCCACAAGGTCGTCCTTCAGGGCATCCTGATTCTCAAGAAGCAGCGGGGCCTTTCCTTTAAGCGCACGCTTCCCGAGTTCCTCTGCCTTTTGCCTTAAGCGCACGATTTCTTCCTTGATCGCCTCTTCGGGTATTCCCGCACTGCTTGTCCTGAGCACGATCCCTTCCTCAGGGAGCTTCCAGCGGTGAGCCACGGCTTTGAGGTGATGGCGCTCTTTTTCATCGAGCTTCTTGGAGGCCGCCACGTAGACCCCTCTCGGCATATAGACGAGTAATTCCCCCTTCATCTCGATCACGGCGCTGAGCTTGGCTCCTTTTGACCCCGTGGGATCTTTCGTCACCTGCACGAGTAGTTTCTCCCCTTCATGCACGGCTTGATTGATGGGCAGGGCGTCGTCACCTCCATGAAAGGCTTTGATATTGGCAGGACAGTCCTTTGCATGCAGGTAACCGTTCTTGCCCTCACCGATATCGACAAACGCGGCATCAAGCCCTTTATGGATCCGGACGACCCTGCCGACATAGATATTCCCGGTAAGCGTGTCACCGACGGGCCGGTACACGCGCAGCCCCCTGACGGCTCCATCTGTTTTGGATACCCAGCGCTTTTCTCTCGTTTTTGCCTGGATGATGATTTCGTCCACTGCTGATCCCCCCTTATCATAAAGAATCGGGAAGGGGCAGCCCCTTCCCGGCATATGTCTTTACTTTACCCTTCTCCACCTTTAACAGTCAATAAAGATAGAGAAGATCCTTTGTTTTGGCCGAAGTCATTTTTTCAGCGAAGAACGCGTGGAGGAGCTCATTCTCATCCAGCTTCCCCACTTCCTGGCCATCCTTCATGACAACAAGGGGATGCTTGACCCCCCTGTGGAAGCGCTCCACGACCTCGAGGACAGAAGACTCGCTGTCGACAGGAAGTGGCTTCAGCTCTAAAAACTGACGATGATCGCCGTAGTACCGTTCCATCAGGAATTTCATGAAAACGTACCGCCTCTGCTTCCAGTCCTTCCATAAGGAGAAGTAGAGGAAGGTGAGGATCACCCAGAGGTTCAGATTCGCCGGTGATGCCAGGAGGACGAAGGCATGAAAGCACAGAAGGAGCCCGAACGACAGAAGGAGCGTGTATTCGTACGCCTTCAGATAGTTCCACTTCATGGCCAGGAGAAGGGATATGAGCTTCCCTCCGTCGAGTGGCCAGATCGGCAGGAGATTGAACAGGAGGACGGCCAGATTCAGATGCAGGAATAACAGGAATGTTCCGGGAGCGATAATGCCGAGTTGGGCGAGCCCCCACCCTGCACCGATCAGCCACACATGCTGGAGGGGACCCGCTGCCACGACCCAGAACTCCTCATCGAGTGACCGGTTCCCATGTTCATCCACTTCAGCGACGCCCCCAAAGGGCAAAAGGGCGATCCTCCTGACCCTCCATGAAAAATAGTGGGCCATGCAGGCGTGCCCGAGCTCATGGATGATGATGATGCCCAGGAGCATGATCAGCTCCGTGAAATGGGCCGTCATGACGGCCACAGCGATGACGACCCAAAGGAGGGGATGGATATAAAATTTTCGGAGCATGGCCAAAAGATTAGTCAAAGGAAATCACCTGGACCGGATCGACGAATTCCTCCCCCATCTTGATGGCGAAATAAAATTCCCCCGATGCCTCATCTTCTGCTGCCGATACCTTCCCGACGGCTCCCCCTTTTTCCACCTTTTCATATTGCTTCACGTCGATGGCTTCAAGATGCCCGTACCATGACTCTGATTGATCCGCATGCTGGATGACGACCGTATTGCCGAGGTCATCCTTTTTCCCTGCGAAGATGACGAGTCCCCCCTTCATGGCCCCGACCTCTTCTCCGAGACCTGTTTCAAGCATGATCCCCTGTCCGTTCGTCTTGAAATTCTCCACCACCTTACCCGTGGCGGGCATGGATAACGCTGTCTCTTCCTTCGCCTCCTGTTTCCCCGAATCAGGAAGCAGGGCCAGGGGTTTGCCGAACTGGTCCTCGTACCACGTCGAGACCGCGGCGAATTGGAAGTCGTTCTCCATCGTCTTATGCACCACCGCCCTCGCCTCTTCCAAGGCAGGGCTCGGACTCTTGAACATGATCGCCGTCAGGAGGACCATGACCCCGGAAGCGAGGACCTTCAACAAAAAGGTTTCTTTCTTAAAGAGGGGATGGCCTTCGGATGGCGGTCCCCCTTCGAAAGAGGATTGACCGACCCCATATTTCTCTTCATCCCCAACCAGTGGGACAACCGGGTACTCCCGGGACGCCCCGTCATTCATTTTTTTTCGCCTGGCGATCCGCTTCCTGATTTCATCGGCTCGATTGCCCATCATCATCCATCCTTTTCTTTGGCTGCATGGGGATTCCCCTGCACCTTGTCTTGCTTTCAATGTATGACTTGTCCGAAATGATTATGACCGGGGAGCACAAAAGCGCATAAGAAAAACCCGTGCATCCAGGCACGGGTTTCGTCAGGCTTTTACGCCGAATAAACGTTTGATTTTTGTAAAGACGCCCGGTTTGTCCTCTTCAAGGGATTGAAGGGGGACGGACTCACCAAGGATCCTTCTTGCAATATTGCGATACGAAATGGATGCCTTGCTCGTCGAATCGAGGGCGATCGGCTCTCCTTTATTCGAAGACCGGATCACATTCTCATCATCCGCTACGATTCCGATCAAATCGATGGAAAGATGGGTCGTGATCTCATTGACGTCGAGCATTTCCCCGCTTTTCATCATATGATTCCGGATCCGGTTGATCACAAGCTTCGGAGGCTCGATTTCTTCCTGTTCAAGAAGGCCGATGATGCGGTCGGCATCCCGGACCGCGGAAATCTCCGGCGTCGTGACGACGATGGCACGGTCGGCACCGGCCACGGCGTTTTTATATCCCTGCTCGATTCCGGCAGGGCAGTCGATGATGATATAATCATAGTCCTGCTTCAGATCCTGGATCAGTTTCTTCATCTGATCCGGATTGACAGCCGATTTATCGCTTGTCTGCGCAGCAGGTAAAAGATACAGTTTATCTTCGAAGCGTTTATCCTTCACAAGTGCCTGATGGACTTTGCAGCGGCCTTCCACCACATCCACCAGATCATAGATGATCCGATTTTCAAGGCCCATGACCACATCAAGATTCCTGAGGCCGATATCGGTATCGATCAAACACACTTTTTTGCCTTGTAGAGCTAATGCTGTACCAACATTGGCAGAAGTAGTCGTCTTGCCCACTCCGCCTTTTCCTGAAGTAACAACTATGGCTTCACCCACATTAGCGTCCTCCTTTGAAACTCGTAATATTTGGTCGCAGATGCCTCAATACCTGGAGGCGATCGACGACGATCTGCCCCTCGGCATCCACGAATGCACACTCCATATCATGCTCTTCGTCTTCCTCCATCCGGTCCGGCGCCCGGTTCAGGGCATCTGCGATCCGGAGCTGCGAAGGGAGCATCCTCGATGCGACGATCACGGCATCCTTCCTGCCATTGATGCCGGCATGGGCAATCCCTTTAAGTGTGCCCAATATGTATATATTCCCGCCGGCGTGGATCTTCCCGCCAGGATTGACATCACCGACGACAAGAATATCCCCGGATACTTCAATCACCTGACCCGATCGCACAACACCGGTCATGGTCTCGATATTCCGTTCATCCACGAGTCTCTCCGCTTCATCCTTGGTCACGACATTGCTCGAGAGCCCGTTGACCACAAGATTCCGCTTTTGTCTGACGATGTCCTTGAGCTCCTCGGACTGCTCATCGGTCACGTAGCGGTTCCCCGTCTGGATATGCACGGCCAGGGTATGGCCTTCGGTTTCACGGTGATGGGCTGACAGCTTTTCGGCAAGCTCCGCCTTCAGCTCGTGAAACGAGCATTGATCGTTCAAATGGAGGGTAAGCCCCTCTTTCGTTCCTTTAATCACAACATTCGGCCTTTTATTCATGTTCATGGCGTCATTTTTCACCTCAGTCGTCATATAATTCGACATAAGCAGTGCTGATTCCTTTTTGGAAGGTACAGATTTGAAACAATTTCGCCCCTGCCGCCTATAACGGAGGGGCAGGAGGAACAGGGAAGAACGGACCTCTAGGGAAGAGAAAGCCTGGCAGACTTTATTCGCCCAACCAAGCTTTTCTTCTGGATACTAAATAATGTTTGAATGGAATCGATACGATCAGATAGAAGACCACGTTCAGAACAAGCGTCGGCCATAATCTCCAGTCGACAAATTCCATGAACGTCAGATTCGTCCGCTTGAGGATTACATAAATATAATAGACGATCACTTCGAGGATCGATAGATTTACCAAAGCGATGATCCCAAGGACGATGATATTGTTGTGCAGCACCTTCATCATCTGCTGGGTCAGGACGACCATGAACGGGAACAAAATCAAATAGATTCCGTTGATCTCCGTGTAATAGATATCAAAAAAGAATCCGAAGATGAACGCGAACAACAGGGCCGTACGGTACCGGTAGAAGGCACAGATCAAAATCAGGGTGATGACGAGGAAATGGGGGACAATGACCTTGTCCCCGAACCACGATTCCGTCTGGAAGAGGTGGACGAAAAGGCTCTCACCATAAAACACCAAAAGGGTGATGAGAGGAAGGATGAAACGCCCGATCATTGTCCGTCACCCTCGTCTTCGCCGTCATCTTCAGGAGGCGGCATATCGCGGTCGATGACCATGACGTGCTCGAGGTGATAGAAGTCTGCCGACGGCTTCACATACGCCGTCTGGGTCAGTCCATACTGATCCGGCTGCACGTCTGTCACCTCGCCGACGACGAGGCCTTTCGGGAACACGCCTCCGAGTCCGGATGTAATGACCTTGGACCCTTTCTCAACCTTCACATCGTTGACGATCTTCTTGATGAGGATCTGCTTTTTCTCCGCATCGTACCCTTCGATCCATCCGTTCACGTCTTGCTTTTCTCCTTGCACGATGGTGGAGATGCGGTTTTTCGTGTTATTGGTGGAGATCAACTCAATCGTGGATGAAAATTTGTTTACGCTTTTCACTTTACCGATGAGTCCCTTGGAAGAAATGACGGCCATATCGGATTTGATGCCGTTCACTTCTCCTTTGTCGATGGTCAGGAGTTCCTGCCAGCGATCGGGGTTCCGGGCGATGACTGTCGCCTGGATCGGATTGTAATCTGTCAGACTCTCTTTCTTATCGAGGACGTCCCTAAGCTCATCATTATCCTGCTTGAGGTCCCTCACCTGCGTTTCAAGCTTCACGAGCTCGTCCAAACGAGTTTTCAGTTTTTCGTTTTCTTTGTATGTATTTTGAAGATCCTTCAGGTTATCAAATACTCCGCCGACATAGTTCACGGGTTTTGAAACCAGTGACTGTCCGAATCCTACCATATCTTTACCAAACTGCTCCGGCCAGCTGATGTTGTCCCGCTCACGGAGGGAAAACCCGATCAGCCCGACTAAAACGATGACGCTCACCAATAGGATGATCAATCGTTTATTCAGGAAGAATTGTGGCATGACGTACACCTCAATCATTATCAAATTCTATTTAACTATACCAAATTTCGCTAGGGATTGATATTATTCAGCAAAATATTCGCTGTTATGGATAAAAAAGATGGGGCCGGTCCAATGGCAGCAACCCATTGGAGAACGTCCCCTCTTCAAGACAAACTTATTTATTGTTTCCTTTGAATAAATGGATATGATCAAGGGCTTTACCCGTCCCGATGGCCACGCAGTCAAGGGGCTCTTCGGCGATCAATACAGGCATCTTCGTTTCTTCGCTGATGACCTTGTCCAGGTTGCGGAGAAGCGCTCCCCCACCGGTAAGGACGATTCCGCGGTCCATGATATCGGCCGCAAGCTCAGGAGGCGTTTTTTCCAATGTGCTCTTCACGGCATCGACGATCGTATAGACCGTATCACGCAGGGCCGCCCCGATTTCTTCAGCAGAGATCTCAAGCGTTTTCGGCAGTCCGGTCAATAGGTCGCGACCGCGGATTTCCATGGTTTCGACACCGTCCGTTGCTCCGGCTGATCCCACTTCCACTTTGATCGTTTCAGCTGTACGATCCCCGATCATGAGGTTGTACGTTTTGCGGATATAGTTGATGATCGCATCATCCATTTCATCCCCGGCTACGCGGATCGACTGGCTCGTCACGATACCGCCGAGGGAAATGATGGCCACTTCCGTCGTACCTCCACCAATATCGACGACCATGCTTCCTGTCGGTTCCCATACAGGCAGGTTGGCACCGATGGCGGCTGCGAACGGTTCTTCAATCGTGTAAGCATCCCTTGCTCCAGCTTGGCGCGTCGCATCGATGACCGCACGTTCTTCCACACCTGTGATGCCTGAAGGGACACACACCATCACATAAGGCTTACGAGAGAACGCACTCTTATTCTTGTTCGCTTGTTTGATGTAATATTTCATCATGGTGGCAGTCGTTTCGTAATCCGCGATGACACCGTCCTTCATCGGGCGGAGCGCCACGACGTTACCAGGTGTACGTCCGATCATATTCTTGGCGTCATTCCCGACTGCGACGATCTGTTTTGAGTCCGTTTGAAGGGCCACTACTGACGGCTCCCTCACGACAATTCCTTTTCCTTTTACATAGACGAGTGTGTTGGCGGTTCCTAAATCGATTCCTAAATCCTTTGATCCAAACATTTCCGGTATCTCCCTTTCTACTGCTGATTCCAATTGGCATGTATGTGTTTTTATAAAGAGAGCTGTCCGACTCTCTACACGTTGAATTTTCACAAGGTTCATTCGTTCATGCATAACGAAAAGACTCATTCTGGTGTGAATGACTCTTGATTCCTCATCCGTTACGTTTAAAAAGCATGCTTACATTGTTTGCAAAAATCATAAGCTTTATTATACCGCAACTGGAGAAAAAATCCTAGTGTCATAAATACCCTTTTTCCTTTAAACTGATGAATTTTTTCTCACCGATGATGAGGTGGTCGAGGACGTCTATTCCGATGATGCGACCGCATTCCACCAGCCGTTTAGTGACCTCGATATCCTCCCTGCTGGGGGTGGGATCTCCTGAAGGATGATTGTGGATGCATATGATGGAAGCGGCGGAGCGGCGAAAGGCTTCTTTGAAGACTTCCCGCGGGTGTACGATGGAGGCATTCAGGCTGCCGATGAAGATGGTCTGCTTGTGGAGGACCTGATTCTTGGTGTTAAGGTAGAGGCAAACGAAGTGTTCCTGAGAGAGGAACCGCATATCATTCATCACATAATTCGCCCCGTCTTCCGGGGACCGGATGCTGTAGCGATCATCGAATCCAAGGTTGCTGATGCGCCGGCCGAGTTCGACGGCGGCCATGATCTGGACGGCTTTGGCGAGGCCGATGCCGTTGATGGAAGTGATTTCTTCAAGGGAGGCATCCTTCAATAGATTGAGGCCCTCGAATGAGGCAAGAAGGCGGTTCGATACCTGAAGGACGGATTCGGATTTCGTCCCCGTCCTAAGGAGGATCGCGATGATTTCCTGATTGGACAGGCTTGCAGGTCCGCTCTGGATGAGTCGCTCCCTCGGGCGCTCATCCTGCGGGTAGTCACGGATCATGAGGGATGGGGTGGATTCAACTTTGACCATGTTTTCCTCCTTTTAATAAGGAGACGGCCTCAAGCTCGATAGCCCATATCCATGAGGGTCCTGTTCACCCTCGAGACGGGGAGGCCGACGACGGCATAATAATCCCCTTCGATCCCTTTGACAAACTTGGCGCCGATCCCCTGGATCCCGTAGGCCCCGGCTTTGTCGAAGGGCTCACCGGAAGCAATGTATCCGTCGATCTCACTTGGGGACAGCTCCCAGAATGTGACGGTGGTTCTTTCATAAAAACGGTTGACTTCACGGCCGTGGTGGATGGATACGCCCGTATAGACATCATGCACGGAGCCGGACAGCTCCGTCAGCATGGCACGGGCATCGTCTTGGTCCTTCGGTTTCCCCAGGATCTTCCCGTCTTTGGTCACGACGGTATCAGAGCCGATCACATAGGAATCCGGGTGCTCACCCGATACGGCTGCCGCCTTTTTATCAGCGAGATACATGACCACATCACCAGGCATCATGCCTTCTTCAAACGTTTCTTCTACTTGTGGACTTTGGGTGGTGAAGGAGAGTTGGATCTGTTTGAGGAGTTCTTTTCGGCGGGGAGATTGAGAAGCGAGAATGAGGCTTGACACACATACCAATTCCTTTCAGTGACAGTTTGGGAGATACAAGATTATACTACCAAAACCCCTCACCGTTCACAAGCACGAATAAAGGCATTCCCCGAGGGAAATGCCCGATTATTTCCTAGAAAATAGTCTCAACGCGTCGAACGGTCAGAGACCACCGTACTGTTCAACATATTTCAGCAGTTCCCCCTGGACCTCCCGGGCATCTTCCGCCGAAGAAATCGCGGCTGCTTTGGCAGAAGCATCCTTCAGTGCCTTCTTCATACTAGCAAAGCCCTCCTGCTCCACCTTGATCCCGTCCACTTCCTTGGCAGCAGACTCGATCGCCTTCAATGACTCGGCATCCATCTTACCCGAAACGACAGCAGCGCTGCTTGCCTTGGTAAGCTCTTGGAACAGGCTCCCTCCTTTTTCAAGGAAGGACTGCTCACCTTTTGTTGCATTGATGCCTTTTGCCGACAGTTCAAAATCCTTTGCATACACATCGACTCCGAGCTTTTTTACTTCTTTACCGAGGGCACGTGCACTCGTAAGATCATCCGAAACCCCGAGGATGAGGATCCACTGTCCGTCTTTCTCGATCTGAGCACCCGGGATCCCCTTTGTTGCAAGCGTCTCCTTCATGGAGACCAGCGCTTCCTCCTTGGAAAATACACCACCTTGCAGGATGGCCGTTTTGAGTCCGTCCACTTCGACTGCAGCGACTTTGGAGGAGGTGGTTTCCTCCTGGACGACCGGTTTTTCCTGAAGAGCGGCCGGGGCCGCATCGCTTTCCGTTGCCGTGATCACCTTCAGCGTCCCGAAGCCCAAAACGGCTCCGACGACGATTGCCCCTACAAGGGACATGAGGAGATTGATCGAATCCTGGAAAGGATTGCGGAAGGATTTCCGTTTTTTATTCTTGCCAGACACATAATTGATCTTTTTATACTCTTTCGGCGGCTGGAAGTCGCCATCCGGAAGCATCCATTCAAAATCCTTCTCGTCCACTTTTTCATCAGCGGAGGCGATTTCCTCTTCAGCCCCCTTCCAGTCATGCACGGGAAGATCTTCGTCGAACGTCTTTTTTTCACCATTGATCTTAATCGAAACCTTGGACTTTTTCGCCATCATCACCGCCCTCCCTCATCTAGTTTTTTCCATGCTATCATATCCAAATAAAAAAAGAACAAGACTTTTGTCGTCTTGTTCTAAGAGGTTTTCGCCAATTTACGGTGGGTTTCCCCCGTTTCTGCCATCTTACTCTCCTACAGTCGAATTCGGGAACTGCTGGAATGGATCATTCTTATGGGCGGAAGGCGGGGACCCTGACACTTTCGCATCATCTTCTGCCGTTCCCGCCTCAGGGAGGAAAAATGTCGAGAAGGTGACGCCGTATTCGATTTTCTGCACCTCATCTTCTACATTTTTCAATTCCGCTGGACCTTCCAGGGAGATTTCCTCGATTTCCACGATCCGCTGGGACCGTTCCAATTCTTTGATGAAGCCCTCGATCATGAAGTAATCATCGGCCTCTAGGGTGAGAACTGCGGTGAGCTTCTGAAGTCCGGCCGGTGTTTCGACAGCCTCCCCTTCCCCTGCAGCCTCCATGGGGGATTCAGTGAAGTCCATCTTGGTGATCAAGCCCCCAGATACGACTTCGGCTTTCTCGAGATCGATGAGGAGCTGATCCGTCATCGGTTTGACCGGGACCACCCGCTGAAGGGCTGCGGTCGTCTCCAAAGAACCGCCCTCCATGGCTGCCAGCCTTTCATCCAGGACCGAAGTAAGCTTTTCTTCATTGGAGATCTCGGTGGTGAGCCTCTCTTTTTCCTCGCGAACGGGAAGATAGAAGAACCAATAAACCACCCAGACGAGGAGGGCGAAAAATACAAATGCAAGGGTGATGATGCCCCAATCCTTCCGTGTCAGCTTCATTCTCCCTCCTCCTCTTCATCTGCTGTGCCTTTGACAGCTTCCCGGTCAAGGGTCAGGGCGTAGCGCGCCAAATAACGGGGCAGCACTCCGTCAGAAGCGTCCTCCCCGTCTTCCAGTGCCTCCGTCTCGACTCCAAGGAGCTTCACATCGCTCACAAGTTTGGTGGAAGAGATCCGTTCAAGATAATAGGCTGACTCCCGGCTCGAGTCGAACTGGATGCCAAGCTCTAGCGCCCCTGCACCTGTATAGGTGAATTCCTCGAGAAATCCCCTTTCCGGAAGGGCATCGACCACTTCACCAAGGACCGGCAGCATGGGCATGGGGTATCCCTCAGCCCACTTGACGGCCGCATCGAGATTGGCCCATGTATCCATTGATTCCAACTCTGCAATCTTTTCTTCCTTCTGTGCGCGGAGCTTCTGTTCCTGGGACAGCTGGGACGCCAGGGTATCCACAGCCTTTCCCTGGTAGTATCCAAGAATCACGAAGGCGAGGATAAGCACCAGCCCCAGGGCAGCGATGGCGATGACCGCCTTCAGCCAGGAACTCTGTTTTCGTTCATCATGGGGTAATAGATTGATATCTACAAGCATCATCACACCTCTTTCAGGCCCAAACCGACAGGGAGCAGGAACCGCGCCGGTACGGGCTCACCCGTATGGGCAGATTTCGCTTCACTCCCGATGTACAGGGAAGGGACCTCCAACCGGTCGGCCAGCATGGTGTGATAGGATTCCGAGAGCATATGCTCCCCGCCCACGAACAGCTTCGTGATCATCGTCCCGTCATCGTGCAGGGTGTAGCGGTAAAAGCTGATCACCTTTTCCACTTCCTTCAAGATTTCATCCGACTGGATGGGATCCATCACGTCACTGTCCCCGCTTAGGGAAATGTTCCGGAAAAAGACGGGCTGATGCCGATGGAACACGGAAACAGCGATGGCCCCTTCATGGAAGAAAAGGAGCATCTCATGATCGTTTCCATCGGTCAGCTTCAGTAAATGGAGATAGCGGTATAGGGCAAGGGGAGAAATATCCGCTGCCACCGGCTTAAGGGTAGAGAGCTCGAGAAGATCCTGATAGTCGAGGACGGTCTTTTCTTCGGCGGCAATGAGGATCACTTCCTTCTTCCCGTCCTTCATCCCCGCGACCACGGCATCATAAAGAGGATGCTCGAACGGGAGATGGATACTGGTCCCGAGCTCCATGAACAAATGGCTTTCCACCTCATCGTCCTGCACATCGGCCGGTATCAGCACACGCCTGACGATCATCTGGGTGTTCGGAACGAGGAACTGGACATGCTGCCTGGCAATGCCCCACTCCTCCACGCACTGCTCCATGAAGGAGCGGAGGACTCCGGGCTCAAGGATCTTGCCGTTTGAAATGGTTCCCTCGGGAAGGCGCTTCTCCCCGTGCCGTTGGATATAGAGGGGGGATGTGCTTTTAACCTCTGCATAGCGCACCCAGTCGTCGCTGATGACAAGGGAGATACGATTTTTCTTCTTCACGAACAAATTGGATAGCATGGCGATGACCCCTTTTAGATGAATAAAGACGAATACCAGAGCAGGACCTGACGGCCATAAAACACGCTCACCAGGGTGCCGACTACGATGTATGGACCGAATGCGATGGGCTTACCCTTCTTATAGAAGCCTGCGGCTAGGCCGATGATCCCGAATACCGCCCCGAACAAGGTGGCCAGGAAAAAGGCGAGGAGCATCCCCTTGGCGCCGATGACAAATCCGATGACGGCAAAGAGCTTGATATCTCCTCCGCCCATCCCTCCCCTGCTGACGACGGCGATGAACAGCAGGAGGGCAAAGCCGGCAGCCGCCCCAAGAAGGCTGTCCCACCAAGAGTTCAGGGGGATGAACAGACGTTCCAATATGAACATGAGAGCAAAAAATCCGAGGATTTTATCGGGGATGAGCATATACGCAAGATCGCTGACCGTAATGATCATGAATAGGGAAACAAGGGTGAGGGTGACAAGCAGCTCCGGCTGCCAGCCGTACAGATAATAAGCGAAGGCAAAGAGCGCACCCGTCGCAAATTCCATCAACGGATAAAGCGGAGAAATGCCCTCTTTGCACTGAGAGCACTTCCCCCTTTGAATGAGATACGATAGAACGGGGATCAATTCCCTGGCCGTCAGTCGGTGGCCGCAGGAGGGGCATGATGACCCTGGAGTGACGATGGACGTTTTCAACGGCACCCTGAGACCGACCACGTTGTAGAAGGATCCTAGGATGAGGCCGTATAGGAATAGTAGGTTAATCATGGTTGGTTAATTATCAAACGCTTTACGATTTAATTGATCTTGAGTTTTTGCGGTAAATCCTCTTTTACTACCTTTGAGGGTTACTGTATAAGAAAATTTATCAGTACCTACTGCAGTAATCGTTACTAATGAACTTGAACGTTTGTATCCTTTACCATTCTCAGAATCTCCGTCAGAACTGTCACCATCTGGATCCTTCAACGTATCAATATACCCATCATCTTCTAATTTTTGTAGTGTTACAGTTTTTGGTGTCCCTGCTACCGGTCTTAAGGTCTCATCCGCAGCCAAAGCCAACTTCGCCGAACTGATCATCTGCTTCGCATTTGCCACATGGGCATCTTTCTTCGAGTTGTCGATGAGGCCGCCGATGCTCGGGATCGCGATGGCTGCGATGATGCCGAGGATGACGACGACGGCGAGAAGCTCGATAAGGGTTAGGCCGCGCTCATTTTTCAAACGTTGACGCAATTTCTTTAACATGGGAATTCCTCCTGATATTTTCTGGATTGCCAGTCGGACAATCTAGGACTATTATACAACATTAATTGTCATAAAATTATATATTTTTACATTTTAATAGGTATTTTTTAATAGTTTTGCACACTGTTGAAGATTTCAAACATCGGAACCATAATCGCTATGACAATAGTCCCTACCACTCCGGCCAGTACGACGATCATGAGGGGTTCAATCAAGGATTTCAGGCGGTCCGTGGCACTTTCGACTTCTTTTTCATAAAAGTCGGCGACCTTATCAAGCATCGTATCGAGGGCCCCGGTCTCTTCGCCGATGGCAATCATCTGCGTGACGAGGGGAGGGAATGCCCAGTGGGCCTTCATGGGCTCTGTAAGGGATGACCCTTCTTCCAATGCCCTCCTCGATTGCGAGATGACCTTTGCCACCACTTCATTCTCGACGACCCGCTCAACGATCGATAGCGCCTGGAGTATGGGGACAGAGCTTGAGAATAGGGAGCTCAAGGTCCGTGTCATCCTGGCAAGGACGGCTTTTTGGAGCATCTTCCCGAATATGGGCAGCCTGAGGATCACGTAGTCGAGATGGTACTTCGTTTCCTTATTATTCTTCAAAAGGGCAAACCCCAGGATAAGAAGGAATATGAGACCGATCAGGATGTACCAGAACCGCTGCATGAACTCGCTGGCGGAGATGACAAATTTCGTGATGGCCGGCAGCTCTCCCCCGAAGTCGATGAACATGTCGACGAAGGTCGGGACGACGGATGTCAGGAGATAGATGACGACGCCCAGGGCAAGGACGGCGACGACGGCCGGATAGGTAAGCGCCGATACGATCTTCTGTCTCGTGGCATGCTGCTTCTCGTAGTGCGTGGCCAGTCCGTCCAGGGTTTCATCGAGGCTTCCCGACGCCTCCCCCGCCCTCACCATGTTGATGAGAAGGGGCTCAAAGATCCTCCCGTGCTTCCCGAGGGCTTCCGAGAGGGGATGCCCACCCCTGAGGTTCTCTTCCACCTCGCTTAAAGCCCTTGACAGGGGCTTGCTCTCCGTCTGGCGCGAAAGGATATGGGTGGCATCCACCACGGTCACTCCCGCCTGGAGCAAGGTCGCGAACTGCCTCAGGAAGATGAGGAGGTGGCGGAGCTTCACGGGATTTCCGATGGCCAGATCCTTCGTCAACAGGGTCTCCGGAAGCTCATCGATTCCGATCACCCTCACCTCGAGCTTTTTCAGCTGCAGGAGGGCCTCCCGCTTGTTCGACGCCGTGACGACGCCGTTCTTCGGACCCGAGCGGTCGCGGCCCGTATATTTGAACCTCGCCATCTACGCTCCCTCCCGGATATAGGGGAGGGCCATTTCCTTGGAGACGATCCCGGCCTCATACAGTCCCTGGACGCTGTCGCTCATGAGATGCATGCCCGAAGCCCGCGACGTCTGCATGACGTTTTGGATCTGATGCACTTTCTCCGAACGGATGAGGTTGGCCACTGCCGCATTATTCAATAGAAGCTCTGTGGCCGCACGGCGGCCTGTCCGGTCCACCGTCGGGAACAGGCGCTGCGAGAGGATGCCCGTCAGGACGGATGCCAGCTGGACGCGTATCTGGGCCTGTTGCTCTGGGGGGAATACATCCACGATACGTTCGATCGTCGCCGGCGCACTGGAGGTATGAAGGGTCGCCAGGACGAGGTGACCCGTCTCCGCGGCCGTGATGGCCGTATGGATCGTTTCGAGATCCCTCATCTCCCCCACCAGGATGATATCGGGATCCTGCCTCAGGGCGCTCCTCAGTCCCCTGGAAAATGAACCTGTATCGAATCCGACCTCCCGTTGATCGATGATGGAACTGCCGTGCCGATGGAGATACTCGATCGGGTCCTCCAGGGTGATGATGTGCTTCCTCATCGTCCGGTTCATATGATCGATGATGGACGCAAGGGTCGTCGATTTCCCGCTCCCCGTCGGTCCCGTCACGAGGAACAGACCCTGTGGCCGTCCGGCGATGCCTTTCAGCGCATGGGGAAGGAACAGATCCTCCATTGTCGGGATCGACGTCGGGATCACACGGATGGCCAGGGACACGCAGGAGCGCTGTCGGAAGGCATTGATCCTGAACCGGGATACCCCGGGGATGCCATAGGAAAAGTCAAGCTCGCCTGCGTCTTCAAAACCCGTGTACATGCTCGGGGCGATCAGCGCTTTGGCCATCCCTTCGGTGGTCTCAGGGGTCAGGGATTCTTTCCCGTATCGTTTCAGGTCCCCGTGGATCCGGAAGACCGGCGGCGCCCCAACGGTCAAATGGATGTCTGAGGCCCCGAGTTCGTACGCGCTTCTCAGGAGCGCATCTATTTTCTCTTTCATGTTTTCACCTACTCTGCTATGGAAACTCGTAACACTTCTTCCGTTGTTGTCAATCCCTGTTTCACCTTCAGGAGTCCGTCATCCACAAGGAATATGGTCTTGTTGCGGACGGCAAGCTCCCGGAGTTTGGAAATCGGTTCGTCGTTCAGGATGACTTTCTTCATGTCTTCATTCATCACGAGGATCTCATGGATCGCGATCCGTCCTTTGTACCCCGTCATATTGCAGGAGGAACAGCCTGTTCCACGGGTGATGGTCTCGATCTTCATGCCCCTTTTGGCAAAGATCCCGATTTCACGGGCAGTGGCCGGAACGACCTGCTTGCAGTCGCGGCACACCCTGCGGATCAGCCGCTGTGCAACGACCCCGCTCAGGGAAGAGGCGACAAGGAACGGCTCCACCCCCATGTCGAGAAGTCGGGTGATCGTGGAGATTGCATCATTCGTATGGAGGGTGCTCAGGACGAGATGCCCCGTCAGGGATGCACGGATCGATACTTCGACCGTTTCCTTGTCTCGGATCTCCCCCACCATGATCACATTGGGATCCTGGCGGAGGATGGCCCTGAGTCCCTTCGCAAACGTCAGGCCGACCTGTTGGTTCACAGAAATCTGATTGATGCCTTCAAGCTGGTACTCGACGGGATCTTCGACGGTGATGATATTCACTTCTTCACTGTTGAGATGATTCAGTGCGGCATAGAGCGTCGATGATTTCCCCGACCCCGTCGGTCCCGTGATGAGGACGATGCCTGTCGGCTGCTTGATCATATTCATGAACCGCTGGTGATTCACCTTATTGAAACCGAGCTTTTGAAGGTCATTGAGCTGCGAGCCGAGATCAAGGAGTCGGAGGACGATTTTTTCCCCGTACACGGTAGGGAGGGTGGAAACCCTGAGATCGATGGGATGAACATCGATATTTGCCTTCATCCTGCCGTCCTGAGGCACCCTGAACTCCGTGATATCGAGGTTTGCCATGATCTTCAGGCGGGCAAGGAGCATGCTCTGCATATGCTTGGGAAGATTCCGCTCTGTCCGGAGGATGCCGTCTACCCTGAAGCGGATCGCCACTTTCGTCTCCTGCGGGTCGATATGGATATCACTCGCCTTTTGGGTCACCGCATTCGAGAGGATCTGATTGACCAGGCGCACGATGGGCGATTCCGCATCCGTCACGGACGGCTCATCGACCTGGACCTGCTCCTCGCGGAAAAGCTCTTCGAATCCTTCTTCAAGATCATAATATTTATTGATGACCTTCAAGATATCATCCTTCGTTGCGATCGCCGGCTCGATCTTGAACCCCGTCGCAAGGCGCAGGTCTTCAATGGCATAGAAATCAAGGGGATCATTCATGGCCACAAACAGGCGGTCCCCCTCGGTCTTCAGCGGGATCATCAGCGTCCTTTTGGCCGTATCCTTCGGGATCAGGTGAAACAGGTTCGTCTCGAACGGGTAGCGATACAGGCTGACGTGCGGGATTCCGAGCTGAAACTCCAGCACTTCGATAAGCTGCTGCTCCGTGATGAAGCCCTTCTGAAGGAGGGCATCTCCCGTCTTTTGTCCCTTCACTTTGTCGGCAAGCGTTTCCTGAAGCTGCTCTTCGGAGATGATCCCCGCTTCCACAAGAAGATCTCCGAGCCTTTTCCGGGTTGTCGTCATGGATGACCCTCCTTCACTTTTCTGCCTCTTTCTTTTTTTGGACGGTTTTCACATCGGGTGAATCCTTCTTATCCGTTGTTACCCTTTTGTTGCCATCGTCTTCTTGCTTCCCATCCGTTGTGCCTTCTTCATCCACAGCGGGCGCGGTATCCCCTTCGATCTCGGGGGAATCTTCCCGGATGCCTTCCGTGCTGCTCTCCCCGTCCGATTCACCTGATGCATCTTCACCGGCTTCCTCAGAATTCTCGTCAGACAGGGTTACATCGGCTTCGCCGGCATTGAGCGGCCAGATTTCGACCCTGTTCGCCGGTGCATAAAAATCTTCACTGATCCGCTCTTCGTCAATGACGTCTCCTTCGGAAGAATGCTTATCCCTATAAACGGAGATCAGCTGTCCCTTCTTTCCTTCCTGTGTGGTCGCCAGGACTCCCTGGGGGATGAAGGCGCTGAACTGCTTCACAACGCGCGGAGGATATTCCTTCTTCCCGGTCATCCTCACCTTGTATTCATACGGCATCGCCATGCCGGAAATCTGTCCTTTAAGCGTATTGTCGTGGAGCGAAAAGGTCACGGTATACGCTGTATCGCGTGCGTTCATGAACACAAGATCTTGCCCTGTCACGGGATTCACCCTCGCTTCAAGGCCGAGCGTTGCATACGGCGGCAGCTCGGTGGAGATATTGCGCTCTGCCACCGCCAGATCCGTATGCAGAATCAGTTCATATAGTAAGGAAACAACCGGTCCGAGATCATCGGGAGAACTCACCGAGGAACCGCTTGCATCAAGGAACTCCAAGAACGAAAATCGTGCATTCGCAGGGATGTCGATCACAGGATTGCCTTGAATGAGCGCTGCTAGGCCGGGACTCACTTCGATCTCATCTAACTCCCCTGCGTAGAAGACGTTCTCTTCCCCCTCATAGAAATCATCCAGGTCAATCGTCTCGTCCACATTCAGCATGGACGTGGCATCCTTAATCTTTTTTTGAAGTCCCGGGAATTGATCCAGGTGGTAACCAGGGAATCGTTCCTCGATGTATCCGTTCAAAGCGGCTTCATCGACCGAAACGGCCAATGGGGAATTCCCCTGTTCCTTCAGGGCACTGATAGATTCCTTGAAATGGAATGCGATGATACCTGAATCCAGTAGGACGTCCCGGCCATCGAACGAGAGCATGATTTCCTGCTCTCCCTTCCACGACTCGACCTTCGTTTCAAGAAGCTTCATGGCCTGCTTCTTTGTTTTCCCCGACAGGTCGACCGATGCCGCTTCTGCGTTTTGTATGAACGAAACCGACGTGATTCTCTCATAGAGGAAAACACCAAGCTGCGATACACCGACGTATAACATGGTCATGATGAACATGGGTGCAAGCAATTGGATCAGGCGCCGATTTTTCATCTGATGCGCCCCCTTATCGGATATTCATGGTCAATTCAACAAAGACGGATGGACCCGCTTCCTTGACCGATTGGATATCCGCCCGGGTCAGCTCCGAACCCTTAGGTACGAGCAATTCACCTTCAAGACTGAATATATCTTCTGCCGTCTGTCTTCCGACCAGGAGTTCCATTTGTCTGGATTCGATGTCCTTCAGGCCGTCAGCCTGCGTGGCAGCTGCTTCCTGCATGACAACGGCTTCCTGTGGCGTCGGAACGTCATCCATTTCTACTTCCACGAGCGTTTCCCGGAAATACTCGGCGGCATCTTCCTTTACGATGACGATATCCTTTCCCCACGTCAGCACATGAGGGGAGTCGAGATAGTATGAGTCACTCTTGCTTTTCACTTCAAGCGTCCGGATCGCTCCGCTCTCATCGTCCACGTGGAACTCGACGATTTCACCGATCATCTGTCCTTTCCTCGTCATGAGGCGGGCATCGGCCACCCGGATCTTTTTGTTCACAAGGGAATTGGCAATGGGGATTTCATTCAGATCGATGACGGCATTCTCATGTTCCACGGTGACAGCGTATTCCCCGATCCCCACGACCTTCTTGAACGGGATGGCCCTCACACTGATCTGCCAGTCTTCATGCTCCACTGTAAGGAAGTCGACGGAGCCTTTTTCAGGGTTTACAACAAGGGAGCGGACCTTCCCGATTTCACTACCATCCGAAATGTTGATGATGGGAAGGGATTGGATTTCAGTACTCTTTTTCATTGGTATTCTCCTATTCTAGTTCATTTGATTTTGGGCATATTGCTTGATATGGGTAAGTTCTTCAGACAGGTATCCATAGGGACGGAACCGGTCTTCCATTTCTGTGATAAAGGTTGAGCATGCCTCATACTGAGCGTGCAAGAGATGATGATCGATCAAGATCTTGGCGAACGTGTAATAATCCCGGTCATGAAGGGCCGGATGCAGATAAGAATTCACCAGCTCCTGAAACTCTTCTTTTGGTAGGGACGTTTCTGAAAAGGCTATGATCTCAAGCATCGTCTTCATGATGGGCCCGTCAATGCGTGGACGCGATACCGTCTCCTCCAGAGAATCGCCCTTTCCTTCTTGAGAGGCCATGTGTTCGAGTGTTTCTTCGTCAAGGAGGAAATCCTCCTCATCCAGACCGCCTTCAAGAACATCGGCCGCCTTTTCCTCTTCTACACGGGACCCTTCTTCGGTCACCACGCTTGAGAGATCCTCGAGCTCGTGGAGCAATCCCGGCAGATGCCCCTCTGTTTCTCCCTCTTCACTGTTTCCTTCTTCTTCAAAGAGCTCGTCCATATAGGGAGTGAGTGCTTCGTCTTCCTGAATGGCTTGAAGGGGAGTCTCCTGATCCAGCGGCTGGATGAACATCCGTTCCAGGTCTTCTTCCAGACCCTCTTCCGGTTCAACCGTTTCAAACCATGAACCAAGCATGATCTCCTCTTCTTCCAATTCCAGTTCATCACTTACGGGGGAAGTAACTGGATCACTCCCTTCATGACCTGACTCGACGAACCATTCGCTTTCGTCATCTTCCGCTTCTGCAGGCTGTTCGGGTTCAACAGCTGGTGCAGTCCCGGCATCCGTTACCGTTTCCACAAACGTTTCTTCCTTCACGCTATGTATGACAGGCGCCGTCTTATCCGGTGCTTCCACATCGTTCAATATCCCCGCCATGGCCCCGTCTCCTGCCGGCACGACAGCACTAGCACTGAACAGGCCGGCGACCCGCTGGTCCATGAGATAGGCCATCAGACACAGGGTCATCACCAGCATAAGCAGGATCATCCATAGGGGATAGGTGGCAGACGCCGCCGCACCGACCATGGCAAGAAGAAAGGTACTTGAAGCGACAAGATGCTTCCCCTTCAACGATAACCCCACGGGAACCACATACAGGATGGGGATCAGTATGATGGCGGTGATCCCGATTAATAGATAAGCCACTTTCCTCACAACTCCTCTAAAAGTAAGTAAAAAGATTCATCCGATTCCAATATAATCCTAGTCTATCTCATCTATAGGTATTTTGGAATATGATAATAGGCTTATATGAAAAAAATATCAAAAAAACTCTTTTCTTGTAAAAAAAAGAAACGCGGCCGGTCAGCCGCGTTTCTTTTCACTTCACATATTGTGCCACCCGGTTCCTTCCGAGCTGCTTAGCCCCTGTGTACAGCGCCCGGTCTGCGTGCCGGATCAGTGCGAGGGGATCGTCCGCATCAACCGGCGCCGTCGCCACCCCGATGCTTGCTGTGATCCTGACCATCTTCCTCCTGTCCTGGCCATTCAGGGAATCATGCAGGAGGAATGGCGTGTCTGCTATCCGCTGACGGACTTTTTCCGCTACTTGGAGCGCCTGCCTATTCTCGATATCAGGCAGGAGGATCACGAATTCCTCACCACCGTAACGGGCGACGGTCCCGGCGGCACCGATCATGTCAACAAGACGGGTCGAAAGTCCCTTCAGGATTTCATTCCCTCCCTGATGTCCATACGTATCATTGATGGCCTTGAAGTGGTCCAGGTCCAGCATGATCAGGGACAGGCATCGGCGCTGTCCGCTCTCCAGATAATTGAACTCAAGAGCGAGGAGATCTTCGAAATAGCGATAATTGTAAAGGTCTGTCAGGGCACATCTTTCACTATTGTGCTTGGTCATTTCATGGTGACGCGCATTTTCCATGGCCACGCCGAAATAGGAGCAGAGAATGTCCACGATCATGAGCTGCATCTTTTCGTATGCCTTCTTCTTCGATGTGGCAAGGAGCAGGACCCCCCTCACTTTCTGATTCCTTACGATGGGGACGCACAGGACGCTTTCCACGTCGTCCGGCATGTAGCCCTCGGCGATATCCTCCCACTCTTTCTTGGACGTGAAGAGCATGGATTCTCCGCTTTCCCACACCCTGCCGCTGATGCCTTCCCCTTTCTTCAAGGGAGGCAGATCATTCGGCATGCGCCTTCCCTTCTCCACTCTTCTGAGGAGAACAAGATCCGGGTCGTAGCAATCTAGGATGTAGGCATACTCAACAGGGAGCGTAGTGGTGATTTTCTCGATGAAGATATCCAATACTTCGCTCACCTTCAACCTCTCTGTGAGCTGGTGTCCGATTTCTCCTGCTTTTTGCAGGTAAAGGTTGATCTTCTCAGATGAATTATATAGTTTCATGATGATCGACAAGCTGATGAACGGGACCCCGATCAGGATCGACGCAAAAACTCCCAGCTGGAAGGTGAGGTAGTAAAGAGAGAGGGCCAGCGGGAGCATGATCATGTTATAGATAAGGTCCCAGATGAAATCCTTACTGAAAAACCCAATCGGTTCTCCTACCATGAATCGCAAATAGGCATACAACAGGATCTGATTGATGAGGACCGATGCCACCTGATAAAACAGAATCGGCAGGATAAGGGTCCCGATTCCCTTCGATCCCACGATCCCGCCGAGTCCGAAGAATAGCAGTCCGCTGAAGAGGGAGACAAGGAAGAACATCATGGAATTGAGGGGAACGCGATGCCAATCCTGCTTTGCCACCCTCAATCTGAATACGAATGGAATGATGCTCAGCTGCATGAGTACGATCTCAACAAACAGGCCGTACTTGATGAAGGCTGCCAGGGTCACCCACTGAATGAGGAAGATGGCCGTCCCGTTGATGACAATGGGCATGAACAGGATGATGGCTGCGAACAAGATGAGGCTGATCAGCGTCCCTCCATTGCCGCTCACATTTTCAGGAGGATAATGAAGATATGTAAAATAGAGGCCTGCCGGTACAATAGCAAGCCACGCAAAAAGAATCGACAGTTTTTTACTCAACGAAAGCGGCATGGCCATCCCTCACAATATTCTGATCTCTTGCCCATCTAGTTAAATAGTCACGAGTTTACGAATATTTTATCAGAGTACCCTGTTAAAGTCACTTGTTAATTCTATTATTTTCTAATTTTTTTGATAAATATGGTTTTACTTCCGATAAGAAGTAGAGTGATCCGGTTATGAGGAGGACTTCCCCTTCCCTCATGGATGCTACATACTCATCCACATACGTCTTCCAATCGTCTGCTACTATCCCTCTCCCTGCAAGCTCGAGAAGTTCATTGCCCGATGCGGCCCTTGGGAAATCAAATTGGGTGAGGACAAGGGTATCGACAGCTCGACTCAGAGGCTCGATCATCGGTTTCAGATCCTTATCCTTGAGGGCAGCGAATACGCTGTTCACATGCCTTCCTTCGAATCGCTCTTGAATGGTTTTGACGAGTGCCGCCACACCTTCAGGATTATGGGCGCCATCGAGGAAGATCAATGGGGTATCCGACACCTTTTCCATCCTACCGGGCCAGTACGCCTTCATGAGTCCCCTTTTCACGTGCCCTGAATCAATCCGGAATCCATGATCTCCGAGTAGTACCGCTACTTTTATGGATACAGCGGCATTCCTCACCTGATGCATCCCGATCATGGTCACATCGAACGATTCTGAAGCACCATCTTCTTCGTAGCGGAAACGTTCTCCGTCAGGTAAATGGTCCGTGGCGACGGCTGTGAATCCTTCACCCAATACGTGGAGATGGCTCTGTTTCTGCCGTGCTTGGTCCGAAATGACCGCAGCGGCTTCAGGCTGTGAGACCCCCGATACGACCGGCACACCGGGTTTGATGATCCCCGCTTTTTCAAAGGCGATCTCCTCGAGTGAGTTCCCCAGGAACTGCATATGGTCCATCCCGATGCTCGTGATGACGGAAACGAGGGGGGTGATGACGTTGGTGGAATCAAGCCTTCCTCCAAGTCCGACTTCCTCGAGTACGATGTCGGGTGTTTCGTATTCGGCAAAATACAAGAAATTCATTGCCGTGATCACTTCGAACTCAGACGGTCCTCCCCATTCGGAATCTTCCATTTCCTCCGCGATCGGTTTGACACGTTCAACAAGCTTCGTTAAGGACTCGTCGGATATCGGCACCCCGTTCATGCTGATCCGCTCATTGAATCTCTCGAAATACGGTGAAGTGAACGTCCCCACGGTATAGCCTGCTTCCTCGAGTATATTCCGGAGGAAGGTGACCGTGGAGCCTTTCCCATTCGTCCCTCCGATATGGACGGTCCTGATGGATTGATGGGGGTTTCCAAGCTTCTCGAGCAGCTCCTCCATTCGCTGCAAGCCGGGTTTGATCCCCAGCCTCAAGCGGGAATGAATCCAATTTACCGCATCTTCATAATGCATCATACTGGTTGTCCTCCTTGATTTCGTAAAGAAAAAGAGGGCTGATCGGTCATCAGCCCTCTGATCTTTGCGGTGTGATTATACCGTCTTCAACTCTTCGATCCGGGCCTTAACCGTGGCCTGTTTCTCCAAGTAGTCCTGTTCTTTTGCTTTTTCTTCATCCACGACTTTCTGAGGTGCCTTGCTTACGAATCGTTCGTTGCTCAGCTTCCCTTGTACGCGTGACACTTCCTTCGTCCATTTATCCAGCTCTTTCTCCAGGCGGGCGATCTCTTCATCGATGTTGATGAGACCGGCAAGCGGAAGGAATAACTCAACTCCCGTCACGACCGCTGTCATCGCTTTTTCAGGTGCCGATGCATCGGTGGACAGTTCAAGTGATTCCGGATTACAGAAGCGCTCGATGTAGGCCGCGTTCTTCTGAAGAACCGCTAGCGTTTCTTCATCTTTCGCCTTCAGCATGAGTTTGATCTGCTTGCTCATCGGCGTGTTCACTTCGGCACGGATATTCCGAACCGCACGGATGATGTCCACGAGAAGCTTCATTTCTTCAGCAGCGGCATCATCCGTAAGGGATGAATCGACTTCCGGCCAGGCAGCCACGGTGATGGATTCGCCTTCATGCGGCAGGTTCTGCCATATTTCCTCGGTAATAAACGGCATGAACGGGTGAAGAAGTCTCATCGTGTTGTCGAGAACATAAGCGAGGATCGAACGCGTCGTCTTCTTCGCAGCTTCGTCTTCTCCGTATAGAGGCAGCTTCGCCATTTCAATATACCAGTCACAGAAATCATCCCAGATGAAGTTATAAAGGATGCGTCCCACTTCACCGAACTCATATTTGTCTGCTAGGCGTGTAACGGTTTCGATCGTCTCATTGAGGCGGGTGAGGATCCATTTGTCTGCAACCGACTTCTCACCTGAAAGATCGATTTCGTCATAGGTCATGCCGTCCATATTCATCAAGGCGAATCGAGATGCGTTCCAGATCTTGTTGGCAAAGTTCCAAACGGATTCCACCTTTTCGAATGAGAATCTCAGATCCTGACCAGGGGAGCTTCCTGTTGAGAGGAAGTAGCGCAGGGCATCAGCTCCGTATTTCTCGATGACATCCATGGGATCTACGCCGTTTCCAAGGGACTTACTCATCTTGCGGCCATCGGCATCGCGTACGAGACCGTGGATCAACACGTCTTTGAATGGGCGTTCATTCGTGAATTCCAGTCCCTGGAAGATCATGCGGGATACCCAGAATCCGATGATGTCATAGCCTGTCACGAGGGTATTGGTCGGGTAGTAGCGTTTGAAGTCTTCCGCTTCAAGATCAGGCCAGCCCATTGTGGAGAACGGCCATAGTGCCGAACTGAACCATGTATCCAGAACGTCCTCATCCTGCACCCAGTTTTCGCTATCTTCAGGTGCCTCATGGGCAACGTGGATCTCACCCGTTTCCTTGTGGTACCAAGCCGGGATGCGGTGACCCCACCATAGCTGACGGGAAATACACCAATCACGCGTATTCTCCATCCAGCGGAGGTAGCTCGTTTCGAAGCGATCCGGAACGAAATTCACTTTTTCTTCTCCGTCTTGAAGCGTCACGGCTTTCTGGGCAAGGGGATCCATTTTTACGAACCATTGAGTGGAAAGGTACGGTTCGACAACGGCACCGCTTCGTTCAGAATGGCCGACAGAGTGTAGATGCTCTTCGATTTTGAAGAGGACACCGTCTTCCTGAAGATCCTTCACGATCTGCTTGCGGCAGTCGAAGCGGTCCATACCGGAGTACTTGCCGGCTCTTTCGTTCATGGATCCGTCTTCATGCATCACGAGGATACGCTGCAAGTCATGACGATTGCCGATCTCGAAGTCATTCGGGTCATGGGCAGGCGTGATTTTCACCGCACCTGAACCGAATTCCATGTCCACATAGTCGTCACCGACGATCGGGATCTCACGGCCGGTGATCGGCAGGATCACGGTTTTCCCGATGAGATGCTTGTAGCGGTCGTCTTCCGGGTGAACGGCAACAGCCGTGTCACCGAGCATCGTCTCAGGACGCGTGGTGGCGATTTCGATATGACCGGAGCCGTCGCTCAATGGGTAGCGCATGTGGTAAAAGGCGCCTTGAACGTCCTGGTGGATAACCTCGATATCTGACAGGGCCGTTTTCGTTGCCGGGTCCCAGTTGATGATGTACTCACCGCGGTAAATGAGCCCTTTGTTGTAAAGGTCGACGAATACTTTGCGTACGGCATCGGATAATCCTTCATCAAGGGTGAAACGCTCACGGCTGTAATCGAGTCCGAGGCCGACCTTCGCCCACTGCTCACGGATGTGGGAAGCATATTCTTCCTTCCACTTCCATGTTTCTTCCACGAACTTTTCGCGGCCGAGGTCATAGCGTGAGATGCCCTGATTGCGCAGCTTCTCATCTACTTTTGCCTGCGTCGCGATCCCGGCGTGGTCCATGCCCGGAAGCCAGAGGACGTCGTAGCCCTGCATGCGCTTCATGCGCGTAAGGATGTCTTGAAGGGTCGTATCCCACGCGTGACCGAGGTGAAGCTTTCCGGTTACGTTCGGAGGCGGGATGACGATGCTGTATGGTTCCTTCCCTTCATCGGGTGTCGCTTCGAAGAACTTCCCATCGATCCACCACTTGTAGCGGCCATCCTCGATCGCCTTGGGATCATATTTTGTCGGCATTGATAACTCTTGATTTTCCATTGGTTTTCCTCCATTTCGTGCATGCATGTGGGCCCTGGGTACACATAAAAAGATCCCCCGTCCTATAAAAAGGACGAAGGATCTCTCATTCGCGGTACCACCTTAATTCCCGGGTTTCCCCAGGCTCTCAAAGACCCATAACGGCTTTTAACCGGTTCCCACTACTAAAAGTTCACGGGAACTGCTCTCAGGCGACATTCCATTGTCTTGGCATGGAAGACTCTCAGCATATGCCTCCCTCTCTGAATGCCAGGTTCAACGTACTCTTCCTGTTCATTGCATTTACATGTTATATAGTTATTTATTATAGTATAAGATTTGATTCAGGTTCGTCAATCATTATCGCCCATTTCCCCGCAAAATATTCACCGGAAAGCCCGTCTGACACCATTTCCCTCACCCTTCATAGGATACAGTAGTGAAATCACCCAGGAAAGAGAGTGACCGGTATGAAGAAATTCAGCTCCCATACCCAGCCCCCCTGGCTGAGGAACACCCGCGCCATATGCAAGCAATTCATCGTCCCCTTCACCATATTCCAAGGGATACGCACGATCCTGATCCCCTCCACGTTCGACGTCCTTTTGCTGACCCTCTTCCTTGCGATAGCCGCTGCCATCTATTTCGACTGGATATAAAAAAACAAAGCCCCGGATCCTGTCCGGGGCGCTTCTTATGAAGAGGATGCTTCTTCCGCTTCTTTTTTCTGCCGCTCCATTTCATCCAGCCGCATGACCACGTACTCCGTATTTTTCAGGAGCCAATAGTGACGCTGAAGCTTCTTCAGTGATTTTCGCTCATTGCGTTTATGCTTCGGGGTGTGGAAATATTTCTCCACCACGGCGATCACGGAGCTCGGATAGGCAAGATAGCTCATGAACAGCTGCCTCTCCTCATTCCGGACAGCAAAATGATGAAAATAGGTGTTGAGCCATTCCACGCATTCTTCATAGTACTTCGGATACGTCTTCAACGTCCTGGACAGGAACGGGAGGAGGTCATGGAAGGGGGAGGCGACCTTGGATTGCTCGAAGTTGTGAAAATACCCCATTCCCCTATCATCATACAGGAAGTGCTCGGAAGAAACCTTCCCGTGGGTGATGACCGTCCGTACTTTCTCGAGCTCCTTCGTTTCCTCATACCATTCATCGAGCATCTTCCTGGAAAACTTCAGCGCCTGCGACGCATCTTTATAATACATACAGTAATGGTACTGAAACGGCGACATATACGTGACCCGCTCACATGTATCAATATACTCATCGAGGAACTGCTGTTCTTTCTCCCATCGTGTGGTGAGCAATTCGTAATGGGATTCCCGCTCTTCTTTATCAATCTTCACTTCCTGGGAGGAGAGGGTATGAAGGCGTGCAAGCTCCCTGAACAGCTTCTGGTGCTTCTCGAAGCGATCTTCCCTATCCTGATTGATGAGCCAGGGCATCACGTAGTAAAGGCTTCCCTCATTCCATACCGCATAGCGGCCGTCCAGCGTGGGATAAATCGGCACGATGCGGTTATACCCCCTTTGGAAAAGGGTCTGGATGTTGCGGACAAAATCCACCCCGATTTGAGGAGAGAGCTTTTTGACGGCAAGGGTCCCCTTATTCGAAAACACCTTGTAGATCTTGCCGAAGCTCTCGACGAAATAAGGTTCGACGCCATACGGCTGAAGTACGGGCCTCAATGCTTCCAGGGGTTGTTCCATGTTTATCACCTTCTGCCTGTATACTCTAAAAAAGCCGGACCAACCCTAACGCGTCAGTCCGGCTTCCATTGCACCCTTACCGAAAAGCTGGCTCTTCAGGCGGGATATACAGCACTTGACCGCCGTACACGTCCTGATTGGCCTCAAGCTGATTCACCCTCAGCAGCTGCGGGATCGTCAGTTCATATTTCTCTGCGATGGAATCAAGGGTATCACCGTCCTGGACGATGCACACCCGGAGCGTGGCACCCCGCTCCTCTTCCTTCCGGGCGAAGAAATCCGTTAGGGATATCGAATCATATTTCTTCTTCTTGCCTTTGGATTTTTTCGCCGCTTCGACCTCGGAGCTTGAAGAGGATTCTTCCTCTTCCTCCTCCTCTGCCTCCATGACCTCTTGGACCGGGAGTTGAACAGGCGGCTGGACAGGCTCCTGCGCCTGATGCTGATAGGACTGATCCTCGGATGATTCACTCAGCTCGTGTTCCGGGAGCTCAAACATCTTCTCGCTTCTCATCGCTTCTGGTTCAGGGAATGATTCATACTGGATCTGGACCGGGATCTCTTCCTCTTCAGGCGTCACCCTTCCTTCAAGCACGAAAGGTTCCGTTTCCTCCGGCTCCTCCTCTTCTTCCACTTCCTCATAGGCAGGAGAAAGGGTGAAGACATCATATTCTTCCTCCCTCGGCGGCTGCTCAACGTAATCAGGTACGACCGTCTCCAGCGTCACTTCCACTTCTTCCGCTTCTTCAGCCCCCACTTCTTCCATCGTGTCGACGGCACGGTACATCGGTTCATACAGCTCTTCTTCTACAGGCGTCTGCACCTGCTGCTCACCAAAGATCCCTGTGATGGTCAAGTCGGCATTCAGCCTGATGCAGGCATTTTCAGGGACGGCATAATCGAATGCCTCCACATACACATCGATATCTTCCAGATTCTCGATCCGGTTCTTCGGGATCGTCACATCCACCGGGAAGCAATGAATGAACTCCAGCTCCCCTTTCTCGCGGCTCTCCACCATCTGGACGTACTTGCCGCTTGCCTCCAGGATCTCATCCACCTCATAAGCTTCATCATCATCCCTCACCGAGGACGGAAGGTATTCACCGGACAGATCCAGGCTGCCTCTTATGAGGATATACTGCTCTTGTTCTTGTATCGTTATATGTGGATCTAAGGAGATGGATAATAACTCTTCAACTTCCTGTCCTTTTTTAAACCAAATCGATTCTTCCAGGGAAAATCGTAGACTCGATTGCTGCGACAAAGAAATTCCTCCTTTCATTAAGCAAAGAAATAACAAACAATGCCATTATCACTATATGGGCTCGCATGAAAGAATATGATACTGTTTGTGAACTTCCGGAAATCCCGAAGGCTCCTCCTCCTAAACACTGCCTGCACGATAGAGGGTTCAAGGGGAAATGGCGTATGTGCTTTTCTTTGAGATGACGCCAAGTGTGTCATTCGTCCCTATTCTCACGGCGAGATACTCCATGCTGATAGCTCCGTGAGATCCATGCAGAAAAAAGCAGATTGCATCTCCCATCAACGGATGGTAAATTTAAACAAAAAGAATGAAAGTTGGAGCGGAGGATCTTTTTGAATAAACCATTCACATTTTTTCAGTTGATACTGTCTTTGGGGATTTTTTCATACACCTTTTTCACCTTCGGCTGGATAGCGAGTTACTTGATGCTAGAGGACAATTGGAGTGAAATGCTCATATTCAGCAAAGACGCCATGACCCCACGCGATATTTCTGATCTTGATAAGCTGATCTATGGGTTTCAGCATGCCCCACTCGCAGTCACTATTCTGATGATTGTCAGTTTCCTGTATGCACTCTGCCTGATCGTCTTGATCCTCAGGCGAATCCTTTTCACTAAATATCAACCCACAAATTAAACATCCATGACGGCCACCCATCCAATGTGACTCACCATCGTATATCCCATGTAACCGAACCGTTCAAGGTTTGCCGGGACGCTCGAGCTTTCCATTCAAGTGTGGCATGAGGAATGAATTTCCCATAAAAAATAACCGTCCGCGCCATGCGGACGGTTATTATTACTACAGCGTCTTTTTGGAAATATACCAGTCTATATACTCGATCCCCTCTTCATTTGCACGTTCTGCAGCCTCTTCCTGTGTTTCCGGTGGAGAGACTACGACTTTGTCACCCGGCTCCCAGTCGGCAGGTGTGGATACACCGTGCTCATCCGTTGCCTGCAGGGCATGGACGAGACGCACGATTTCCTTCATGTTGCGACCCGTTGTGAGCGGGTAATAGATGATGGAGCGGATCATTTGACGGCTGTCGATCACAAAGACAGCCCGGCTCGTCTCGACCTGGCTCTCCCCAGGCATGATCATGCCATATTTCATGGCCACTTCTTTGTCCAGATCGGCAATGATGGGAAATTCGATGGTGGTATCAAAGTTCTCTTCGATGCTCCTGATCCAAGCGATGTGGGACGAAACACTATCCACACTCAGTCCCAACAGATCGGTATCCAGCTTTTGCAGTTCGGGGTAAATCTCCTGAAATGCGACGAATTCGGTCGTGCACACCGGGGTAAAGTCCGACGGATGAGAAAATAATACCACCCACCTGCCCTTGTAATCAGACAAGCTGACGTTCCCCCTGCTCGTGGCGGCCGTGAATCCCGGTGCATCGTCACCGATGCGCGGCATGGTAAATTCCTGTGTTTCTGTCGAGCTCCCTTCCATTCTATCTGCCTCCCAATCATTTGATTACAGGTACTGTACCACTCCATACTTGGCGTCAATCGCCATCACCAGAAAATGGAACGAAAGTAGGATAAGGCCGGATTCAATCGAAAAAGAGGTTGGCCAAAATGAAAAAGGGACCATTTCATGGCGAACACGATCCGTATAGATTCTTTATACCTCTCATGAGTTCCGTGCAAGACTTTGCTTTCTGCGGGTAGCCCTTGAGCCTCCTCAAGGCTTGCCTGCGGGATGCCGCAGAAGGCTTCGTCTTGCACTCCAATCGACCGCTGGAAACCATTTAAATGGTCATGAAACAAATTAAAACCCGAACCATTTTGCCAGATCGCAGGCAAATGAATTCGGGTTTTACTATGACTAAAACACGTTTGTCCAGTCTCTTTACTGACTTATTTTTGTTGAATCTTCATGAATGCCGCTTCAGCCGCATCGAGGGTCTTGTCGATATCTTCATCCGTATGGGCGGTCGACAGGAAAAGTCCCTCGAACTGAGAAGGCGGGAGGAAGACACCGTTATGGGCCATCTCACGATAATAGTTCGAGAACATCTCAAGATCGGATGACTTGGCTCCTTCATAATTGGACACTTCTTCATCGGTGAAGAACAATCCGATCATGGAGCCGGCGCGATTGATCGTATGAGGGATCCCATATTTCTCGGCAAGCGTGCTCAAGCCATCTTGGAGGCGATCGGCGATGCGTCCGAATTCTTCATAGCTCTCCGGTGTGAGCTGCTTCAATGTCTCGAGTCCGGCCGTCATGGCAAGGGGGTTCCCGGAAAGCGTACCCGCCTGATAGATCGGGCCGCTCGGAGCGATCTGCTCCATGATTTCCGCTTTCCCGCCGTACGCACCGACTGGAAGACCACCACCGATGACTTTACCAAGGCAGGTCAGGTCAGGTGTGACGCCAAAATACCCTTGTGCACAGTTGTATCCGACACGGAAACCGGTCATGACCTCATCAAAGATCAAGAGGGAGCCGTACTGCTCTGTTACTTCCCTGAGTCCTTCTAGGAAACCGGGTTTCGGCGGGACAACCCCCATATTCCCGGCAACAGGCTCCACGATCACGCCTGCGATGTCATCACCGAACTGTTCGAACGCATAGCGGATGCTGTCAAGGTCGTTATACGGAACGGTGATGGTATTCTTCGCGATCCCTTCCGGAACTCCGGGACTGTCCGGTAGGCCGAGTGTGGCGACACCGGATCCCGCTTTGATAAGGAGGGAATCGCCATGGCCGTGATAGCAGCCTTCAAACTTCAGGATCTTGTTGCGTCCAGTATACCCGCGCGCAAGACGGAGGGCGCTCATGGTCGCTTCCGTACCGGAAGATACCATCCGCACAACTTCGATACTCGGCACGCGCTCGATGACGAGGCTCGCCAGTTCGTTTTCGATCTCGGTCGGCGCACCGAAGCTTGTTCCATTTTCGGCTACCTTCTTGATTGCTTCCACCACGCGGTCGTTGGCGTGTCCAAGGATCAGTGGTCCCCAGGAAAGGACATAATCGATGTAGTCATTGCCATCGATATCATAGATTTTGGAGCCCTTACCACGTTCCATGAAAATGGGATCCATATCAACGGATTTAAATGCACGTACCGGACTGTTCACTCCGCCCGGCATCAATTTTAATGCCTCCTGAAAGGCTTGCTTTGATTTTTCATACGATCGCATCGTTCCATTCCTCCCGTTCCAATTAAGATTCAGATAACCATCTTGCTGCGTCTTTGGCATGATAGGTGACGATCAAGTCGGCTCCTGCACGTTTCATGCTTACCAATTTCTCCATGACGATGCCTTTCTCGTCGATCCAGCCGTTTTGTGCGGCCGCTTTGACCATGCTGTATTCACCGCTCACGTTATAGGCGACAACAGGAGCATTGAAGCGATCCTTCACATCACGCATGATATCAAGATACGATAGGGCCGGTTTGACGATTAGGAAGTCGGCACCTTCCTCTATATCCGACTGCGCTTCCCGTAATGCTTCCAGGCGGTTCGCAGGGTCCATCTGGTACGTCCTGCGGTCTCCGAATTGAGGAGTGGAATGGGCCGCATCACGGAAAGGACCATAGAAGCTGGATGAATATTTCACGGCATAAGACATGATGGGAACATCGGTGTAGCCGGCTTCATCGAGACCGTGACGGATCGCCGCTACGAATCCGTCCATCATATTGGACGGTGCGATGATGTCGGCACCCGCTTCTGCCTGGCTGACAGCGGTTTTCGCAAGCAGGTCAAGGGTCGGATCATTCAGGATCTTACCACCTTCGACGATGCCGCAGTGACCGTGGCTCGTGTATTGGCACAGGCACGTATCCGCAACCACCACCATTTCCGGGTAGCGCTCCTTCACGAACCGGGTCGCCTGCTGGACGATGCCGTGATCATGATAGGCCTGTGAGCCCATTTCATCTTTTTCGGCAGGGACGCCGAACAGGATGATGGATTTGATGCCAAGGGACACGATCTCGTCCATTTCTGCTTGGAGATTGTCCATGGATATATGATAGACATCCGGCATGGAAGGGACAGGACGTCGGATATTCTCCCCTTCCACAACGAATAGTGGATAGATCAGATCTTCTTTTCGCAAATGTGTTTCCCTCACAAGCGCACGCATGTTCTCGGTTTGACGCAGGCGGCGGTGACGGTTGAATTGTAATTCAGACATAGTGTAACCCTCCTAAAGGAAATCAGTCGTGCTGTTGGATATAGGTTTTAATGGATTCTACCATTTCATTTACAGTATAAACCTTTGGGCTGATTTTTACATGTAATCCGTACTGTTCGGCCGTTTCTTTTGTGATCGGACCGATACAGGCCATGGGGATCCCCTCGATGAAACGCCCGAGGGAATGGGCTTTGACCACCTTCATGAAGTGATGGACAGTGGACGAACTTGTGAACGTGATGATATCCGCTTCCTTCCGTTCAAGGACATTCTTGAGCCTATCACCGCTTTCCACGGGAAGCACCGTCTCATAGACGATCCATTCGTGACACATCATGCCGGACCGGTTCAGCTCCTCACTGATCACGTTCCGGGCGAGGTTGCCTTTTGGCACAAGGACCTTGGCATTCCCCTCCACCGCATGAATGAACTCACTGGCAAAGGCATCACCCGTAAATTCCGTTGGAATGAAATCAATGGGTATCCCCCGTTTTTCACAGTAACAGGCCGTCTTATCTCCGACGGCTGCGCATCTCACTCCTAAAGATGACAGGGAGATGCCCATGCGGTCCATGGCCTCCAGGAAGAAATGAACCCCGTTCTTACTCGTGAACAGAATCCAATCATATGTATGTAGGGAGCCCCCCCATTCTTTCTCCGAGGGATCGATCCGGGCTTCGAACTTCAAGAGGGGCACCACAACCGGGATGCCCCCTTCCGCTTGAATCCTTGAAGCCGTTTCACTGGCCCCTGATTGACCGCGGGTGATGAGGACCTTTACACCATCTAAAGGCTTACCCCCGCTCATTACTGGTCAAGCTCCTCTTTCACCTGATCGATCAGGGCCTTTGCACCCTGATTCGTCAAACTTTCCGCCACGGCCCTCCCAAGCTCCTCGGGATCGTGTCCGACTACGTACTCCTTGTAGATGGTCTGTCCATCGGGAGAAGCTACCAGACCGGTGAGGGCGATGGATCCGTCAGGCTTTTCTTCCGCAAATCCTGCGATCGGAACCTGGCATCCACCTTCCATCTTATGAAGGAAAGCACGTTCTGCCGTGACCGTCCTGGTCGTTTCCCCGCACGCAAACTGATCGAGGAGCGCCAAGAGCTCTGAATCGCTCTCACGGCACTCGATGGACAATGCCCCTTGGCCGACAGCCGGAAGGCAAAGATCGGGATCGAGGAACTCCGTTACCACGTCCCTTGTCCAGCCCATGCGCGAAAGTCCTGCTGCCGCCAGGATGATGGCATCATATCCATCTGTCTCAAGCTTCGAGAGGCGTGTATCGATATTCCCGCGGATCCATTTGATCTCAAGGTCCGGTCTCACGGAAAGAAGCTGTGCACCGCGTCGAAGGCTGCTCGTTCCGATGATGGATCCGGCTGGCATATCCTTCAGGCGCACATGGTTTCTGCTGATGAAGGCATCACGGAAATCCTCACGCTCCGGGATACACCCGATGGTCAGTCCTTCCGGGAGGACAGCAGGCATATCTTTCATGCTGTGAACGGCCATGTCGATCTCACCGTCAAGCATCGCCTGCTCGATCTCTTTGACGAAAAGGCCTTTCCCTCCCACTTTTGAAAGGGTCACATCAAGGATGCGGTCTCCCTTTGTGACGATTTCCTTCAGCTCGAAGTCGAATGAAGGATCGAGTGCCTTCAGCTGATCGATCACCCAGTTAGATTGGGTGAGTGCTAGTTTACTGCGTCTAGAGCCTACAATGATTTTTCTCATAATGACCTCCCAAAAACTTATGAATACCAGAAATGGAATGATGACAGCCTGCTTCCGAGGAAGAAGTTGATCAGGATGATCAGGAACGCTGCCACATTCAGGAGTGCAAGGTTCTTGCCGAATACATTTTTCTTCAATCGCAGATAGAGGAAGATCCCGTATAGAATGAGCAGGATGAATGAACCGATGATCTTCGGATCATACCAGACAAAGTCCGGAAGCCGTATATATGCCCACTGCAGCCCCAAGATGAGACTGAGGAGGAGCATGGCCACCCCGATGGCATTCAGTATGTACGAAAACATCTCAAGCCGCGACAGATCCGTGATCCTCCAAAGCCGCTGCCCCCACTTCTTCTCCTTCAGCAGTTTGAACTGCAGAAGGTAAAGGAGGGAAAAGACGAATGACAGGGAAAACGCCCCATAAGAAAGGATCGCCATCGTGATATGGATGAGGAGCAGTTCCGATACAAGCTGCTCCGCCATGGCCTGGGATTCGATCTGAACCGGTGCGAACGTATGGATCGCCATGATGATGAAACCCAGGATATTGGTGAAGAATACGATGAAATCGACGCGGAGGAACCGGTTGATCACCAGCGACAGGGTGATGAGGATCCACGCGTAGAAATACAACCCTTCAAATATAGTGAGGACGGGGAATCTTCCCGTGTCCATCATATAGAGAAATAAAAAAATTGTTTGAAGGACCCAAACAATCGCAAGGAGCCAGAAGGCCACTGTATTGGCCTTCCGGTTTTTGTTTAAAAAATCGATGAAGTAAAAAAGAATACTAATGGCATAAAGGACGATCATCAGTTCATGCAGTCTGGTCATCGTTTGTTCAAACATAGACTCCAACCCTCCTTAAAATTGAAAAGAAGGTTGCGGCGATAGCGAGTGACTGCTCTCATTCTTTTCTTCCGACTCTTTGGCCTGTTTCTGTTGGAGCACCTGCTCTTCGATGTTGAAGATATCGATGAACAGATCCAGTTTTTCTGATGCGTCAGGCTTTCCGGCAAATTCCTTCGCCTGCAGGATCGGATCCTTCAGCAGCTGGTTGATGATGCTCTTCGTATGCTTATTGAGCACCTTGCGCTCACGGTCGGTAAGATTCGGCATCTTGCGCTCGATGCTGACCATCGTTTCAGCCTGGATCGACAGGGCTTTCTGACGAAGAGCGGAAATGACCGGAACGACGCCCAGCATATTGAGCCACTCTTTGAAGGCGAGGATCTCCCCTTCGATCATGATTTCAATCTGCTCGGCGGCTTTTTGACGCTCGGCTAGATTGGCTTCCACGATGTCTTCCAGGTCATCGATATCATAGAGGAAGACGCTCTCGAGTTCCGCGATGGAAGGATCGAGGTCACGCGGCACGGCGATGTCCACCATGAAAAGGGGACGGCCTTTCCGCATGCGCTCCACATGGGCCATCGTTTCCTTCGAGAGGACAAAATCCTTGGAGCCAGTGGAACTGATCAGGATATCAGCTTCGACAAGGGAGCATTGGAGCTCCTGTAGCGTCTTCGCCTGTCCATCGATCTTACCGGCAAGGGCCTCTGCTTTTTCGAACGTGCGGTTGATGATGGTGATCTGTGTTGCACCGCTTCCCTGAAGGTTCTTGATGGCCAGTTCCCCCATCTTTCCTGCCCCGAGGACGAGGACGTTCTTTTTGCTGAGGCTGCCGAATACTTTCTTGGCAAGCTCGACGGCCGCATAGCTGACGGATACGGCGTTGGACCCGATCTCGGTTTCGGCATGGCCTTTTTTCCCGAGTGTGACGGCCTGCTTGAATAGATGATTGAAGACCGTACCGGTTGCTCCTGCCTCTTGTGCAAGAAGGAAGCTTGAGCGGACCTGCCCAAGAATCTGGGTTTCCCCGAGAACCATGGAGTTGAGGCCGGTAGCCACCTTGAAGAGATGTTCCACCGCTCCCTCCTGTTCATAAATGAACAAGTAAGGGGAGAATTCCTCTTTATCTATATCAAACCATTGAGATAAGAAATCTTTAATATAATAGCGGCCTGTATGAAGCTGATCGACCACCGCATACACTTCCGTGCGGTTGCATGTGGAAACAATCACATTTTCCAGGATGCTTTTTTTCTCCTTCAGCGCCTTCATGGCCGAAGCAAGATCAGTTTCATTAAAAGATAGACGTTCACGAATCTCTACAGGGGCCGTTTTATAATTTAAACCAACTACAATTGTATGCATAAGTGCGTGACACCCCCAAATTAAAATCATTCTTATTATAACATGTCCTACTGCATCACTCAGGATAAAATGTGAACAGAAAATGAAACCTATGTTTGCCATGGAAAGCGGAATGCTTGAAACTTACCCATGGTTTGATTTACTGTATAATTGGGTTCTTCCTTCAATCTGAAAGCATTTACATTCCGTTGCAAAAAAGACGGACTTTCGACAAGTCCCACCTATGTAGATTATCAAATCAAGCTATAAGAATCAAGTGAGTGAAACACGAAAAGCAGTCATTCCATAAGACGGAGGAACCATATGAAGCAACAGCGGATTTTCCCCGGAGTCATCCTCCTGGGATTCGGTGCTTACTTTTATCTTCAACAGGCACATATCATCTTATTCAGCGAGTTTTTCACCTGGCCGACCCTGCTCATGATCGTCGGCATCGCCTTCCTGGCTCAAGGATATGTCGGGAAGGACTATGAAGCGATCCTTCCCGGGACGATCCTCGTTGGATTCGGCCTGCACTTCCACCTTGTCAACCGGATGCCCGTCTGGCCGGATCATATGGGCGTATTCGTCCTGATCCTCGCCCTCGGCTTCCTTCTGCGCTATCAGAAGACGGGAACAGGGATGTTCCAGGGAGGGCTGTTCCTTGTCCTGTCGATCCTCATGTTATTCTCAGATCGAACGGCAGGCTGGTTGGGCTTCCTCGGAGGACAGGTCGGTTCCATCGTCAGCCTCTGGCCTTTCGTCCTCATCCTCATCGGGGCATTCCTTCTCTTCTTCAAGAGAAAATAGGCGTACATAAACACGATCCGTGTAGATTCTTTATGCCGCTCATGATTTCCGTGCAAGACTACGCTTTCCGCGGTTAGCCCGTGAGCTTCCTCTGCACGCTGCGGGGAGCTCCTCTTCCCGCAGGAGTCTTCGTCTTGCACTCCAATCAACCGCTGGAAACTTGGTCATGAAACCAATGAAAAACCCGAAGTCATTTGCTTTAGGCAGCTGACTTCGGGTTTTACTATGACTGCCGTTTTTCTCCCAGCCTTCTTCTCTTATAATACCGCATCAAGGAACGCCTTGGTCCTCTCCTCTTTAGGCGAACCGAACATTTCCCCGGGATGCCCGACTTCGACGATCCGCCCGTCGTGCATGTAGACGACCCAGTCGGCCACTTCCCTCGCAAACCCCATCTCATGAGTGACGACGATCATCGTCATCCCCTCGTGTGCGAGCTGCTTCATCGTGGCCAGCACTTCCCCGACCAGTTCGGGATCGAGGGCAGAGGTCGGTTCATCGAACAGCATGATATCGGGCTTCATGGCAAGGGCCCTGGCGATGGCGACCCGCTGCTTCTGCCCGCCGGAGAGCTTCGATGGATAGACCCCTTCCTTGTCGGCCAGGCCGACTTTTTTCAGAAGCTCCTTCGCTGTTTTCCTTGCTGTTTCACGGTCCATCCTTTTTACATGGACCGGCGCTTCCATGACGTTCTCTAGGACCGTTTTATGGGGGAAGAGATGGAAGTGCTGAAACACCATCCCCACTTTCTCACGGATCTTGTTGAGGTCATGCGTCTTTTGATCGATGTCATCACCTTCGATGACCACTCTCCCTCCGTCCTTCAGTTCAAGGAAATTGAGACAGCGAAGCAGCGTACTCTTCCCCGAACCGCTTGCTCCGATGAGGCAGACAACGTCGCTTTCGTTCACGCTCATATCAATATCCTTCAGGACATGGAGATCACCGAAGGATTTATTCAATTTTTCCACCTTGATCATCTCTTTACTCATAAGTCTTCCCCCTTAATCACTTACCGCTAATCGTTTCTCGATGATGTTGACGATGATTGTAAACACGAATACGAGTACGAGGTAGTAAATTGCGACAACAAGCAGGTACGTCATATAATCGAAATTATTGGAGCCGAGCGTCGTCGCTACGCTGAATAGCTCGTACATGCCGATGAATGAGGCTAGGGACGAGTCCTTCACGGCGATGATGAACTGATTCCCGAGTGGCGGGAGGGCCCGCTTGAACGCCTGCGGGAGGATGATCCTCCTCATGGTCAGGCTCATGGACATTCCGAGGGATCGCCCTGCCTCCATTTGGCCGCGATCCACAGACTGGATCGAGCCCCTGAAGATCTCTGCGATATACGCTCCGTTGTGGAACGCCAGCCCCAGTGCAACTGCCCAGAAGCTCGGAAGGTTGATCGAGGTGAGGCCATAGTAGAAGATGAAGATCTGGACGATCAACGGTGTCCCCCTGACGACGAAAATATATAAGTCCGCGATATACTGGAGGATCTTCACCGGTGAAATCTTTAAAAAGGCGAAGAACAATCCGATGACGATGGCAATGAGAACCGCGATGGCGGTTAGCTGAAATGTGAGCAGCATCCCCTTCAGGAAGATGGGGTATGTGTCGATTACGATCTTCAAAAAATCCATATGCTTTCCTCCCGGCTGTTTCATTTAAAAGACGGATGCGCATGACTGCGCATCCGTCCCACGCTTACGCTTTACTCACTTGGATCCGTCGTAATATCTGAGTCGAAATATTTTTCACTGATTTTCTTCAATGTCCCATCGTCCCTCAGTTTTTCAAGGGCAGCATTGATCTCTTTCAAGAGTTTGGGATTATCCTTGCTCACGGCGATGGCCTGCTCACTCCGTCCGAGGAGCTCCTTCGCATCCAGCTTCATCCCCGACGAGATTGCCTCCTTACCGGTTACAAAGTCCGTTATGACGGCATCATGCTTCCCCTTGCTCAATGCTTCCAGGGCCACGACATCGCTATCGTACTGCGGGATATTATCAGTGACGGCTTCTGCTTCCTTGGCATAGGATGAGCCTTTGGAAACCGCGATTTCTTTTCCTTTCAAATCGTCGAGCGTTTCGACGTCGCTATCCGGTCTGACGAAGATCTGGGGTCCGGAATAATAATACGGTGTCGAGAAGTCGACTTCTTTGGCACGATCCTCCGTGATGGTGTGTGAAGCGACTGCTGCATCGAATCGTCCGGATTTCACGCCTTCCACGATCCCGGCGAATTTAAATTTCTTCTGATCAGGTTTAAGACCCAGCTCCTTGGCGACGGCTTCCGCCACGTCGATGTCGAATCCTTCCATCTTCCCTTCGCTATTGGTATAGCTGAAAGGCTTGAATTCACCAGATGCAGAGAAGGTGAAGGTATCCGCTTTTACGAGGTCAGCCCCGCCTTCGGTTGTTGCCTTTGACCCACATGCCGTGAGCATCACGGCGAGTGCGACGAAAAGCGTCAGTCTTGTCCAAATTTTCACGTGTATACGTCCCCCTCTTTTTTTCACTACTCTGAACAATTGTATCAACAATAAATAATATTCACAAAATTCAAATATCATGATATCATTCCATTATTTACCCTATGCCAACTTGAGATAAACCCATCTCCTGTAAAGACAAGTATCCGCCCGGATCCTTGAGGATGCTTTATATCCCTCGCTTCTATTAGTGCTTATTGCCTCTCTCAGTCATCATTTTGGAGCTATCATACTAGGACATTTAGATGGCTGAATCCGAGCATGGGATTGGAACGGACAGTCATGGTTTAAAAAAAGGTTCTGTTAGCGTTTATCGTTTATCTAAAAGAAAACGGAACTTCCACAAGATTGGAAGTTCCGTTTTTCTATTGTCTTATGAAACTAACGCCCCTGTTTGTTTAAGCGTATTCATTCACAAACAAAGACAATTACAATCATAACTTTTCGTAATCACTTTTAAGTATTGCCATAATAATTTCATCTGAATATTGTTCATTGTAGTATAAGGACTGACGTAATACACCTTCTTTTACAAATCCAACTTTTTCATACGCCCTGATTCCACGTGTATTATGACTAAATACTTCCAACTGTAAACGAGTTAATTCGAGTTGATTAAAAACAAAACTTAGAACTATATTGATTGCCTCAGTTCCATAACCTTTTCCTGTTAATGAAATAGAAGCCATTGATATTCTGAATCCTGCCTTTCTATTCTCCTCATCAAGATCAAATATCGATAATTCTCCAATCATTTCATCACTGCTTTTTAAACAAATAGCAAAATCATACCGACTAGAATCATTATTGATATTATTTATATGTGTCTTTATTTGTTCCAATGAAAAATCAGAAGTAGTCCCAGTCATATAACGTAATTCTTCATCTAATGTATTTCCTAACATAATAGGGGCATCTAACTCGCAAAGCGGTCTTAAATAAATTCTCTCGCTCTCTAATCTCATTTTAATATTCTCCTTTATTCTCTTGTTCCAAATTGTTTAGAGTATATGTAAATATGATCTAAGCTTCTATTTCCAATATAACACCTAATTAGAAGTGATTGTCGAGCTGAAATTGTGCTCCCTGCGGAGGATGAGACTATTACAAATTCTCGCAAACGATGTTTTTCCGCTGGATGAAGCTTTTGGATAGCTTTAAGGAGATCGGTTTCTCTCACAGTCATCACCAACTCATATGTGATAACTCCGCCTCAAGGAAAAAGCAAAAGAAAAAAGCGGTCCGGAATCAATCCGGACCGCTTCCCATTCACTTATAACGTGCTCTGATGGCATCCCATGCCGTATCTTTTCCGAGGCCTGTTTCAGAAGAGAAGAGGACGCATTCGTCGCTTTCTTCCATCTTCAACGTATCACGGGTGATTTTGAGATGCTTCTGCCATTTGCCCTTGGGGATCTTATCGGCCTTGGTGGCGACGATGATGCAGGGGATTTCATAGTGCTTGAGGAATCCGTACATCATGACGTCATCATTGGTCGGCGGATGCCTGAGGTCGACGATGAGGAGGACGGCCTTCAGCTGTTCACGGGACGTGATATACGTTTCGATCATCTTGCCCCAGGCTTCCCTCTCCTTCTTCGATACCTTGGCGAATCCATACCCGGGAACATCCACATAGTAGAGGGTCTCTTCGATTTTATAGAAATTCAACGTTTGGGTTTTACCCGGTTTCGATGAGATCCTCGCCATGCTCTTGCGGCCGATCATCTTATTGATGAAAGAGGACTTCCCGACGTTGGAACGCCCGGCCAGGGCAAACTCCGGAAGATCACCTTCCGGATATTGCTCCGGCCTGACGGCACTGATCACTAGCTCAACTTGATTTACTTTCACTTCTTTTCACCTACTAATGCTTTCTCTAACACTTGATCGATATGGGAAACGAGGATGAAGGTCAATTCTTCACGGACGCTCTCCGGTATATCGTCGATATCTTTTTCATTGTCCTTCGGCAAGATCACGGTCTTGATTCCGGCACGGTGGGCGCTGAGGGTCTTTTCCTTGAGCCCTCCGATCGGAAGAACCCTTCCCCTCAGGGTCATTTCCCCGGTCATGCCGACTTCGCGGTCCACATACTTACCGGTGAGGGCCGATACCAATGCCGTCGTGATCGTGATGCCGGCAGACGGTCCATCCTTCGGCACGGCGCCTTCAGGAACGTGGATATGAATGTCGTATTTCTCATGGAATTTTTCATCGATCCCAAGGGATTTCGTGTTCGAACGGACGAAGCTGAAGGCCGTCTGGGCCGACTCTTTCATCACATCTCCCAGCTTCCCTGTGAGGACAAGCTTGCCTTTACCTGGTGCGAGGGAGACTTCGATCTGAAGCGTGTCTCCTCCCACAGAGGTGTACGCAAGTCCGGTGGATACACCGACCTGATTCTCAAGCTCTGCCTGACCGTAGCGGAATTTTTTCTTGCCGAGGAATTCCTCGATGTTTTTGGACGTGATCGTCACGCGCTTCTTGCTGCCTGAAACAATGATCTTCGCCGCTTTACGGCAGATGGCCGCGAGCTGGCGTTCAAGGCTCCTGACACCCGCTTCTCGCGTGTAGTAACGCACGATATCCACGAACGCCTCATCCTTCAGCTGCAGCTTGGATTTCGTCAATCCGTGATCACTGAGCTGTTTAGGCAAGAGATGATGTTTGGCGATATTCACTTTCTCTATCTCAGTATAACCTGCAATCGTGATGATTTCCATACGATCGCGAAGCGGTCCCGGAATCGTGGAAAGATCATTGGCGGTTGCAATGAACATGACCTTGGAAAGATCATACGTTTCTTCTATATAATGATCGCTGAAATTGGAATTCTGTTCAGGGTCCAGCACCTCAAGCATGGCACTGGATGGATCCCCGCGGAAATCACTGCTCATCTTGTCGATTTCATCGAGAAGGAAGACGGGATTCACCGTTCCGGCTTTCTTCATGCCGCGGATGATCCGGCCCGGCATCGCACCGACATACGTACGGCGATGACCGCGGATCTCTGATTCATCACGCACGCCGCCAAGGGATACCCGGACGAAATTGCGCCCGAGGGATTCGGCCACAGACCTGGCGAGACTGGTCTTTCCGACACCAGGAGGACCCGCGAGACAAAGGATCGGTCCTTTCAGGGAGCGTGTGAGCTGCTGGACGGCAAGGTATTCAAGGACACGCTCCTTTACTTTTTCAAGTCCGTAATGATCCCGGTCGAGGATCATTTCAGAACGGTTGATATCAAGCTGGTCTTCTGTTTCCTTCGTCCATGGAAGGGAGACGAGCCATTCGATGTAGTTGCGGATGACGGAGCTTTCGGCAGAGCTTGAAGGCACCTTTTCATAGCGCGCAAGCTCCTTCAAAGCAGTCGCTTCGATGTCTTCCGGCATGCCTGCTTCTTCGATCTTCATCGTAAGGTCTTCCACTTCGCCGGTCTTGCCTTCCTTATCGCCGAGCTCCTTCTGGATGGCCTTCATCTGTTCGCGCAGATAGTATTCCTTCTGGGTCCGCTCCATGGAGCGCTTGACGCGCTGGCCGATCTTTTTCTCAAGAGAAAGGACTTCCTTCTCGTTGTTGATGATCTCGATCACCATCTGCAGGCGCTCTTTGATATCCTGTGTTTCGAGGATATGCTGCTTTTCTTTGATCTTCAAAGGCAGATGGGATGCGATGATATCCGCAAGCCTGCCCGGCTCCTCGATATCCGCCACTGTGGAATACGTTTCGGCGGATACTTTTTTGGAAAGCTTTATGTATTGTTCGAAATAGTTCAACAGTGTCCTCATCAGGGCATCGAGCTCAGAATCCTTCTTCTCGGAATCACTGTGCTCATCCACTTCCACTTCATAGAAGCCCTGATCATTGGAATAGGAAGAGATCGTCCCACGGTTGAGTCCTTCCACAAGTACGCGGATGGTTCCGTTCGGAAGCTTCAGCATCTGCTTCACCTTCGTAAGGGTCCCCATCTCATAAAAATCATCTTGGGTCGGTTCGTCTATATCAGAATCCTTTTGAGTGGTCAAAAAGATCATATGATCATCCATCATGGCTTTTTCCAAAGCCTGCACCGAGCGCTCACGCCCGACATCCAAATGCAGGACCATCGTCGGGTAAACCAACAGGCCTCTTAATGGGAGGAGGGGAACTGTTCGTTTTGTTTGATTTGCCATATCTTACACCTCCGGATTTATGCTCTAAGCCTTTGTACAATTCTATCTTATTTACTAGGTAGTGTCTATTAAATTGGACTTGCCGGATGTACTGAGGAAAAGCCGATCGGGAATCACCCGAGTCGGCCATGATTACATGCTTTTCTTGTTTTTTGCATCGTCCATGACGTCTTTGACAAGGGCCAGCTCCATCACTTCTTTGAACTCTTTGACGGGAATCACTTCTATCCCGCCCACTTCATGGAGGAGGGACTGCTCATTCTCGTGCGGAATGATGACGAGATCCGCCCCTGCCGCCTTGGCTCCTTTGATCTTTGGATAGACTCCTCCGACCGGTTTCACTTTCCCATGAATGCTGATTTCACCCGTAAGAGCGATGTTGTGCCTGACGGGGAGCCTGTAGATCGCCGAGTAGATGCCGAGTGCCATGGCGATACCCGCCGAAGGTCCGTCCACAGGCACTCCTCCAGGGAAATTCACGTGGATATCGTATTGATCTGCCGGGACCCCCATGGAGCGGAGGACGGTGATGACGTTCTCGATCGATCCTTTGGCCATGCTTTTCCGGCGGATCGATTTGCCTTTATCACCGATGCTCTCTTCTTCCACAATCCCGGTTACATTGACCCCACCCTTATCCGCTGCCGGGATGACGGTGACTTCGATTTCAAGCAGGGATCCGGAATTCGGTCCTGTCACGGCGAGGCCGTTGACGAGGCCGACCGTTGCTTCCCGGTTGATTTTCTTTTCGTGCCTCGGGGACATCTGGGTCGATTGAATGATCCATTCCAATTCATGATCGGCAATGTGATCGCGATTTTCCGTGATGGCTAGACCTGCCGCGATCTGGACCAGATTTACCGCTTCACGGCCATTCCTCGCGTAGGACGCAAGAATCTCCAGACCTTCCTTGCTCACGGAAATGTTCACCTTTTTGGCTGCCCTTGCACAGATTTCTTTCACTTCTTCCCTCTCAAGCTCACGGAAGAACACTTCCATGCAGCGGGAACGGATCGCAGGCGGTATTTCATTCGGCGTCCTCGTCGTGGCGCCGACCAAACGAAAATCTGCAGGGAGGCCGTTTTTGAAAATATCATGGATATGACTCGGAATTTGATGATTTTCTTCATTATAATAAGCACTCTCAAGATAGACCCTGCGGTCTTCCAGTACTTTTAATAATTTATTCATTTGAATCGGGTGTAATTCCCCGATTTCATCAATGAACAGCACGCCTCCGTGGGCGTTGGTCACAGCCCCCTGCTTCGGCTGCGGGATGCCGGCCTGTCCCATGGCTCCCGCCCCCTGATAGATGGGATCATGAACCGATCCAATAAGGGGGTCCGCAATGCCCCGCTCATCGAATCGGGCAGTCGTTGCATCAAGCTCCACAAATACAGCCGATGTCATGAACGGGGATTTCATGTTCTTCTTCGCTTCCTCCAATACAAGTCGCGCAGCTGCCGTCTTCCCCACCCCTGGAGGACCATAGATGATGACATGCTGTGGATTGGGACTGCACAGCGCTGCCTTCAGGGACTTGATTCCATCCTCCTGTCCCACAATATCGTCAAAGCTTGCCGGGCGCACCCTTTCAGAAAGGGGTTCAGAAAGGGAGATCGAGCGCATCTTCCTCAGTTCCTCCATCTCCTTCTTTGATTCCCGGTCGATGGATACTTTTTGTGTCCGTTGGTTCTTCAGCAGATTCCAGAAATACAGGCCGATGATGATGCCGAAAAAAAGCTGGATAAACAGCGCAATACTTGTAAAGCTCATATAAGTCATCCTCCAGTTGGTTCAAGTTGTTACGGGTTAGTATCTCCCCGTCCGTTTGGGAATAACCATAAAATTTGGAGCCGACAGCCTTGCAGGATAACGAAAAAAAGCCGGTAATCCCCTGGGGGATTACCGGCTTTAATTTATAATCATGCGGAAGTTTTTTCTTCATTCGGATCGATGATCGTGCCATCTTCAAGCATCAGATGAGGAGCTGCATCCTCAAGGATGGTTTCCTTCGTGATGATGCATTTTTTGATGTCATCACGGGACGGAAGTTCGAACATGACGTCGAGCATCATCGTTTCAATGATGGAACGAAGTCCACGGGCACCCGTTTTGCGTTCGATCGCTTTTTTCGCAATTTCGAATAGGGCCTCTTCAGTGAAATCAAGCTCTACATCGTCAAGCTCAAGCATTTTTTGGTACTGCTTCACAAGAGCATTCTTCGGCTTGGTCAAGATCTCAACCAACGCTTCCTCATCAAGAGGAGTGAGGCTTGAGATAACAGGTAGACGGCCGATGAACTCTGGGATCAGACCAAAACGGAGAAGATCTTCCGGAACGACTTTGGCAAGGAGGGATTTATCCTCTTTCACTTCAGCGTTCTTCGGATCAGAGCCGAACCCGATGACTTTTTGTCCAAGACGGCGTTTGATGATCTGCTCGATTCCATCGAATGCCCCACCACAGATGAATAGGACGTTCGACGTATCGATCTGGATGAATTCCTGATGAGGATGCTTACGGCCACCTTGTGGCGGAACGCTCGCAACGGTACCTTCAAGGATCTTCAAGAGAGCCTGCTGCACACCTTCACCTGATACATCACGCGTGATGGACGGGTTTTCGGATTTACGGGCCACTTTATCGATTTCATCGATGTAGATGATGCCTTTTTCCGCTTTTTCCACGTCGTAATCCGCAGCCTGGATTAGCTTCAACAGGATATTTTCAACGTCTTCCCCTACATAACCGGCTTCGGTGAGGGACGTTGCATCCGCGATGGCGAATGGCACGTTCAAGATGCGTGCAAGTGTCTGAGCAAGAAGCGTCTTACCGCTACCTGTCGGACCGATCATGGCAATATTACTTTTGGAAAGTTCCACGTCATCCACTTTACTGTTTGAATTGATCCGTTTGTAGTGATTATATACGGCTACAGCAAGGGATTTCTTCGCTTGATCCTGTCCGATGACGTATTCGTCAAGGATTTCACGGATCTCACGCGGTTTCGGAACATCTTTGAATTCCACTTCTTCTTCTGTACCGAGCTCTTCTTCCACGATTTCCGTGCAAAGCTCGATGCATTCGTCACAAATATATACGCCCGGTCCAGCTACCAGCTTACGGACCTGGTCTTGTGTTTTACCGCAAAAAGAACATTTCAACTGCCCTTTTTCATCGTTAAATTTAAACAATGACGTTCACCCCTTCGTTTGAGCTTAGTAAAAATCGTAATGTTTCATCACACGAACGATTTCCTGCTTTCCAATTACCATGAGTTATGTATTGCATTCTATCACATTATATGTCCGTAACGAAATTGATACGATTCTTATCAATCATCTTATTATGTATTGAGGATTTTAGCAAATTATTTACATAGCCGGAAGCGGGAAGATCGAATCGGGATGCCGGATTTTTTTAACCCCTGCTTCATAAGGTTTATCCAAAACCGGGGGTTCTTATTCTTCATCGGGAGATTTCCCGGAAGCGCCGCTCGTCCAAACTTCCTAAAAGAGGGTAGAAAACAAGGCGCACTGAGCGCCTTGTTCCTACAATCATATAATGATTATGCTACTGTTTTGCTGTTATCTACAAGGAATTCCAATGCTTTGCGCACTTTAAGGTCTGCTTTCAACGTATCAAGTCCGCCAAGGGCCTGCTTGATGTTGTCAGCTGACATGTTGTACTGCTCAGCCATTTTCGTAACTTCTTCTTCCGCTTCTTCGTCTGTCACTTCAAGATTTTCTGCTGCTGCGATCGCTTCAAGCGTAAGGTTTGTGCGTACGCGTTTGCCAGCATCTTCTTTCATTTGACCGCGAAGATCTTCTTCTGATTGACCAGAGAATTGGAAGTAAAGCTCAAGCGTCATACCTTGCATTTGAAGGCGTTGACCGAATTCTTGCATCATGCGGTCCACTTCAGCGTCAACCATAACTTCAGGAATTTCCACTTCAGCATTTTCAGAAGCTTTTTCCACTAGTGCTTCACGTACTGCTGTTTCCGCTTCAGTCTTTTTAGACTCTTTCAGGCGGTTTTCGATTTTTTCTTTCAGTTCAGCAAGTGTTTCCACTTCTTCGTCTGCATCTTTCGCGAACTCATCATCAAGAGCCGGAAGTTCTTTCGCTTTGATTTCGTGGATTTTCACTTTGAATGTTGCTGCTTTACCAGCAAGCTCTGCCGCATGGTATTCTTCTGGGAAGCTTACCTCAACGTCTTTTTCTTCGCCGGCTGCTACGCCTACAAGCTGCTCTTCGAAACCAGGGATGAACTGACCTGAACCAAGTTCAAGTGAGTAGTTATCCGCTTGGCCGCCTTCGAATGCTTCACCGTCAACGAATCCTTCGAAATCCATTGTCACTGTGTCGCCTTCTTCAGCTTTGCCTTCTTCTTTGACAACAAGCTCAGCTTGTTTTTCTTGAAGGGAAGTAAGTTCAGCTTCTACATCTTCAGCTGTTACTTCATCGTCCATTTTTTCTACTTCAAGACCTTTGTATTCGCCAAGCTTCACTTCAGGTTTCACTTGAACTTTCGCTGTGAAGACAAGATCTTTTCCTTTTTCCATTTGCTCTACGTCGATTTCCGGACGGTCGATTGGCTCGATTCCAGTTTCTTCGATCGCTTTAGCATATGCTTCAGGAAGGATGAAATCCAATGCATCCTGATAAAGAGATTCTACGCCGAAACGTTTTTCGAACATGCCACGTGGCATTTTACCTTTACGGAATCCTGGTACGTTAACTTGCTTCACAACTTTTTTGAACGCAGCGTCCAAACCTTCGTTCACTTTAGCTGCTTCTACTTCGATTGTAAGAACACCTTGGTTCCCTTCTTGCTTTTCCCATTTTGCAGACATACAGTTCCCTCCAACAATCTATAATTGATTTTTATTTTACGCATAGTAGTAGATAGTCCCGATTGAATCTAGCACTATCATCGTAATTATATGAAAGACTTTTACATTACAACCACTACATTATAACATACAGCTTCTGTCTTTCAAGAAGTAGCACTTAAATATTCGGTGAAGAAATTTCTTCAAGTTCATGAATGAAAGCAAGGACCGTTTTGCTCTCTCCTTCATCCATCTTTTCCTGCAGATCCTTCTCCAATTCTTCGTCCCCGAGGATGCCTGCTGCATAGTGACCATAGGCCAAGGCGATGTCATCGGGATCCCATTCCATATCAAAGGGATAAAGAAGGAAAGCATGGCGCTTCAGCACTTCTTCTGCATGACGGATCAGGGTCGGGCTGTCCTGAAGGAGGAGCTCCTCCAGGGAAAGGACCGCTTCACGGAATGCGTCAGACGTGAAAACCTCCGGAAGGTTCTCCGGCTGCACGACTCCTTCCCTTCCAAGCTTTTTCACGAGGATCTCACTTGCTACCCCATGTTCCCTCAAGACATTCACGATCATGGTCTGGACGAAAGGATGCATCCCTTCATCCTGCAGGCCCTGTTCAAGTTCCTTCCTTAACGGTCTGATATTGCGCTGAACCAATCCAGCTGTGATGATGATCTGCTCTTCAAGGCTTTTCCCTTCGAGAAGGGGAGGTCCGTCGGCTTCTTCCTCCGTTTCTTCTGCCGGTGCATTCAGCATCTTCTCGCTGAATTGAAGGAGCTTCCTGAAATGCTCTTCCTTCTCAAAAGGGACCTCCTTCTCATCGAAGAGGGCATGAAGTGTATCCACCACATCCTGATGCTCATGTAGCTGGATAAGGATCATGAGGTACATGTCGACCGTTTCGAAGTAATCACCGACCCCCTCAAGGAGCATTTCCCTGCAGATTGCCTGCGCCTCCTCGTACTCCTTGCACTCATACAAGGCAAGGACGAGGGCCGTGCTGATTTCGGGATTCAACGATTCAAGCTCGTATGCCTGTGAAAGAAGATCGCATGCTGTATGCGCATCCCCCTCCTCCAGGGCTTCCACCCCTTTTTCGAACAATCGGTCCTTCAGACCGGGAAAGGCAATCACCTTCCCGAACTCATCTTGATTTGTCATAATTCGTACCTGCCTAACACTAGAATTGCTTTAAGTGTAGCATGATTGCTGATGGAGCACAAAATGGCGGCTGAATCTCCCTTTGATGCAAAAAAAATACCCCGTCGATCGGCGGGGTACGTAACGAATGCAGTCATCCGACTGCAGTATGTATGATAGATGGCGTCCCAGGCGAGATTCGAACTCACGACCTACAGCTTAGGAGGCTGTCGCTCTATCCTGCTGAGCTACTGGGACAGCTTTCGTTTCAAGCAGTGCAAGTAATAGAATACCCCAGAATCGAGTGGAATTCAAGGATTTTTTCTTCTTTCAATCTATTTTTTTGTGAGTCAGTCAAAATAGGTCATAAAAAAACCCCCATCAGCATGAGGGTTCACTCGACCGGCGTCAGGACCGTGGGCATGGTCGATTCAATGATGTCACCTTCATCGGCAAAGAAGATATGCTCGGAAACCCCGTAGTCCGATCCGAGGATCTGATTGACCTTGAGATCACCAAAGCTACTGTATACAACGAAGTTACCGCTTTGACCGGCTGAACTGGCGGAATACCTCAAAGCCTTTATATCCTTGCCGACGATGAAGGTACCGGAAGGCAGGCTGACAGGAGCGGCATCGAGCTTCTTGATGTCGCCCTTCCTAGACTTGATGTCTTCATCCAGGTCGGCGATTTTGGTTTTCTTTTCTTTGATCTTGTCATCAAGGACCTGGACTTCCTCCTTCAGTGCATCGATCTCTCCCGCTTTTGCATTCGCTTCATCGATCATGGAGGCGGCCTCCGCTGCCTCTTCCTTCTTTTCACTCAGAGACGACATCACGCGTTCAAGCTCATCCGTTTTAGAGGACAGCTCTCCCTCTACCCCTTCCAATTCCCCCGATTTCCCTTCAAGGGAAGAAAGGATCTCATCATACGATTTCTTCACGCCGTCCACTTCCGTTCGTGCGCTGCTGTATCCTATCCACGCACAAAGCGACATAAGCACAAGGACGCTCACGACCCCCACCCAGACCTGCCACTTCTTGATCCACCCGAAACCCTTCACCCTCGATTCCCCTTCCATTCCGGCCATATGAAACGGTACGAATGGCACGGCTGATGAAACTAGTATATTGGGAGGGCCCTGACCATATTCACATATTCTTCTAAGGGGGGACGGCAGAGCGAACCAGCTCTTCCTGTTAAAGATGTCTTGCCTGCATCCACAGAAAACCGGATAGACAACAAAAAAACATCCTGTGTTGAAAGATTCAACACAGGATGTTTGTCGTACGTCCCAGGAGAGATTCGAACTCCCGACCGACGCCTTAGAAGGGCGTTGCTAAAGAGTTCCGCTATGCCAAACGCACTGCCAACCGGTGATTCAGTCCGTTTAGGGTTCCGACGGTCAGCCGTGAGGTCCTACGACCTGACCCGAGTTTGTCTTACGGACCTATTTTGCCACAGGTTGGGCGATTTAGTCAATCGGAATCTCTGCGTCTATACTATAGAAGAAACTAGCCGTCGGACACTTGGCGGAAATATTTATTAAGCGACTTCCTCCAACGCCACAGCACGTCGACCAACTCCGTCATCCCTACCTCGCTTTCCCTCACGTCCCATACGCGCTCACAACGCCGATACACAGTGAACACGCCCTCCCAAGCGTATTGCATTACCGTCAGCTCTTCGTCGCCCTGTCGTAACGTCAGCCACCACTTCTGCCCTGCGTCGTCCCACGTGGCATGCTCGTCGAATTGCAGCAGGAACGCCCGCACGTCGGTTTTGCGTCGGATCGTAGCCCCCGCCATTACATCGCGCTCCCAATCGACTTCAGCACGGTGAGGATCAGCGGTGACACCTGTATGAGCACGTAGCCGAGCCCTGCGTTCTGTATCATCGTCCATGCCTTTTCGCTATTGCCGAACATGAAGAAGAATAGCGCCCCTACGATTATCACGCTCGCCACCGGAAAGCTCATCGCTACCAACACGTCGATCACCGGGTCCATCATGTGCGCGAATGCCTCGAGCGTCTTTTCGCCCATCCAGGAGCCTGCCCCGACCGGCACCGCATTGGCCGTCACTGCCGACACACCTGCCGACGCGAACGCTGGTTTTGCGAAAACTAACGGCACGCCTACCGACAGCCCCACACGTTTAGCAATCGCTAGCCCGTTCCGCTTTGGCTTAGTTACCGCCTTGCTTCGTCTTGCCGCCCGATTTTCCCCCGCCATGAAATCGCCAAACTTGATCGTCTCTACTTTACGCATATCCAACACGCTCCTCACTTGATGTCGTCAATCGTGTACACTTTCGCCGTAAGCCCTTCGCATAAGTCCGTCAGTTGCTTGCGTCTGTATTCCGTGGTCGTAAGCCATATCAGTTCCGGAAAGTAGCCGAGTTTGTGGGCGACAATGCCCCGTTCCTGTAGCGCCTTATATCGTTCAATCTTCGCGCGATTCTCTTTCATTCGCTGCGTCGAGTCGACTTCGAGCAAAGCGTGACGTTTGCCGTGCTTAAACATGGCGTCGCAGATTACGGTTGTTTCGCCGTCTTGCACCTTGATTTCATTCCGCCACTCGGCCGGCTGTCCTGCGAAAAGGTAGAAGTCGTTCCGCATAATGACGTGATTCACAAACGAATTCTTCCGCCTTACCTTTGCCGAGTTCACATATTCGCGTCCCTCGGCGTTCAAATAATAAATCGTTGAGTAACTTTCGCGATGACTCGATAGGTACGGAGCCAGGTCGCCCAGCACGCGGTTAGCATTCCGCACCTTGCCGAGCCGGTGCATGCGTTGTAATTGATCGCGATTAAGATAGTCGAGTTTCTTCAAAGACAGTAATATCGCTTCTTGGCGCTGGTTCAGCAATCGAACCGCCTCCCTTGTCGATGATGTGTGGCGCAATGGTCGCCTCTATGATGTCGCTGGTGATTAATGGCGTTTGGATCGTCGTCATGCCGTCGGGCGTCAGGTACATCGCACGGCCCCTCACTTGCGGTAGTTGCTCCGCCCCATCGCGGTCGAGCACGACTCGGCTTGCAATGGCGCTCTGCACACGGAAGCACAACTTCGCGTCGCTGTTCTGTTTGCATTGGCGCGGAATGACGTCGCCTGTCGGGTACTGAGTCGCAAGTATTTGCCGGAACCCTAAGCCGGCGCCGAGGCGGGCGATTTTACTCATAAACGTTTGGCACTCCGCCTTGAGTGCGCGTTCTTCCTTCGTCACGGCTTCGTCTGGATTCAGCTCGCCAACTTCGTCAATAACGATGAAATGTCGCGTCGGAATACCCGCGTCTTGCACCTTCTTCTTGCCGAGTCGCCGTAGCGTAGCCTGCGTTTCTCGCATCACTTCATATGCGCCCCTGAGCGTCTCTAACGCTTCTTCCGGCTCATAGGCGATAGACACTACCTGACTCGTGTTCTCGTAGTCACAGAGCTCGATACCGCCCTTTAAATCGACGAGGTGAAAGCGCACGTTTTCGGGCTGCTGACGGATCAGCGACGACACGATTGCGTTAATGAGATTCGACTTACCGTATCGTGTTGCCCCGCCGAGCGCCAAGTGCGGAATCACCTCGAAGTCGTGCCATGTGTCGCTGTTCTTTTCGCGAGTTTGACCGAAGTATACGCGCCAGTCCTTGCCGGTCTGGAACGTCACGGATGACGGCAGGGGTTCGTCGTAAATCCGCACTACTAGCACGCCGTCGTACGAAAGTTCGACCTCCTTGCGGGCGGTCAGTTTTCGCGAATAAATCGACTTGAGCTCGCGGAGAATGTTGCGGTCGAGTCGCAAGTCACGAAGGTCCTTCAGTGATACCTTGATGCGCCTTGTGTTGATGCCGGCCTCGATCGTGTGCCGTTTCGCCATGTAGTCGTCAAAGCTCCTGCCCAACGGAATGCGATAGCGATACTCCGTGCCCCATTCGTACGTGCGCTTCTTCAGTAGCTGCGTCGTGAGCGTTTGCTTGCCGTCGCGAACGTTGAGCCCACTCAGCGCGAACAATTTGGCGAGTTTCTTCGAGTCGTTGCCAGCGCCTGACTTGGCGAGGTGAGCACGCAAGGCAAGCCCGCCCATCGCAGCCGTAGAGAGTAATTCGAAAATCACTCGGTTGCCTCCTTTCCCAACGCCACCTCTTTATGATTACGGTAGTAATCGTTTCTTGCATCGGGCAGGCAGGAAAACACGCTTCAGCAGGCGAAATATAAGAATCGAGCATATGCCGAAGGAGTCTGCCGCCGTGGTAGCGAATTAGGTAGTTAATAAAGCATACGTAGTTGGGCGAAAAACTTGCACGTCCAGTTGAAATAAAATTAAAGCGAGGTTGATAGTACATGCGGTGTAGGTTGCGAGAGGTACTGAAGGAACAGGGGCGGACGCAGACGTGGCTGGCCGATCAGGTGGGCGTTAGTAAGCAGTCGATGACGCGAATAGTGGATAAAGGAAGCACGCACGTCGAGTATGCGGTGCGAATTGCTAAGGCGCTCGGAGTGCCTGTCGAGGAGATATGGCGAGTGGATGACGAGGGGTAAACGCAAAAAAAGCCCCGCCGGCGATAGGCGAGGCAGGGTCGTGCGATTAATGCCAGTTGACTACGGTGAGTTGCTTGCATTTGGCGCATGTAAAGTTCATAGCCGTCTTGACCACCGGCTGCTTTTTCGCACAATGCGGGCAGGCGAGTTTCTGTTTGCCGAGCGCCATGTAAATGATTCCGACAGATACGATCATCATCGGAAATCCGATCAATGCGCCAATAATCGTGATGCATAATAACGCGCCTAGGAAGATGCCAAGTCCGCCAATGGTAAAGCCGATGACCCGGCCGAACCCGCTCGCAAAGCTACTCTTCTTTCGTTCCACATCGATTGCGACTGTGTCTCCGCTAACAACTTTCGTTTTATATCCGCCAGTCGTTACGTCGAACTCCTGCTTAACTTCCGTCATTATTATCCGCCCCTTTTCGGTGATTTTCCTTAATCTTACTCGTTTGTTAATATGTTCGCAAGGGCAGGCGAAAAGTTTCCACTAATCGCAAATTCCCTCGCTTTATTTTCCGCTAATTACTTCGAAATCAACTTCGCGCCCGTGCTCGCAGCGATGTAAATCTGTACCTCGCCGAATTGTTGCGTTTTCACAACCGCAACGTCCGGCTGGCTGAATCGCAAGACTTCGTATTCCAAACCGCCAAACTTAGCCGGGTTCAAAAACGCTACTTCGTTACCCTTTGTCGGCGCCTTACTTAACGGGTATGCACGCCATGAGCTCTCACTCTTCGGCAACTGGACGTATTGATTGGGCTTCGCCTTTGCCGGGGCTGCACCGCTTACCTTGGCGCCAGTCTCTTTGCCCGCGTAAATATTAACCGTTCCAAAATCGCCCGTCTTGATCGTGTAGATGTCAGGCGCAGGATTATCGAGAATGTCGTACGTCAACCCGCCGAACTTCTTCGGGTTAAGGAAGCCCGACTCGTTGCCTTTAGTTGGCGACTTACTCAACGGGTACACACGCCAGCTCGACTCGCTTGCCGGCAAACTTAGCGTCTTGCCTGTTGGCTTGCTTGGCGCTGGCTTAACTGCCGGTTTTGCCGCGGGCTTGGCAGGCGCCTTGCTCGGCTTGCTGACCACCGCCGACTTGACGTTCGTGTCTGCGATTCGCTTAATCAATTCGTCCCATCGCGTCAGTAGCTTACGAGGGCAATACTTTCCGCTCCATAGTTGATGAGGCACGACGTTCATGATTCCGATGTTGTGCTTCTTCATAAGATATTGCACGAGCTCAATCGCGTTCGCTACGGCGCGCTCAAAGTCTCCGTCCACATTTTCGCAAATCTCAATTCCGATTGACTGCCGGTTGCCCGGCCCGTTCGCTCCGTCGCCTGCGTGCCATCCGTTCACATTCGTCGGCAAATGCTGAATGATTTCGTGATCGTCGACCGTGTAGTGCCACGACACCGTACGCCCACCTGCGCCATTGTTCAAGTAGCGCGCGTGCATTTCAGCGTTTGCACCCTTCGACTCGTTGGCCGTATTGTGAATCGTGATATACTTCGGCGCCATTGGGTAGCCGTCGTAGCCTGCGATAAACATTTCCTTAATTGCAACCGCCATTATTGACCGCCTCCTTGTTGACGTTTTTCAAGCTGATATTTAATCGCCGCGACTGATCCGATGCCGAGCAACGCGTACTGAATGCCTGCGATAAGCACGCCGTAGTCGAAGCCGCCTTGCTCGAACGCTGCAAAGCCGACGCCAAGCGCGATGGCGATAACGGGAATGTAACGGTTGCTTACTTGCGTCGCCTCCCTAATCGCGTAGAGTAAGACTGCAATCGCCAGGTATGCCGTAAAGTCGACGTTTAACAATTCTTCCATATTCTCGCTTCCCTTCCGTTTGATTTCGTGATATAATTCGTTTAAGGTCGGCGCCGTTCTTGATTCATCCGTTTGACTCAACCCAACGGCTGCCGACTGGCTAATTAAAAAACGCGATGCCAATCGTCACGAGAAAACCGACGAGTGTAAGCAACGCCCCAACTACGATATTGAAGCGAAACTGATTGTTCGCCTTCATTTCGTTTATATCCCGCGCATTTTCCTCGGCCAACGCCAGCGCCCTTTCCGCCTTGTCATCCGCATTTTGTGCGGTTGTTTTTATTTCCGCTAAAAATTTAACCTCCGTCTTGATGACGCCAATATCTACTTTCAGTTCCGTGAGGATGTCGTAGATTTCTTTGTTGTGCTCCGTCATTTCGACTCGACCTCCCCTTGCGTTTGTTGCTGCTCTATCTGCGCCAGTTGTGCCGTCTTGACCGCCAACTCGATTTCGAGCTTAGCGATACGTTGCGACAAGATATGAATCACGTCGTTTCCGTCCACGTTTGTATTCATTGCGCCTCACCTCCCTCGATTAGTAACCTCAAGTCCGCTATCTCCGCCGCCTGTGCCTTATTTTCCTCGCTCAACTCCTGCACACTCAGCGCCAGGTAATTCACGTATTTATAAACGTTTATCGCCGACAAGTCCTGCGTAGCGATCTCCGGGCTAAGCTCGCTCAACACGCCGATTTGCCAGTTCGAGTAGTTTCCGACGTTGACGTCCTCATTCAGAATGTAGCGCTTGATTTCGAGCTTATTGATGACGTCCAGCCCGCGCTCCGTGACTGGCTCGATGTTTTGCTTCGTCAGAACGCTCGACCCGTTCCGATACTCGCTCGCCTTGATTGGGCGATAACTGATGCCAGCCCCGTCGTTGTAGCCAAGGTTATTTGTAACGCGAACCTCTCCGTCGCTCGAGCCGCTGCATCCGAGGTAAAGGTCGTTGCCGTTGGTTTTAATTCCGCCCGCTGAAAGCACGTACTGATTCGCGCCATTGCCGCCGAGTGTTCCGCTTCCTCGTCCGTTCCAATACACTTCGTACGTACCTCCGCGAGTCGTGACGCTGTTTGCCTTCATCACATTCGCGTCGAGTTTACCGGTGCCAAAGTCGCCGTTTCCGTTCGTGATGTAAACATGCGGGTCAGCTGACGACTTGGAGAAGCGAATGCCCGAGCCGTAATTCGTGTTTGGTGTTCCGTACTGAATGAAGCCGTCCGTTTCCGCCGGGTTCGAGTTATCCTTGACGTTAAAGACGAAGTGGTTGTTTCCGTTTCGGTTATTGTCGCGTGGTTGGATACGAACGACCCCGTTTGACGCCCAAATGTTGACGTCGCTTTTTGAGTCGAGGTAAATGCTGCGCGAGTCCGTCTTGAGCCCGACCGAGCCAAGGTTCGAGTAAGCCGTCAGCCCCCGCCTGTCTACGTCATACATATGCGACCAAAACTCCAGCACCCCCGAGCCGTATCCTTCGTCCGTGTTCGCACCGTTCAGATACGTTGAGAGCCCGTTGTTGGACAGGTAAAGGTTGCGCCGCCCTTCCGGATCATTCAGTTTCGACAGCCGCACATAGCCGTCCCCTGCGGTGATTTGACTGTCAACAAACTCAGCGTTACCGAACCAAGCACGCTCGTATGTGCCGTGAATGTCCATCGTGCGTCCGTTGATGTGAATGTACGTGTCTTGATTTCCGCCGAATATGCGAATACGGTTCGTGTTGATTTGCCCGGCGGTGAGGAGTTCCGTGTTGATGCCGTCGGCTGTTATCGCGTTGGGGAACGTTCGCCCGCCGTCGGTCGTGACGCCTAGCCCTGCCGACCTAAACGCAACGAACCGCAACGGGTCCTCGGGGTCGCGCGCCACAATACCCATGCCTGGCGGATACTCAAGCTCCGTCAGCGAGTTGTTAAGCGCCTCGGTTGCCCGTCGGGTGGCTTCGTCCAGCACGTCGTATTTGATTCGCCCCGTTTCTCGATCGAAAAACTCGTCGAACAATCCTTTCGTGAAGTCCGTCAGCGCCGAGCCGTAGGTTTTTCGCAAAGTGGATAGCGTCACCTTTGGCGCCTGATTCGTGCCGGGATAGTCCTCGATTTCCATAACGCGTAGGTCGAGGTCGATGCCCAACGGCTCGTATATCGTCGGCACCGTGTCGCCTAACCGTGGCTTCTCCTGCAAGTAGCCGGCGTCTTTCAGAACGCTGAATTCGAGCTCAATCGTTACCTCGGGCGCGTCGATAATTTGGCGCTTGAGTGCTGCGATTAACGTACCTTCGTGAATGATCGTTTCGTTCGTATAGGGCTTGGCGTGCCGAATGCCGAAGATGGTTGCGTTTGGCGACGTGTATTCCGCCGTGACGACCGGCACTTCCTCGACGATTTTACCTTCGCCGCGAATGTACGTTGACAAGTTGCTCGTGTCGACCGTGTGCTTGAACGTTTTGACGTTGTGGTTAAACCGGAATTGCAGGTCGGCTTCCATTCCGATCTTTTTGCGAAAAGTGACATGCTTGTCGTCGCGCAGTTCAAACTCGCAGGCAAATCGCTGAATCGCCTTGTTGACCAGCGCGATACAGTTGTCGTCGCCGAAGTTTTCGAATTCGAGATTGTCGAACGCCTCGACTACGTTATACGTCCAGCCCGTGCCGGCGAAGATGAAGTCCATAATCGCGGATATCGAATGCGTGCCGTTGGTCATCGTGTCGTAGCGATAGTCGTCGATGAGGTCGAAGAATTCGTGCATGGCGAAAACCGACTTGACCGGCGTTTGGCCTGCGACCCGCTGCTCGACTTGCTTGATGCGATAACGGTGCTTAGTCGTTTGGTCCGTGATGAAGCATTCCTCTTCGACGAGGTTGAATACGTGTGAGTTGGCGTCGGTTTTCGGCAATAAAAAAGACAGCGAACGATTTCCGTTCACTGCCTGTTTGCGTGAAAAGCCGACTTGGTTGGCGAGAAAGTGTGATTCGCCGGATAGCGTTGTGAGTTCGAGCAAAGTTTCGTCCTCCTTTCGAGGGTGTTAGCGCAAAAGAAAAAGCCGCCGGTGAGGGCGACTTGGTTATTGCGTAGCTTGATCCTACTTTTACTCATCAATTTTATTAATATACTCTGCGGAAACATTATAGATTTCCTGAGCGATCATTTCCATTCCTTTATCGTTTGGATGCCAATCATCACTAGGTCCGAAAGGGGTATCCAATCCTGCGGGTCCTTTGGTATCTTTCATACGCCAAATATGGTCGATATCAACAACTGGGTAACCTCTTTCTTCTGCCACCTTCTTGATTGCTTCATCAAATGGAATAGCCTTTTCCCACTGATTCCACGTTGTTACCAAAATAATTAAAGGAGGTTTTTCTTTCCCCTCTGTAAGTTCATCTATTAAATCATTGAGATCTGATTCAAACTGAATTACATCAACTTCACCATTTTTAGGTGAAGAATCATTAGTCCCGTATTCTATAGTTACAATGTCTGGGTTTTTTTCAGACACTTTACTTACCATTTCTAAGCCTTTAGAAACCTTACCTCCATAATTACCTATGCCATCTTCTTTGACCTCAAATCCCATCTTTTCCTCGATTAGACTTGATAGGACTGAAGAGAATTTCTTGCTGTCTTCAGTAGCGTAATATCCCTCAGTTAAGCTGTCTCCAAGGGGTGAATAAACAATTTTACCCCTGTTTTCTTTGAAATAACTGTCTTCTTTATTTAATGTGTTAGTTGATTGATAGTTAGTTGCATCAATCTTTGACGCTCTTACACTCCATGAATAGACTCCTACAGCAAGAGTGAAAAGAGTCACTAAGGACAGTAACGCGATTAAAACCCTGTTCAATTAAATATCCCCTCTCTAATATGCGTAGGATTATATTAACATATTTTTTGCTACTTTTTACATAAAAGAGAGGGAATTATTATTTATACCAGATAATACATGATGTTTATCCCAATCCACGTATTTGTCCAAGCCCCAGCGCCTACTTTAACGTCCCCAGCAGGTGATAACTCAACTGATCCTCCTCCGGAAGTTGTTGATACCGGGTAAAAGTTCCGTACATTTAGTGCAGACTCAGATGGGATCGTGAATAACACTGTACCAGCAGTTATCGTTCCGGACTTAATAAACCCATTAATGTTTACCACGTTACCACTTTTGGTAACAGTTAGTGGCATTCCTGCGCTTACCGGTTCCCACCCGTTTTTCAATTCGGGAGTAGCGACTGAAGTTAATGGGGTAATTTTCAATTCTTCGATTATACCATTAAGAGTAGGGGCGTAGAATAATGCGTGACCTTGGCCGGTAGGGTGGTTTAAACCATTTCCGGATTGACTTCCACCGACAACACCTAACATTTCTGCTTCCGTGTATAACGGGTCACCCTTAACTGAATCCTTGTACTGTATTGAAAGATTAGCTAATCCCGGCACGGTTTGGTCCGATCCTATGCGGATAGAACCCTCATGAAGTTTTTGGTACGACTTAACCGCAAACAATAGCACACCGTTTAAATAGACAGAGTGATTGTTGTCTTCAGCTTCAATACGAATCTTGTGAACGATATCCTTTGGGATAGTTAAGTTCTTCTTGTTCGCGATAAGAGTGCTACTTGTTGATGTCTTAAACAAAGTTATTTCTCCATTCGCCTGCCCCGGTACTACAATTAAGGTCATTCTTCCGTATGCAGAGTCCCTTCTATACTCGATTCGAAGGTTCCCTTCTGCCCCCTCAACTTTACTTAAGAAGCTCAATTCAATGCTACCACTATAAAACGCACGCGTATTCTCAATGAACTTGTTCGTTGCCCCAACAATAGGAGTTAAGTTCGCTCCATTTAAAGTAAAGGAGGACTTATCCCCTGCCCATTGCGTTGTATTGAATTTTTCAAAGTTTACCTCTTTTGTTGTTTCACGTGTGTCATCGTCTATTCCGTCACGAATAATACGGTATACTCGATTAACATCCGCCAATGTATGACCGTTTTCTTTAGCGAAGTATTTAATGGCTCTCGCTACTGATAGTGTAGCTTTTTGAGATTGCGAATGATTGTACGAAGGCATGAATGGCGTAACAAATGCCATACTAGGTTTAGATGCTATCCCCTCGACAAACCCTTTTAATGCGCTCAATTGATTGAACTCTGCTTCGTCAGGCGTGGTTCCGCCTGTATCGTTCATACCGAAAGCGACTATTAGAAGATCAGGAGCGAAATCTTTAATATGATCTCTCCATGATTTACCCAGCACTGACCAAGTTCTCCAAAAGCCGGCGTGTCTGTCGGTGGGATCAGTCTCCATACCCTTAAATTCTGGATTAGTGAAATCACTTATCCTTCTTGAGCTAAGTGCGAAATTAAAGAAATCTACGTTTACGCCAGGAAGCTCTTTCTTTAATTTTTCTGCAAAACGGTTCGCATAGGCATCTTCTCTTGAAACAAGGTCAGCTCCCTCGGTAATGGAGTCACCTACAATGGCTACCTTGAGATTCTTTTTACTAACCGCCCTTTTTGCTGAGTCAAGAGAGCCCACCGGTGTAGCTTTCATTTCAAGTAAAGCTCTTGAATACAAAAGAGCAGAGTTAGGTTTTGTTAATGACGATTTTCCCGCCAACTGTGCATTAACATTCGCCAATGCCGTCGCCCCATACTCCTGCGTCTTTACCCACTTCGTCCCGTCATATCGATAAACAAACCCGTTATCATTCGTCTGCACTGTATCGCCAAGCTTCGGCCCTGCAATCGCGTCCACCGCCGCTTTATTCGCCACCGGACTCAGCCAGTTGGTCAACGCCGTCTTTGCCGCTGCCTCCGCCTGTTTCGCCTGCTCCTCGGCATAATCGCCTTTTACGAGTAGGTCTTGCAGTAGCGTGTTCCCAAGCTCATCCGACAGTTCTGCCGCCTCGCCCACCGACTGCGCCACGTTGATCCGCACGGCGAACGTCGACACGCGCTTCGAATAATCTGCGTTGAAGAACTGCACCTCTACCTCGCCAAGCCCCGCAACTTCCATTTCCTCCTGACCCATGCGATAGCTTACGATATTGCCAGCGTAGGTTGCCTCGCGAGTGACGACGTGCTTGTCGGGGCGCTTGTAGTTCGCCACAACCTTACCCACCGTCGACAGGTCGGCCGCCACGCCATTGTCGAGAATTTCGAACTCCACGACGTTAGTGTCGCCTTGCACGAACGACGGAATAGCGACCTTGTTATTTTTGCGAATGTCCACCGTGATTCTGCGTTTAGATGTTACCTCCACTTCTTTCGCCTCCTTAGATATATAAACTCCGGTATTTAAACTCGATCGTGAATGCGCCGCTCGTGCCTCCGATAATGAAATCGTTGAACCCTGGCGCCAGTGTAATCAGCTTTCGATTTGTGTCGCGGAAAATGTTCGTGGTGTTTCGCATCGCCCGAACTCCGTCGAGGTAAATTACCCGCCCAATGTCCGAGTTGCCTGCGAACGTCCACACGTCGCTAGTCGTGACGTTTTGAATCCGTAGGTCGGTCGAGCTGCCGCGAAACGTTATCTTGAGCCGATGCTGGCGGGGGTCAATCGCAACGTCGCCGTCGTTCCAGAGGCGAAAAGTTTTAGTCGTAAAGGTGTCGGTTGTTTCGCTAACTGATTCGGCGTAAGACGACTGTGATACGAAGTCCACCGCAAACATGCCGTAGTGGCGTATCTGCTCGAGCGAGAATCGGCTGCTGACACGTACTAGCCAGCGTCGGTTAGGCTCGCGTTCGTCCATCAGGTAAAACCGTTCGCGCGACATGAGCAAGCGAAAAACTGCGTTCCGTGCCGTGGCGAACTCGTCGGTAGTGCCTGCGTTTAGTACAAATTCGCCGGCCATTGTTCGGGGGCCAAACGTAGCCCCCAAGTCGATGTAGCCGTCGAGCCCTTCGCCTTCCTCCGTTGAGATTCGAGGCTCAGGCGAATCTATCACGAAGTCGAGCGTTTTAATGCCGTAGTCGGCGAACGAGTATTGCGTGCCGTTCAACCGTTCGATAATCAAATTCATCCTTTCACCCCGTTCACTCGTAATTCTTGCGAAAAGCTGTTCGCGAATAATCGTTGCATGTCGTCGTGGGACGCTTCCGCCAAAACTCGTCCGTCTGGTAGCACGAGCTGAATGATCGCCGGTTGCTTCGAGCCTGAGCCTGCGCTTGATGTCATCGAGTTGCCTGCGCCTACTGAAGCGCCATATGAGCCTGCGCCGATGTTCGGTATAGCTGCGCGTGCCATGTTCGCCGATGCTCGCTCAACGTCGCTGATTCCGTCGCCTAGACCAATCGCAAGACCTTCCGCCGTGTAACCGCCTAGCTCACGCATGACTCGCGAAGGTGAGTGAATGTTGAGTAGCGACTTGACTCCGTCTGGAATCTTGCCGGCGATTTCCTTGACCTTCGACTTAACCGACCCAATCATGCCGCCCATTCCGTTGATTAGGCCTTGAATGATGTCCTTACCGATTTGAGCCAGGTCGATACCCTTGAAGAATGACTCGATGTTGTGCCAAATATCTTCGGCTATTCCTTTTATTGCGCTCCACGCGCCCTTCCAATCGCCTTGTAAAATCGACATGGCTGCGTCGATTAGTCCGACTACAACGTCTATGGCCGAGCCTACAATCGTTTTTATTAGACCCCAGGCAATTTTTACAATATTTGACAAAATTGGCCAAACTGTTTGAAATATGCCCTTTATTACGGCCATCACAATTTGAATGTAGTCCTTCACCAGCGAAAAGTAAGTCCGAACTGTCGACATAATAAACGCTCCGTGTTTATCCCAAAGCGCACCAAATTTCGCAAGTTGTTCGCCTGCAAACGCAACGATTGCCGATACGATTTGCATTACGATTTGTTTGACAAAATTGAACGCCACCATTGTCGCGTTTTTTATCCATTCCCAGGCCGCGTTCACCATATTACGGAACCATTCGATCTTGTTATAGGCGAGTACGAGTCCTGCGATAAGAAGTGCGACGCCTGCGACAACCGCAACCACTACGCCAATGATACTGAGAAGGGCTGACGCGGTAAGACCGACTACTCCTGCGATTGCTGTAAACCCTGCGACTATCGACGGAATTACTGCGAGTAGTATTAACAGTGGGCCAACGAACAGTAAGAACCCTGCCGTCAGTGCCGCGAGGATAGCTAAAGCCGTCTGCATTCCGCTTGGCATTTCGTTAAACACGTTTATCATGTTGCGGATCAAGTTGACCACCCATTGAATCGCAGGTGTTAGCGCCGTACCAATCGTAATCATGAACGTTTCAAACGCGCCCTCTAGTTCGAGCAATGCTCCGCCGAGGTTGTCTTTCATTTTCGCTGCAGCCTTGGCTGACGCATCTTTGCTATTTTCAAGCGACTTGGTCATTTCGTTGATCGTCTCGGGGCCTGCTTTCATAAGCGTAAGCATTCCGGAAACAGCTTCCCGCCCAACTAGGGCTGACAGGTTAGCTGCTTTTTGTGTGTCCGTCATACCCGCCATCGAGTCGTCAAGATTCTTAACTAGGTTTGAGAGTCCGACGAAGTTGCCTTCGTTATCCGTGATTGCAATCCCCATTTTCTCCATCAATTTCGAATTTTCTTCGGAAGGGTCGAGGAGTCCTAGTAGCGCGCCACGGAGCGTCGTACCAGCCTGTTCCCCCTTCATGCCTGCATTCATTTGTTCCGTTACGGCTCTTTATCCGTAACTCTCCGCGTTTCCACGGAGTATCGGACTATATCTTCACCCTCGGCTCTACGTTAGGGTGTCGGGTTCTCGTGTTCGCCACATCACTGATCTAGTGGTACGCGATTAGTCTCTACACCTTCCACACATCCCTGCGTGGCTCGGCTCGGTATTAGCTTGACTTGCGAATGAATTCATTTAATTGATCCTTGTTGTTGTTTCGTCGCCCGTACTTCGAGTGGAAAGACTGATGGCAGGTCTTACATAAAGTAATACCGTTATCTAAATCTGTCCTAAGTTCCGGGAAGCTAGAGTAGTTTAGGATATGATGGGCGTTTAACACGCCGCCCTGTTTCTTGCAGCATACGCATGTGAATTTATCTCTCTTATACACTGCGTTACGCCAATCGTAGTAATCGGAGTAATTTCGGCCTATCTCCCGCTCCGATGCGCTTAGCTCTTCGTTATACATGCCGTTATTAATTCCTCTCCTACTACCCGTTTCTTTAGCGTGCTGGTGAAAACAATCCGCGCTACAAAAATTAACGTCCTTGATAGCATTAGGTTGGCGTAAAAACACCGTCCCGCAGTTATCGCAGTTTAATTCAACAGACGAAAATCTAGTCGGTTTGTTGTCTCCGTGCATACACTCAACGCTACAGAACGAAGAATCAGAACGGACTTTACTTTTTATTCTTGTAAATTCCTTTCCGCATTCGGTGCAAGAAAGTTTAACGTGGTTATCAGCATAACGGCTTAAGCTTCCGCATCTATTCGAGCAGAATTTAGCTTCTTTATTCTTGCTCAAGAAACTATCCCCACAGTAACTACATATCCTAACTTTTTTCTTTGCTTGATTTCTGCATTTTGACGAACAATACAAAGAGTGTTTCGTTTTTGAAGTGAAATTCATTTCGCATTGTTTACAACTTTTCTCCAAGCAACCACCTCCGGTCACTCGCAAGTTTTAGCCTTCACCGAATTCTCCCGATTGTTTATGCCGCGGATTTCTCCGCAACCGACCAATGTTGTTTAGTCATTAAACCAATTGCTGCCGTTGTTTCTTCCATACTGACTCCTAGCGCTGCTGCCGGAGGGCCTGCGTACTTTAACGCGAATTGCAGGTCAGTGATGTCGGCCGCCGTGTTATTCGCACTTTGCGCTAGAATGTCGGCAACCCTGCTCGACTCACTCGCTTCAAGTCCGAAGATGTTCAAGGACGACGCCATTACTTCCGCTGTCTGTGCCATATCCGACCCTGACGCTTCCGCCGCCGAGATAACGCCCGGCATAGCACTGATTATTTCTTGCGTGCTCATTCCGAGTTTGGCGAGCTCTTCCTGACCTTTCGCTACCTCTGACGCCGACTTAGACGATGCCGCCCCTAGTTCCATCGCCGACTGGCGGAGTTGGTCTAGTTCGCTTGCTGATGCGCCCGAAATGGCTGCTACCCGTGAAATTTGTGATTCGAAGTCAGTTGCCGTCTTAACCGCCAAACCAAGCCCGGCAGCCATTCCGATTCCTGCCGCCGTCATTCCTTTTCCGATAGTTCCGGCGGTGTCGAGCGCTTTACTGGTTTGCGAGCTGAGGTTTTTCATTGTGTCGCTGAAGTCGTCAATCGCGCTGATCTTAAAGCTGATATTTAAACCGCTCATTCGTTCACCGCCTTCCCTAACGTTTGTTCGAGCTCATCAAGCGTGGCTCGTTTTTCCTCTATCGAAACGACTTTGCGTTGTCGTTGCTTTCCTTTTCCTTTGCCGAGCAACTTGTCGGCTGTCGGCGTTTTCTTGCCGGAGTGTGGCGACATGACCCACGATGCGAGCTGAGCCGTGCGTTGCCATTCGAGCTCCTGGCGCAAATTAAAGCCGGTCATCATGTTCCAATACTCTCGCGGTGTGATGTGCCAAAACTCGTCGGGCCGGAGGTTGAGATATCCGAAAGCCCTCGCCATGAGTTCGTCATAGTCGGGCGATTCCCAACCTCCGTCTAGTTTTTTGCTTCGTCGTCGCCTTGTTCATCCGCCTTGATCCCTTTGACTACCTTTGAATTCTCGATCGCCACCTTGAGTTTGTCGCCAATATCTTTCATCGTGATTTCTTCGGTTTCGATTGAGTCCTCGATTAGCTGGTCGATTTTCGCGACGGTTAGCTTCTCTTTTCGCAGGCACGCCCACAAAAGCATCGTTACACTGTCCAGTCCGCCGTCCTTAAAGTCCTCGTCAAATACTCGCTGAATTGACTTTCCGTAGTGTGCTTCGAGCGACTTCATCGACATGTACGTGAATCGCAACTCGCGCTCTTTGCCGCCTAGTTGAATAGTTGTAGCCATTCCGTTTGCCTCCTTCGGCTGTTAAGTAAAAAGCGAGCCCTGAGGCCCGCCGTTTGTTAAAGTGATTTTTCGTATTTTCCTTTTCCGTTCAGTGTGACGGAGTATGTCGCTTGGTCATCGTAAGGAGCCTCGGAACTGAAGTCGGTGATAATTGCGTCACCTTCGTACTTCGTGCCTGCGGCCGTTTGCCAGCGCACTAGCACGATTTCCTTGTTTTCAAACGCATCTTCTAGCGCCTGATAGCCGAGATCGTCCTCGACCAAAAGACCGTCAGCCTCGATTGACCACGAAGCGATTCCGTAGTCCTCGTCCTGCCAGCCGTAATTGTCCTTCGATGTTAGGTCGATGGTGTCAGTGGACCGGTTGAACGTTCCGCCTTTTTGTCCGGCGACCTTTGTATATATTGGCGCCTCGGCTGTTCCGGTGTTGACGAAGAGTAAAAAGTTGACTCCGCGTGCTGCCATGTAAATTCCCCCTATTGTTTGAATTCTTTTTCGCCGTTCTTAAATAGCGCGTACACTTCGACGTCAAAGTAAACGCGATGCTTGTTCGTTTCGTCGGTGACTGTTTCGACCGGCATTGGCGTGATAGCTAAAACGTCGCAATAAAAAGAGCCAGCGTCCGTTGCCGGAAACTGACTCGTATCTAGTAGCTTGATGTTTGGGCGAAGAAGCGCCTCGTTTATGATGTCGCTCAGTTGCGATCGTTGCGTTATAGACTCCGCCATGAGCCCGAGCTGAAAGTGGTAAACACGCTCGAAGTACTCGCGTTCCTTAGTCGTGACGTTTTGGTCACTTTGCATTTGCTCGACCGTCATGAACGGCTTAGCCCGTCCTGTCAGCGATATGCCGTCGTACAGCCAAACCACGTCCTTGAGCGCTGGTACGGCGGTCTTTAAATGCGTGACGATTGAGTATGTGATTGCGTGTAACAATTCCGCACCTCCTAGCGTCCCAGCTTCTTGATTTCGTTCTGAATGGCGCTGCGAAACGGCTCACGGCCGCTCCACAACGCTTTCCGGAAGTAACCGCGCTTGGACTTGTGCTCGTATTCCTGGCGCTGAGCATACGGCATATTGGAGCCGATTGTGCGTTCGAGTCGTACCGGTTTGCCGTACAGCTTAATCGACCGTTTCAGAAACCTGTCGCGCTCCGGTGCGTTCTCTTTCGCCTCATTCGCGATTTTTACCGCGTTAGCTTCGACGATAAGGTCGAGCCGGTCTTCGAGCGCCTTGGCACCTTCAGCACCCAGCGCCTTCATTACCTCGGCCGCCCCTTTTGCTGTAATCGTATACTTAACTGATCCGCCTTTTGCCATTACGTCATCCTCCTCGCAATAGCCTCGTAGCGATTCAGTCCGCCGAGCCCTTTTTCGTCGACCGTGACGAGCGTGTACGGCTCGCCTTTTCGCATGATCTTCGACACATCGCTCAGCACAATCGTCGGCTCAAACGATACTTTCACGTCGTTCTCCTTTAGCTCGATTCCGCCAATGACCGACCGCTCGCCCACCGCCACGCTTGAGTATTCCTTCCATACCACGTCGACTACTTCGGCAACTTCTTCGTCGCCAGTAGGTTCGCCCGTCCACGGGTCAGTGGCGCCAGGCACGACGTGAATCAGCGTCACGGGCTCGGTTCGATTATGCGTTATTTCCGCCCGTGTGCTTCGGATCATTTCGATATCTTCTCGCGATAACATTAGCGCCACCTCTCCTTCAGAACGTAAGTGTAGTAAGACGTGCAATTGACGTGTGGGTTAAAGATTTCGGAATCCGTCGGCAAATAGACGCCAGCTCCGAGGCCATATCGATCTTCGAGTTCGAGCTGCGTACATCGGTGATTCGGCCGGTTTGCTCGCCCGCGATGAATCTTGAGCGCCTGCACGACCGGACTTTCTTGCGCGAAATACGATTCGCTCACACGCTGGGCCGTAGCCCCTTCCGTAACCACTAACCGCCGAATCTTCCACGTCTCGTTGTCGTACACACGCCTCACCGCCGCAATCATTTCCGTCACCGAATCGCCTCGCACAATGGCCGTTCGTAGCGCCTTGCTCAGGGCGTCTCGCTGGTCGCCTGCAAGGTTCCAGACGCGGTCGCTTAGCACTAGCCCATCGTCGCCAAAACGCCTTGTAACGTACTTCAACACGCGCTCATCGAGCCGGTTAAACGCGATGCCTGCGATTGCTGCGTCACCCACCGCTTTGACTATGCCGGAGCTGAGCGCGCCTGTCGTAAAGTCCGACGTTTCGCCGATGATTTGTTCAAGCGTCGCGATGCCCGTCTTTCGCACGTTCCTCTCCACCGTTTCCAAGTCTCGCAATAACGTATTGAGCCGCTGCCGTTTAATTAATCCGTCGGCTGTTGCGTAGTCTGCGAGCATGTCGTTGATTTCGAGGCGTATTCGGCCAATTTCGCGAATCATGAACGCTTGCTGCTTGGCATTGAGTTTCCGGTAGTCGGTCGCCAGGTTGCGAAGAATACGGTCGAGTTCGGCTTGGTTGCTCATCGGTCAAGTCTCCGCATCGCTTTAAACTTACTGCCTCCGCCGGCACCTTCCGCCCTAAGCCTGTCGTATTGGTTGCGTAGGTCCTCTGCAAGATTGCGGTAGTTCTCGGAAATCATCGACTTGTCGACTTGCTCCTCGCCGTCGGTGTACGTGAAGTAGTGAGCCGTGGAGATTGCGATTTGGTGAGCGCCCTGAGCTTGAGCGTAAAGTAGGATCAATCGTTCTTTATCGGCCGGAACGTTGCTGACGACAGTGAAGCCGTGTTCTTGCATCGCGTCCTCGGTCCAGTCCGTTGCATCTTCGAGCGTTATGTTGGGCACGCCCTTAAACCGCTTGAACAAGCGCTCGGACATTTCGGCTAGTGTCGCCATTCACAACGCCCTCCTTATTTGTCTTTTTTCTTTGCTGGCGGTTTCTTAGGCGCCGGCTTTTCCTCGACTTCCTTCGCATAGCCAATCGCGATAAGATGTTTCGCCGACTTTGCATCGACGTCGAGTTGTTCGCCCTGTTTGTGTCCATCAATGACCGCGTTTAAGACTTCGATTTTCGTTTTCGCCAAGTTTGAACACCTCCGTTTAAGTAAATAAGGCGCCCCGAAGGACGCCCGTTAATTATGCAGTGTATACGTCAGCGTGGAAGATTAGCGCAGGGTTTTCAAGCGCAGGGAATCCGGCAGCTACCGCACGTAGAATAGACTCGATTGGCTCCTTCTTGTCGTAAGCGTCGAGGTGAATACCCGGCTGGAAGTTGTTTTCAACCGTTGGGCCGAGTAGGAAGTTTCCGACTCCTTCAGCGAGCATAACAACGCGATTAGCCGGGAAGAATTCGATTACTTCGTCTTGGCCAGTGTAAACGTCTTTGACCGTTACTTTGCGGTCAGTGACGATTTGAATTGGCGGTAGACCGAATCCGCTTAGGACTTCGTTGAGCTCGGCTTGGCTGACGCGGGAAGAACCTTCCGGACGGCCCGCTTCAGTAACGATGACCTTGTTGCGAAGTAGTTTCGCATTAGCTTCGCGGCTCATTAGGATGACGGACGGGGCACGACCGTTAGTAGCTTCGTAAGTTTCAACGAATCCAAGAAGGTCGCCGATTACGTCGCGGTCAGCTTCGTTCCAGTCGTCGCCAGCAGTAAGAGCTTCTTTGTGCTCGGCTGGAATACCGAAGTCGACGGAAACTTTTACGCCGTTTTTGTTATAAGCGAAGTTACCTTTCGTTAGGGCTTCCATTTTGATGACGTTGATTCTGCGTTGAATCGCTTGAACAAGGTCGACACCTTTAAGCGTCAATTTCTCGATCATTTGAGACTTTTCGCCTTCGTTACGCGCTTGGTGAAGCCTAAGTAGCTCTTCTTCTGTCGCGATGTATTTAAGACCCATCTTCGCGATTTCGCCCATTTTGCTTGCTACTGCGTCACGGTCAACAACCGGTGGCTCGGAACCGTAGCCGATCATTGCACCGATGTATTTGTTCGCCTTGATGATGTCGTACGCGAACGTATTGGAATACACGTTCATGTTCGGCAAGAAACGGTCAGCCAACGTAGGCACCGAATCCTGTACTGTTTCGTCTACTAGTCCGCGAAGTGTTGCGGATTGGAATTCTTGCAAATGTAATAGTCCTGCCATTTTTATATTCCTCCTAAGTTATCGATTAAATTTGGGTACAAAAAAGACGCCTCACTCGGAAGCGCCTCGATTAGATGTGCTTTACGAAACGGATGTTTGGAACCTTCGCCTTGAACTCGGCTGCTGCACCGATTAGCTTGGCGTCATACACTGATCCGCGAACAATGACCTCGCCAACGATAGCGTCGTGAACTGAAGCGTCAGCATCGACGTTCAGAATTCCGAAGTCGTCGTAGTTAGCAACGTTTGCAGCCACGAATTTCACCCATTTGCCGTCAGCCGTAGCCCTTGCGATTGCTTGACCGCATTGGAGCACACCTTGACCGCCTTTAAGTGTCGCACCTGCTTCGACGAATTGTACGTGTTCAGACGCGAGAATGTTTTTTCCGCCTTTGAAAGACGTTTGGGAAGTTTGAAGATTGTATGCCATTCGATATTCCTCCTATTTGTTTTGCGCCAATTAGCGCTTGATTTTTCCTGCTTCTTTCAATCGCTGATAAAGGCTGCGGCCAGTGTCCGCCGGGTCTTTTTGCTTCGGTGGATGATTTGGCGTGTTACCTGCGCTTGGATCAACTCCGACTGACTTCGGCGGGATGTCGGCCTTCACTTCGTCAAGTGACGCCTTCAGCGATGCTTCATCGGTACCTTGCAAATATTTGCGTACGCGATCCAACTGCTCGCCCGTATAGCCGGCTTGAACGAGCAGGTCGGTTTTTGCCTTTTCGAGTGTTGCCGCCTCGGCTTGCGCCTTTAGCTTTTCGGTATCAGCGAGAAGGGTATCGTAAAGTTGCTTGTAGTTGTTTTGCGACTCAAGCTCTTCGCGTTCTTTCTTCGCCCGTTCCTCCTCTATTTCCGCCAGTTTTCGCTTCAGTTCGTTCGCCTCGTCGACTTTCTCCTTGAACCTGTCGTATGGAATCTTGTTTTCTACTTTCGGTTCTTGCGGTTCTGACGGCTCCGCTGCCGGTGGATTGTCGTAGCCTTGGGCGGGTTCTTCTGCGAAAAACTGCAAGTTAAGTGGTAAAAGATTCGGATATTTTTTCATGCGATTAACTCCTTTTTAACGTCACTCGGACGAGATTTGTTCGACGGCAAGTTCACCGCCCGTTTGCGATGCTTCGTTGTAAGGGTCGGCCGCGATTCGTTGCTGATTCGCTTCGTACTCGATTTCCTTACGTTTTGCCTGAGCGTTCTCAACGCCTAGTCGCGTCATTGCTCCGGTTTGTGACTCGAGCCCTGCGCCCATTTCAAGCGTGAGGAGGTCGACTAGTTCCTTGCGATTGTCCGGCAGTGGTAGCACGAATCTGACTTCGTTTTTGTAATCGTCGCCTATGCTTTTAACGACTTCTCGGTCGTACGCGAATACATTACGGTCGGTTCGGGCTTGCAAGTACCGTATGGACTTCTCGTGCAGTTCCGCCAAACGCGGTCCCCACGATAGCCAGTGTTCTTCCGTCTCCTGGATGATGTCGTGAAACAGGATGTGCAGCGCCTCGCCGTTTAGTCCGCCAAAGTTGAGTTCTTGCGGAACGATTTGAGGCAGCGATGTGATTTCGTGCAGGGCGCCTTTAACGCGAGCGTATTGATCTTTAAACGCCTCTTTCCAGCGAAAACCACCTTCGATTTTCTTAGCGTCCGGATTCTGCCCGTCTTGCGTGCCTCGCATTTCCAGCACGGCTCCTGGCGCAATGTTTACCTTGTCGGCCGTTCCCTCAGGCGCATTGATTAGCGCTGTCATCGAGAACATTTCGAACTTCAGCGAGTCGATGGCGTCTTCGTTCATCGTGTTGAGGATACGCGTTTGTTCCTTCATGTCCTCGATTTCCGAGTTCGTGATGTCCTCACCGCTTAGCTCGTTTATCGGGAACAACACGACCGGAATAAAGTCGAGGTCCATCGACTGCTTGGCGACAATGACCCGCTTGACCGACAGGTCGTAGTCGTAAATCGCTTCTTCGAGGTAGCAGACGCCAGCCTCTAGCGAAAATGTCTGCTTGTGCAGTAACTCCTCGCCTTCCTCCGTCACCTGCTTGACGAAATGCACCGCCTCTAGCTCCTCGAAATCATCGTCGGAATAAACTGGCACAATTTCCGAGTCGGGGCGAAACACCCATCGCAATTTACCGCTGTTCGGGTTAAACACGATCTTGGCGCCAACCCTGCCGGCGATTAACCGGTCGCGTGACGCTTGCAGGAGCTTTTCGCGCATCTTGTTTTCGTCCCACAGGCGGTAAAGCAGGCGCTCGTAGTTCTCGGCGCGCTTGTTCTCGGCGTCCTGTGCTGGCGACGGCTCATAGTCGGGCTTAGCCGCTTCTAGCACGTCGTCCAGTTGCTTAGGCGCCACGCTTAGGCCGTGCTGACCGCCCATTTGCCATCGTGCCTTGCGCTTGATGACCGCCTTGAAATAGTTCGTGGCGTAGCGCGTCGGGTCGTAGTCGAGCTCGTGTGGCCTCGGCAGCTCATGCGCTTTGACGAGCTGGCCCGTGTCGGGGTGAACGTGCTGATTGCCGTGATAGTAGGCGTAGTTTTCAAGCTGTTGCTGAATTCGCGCGTGTGTTTCGTAGCCTAGCGCCTGACGATACGGCGAAAAAAGCAAGTCGTCCATGTCGGGCGGTGAAAGTATGTTGAAATCGACCATGCAATCGCCTCCTTTCCGTTTTGGTTATCGCGTTCGTTTAGCGATTGATCGTACGACGGCATTGCTATCTTTTGCTGCGTTAAAGGCCATCGATACAGCGTCGGGGCCGTCGTCGTGCCTGTGCATCGGGTACATTTCGAATTGCTCGAGTAACGCCCGATGGTGGCGCTGAAACCGAATTCGTCCGCTTTGGATGTCCGGCAGTAACGCCTCAATCCGCAATGACTTCCGCGTACGCTGCTTGATTTGCTTCAGTCGCGTGTATGCCGGATAGCCGTGCTTCGTCAGTTCGTCGCGTAGCTTGTCGGCAAACCACTCCTGAGCCATTTGCGCCTCAACCGCCAGGGCGTGGTACTGATACTTCAGCGTGTGCTTGACGGCTTCTTTCATAAGAACGTCCGGATGAACGCGCTCCATAAAAATATCGACCAGGTAGCAGATACCGGTCGACTTGTTTCGTGCGAGTGTCGCTATGACGGAGTAATCCCCTTTTTCTTTTCCCATCGCGAAGTCTATTGCGCCAATGAAGTCGAAGTCCTTGCCGTCGAGATCGCTTTCCACGAAATACTCGAACTCCTTGAATATTTGGCGCTCTTCGTCCGTTGGGTTTCCGAGGTACTCCTGGTTAAACGCCTTCACGCCGTTTTCCTCGCGTAGTTTCATCAGATCGAGGTAGCTGAACATTTCGGGCCATAGCGTTCGGGTGCCGTCGAGCATTTCCGCTTCGTTATCGCGATAAAATTCCTCGGCTTTAGCGCCGGCATCCTCCTCGTCGCTGCGGTAAATCTCGCGCCACTTCGTCCATAAGTCCTCGCGCTTGCTCCATTCGAGAATTGCCGGGAACTTCTTCGACACAAAGTCACGTCGCGATTTGATGACGTAATCGAGCAAGGAATCGAAGCACACGATCGTCCCCATGTAGACCGCGATGCCCTGACGACTGAGCGCCGGCAACATTTCCTCGCGAAACCACTGCTTTGACTTTTCGAGCAGCTCGGGCGTGTTGGTGTTCGACTTCGATTCGAGGTCATCGAGCAAGAATAAATCGGGCCGCGTGTTACCGTGGCGCAAGCCCCTCATTTGCGTTCCAATACCTTTCGCCTCGACCTTCGTGTGTCCGTCTACCGTGATAAACTCGACGTTGTTGTCGACGATGTTCTTCGACTTATGAACGTGTAGTAGTTCGCCAAAGTCATCGCGTAGTTTTTCGTTGAACTTCAATTGATTCCGCGTCCAGCTAATGAAATCGCCTGCCACGTCGGTCGTTTCCGACACTTCGACTATGTAGCGACGTAAGCGATAAACGACCTGGTGGCACAAGTAGCCGTTCGACAGGTAGGCGGTCTTTGCATGCCCTCGCCCCACCGACCATGCTACGTTTGTACGCTGTTCGCCCGTGGTGATTTCGTCTAGCAGCGAGCAAAGCGTGCGGTGAAAGTCGGCAGACTTGTCGATTGTGACGCCTGCCGGAATCAAGTTGTCGGGATTGCCTGGGTTGCCTTCTTCGCTGAAATATTCGTGCATGAAGTAAAGCAGATCGTGCTCGGCGCGATGAATCCGTTTGAGGCGCTTCAGTTCGGCTGCATCTGCGAGTAGTGTTTCGATGTGTGCGTCTGTTGCTTTGCCGGCCTGGTAGAGCGCCTGAAGCTTTCGCGCCCTGTTTGCGACCAGCTCAATACGTTCAGCCCGCGCCGGACGGGCGAGCCATTTGTCGTTTAACCATGCGATAAGACATCGCCCTCCTTTGCGTGTTAGTCGTCGAGTAGTTTGTCGAGGTTTTCAAGGTCGCGCTGAATGTCGTCGGCAGTTCGTCGTTGCGAGTTGTCGACGTTTTCGACCACGGACTTTTCCGTCAGTAGGCCGAACCGGCGGAAGAAAATGTCAATTGCTTTCACACTCGGAGTTGGGCCTTCGATTAGCTTCATAAGCTGGCCGTAAACTGCCGACCGCTTGTCGCTGAGAAAATCGTCACTTATTTCGTTTTTATATGCGATAAAGTTCCGATTCTTCGTGCGCCACGACCACAGCGTCTTATAGGTGACGCCAATTTCTGTCGCGATTTCTTCGTAGGTCAGCTTCGACTCATCCTTGTTCGGCTTGAGATCGTTCTCGACGAGCATGTAGGCGGCTTTGCGTTGTTGTTCCGTGAGTGCCGCTTCGAGTTGCTTCAGTTTGTCGCTCATGTTTCCGTCCTCCTTTCCGTGTGATATAGTGGGTATAGCGCTAAGGGCTGCCGGCATGAAACCGTTAGGCATGCGATTCCATTGCCGCCACTCCTTGACGCTACTTGGCGCCAACTTTTCGCAGGTGCTCCTCTATAGTAGGGCGATTAATAGCCCGATAAAGCGACCATCGTCGAAAAGGCTTTTCGCGCTCGGCAGGTGCTGCGTTTTTAACCTCGTAGTACAGACGCTGGACAGTTCGATTGTAATTTCGCAAACAATTGCAAGACATACGCTATCAACTCCTTTCATGCGATTAGTCTCCGGTATATTTCCGTCTAACCTCCCGAGTTTGAAAAAGTTGCGAGAAAATTTCGCTCACCAGGTGACGGCGAACGGGCGTTCCCCTCCCCCGGGGCAAATTGTCGTTAATTGTGCGAATATTTTATACAATTACGAATATTCATCGTAGGTGCTTTCGTCTCCCTTTTTCGCTTTCATAAACGTTGATTTAACGCCAATGTATAAACGAGTGCATACGAACAACAAGGTGGTTATGCACAACGCAGTCATACCAACGGTTGAGAGGGCGTCTAGTTTACGTAATGTTGATTGTCGGAAGTTACATACGTATATTCATGCGAGTATATGCAATGGCGATCGTCAGCACCCTGTGAGTTTGGCGAGGTGTTGTCCGTCGGGAGCCGTGCGCTGATTACAGACGCCACGCCTCTCGTATTCCCCTGCGATAAATCCCTCGCTGCTTACGCCCTATTACCGTACCCCTACCGCCACACACTGCGTCTCTTCTTATATGTATATCTGCGTATGAGGTGGGCGTAATGTCATGCGGTGAACACACGCCTGTGCAACGTATGTAATGTACCTTACGTAACCTTACCGTCTTAATTATAAAAGCGTTAATCTGCGATAAAGTTCGTACAATAGACGCCTGCCCACTGGTTATCTATTTATCGCATATCCTTATTCGCATAGTCTTTTATATTCACAATATCTCCGTCATGAGCGAATGCGAATGCGGAATCTTTATTATTATTAATTCGTTATTATTAATTTGTTCTTATTATAGTATCACTCGTAGTACTTGGCTCAGTATCACTGGTAGTACTTAATGCAGTATCACTCGTAGTACTCGGTCAAATGTCAAGCCTTTTCGGCCAATTAACGAAAGAAAAACGCCCGATTTCTCGGACGCCCTTACGCTTATTTACCGCGATCATACAACGGCTTATACAATTTCTTCGTATGACCATACCACGGAATCTTCTTCGTAACCATCACGCCCTCACTCTCGAGTATGTCGCTCAGCTTCTTCACACGATTGCGATGGATGCCCGTCTCGCCTACGATTTGATCCAGCGTAGGAAACGCCCACAGATAAGCATCTCCTCCGCTCTGACCGTTAACATAGGCGTGCATGTATCCGTATAATATGACGCAATCTCGAGCCGTCTGGCCGTCGTATTTATCCTTCAGTTCCGGCAGCAAGTCGCGATACACCCAATGTGGCGTGACTGCGTAGCCGGTGCCGCTTTCCAAGAATTTCGCCTTGCCTCCGTCGCCACTATCGTTCACTAACGTCATACTAACTACCTCCCTCTTACAACCGCCGCGCGTGCGCCGACTCTTTGCGTTCGTCATACTCGTCAAGCAATCGGTTGAGTTCCGGCGTCTTTTCGAACAGCCAGAACTTATTATGCGTACGCTCATGCAATCCGGCTACAATATATCGTTGCTGGTTCGCCTTGAGAAAATGATATAACGTTGTTGAGTAACAGAAGAAATAACCTCCCATGTTTGTCGCCTCCTCTAAAAATAAAAGCCCGCTAGACTGCGAGCGAAGATTTGAAGAATTCGTTCAATTGTTGGCGGTTGTTTCCGCCCTTACCGTATATTGAGTGAAATTCGTTATGACAGTCGGAGCATAACGTTACTCCGTTTGACTCTTCCGTTCTGATCGCCGGATTGTCTACGTAAGAATCGACGTGATGGGCGTGCATTATTCCGACTCTCGACTCACATTTCGGATTTTGACACATGTAACCGTCCCTATCTTTAACCTTTTTCGCCCACTCTGCGTCCTTTTCCGTCCTTCCGCCGAATTTAAGCGAATTATTTTCATAGTAAACAACCTCATTCGTAATTTTAGGCTTTACTTTACGGAACTTCTTACCTGGCTGACGGTACACCAAGAATACGTCCAGCAAGGTATTGGCGTGGTGGTTAACTTCAGCTTCGATAAACTCGACTTCGGTCTTTGCGAATAAACTGCGCGTATGCCTTCCGATCGTTCTTCTGGCGAGCTGTTTATCGCTTAATATTGGGTACTCTGTTTTCGTAACTTTATCCATACTGTTATCGCGTAAGTCATCGTCAAGTATAAAATCCGCTAACTTTTCAAGCATCTTATCCGAAGGAAATTCGCCTGTTTTGGCGAAATATTCCTCCGTCATCTCTTCTACGATCTTGTTGCGTTCATCCTTACAATAACTTCGTTTAAATAACGCATTAACCGCTTTATTAAATGAAACGTCAAAGTCATGCCGTAATTTACCCCTCACTAATAACACCGCCGTTCGTAAAGGTGACTACCGGCTGCGCCTTCGTAAACTCTCTGTACGCCTTTCTACGCTCGTCATTCCGTATCTTAGCCTTACGATCAACGTAGTTATTTTCGTATGGAGTGCGTTGCTTACGCGTTGGTTTAAGGTGCTTACGACCGTCTGCTGCGCTATTGTCAATCGCTTCCCCGACTGCCGACTCACGACTATCACGTCGGTCAAACTGGTACTCGCTTAGGAACGGGTAATCGTTATGTGCAACTTTATGAATGTCGGTGTCCGTCAACTCTTCGTGCAGGATCAAATCCGCCAGGCGTTCGAGTTGCTTTGCGTCGGGCATTTTGCCAGTTCGTGCAAACCACTCCTCCGTCGCCCTGTCAATTTCGGCGATACGAGCCTCGCGTGGAAGCTCGCCTGCCTTAGTCTTGCGTCTGATACCGTCGATTACGTCGTTAAAATCATTCGTCATTGTCGTCCGTCCCTTCGCTTCTAATTTCGCTTGTCACGCTGTACCCCTCGCCATGACTCGCCCAATAATAATAAACGTCTGCAATCGCCTCGCACGCCCGATCCACGAGCTCGCTAACGGTGTTCTTCGCTAGTCCGCCCAACCGCCTGCCTGCCTCCACCTGCGTCAAATCCTCGTAGTATACTAGCGCCAACGCCTGCTGCTGTCGCTCGGTCAACCCCGCCAACCTGATCGCCTCGGCCAAGTCGGCCAGCACGACCACCGCGTCATAGTCGCCGAGGAATTGGCGTGCCTGGAACGCATGGTAGTCGGCGAGCAATAACTTGACGCCTGCTGCGGTTGATAGGGCGTAAGCTCCGTCGAATTGGCGTTCGATTTTCGCTGTGTCGCGTTTTGATGCGCCCATTATTTCGCCTCCTTTTCAGCGTACCTAAAGTAAAAATCGTTCAATCGTGACTTATATTCAAATCTAAACTGCCTAGAAACAGCGTGCCTGGTTACTCCGTTTTTTCTAGCTGCATCAGCGGTACTTTCGTAAGTACATGACAAACTACCCTCCTCAGATATTTTAACCACGGGTTTAGCATGCAAACGAACCATCAAGGCAGCATGTTCCTCTTTACTAATCCTTAACCCTAATTCCGTCGCATGTTTCGCGTTTTCCAAAGGGGTTACCCACTCTAAGTTTTTCATGCAATTATTCGACTTATTACCGTCTTTATGGTTAACCTGCAAAGTACCGCTTGTAGGTAGAAAAGCTAAGGCTACAAGTCGGTGCACAAGATAATCATAAGATCCCCCTTTGTTATACAATCTTACATGCAAGTAACCGTTCTTCTTCTGGCTAGGTTTTAATACTTTCTGTGTTTTTAAATTCCTAACATTCCCACAGTCGGATACTTCGTAAAACTCTCCACATTTCACAATATTATTGAGCGGTCTCCAATTCAATAAAATCGCCATCCTTTTCGCTTTTTAAGTTTACATTTCGTCCCACTTGCGTATAATAAAGCTATAACTAATTCGATTTATGAAACGGAGGTTGTCGCAAAATGTCGCAAGAATCTAACCCCGGCAAAATCACGCTCACCCCGCTTACCGTCGACGATCTTGGCGCACGTCGTGGCGTTCGGTCCGTCACGCTCGACAAGCAAGGCCGCCTTTGCCTGTCGCGAACCCTGCGTCGTGACCTCGGCATTGTCGATCGGTCCGAGCACATTTACGTCAGCGTAGACTTAGCTCAGCGCGTCATTGGTATCGTGAAGTCCGACGTAGTGAATAACGTCGTGGGCGCCGGCCAGCTCAAGGTGAGCAAACGTGGCTATGCGACGGGCCGTGCGTTGCTGCGTAAGTTTGGGCTGACGGAAGCAGGCGGGCCGTACCGGTTTGATTACGTTGGCAAGCTCGACTCAGGGGGCGCGGATTGGTTCGCCTTCAGACTCGCGGAGTGAGTGCGTTTCGCTTGAGTAACGCGGGTGAATAAAAGTTTTGGCGAAGGAGTACCGGGAGTTGACACTTGTGTGCCGCCCGATAGCTCTTTCGCCTTTTTTGTGTCAACGATTGCCTATTTCGCTGATTCGCTTAATCGCAAACTCCAGATATTTCGCCGCTTTTTTGCAATCTTCCAACCCGCCGTCATCGTGCTTATACGGAGCTCTTGCGAGATACTTCAACGCATTGCCGACGTTATAAGCAACGAAGCCGTCCGAATAGCCTGCCGTGATTTCTTCGATGACTTCGATCGTTTCGAAGCGAGCGTTCTGGTAGTGCGGAGGGCTGTCGACCATGTTCGGCGTGGAGTCTTCCGCGATGTGATCCGCATATTCCGGAAAGTCCTCTTCGAAGGGGGCCGTGGTCGCTCCGTGTGGGATGTCGGTCGGTTCCGCGACTACCTCGCAACAACAGTCCCGCACAAACCGCACGCCTTCTTGGCAACCAGGAGGATCAACTAAATAATGAATTTCATCGCCCCATTTTTCGTCGCCGTACGTCATTAAAACGAGTCCCTCCATACCTTCCGACCAATACTCGCCCTTCGTAATCCGTATCTTCTTCGCTTCTTTCGCCATCACAATTCCCTCCGTTCTTCTGCGGTAAGTGCGCGTCCAGCATCGCCCATTCGCGCCTTAATCGTCTCAATTTCCTGCGCCCATGTCTCGACGTTACGTGACACGATGTCGTACGCTTGCTGGTTGGCGGTGCCTAGGCGCTCAACTTTCGATTCTAGCTTCGATAACCGGCCCGCGAGGTTTGCGATTAGGTCGATGACTTGGCGCGGGTTGTTGCGGACGTCGGCTTCGGTTAGAGATAAATCGGCAGATTGCGTGAGTTCGTCGGCCGGCGGATTACCTGCGATAATTGCCTTCGACGTATCATACGTGCATGTAAAAAGTTCCTTCGGCTCAAGTACGTGATACTTATCCGTAGTCATGTCGATATAGTCCCAATCATCAATCGGCTTATCTAGGTAAAAGACGCCGAAGTAATCGCTATCTAATTCAACAACATTTCGTATCTCACTGACCTCGCAGTGGTCAATTTCCGTAACCAACACCTTCTCCCCTACGGCAGCCTTGCGCTCCACCATGCGGTAAACTGTGCCGTCGATGCGGACATTGCCGGTTGGGTCGAGCGTGGCGTACTTATTTGCGTACAAATAGTGACTAGTCCAGTCGTTGTCATTTAACGCGTTCGATCCGTTCAAGTTACCGGAATCTTGTACGTAGCCTACCTCAAGGATGTATGCGTGGCAGTGTTCGTCGCATTTATTAACAACGTAATCCCCTACGCTCGCCTTGCGCTCAACCTCCGCATACTCTCGTTCAACTCCGCCTAATTGTTCGTCTGCAATATAGTGTAAATTCGTCATTGTGACGCCTCCCTTTTCGCTTTTTCAAATACGGTTGATACCGGAAATATCTTGCGTCCCTCATCGTTAATAATGTGGAAGAACGTTCGATCCGTGTGCTCGTCGACTGCCACCACTTCGTACTCCTTGCCGGCTGTCGTACCGTCAGGGAATCCGCAGAAACCTTTTGCGATTAGCTTGTCGCCCACTTTCATCACACCGCCACCTTTCCTTTAATCGTCGGATGCGGGTCGTAGCCGATAATCTCGAAGTCGTCGAAGGTAAAGTCGTCTATGTCCGTCACCTGGCGCTTGATGTTCAGCGTCGGCAAGGCGCGAGGCTCACGTTGTAGCTGAACGTACATCTGCGGAATATGATTCGTGTAAATGTGTGCGTCGCCAATCGTGTGAATGAATTCGCCAACTTCTAAGCCGGTTACATGTGCGATCATGTGCGTCAGGAGCGAGTAGCTGGCGATGTTAAATGGTACTCCGAGGAATACGTCGCCGCTTCTTTGGTAAAGCTGACAACTAAGCCGCCCATCGGCAACGTAGAATTGAAACGCAAAGTGACAGGGCGGTAAAGCCATTTCGTGGAGCTCTCCGACATTCCATGCGTTTACTAAGAGGCGTCGGCTGTCGGGATACTTCTTTATTTCGTCGATCACCTTCCGTAATTGGTCGCGATGCACAATGCCGTACTTACTACCTTCGATGGTTTTTAACGTATTCCACGACCGCCATTGCTTCCCGTAAACCGGACCCAAATCGCCATTCTCATCCGCCCACTCGTTCCATATTCGCACGCCATTGTCCGTCAGGTATTTCGTATTTGTATCGCCGCTCAGGAACCACAACAGCTCATGCGCCACGCTCGGCCAGTGAATTTTTTTCGTAGTGAGCAACGGAAACCCTTTCGCCAGGTCGTAACGCGATTGCCAGCCGAATGTGCTCAGCGTGCCTGTTCCGGTGCGGTCGCCCTTCTCGACGCCATTTGCGAGTATGTGCCGTACAAGTGCCGCGTATTGTTGGTCAGCCATTATTCGTCCTCCCATTTACGTGCTGCTTCCGGCCCTTTCTTTTCCATGTTCTGACGGAATCTCTCGTTAAATCCCACGCCCGTGCTACCGTATGCCCCTTCGCCTCGGCTTGTTTCGTCCAGCGTGTCGACTTCCGTGAATGTTGCGTGTGCGACCGGTGCGATTACTAACTGAGCAATCCTATCACCTTTCGGTATAAAGTACGGAAGCGCATCGCTCTGCTCTATGTTGTCCGTTATGATTCCGATTTCGCCCGTGTATCCGCGGTCGATGGTGCCGAGCTGAACTCGCAGTGTGGACTTGGCCGTTACGCCCGATCGAGGACGTACCTGAGCCTCAAATCCCGGCGGTAACTCTATCGCCAATCCCGTCGGAACGATGGCTGTGGTGCCTGATTCTATAAATACGTCTTCAACCGTTGTTAAATCAAACCCACTGTCGCCGTCGTGGGCGTATTGTGGCGTGGCTGCGTCGGGATGCAGGCGTTTAAATTTTACGGGAATGTTCATTCGGAATCCTCCTCGTTATTCTTCATCGCGATTATTGCGTAATAATCGAATTCCTCGGCGAGATTCTCGTATTCCTCTACTTTTTCTTGAAGGCGCTCAATCTCGTGGTACATCGCTAGTATTAGTCCGTCTCCAGATAAGTTGCGCCACTCCTCGCCGTACCTTAGCGCTCTAAGACCTCCGCCGTTGCTCAGTTCATTTACAACCGAGTACTTGCCTTCCTCCAAATCGATTCTCATTCCGTTTCCTCCTTTTCGCCTAACGGCTTAGTTTTCGAACTCCACCGACTCGACCGCCGGCAGCCTTCCGATCAATTCTTCCAGCGCATTCTCAACGGCCTCCTCCGCTTCCTCCCGCGCCTTAGCGTTCACCTTCACGTCGGCAACCGCCTGCTCACGCGCCACCTTGTAGAGCGCCTGCAATTCCGACTCACTCAAGTCCTGGCGCAACAGCCCGACGTCCTTACTGATGGCCGCCTTGTCAAACGGAAGGTCGACGGCGATGATACGCGGCTGAGGCAGGCGAACAATGACCGTATTGCCTTGCGTTGTAATGCTCACGTCGTCGGTCGCGACGCCTAGCTTGAACGTGCCCTCGAGCGTCAACTCGTACGTCTTGTCGCCGAACCACTTGTCGTCGGTCAGGCGAACGGTCTTGCTGATGTCGCCAGTTAGGCCGACCAGTTCCGGCGTTTCCGTGAGTGCGTCGATGATCGCGTCCTTGTCGACGAGTTGTTTCGCTTGCACGGGCGCCAGTTTAGTCGTGCTGTCGGCGTTGCTGGGCGTGTAAAGGGCGACGGTGGTTGCCGTGATGCCGACGCCTAGTGCGAACGTGAGGATGTGGCGTTTGGTGCGCTTGAGCATGGCGGTGGGCCTCCTTTCGGTGTTGCGTGGTGGTTTCGAATAGTGCATTAGTCTATTCGTTTTTTCTTTAGGTTTTTACGCATGGATTTTAACTTTGCTTTGAACTTTTTCAAACCTTTACGTTTTTGATTAAACTTAAATTCTCTCTTTTTCATCCGCCCACCCTCCTTCGCTATATGTGTCTACTATCCGCAACCCTCACCACGACAACTCATCGGCATGCCTCGCAAGCTTACCTCGAAAGTTGACGCTCAGCTCGATCACATTGGCGTATTCCTCACCGCGAAAGTGCTCGATGTAAGGCGCAAACCCGCTTTTCTTTGCGTCAGGTAAATCGCATTGGCCGGTATGCCCTTCGATGATGACGGTGCATGAGTCGTGGATTCGCGTAAGGATTTTCTTAAGGTCGCCGCGACTGAAGTTTTGGCTTTCCGAGATAATTACCGTTTTGTCCTTAAGGTTAATACCGCGGGCGAAAATGTGGCTCATCGGATAAATCCAGACGTGACCGTTCTTCATCGCTTCGAGGTTTTCTTCGTTGTAGACCGACTTTTCCGGCTGTTCGTTGATTTCAAGCAGCGCGTCTTTTAACGGTTGCAAGTATTCCGCCTCTTTCGCTTGTTGCGTGCCCGGCCGGAAGCCCATCTTCTTTTCCTCGACTGGCGAGAAGATGTAAACGAGTGGCTTGCCGATCAACTTGGCGCATGCGACGGCGAGGGTTGTTTTACCGGTGCCTGACCTTGCGTTCACAATCGTTAGCTGGTTGTCGAAGATGGAGTCGACATAGGCGCGTTGCTCGTCGGTCAGCTTCGGCTCGAATCCGAACAACATCGAATCTTTCGGAAGTGGCATTGCGTTCAGCTCCTTTATACAGGTTTGCGGAAGCCCGTCGGGGGCCTCCGCTGTGTTCCTACTGGATAATATGTTCACCGGAACCTTTTCGCACAAACTGTTCCGCTAATTTATAATAGTCGGCCGGTGGGGCGTTCGCACAAATTCGCCTCACAAATCGTCAAAACCGTTATCGTCCGACACCTTTACATATTGGCGACTCTTCTGCTCGAAGAAGTCCGTCTTGCCGTTGTCGACCTCCTCGTACGCCTTGATCCATTTCATCGGATTCTTACGCGGTACCTCCGGAAACGCTTCGTGTCCATAGCCGAGCTGATTGCAACGCACATTCGCGTAGAATTTGATGTACTGCTCGAGCTCCGTCATGGAGATACCGTCGAACTCATTGCCGATAACCGACCGGCCCCATTCGATTTCCAGCTCGGCTGCCTTGCGGAAAGTCTCAACGGCGAACTTGCGAAGCTCAGGCGTGTCATGCTCAGGATTTTCCGCTAAGACTTCCTTGAAGATTTTAACGAATAAGTCGACGTGGATTTGCTCGTCGCGATTAATATAATTGATCATCGTACTCGTCGCGACCATCTTCTGATTACGCGCCAGGTTGTAGAAGAACGCAAAGCCGGAGTAGAAGAATAAGCCTTCGAGAATCACGTCGTACACGATCGACTTGAGAAAGTTTGGAACGCTTGGGTCGTCGGCAAACTCAGCGTACCCGTTCGTCACAAAGTCGTTGCGGTCACGTAGGGCTTTGTCCGTGCGCCAGTATTCGAATACTTCGTCTTGCTTCGATTTCGTGACTAGCGAAGATAGGACGTAACTGTACGAGTGATTGTGGACGACCTCCTGTTGCGCCAAGATAATCATGAGGGCATTGACGCTAGAGTCCGTAATGTAGTCGGCTGCCTTACCGGCATAGTCGGATTGAATCGAGTCTAGCAACGCAAGCAAGCCGATGATCTTGAGGAACGTTTCCTGCTCCTGGTCGCTAAGCTTCGGCCATTGCTTGATGTCGGCCGCCATGTTTACTTCGCTAGGTACCCAAAAATTCGCAAGCATTCGTTTGTATTTGGGATACGCCCATGTGTACCTGACATCTTCCCAGTTCAACACATTTGACGTTGACCCGTTTATAATTCCTGTTGACCTGTTCGGTGCATCTACATCCATTATCTTCCTCTTCTTGATTTCAGCCATCAAGTTTCCTCCTTAAACTACTTTTCTCCTAGTGCCGTTTACAATAGCCGAAGCATGGGACTGAGATATACCATACCTACTCATAACTTCTCGGTAGTTTAAATGGTTAGACCTTATATAAGTAACCTCTCTGTCGCTTATAGAAAGTAGATGGTTCCGCATCCCTAATCTGTACGCGTGCAATGCATTTTCAGAGTTATCACACCATTCCAGGTTATCAACCCTGTTATCGCGTGGATTACCGTTAATATGATTTACTTGGAATTTACTTTCTTCTGAAGGAGGGGGCAGGAAGTGCTTAGCTACTAGTCTATGAGTCCTGTAATCCTTGCCTTGCAAATTAGCACGACTATAACCTTTAGCGTCATAACGGGGCTTCAAAATCCGCCCCGTCTTATTGTTTCTGACTCTTCCGAGATCACTTACGCTGTAATTGCGATTTTCCTCAATTAATATCCATCGCTCACTCATGACGCGCACCATTCGCATTCTACGATTTCCTTAGACGTCGATCGAGTATAGTACGTAGTCTTGAGTCCCGAATCCCATGCCGCCATGTGTAGGTCGAGCAATTCCTTCGCCTTAATGTTGTTCTTCACGTACAAGTTGAACGAAATCGCCTGGTCAACGTGCTTCTGACGCTCGGCATTTTGGCGAATACTCCAATGCTGGTCGATATTGTACGCCGACTTATAGTAGAGGAACGTGTGCTGATTGATGTCGGGCGCTGTTACCGGAATCTTGTAGTCGCTCTTCTCCTCGCTGTACTCGATGTTGAAAATCGGATCAATCGACGCCGACGAGCCTGCGATAATAGACGTGGAGGCGTTAGGTGCAACCGCCATGAGGTAGCCGTTACGAATGCCCGTCGCGATTACTTCGTTTCTTAGTGCGTCCCACTTTCCGCCTGCATAATCGTGCTTGTCGAAGTATGCGCCCGTCGACCAGTCGGACTCTCCGAACGCTGGGTACGCTCCCTTTTCTTTCGCTAGGTCGGTGCTTGCTTTAATCGTCAAGTAGGCGATTTGCTCATATAATTCGCCGGCGTATCTGACGGCTGCTTTCGTTTCCCATACGATGCCTTTGAGAGCCAACAAGTGATGCCAGCCGAACGTGCCGAGGCCGACTGCGCGGTACTTCTGATTCGTGAGCGTCGCCTGCAATACCTCGATCGTGTTGAGGTCGATTACGTTGTCGAGCATGCGGACTTGAATCGGTACCAGGCGCTCGAGTACGTCGTCCATGACGGCTCTTGCGAGGTTGATTGACGACAGATTACATACTACGAAGTCGCCAGGCGTGTACGTTTTAATAATCTTGCCGTCGTGGGTGTGCTGCTCTTCCTGCGTGGTTGGCGATTGGTTCTGCGCGATTTCCGTACATAGGTTCGAGCAGTAAATCATTCCTTTGTGCGAGTTGGCGTTTTGGCGGTTGACTGAGTCGCGATAGAACATATACGGAGTGCCGGTTTCGAGCTGAGATTTCATAATGCCCTTGAAGATGTCGATGGCGGCGACCTTCTCCTTCGATAAGTCGTTGTTACGTACGCACTCGTCGTACTTGTCGCGGAATGATCCTTCGCCTTTCTTTTCGTCGAAGAAGTCCTCGAGCGAATAGCCCATCACGTCGCGCACCTCATGCGGATCAAACAGGAACCAGTCTCCGCGCTTCTGCACCGTTTCCATGAACAAGTCCGGCAAGCATACGCCAGTGAAAAGATCGTGCGTTCTCAAGCGCTCGTCACCGTTGTTCAGTTTCGCGTCAAGGAACGAAAAGATATCCTTATGCCACACGTCAAGGTAGACGGCAATGGCGCCTTTACGTTGTCCGAGTTGGTCGACGCTAACCGCTGTGTTGTTCAACTGCTTCATCCACGGAATGACTCCGCTTGATGCGCCTTTGTGCCCCCGAATGTTGGAGCCTCGCGACCGTACTTTGCCGAGGTAAACGCCGATGCCTCCGCCGCCTTTCGATAACTGGGCCACGTCCGAGTTGCTGTCGTAGATGCCTTGCAACGAATCGTCCACGGTGTCGATAAAGCAGCTCGACAATTGACCGTAAGCCTTGCCGGCATTTGTTAGAGTCGGAGTTGCCACCGTCATATACAGATTACTCAGCGCCCAATACGACTCAGCTACGAGCTCAAGGCGTTGGTCAGCCGGCTCCTTCGACATTAGGTGCATCGCGATTACTAGCCAGCGTTCCTGCGGTAGCTCGAACACTCGGCCGTCTTTGTCGCGGGCAAGGTATCGGTCGCTCAAGGTACGCAAGCCGATGTACGTAAACTTGTCGTCGCGTGCCGGGTCGATCAGTTCAGCCAGTTGCTGAATTTCTTCCTTCGAATATTGCTCGAGCAAGTACGGCGAATATACTCCGCGATTAGTAAGTGTGGTCAGCAGCGCGTAGAAGTCGCCGTACTTCTTGCTTGCGTCATAAACGCGATTCGTTGCCGCTTGCTTGTAGAGGTCGCGAATGTGAGTGCGTGCTGCTACGTACGTCCAGTCGGGCGTATCCATGCCGATGTTTTCTAGCGCCGTCATAATCAGCAGGTTCGTGATCTGTGCCGCCTTGTACGTGTCGCTCGACTCAATGCTGCGACTTACCTTTTCGCTAAAAGAATCGACGTCCAGCTTCGGAAAGCCGGCCGTCACATTGGCGATAAATCTATTTAAACGTGGCTCGTCGAACGGTAGTGCTCGCTTGCCTTGGTTCTTCGTAATTGTCGTCATTCAATCGTCCCCTTTTCGAATTTTTCTAGCGCTTCAATTAACTCGTCAGTGCCGACGCCATGTTCCCGCATGATCTCGCTGATTAGTTGCCCGAGCGTGTCGGCGGCCGGCGCCTCCTTCGTCCTCAACTCGCGCCTGACTTCCTCGCCCCATTCCGCCTGCTCGAACTTCATCATTTCGATTTGGTGTTCGTAAGTTTCGACGGCTTCCCGCGCCTCGGCTACGTGTTTTTCGTGATATTCGAGGTTGTTGCGTGCGTCGGCGAGCTGTTCCTCGACCATTCGCTGATACTGCTCGGACTTGGCGATACGTTGGCGGAGTTCGTCGGCTTTGTTCATTCCTCGTTACCCTCGTTGATTACTTCCGTTTCCGATTCGTACCTGATTCCGAGGTAATCTAACGCAGCGAAGAATCCTTCAATCTGCGAATCTATTTTGTCGTGGTAGTAGTCGCCTGTTAACACCGTTTCTCCTACGACATTAACAAGCGTTTTAACTTCCCCGTCTTCTCCCCACTCTAAATCGCGAATGATTTTAAACTTTTTCATCGATTAATCCCTCCTCGATTAAATACGCTAGGCCAATCGCCACCGCGTCACTTTCATCGTCCTTGGCGAACTCTCCCGTATACCCCGTCCACTTCCGCACGGCTTCTTCGACTTCCCACTTTTCCGCCTTTCCTTTTCCGACGACCAGCTTCTTGACTTTCGACTGGCTTATCGCAGGCTCCGTAAAGTTTAAGCCGAACCGGTTAAGCGCCTGATCCACCGCGCCCCATGCGGAGTAAACCGGATGCCCCTGCCGGCTCGTTCTTGCGACAAAGTCCTCGCGAATGATGACGTCGAACCCTTTAGGCGCATGCTTGGCGATGAACAATGTCGCCCATGATTTAACGATGTCGGCACGTAAACCGTGATGCTGCTTGGCGTTTGTGATGACGTGTGAGACGTCGATAATGCGAGCCTTTCGATTCTTTACCTCGATGACGCCGACGCCTGGTGCGCTCATTGACGTGTCGAACGGGAGGACTCGAAGGGCGCTCATTGCGCCGCCTCTTCCCGCGTCTCCTTGATGAATTCGAACGCTTCGTAATACTGCTGCTTTTTCCAGTTAGGCAGCCCGGACTTTTGCGCCCGCCTTACCTGATCCTTGACCGCTTCGAACTCCTCGTCAGTCACACTTTTCGCAGTCGCGCCCTTGTAGTCGTTATATTTCCAGCCGTCGAAGTCGATTGCAGGCGGATTCTTCTCACGCCAGGCTTTCGTAACTCGCGCAAACTTGTCGAGCACTTCTTGGCGAACCTCTTTCGGAAAGTATCGCCCGTATGCTTTGTTACGGCTGAAGTCGCGATTCCAGTCGGCGCCGTACGTCAGGTGGTACAGAATGACAGTGTAGTCGAGGTCGTACATTTCGTTATAGATATGCGTTTGAAGTTCGTGGTCAGGCTTCGGCTCCGATTGCTTTTTGAACTCCGTATAGCTTTTCTGGAACGACTTCACCTCGAGGCCCACACGCAGCACTTCGCCATCGTCGGTCACATAGTGGAGGATTCCGTCAGGCAGTCCGTTCAACCCGAACCGCTCGCCGTTATGCTCGATTTCGTGCACCTTTTTAACGAAGTGCTCAAACGCTGGCTCTCCTCGATCTGTTCGCTCGAACTTGAATCGCGGTTCCTTTCCGGTCAGGCGCTTGAAGTGACGCTCAGCCAGCATGATTTCACGCTGAATGTAACCGCCCACCTGCGAACCTAGTGCCGCCCATTCTCGCTGATTGCGATTCGGTATTCGAACGTCTCTCCCTTTGCTTCCGTTGACCACCTTTTCATACAACTGACGCTCATCCTTGCTCGCCGAACTAGGCGCGAATGTCGGTCGCCGCTTGCCGTCGGGGCCGTAGAGGTACTTTTTCCAGCCGTCCTTTTCGCCTAGTTGTTCGCGAAGAACCCTTGCGTACTGTTCGTAAAACTCTGCGTCCATTTCATCGTCATACGGCTGCTCGTGGCGGTGAAATTCGTCTAAAAAATCTACCAAGTCTTGCGCGATTTGATTTGCGATAGTTTGAGTCAATTATTCGTCCTCCCCTTTTGGTTTCCAGTTGTTCCAACCCGCGTAACGAATATGTTCTTCGCTCAGGCTTTCGGTATCGTTGTAATAATCCTCCGGAGTTATATCAAACTTTTCGCAAACTCCTTCGTAGCACCACAGTTCATGGATCGGCAGGCAATGATAGTTTGCGGTAATACAAAGAGCTCTCAATGCGTCGGCCTTATTCGTAACTTCTTCGCCACGAACCGTATAGACATCGCTCATCCGTCGCCACCACCCTTTTATCGTTTTATAGTTATCCGCGAACCAGCCCGACCAACAACACGGCGAAAGGTATCGCCAGCATCACGAACATGGCGAGCTTGCCTGCGATTGCCCCTTCCTTGCCTTCCGTCTCGACCATCAAATTCGCGATTAAAATTACCGCCAAGCAAAGTAGCGCTACGACTGTCATCGCCCATCCCTCGCAATCTGCACGGCGTCGAGGATCGTTTCCTGGTCGGTCATTCCGGTGATGCGTGTTATTTCGAGTCCGTTGCGCTTGAAGATTAACGTCGGAACCGAGCTTACGCTGACTTTCTCGCGTTCCTCTTCGCTGAGATTGACCGCGTTAAAATGCGTGATGTGGACGCCTTCGAGGGCGCCTTGGTCGCGCAGCTCGTCGACGTAGTGTGAGACGGCCGGGCAATACCGGCATTGTGGTGACGTGTACTTTTGAATTTCGATCATTAGTTTTCCTCCTTAAACGTACGTTTTCACGCCGTAAGTTTCTTTTAAATGCTTGCGAATCTCCCTGTACTCTTCTTCGCTAATTTCCCACGTTTCCAAAAAGTCTACGAAACTCATTCGCGCAGCTTCCTTTGTCAGGGCGTACATCAATTGGCTAAACTTTTCGTTGTTCACACGTTTTCCTCCTTTTGTTTGAACCATTCGTCTAACGGAACGCCCTCGCCCCACCTTCGCATGACCTCGATATCCGTACCGTTCGGCAGTACGTCTCCCCAGCGATAAGAATCGACCATGATTCGGCGAATGTCGTCCGCTTCTTGCTTCGTAAAATCTTCCGGTACCTCGAAGATTAATTCGTCGTGAACCGAACTCCATAGCGACCAGCCCGGCTTGTTGACGCAGTACTCATGCGCCCTGAGCATCGTGACTTTCGTTTGAATGGATGATGATCCTTGCACGCGGGCATTTGTCGCCTGCCGCATCGCCCTGTTCTTCTTGCCGAAGTTAGGGTCGCCCCAACCTTTCAGTTTTAACTTTGCGTCGGGTAGTCGTCGCTTACGCGCCTGCTTATCCGTCCAAACAAAGCCGTTCTTCTCGACAAACTTGCGATTACCCTCAATCCATGCGTTAAGCTGCGGCATACTCTCGAATAGTTCCGTTTGGAATTTAACCGCTGCATTGACGTCGGTGCCTAGCATTTCCGCCAGCGAGTATTTGCTCATTCCGTAAAGAGTCGCAAGCCATACGACTTTCATCTGCTTACGTTCCTTCGTGTCGCTTCCGTCGGCGTTCTTGTAAACCTCTTCGTACGGTCGCTTGTAGAAGTTGCTCGCCATCATCGCGTATGGATCGCGGTTCTCAAGGAAAGCGTTTATCAGGACTTCCTCGCCCGACATGTACGCGACGCATCGGATTTCCTGTGCCTTGAAGTCAGCGCCAACCAATACTTTGCCAGGCGGAGCGACGAACATCGGCCGTGCTTCAGCCGGTTGGTTCTGGGCGTTGAATCCCTGTTCGCTTTTGTCCTCTTCGTCCTTGCCGGAACTGAATCGACCTGTCACGGTTCCCATCGGATTGAAGCGCGAGTGCCACCGTTTAGTGCCTGCGTTCTGTTTAGTCGGCAATGTGTCGATGTACGTGCCGGACAGTTTCGTGATGCGCTTGTATTCAAGCAGGCGGTCAATTAGTTCGAATTCTTTTCGCAAAGGCTTGAGCGTCTTTTTGGCGTCGAGATTGTCGAGTTTCTTGCCGATTGCTTTCGATAGTGCTGGCTTCATTTGGTGCGGTGAGTTTAAGTTGATCTGCTCGTCGCCGTCATGAAACGGAGTTAATTTTGCGACCAGGTACTTGTGCAGCTCTTCCGCCTCTTTTCGCAGTCTTTCTCCGTACTCCTTCGCAAACTCAATGTCGAGCACGTAGCCATTCGCCTCTAAGTCTGCGATAACTTCGAGTAAAGGCGCTTCAACCTCGTTATAGTACGAGTAGATTGTCGGCATTTTCTTCATATGAGCGCTCTGGAATCGGTACAAATCCCACGTAAGATGCGTATCTTTAGCTGCGTACACTAGCGCAATATCTAAGGGAACGTCGGCAAACTGAGCGTTCTTTCCGAATAGCTCCGAAAAAGTGTCGGACTCGCAACCGAGATACCTTGGCGCCAAGTCCTTCAGCTTATAAGACGGCTCGTTTTCGTTAAGCAAGTGCATCGCCGTCATCGTGTCCCACACAACTCCGGTCAGTTTAACGTCATGCCTGCGAAACATGTTGATGTCGAATATAGCGTTGTGGAGAACCTTTCCGACTGACTTATCGCCAAGCATCGGCCGTAAGCCGTCGAGCACGTACTGGCGGTGGAGCTGTTCCTCAACATCGCAATGATCCACCGGAATATATACGTGATAATCTCGCTTTGGTAGCGTGATGGATATGCCGACAATTACATCGACATACACATCTACGCCAGTTGTTTCCGTATCTATCGCGACAATGTCCTCGCCTTTCAACTCGTCGACCAATCGCTCGAATTGCCGTTCGGTTACGATTAGTCGGTAGTTTTCCGGCGTGCTCTCAACCAAGTCTGCCAACTTCTGCTCGCGCTGCTGTTCCGCCAGCACTTTGTACATGCGTAGCGCCTCCGCCTTGCTGAAACGCTTGCCCTCGGAATCTCGTCCTACCAGTCCCGATTGCATGTCGTCACGTACCTCGAGCAGTTTCGCTTGATCCGGCGCGCTGTTGTTCTTCATCGCCAGTATTCGCGCCCACGCCTCGTCGAGCGTTTCCGTCGCCGCCTTCTTCTTGGCGCCTGCCTGGCGGACTTTATCGGTTACGTCCTTCGTGTCGTCCGACTTGGCGCCGAGGTTTAGTCGCAAATTCAATCCGCATCACTCCCTGCCTATTCGCTGAACGTTCATGCGATTGTAGAACGCCAGCACCTTTTCGAAATTGTCGTCAGCCCAATCGCGCTGGCAACCGCCCGAGCAAAACGTCAGGTCGGCATGATCGTCGTACAGGACGGTCGGCTGAGCGAGAGGGGCCGAGCAGTTGGCGCAGGTTTGGGTCATTCGCTGTCACCAGCCGGCTTGTCGAAACGATGCTCGACCGGAGTGATTAGTTCGATGTCCCTCGGAAATTCAGACGAACGACTTTTGCCCCACGAAATAGTCGTCCTGCCATTAACGCCTGTATCTTTGACGACTTCTACGTAACTTCCTTTCGTCGTAGCTGAGCCGGTGTAACGAACGATATCGCCTTCCTTAAACTCGTTCGGCTTCCGACCAATCTCCGCCCACTTATCAGCGACTGCCTTCTCGGCTTGCTGGCGCTTGGCTTCCGCGACTTCTTCGTCGGTGGCTCGGATAAGTTGAGAAGCGTGCATGAATTCCTCTTTTTTGCCTTCTGATTTAACGAAGATGTAACCGTCGTCTCTAAATCTCGTTACTTCAGCGATGTCACCGACTTCGTAATCCCACAGAAAATATATCGAACTTCCGACCACCTTCGCATAATCTCCGACTTGCAAGGGCGCAGGCTTGTCGACGATTGGTTCGTAGACTTTGACGTTAGCTGGCGTGCGGTCTGCTCTGTCGTTATACACCGGCCACCCACTCGTTACTCTCAGACCGCTGCCTACTACGTACGGAGTTTTGTTAGCCACGAATGCGCTAGTAGTTTCCGTAAACACGACCACGTCACCCTCACGCGCCTCACGATCAACTCGGCGATACTCGACGCCCTCATGCGTGATTGTTTCTGGTTGTGCTCGCTTCTTGGCTTTGGCAACCTCTTCGTCAGTTGCGCGGATTAGGTTGACTTTGTCAGAGAACCCATGGAGGTCTTTTCCGATAGCTACGATCATGAAGTCGGAGCTCCCGACATGATTCTCGAAAAGTTCAACGACGTCCCCCTCCGAAAACCCGTGAGCTGCCAAAGGTCGGTGTATGATTTTAGCGTAATCCCCGACTTTAAGAGGCGCCCCTATCTTCGCCTTCAACTCGACCAACTCATCAACGCTACCCTCAAACGTTTGTCCATTAATCGTCATTTTCGCCATCTTCAAACCGCCTCCGTTTCGATTACTTCGTCAAATAAATCACGATTAAGCGTTAGCCCCAACTCAACCCACCGCTTGGCTGCCGTTTGCTCGCTCGCCCAATACTCCTGTTGCCCCGTATTCTCGAACATCCACACGCGCGGTATTTCGCCGTCGGCGCCCAGCACCCCGATAATATAGTCGACCTCGGCCGGCGAGTAGCCTTTGCCTTTGCCGTTACGCGTCTGAACGACGAGCTCGCCTTTACGGTCGCCGCGAATCTTCATCGTCTTGACCTGGAAAGTAGCGAAGTTGCCACGCGGGTCCTTGGCGACGATATCGTGCGATTCTTCCGTTTCGGGCTTGCCGACGCTCGACCAGCCGTTTGCCATGAGCGATGCCATTGCGATCAGTTCCGAAAACTTGCCTATTGTTTCCGTTTTGTACGCCATCAAAAATTCCTCCGTTTCATTTTTCTCAAATTTTAAACCGATGGGCCAGCGTTCAGCCGGCCGTTAGAATGGCAGTTCCTCGTCGGCTAGTCCGTCGTTGTCGCCTTCAGCCGGCTTGCTTGCGCCGAATGCCGTGAGTGCCGACTTATTCAGCTTCTCGTCGTCGCCTTCGTTTAGAATCGCGAGCACGTCGTCAAGTTCACGGAAGTTTGCGAGCTCTTTGAAGTCGATGTCCATACCGATGAATTTCTGCGCCTCTTCAAGTGCAGCATCGTCCGCGTCTCCAGATTCCAGCGAGTAGGTCTTGTCGACCTGACGGATGTGAACCGCTTCGCCTACGATTGAATAGTCCGGATTCTTCGTCGCCTTCTTCATCGTTTTCTCGATTTTGTCGTAATCAGCGATGAGGTTATTGACGTGGAATTCGGCCGTGTCAATTACGCGGTAGGTTTTGTACTCGATGTCGTATACCGGTATAATCGCGAACATTTTACGACGAGCACCTGCGGCACATGACGGGCAAACTTGCTTGTTCGGCTTCATGTAGTCGAGGATATCGTCACCTACGACGCCTTCCGGACTATGCAAGCACGTATGTTTACGGAATGCGTGGTTGTAACCCTTTCCGTTGTACTCCTTATCTTCGTGGACGAAATAGAAGTACCATTGATCCGGGTCTGCGATTAATACGAATGTGCGACCGTCGGAGTTGACCTCGCCGTGTTTACCCATGCGAACATAACGTGTGACGCCTTCCGGAAATTCGTTACCTCCGCCGTTCTGTGCTGCTTCGCGAAGTTCCTCGCGTTTTTTAAGTGTATCTCTGATACCCATCAAATCTTCTCCCTTCGCCTTATTGGCGTGAATTTTCGAGCTTGCGCCCGCTAGCGATTACTAATGCGATAGAAGTCTAAGAGCTTACAACGGTTGCCCGCTTGGGTTTTGCCTACAGGCTCAGGGTCGCTCGTTTACTTCCGCTACTACCGACTTTCCTTTTTCGCATATTCACATTAGTAATCGCTAGCCGACGCAGAAACCGGAGTTTCCACGCCCGACTAATCCGTGGTGCACTTCGTCCCCACGATCGACCTTCGGAAGTAGCGACCAATTACGCGATTGGTGGACGCATCCACTTTTCGCAACCGGCGGGATAGCCCCGCTCGCAAAATACCGACTAGTAGCCGAAACTGCATCAGCGCTTGGCGGCCTGGACGGCTGTTTAACGCAGCGACAATTTTACTTAACGACTACCTCGATATTCTCCGAGCATGGCCCCGGAGGTTTTATTCTCCGAGCAGGGCGCCGGCTATTTACGCCAGCAGTCCTCGATCCATGCGACAAATACTCCGTAAAATGCGACGAGTGTGACAAGCGCCAGGATTAAGCCGAAGATGTCGCTCATTTGCTCGCCCTCCTGTCGGATTTAATCGCGATTGTATTGCCGTACCATGCGACGCAAGCTGCTTCGTACTCTTTCCGTCGCTTCCGGCGTTTCACTTCCGCCAAGCTCACTACGGCGCTCATCCGAGTCGCACCGCCTTGATCGGCTGAAACTCGGCTGGGCGAGCGTCGTAGATGCGGTTGGGGTCGTGGAGCTCGCGTAAAAGTTGGCGCTCCCATGCTGACGGTTTGTAATCGGATTTTGCGGGAATGCTATTATTAGAACGACGTTTCATCGTTAATTCCTCCTTGTGTGTCGAACGATTTTTCGATATAATTGCTTTCGCGGGGTGACAAGACATGTTATCTCCGCTTATAATCAAATTAGGCGTTAGTACCTTATGCCTATTGGTATTAGCGTTAAAGCGCAACTAAGTAGTCGCGGTAGTCGCCGTGTTGCTTAGAATCAAACTTGCCCGCCAGGCGTTTGAGTGTGCGAATAATTTGTTGGTGGTGCATTCCTAACTCCTTCGCGATTGCCGTCACGTTGGGTTTGGAGTGTGCGAGGAAAGCTTCAACGATTGCCGTCGTTGTTGCGTCCGCACCTTCGAGAAGGAAGTCGATCAGTTGCCGCTGGTCGGCTTCTTTCGTTTTGAACGGGTGTTGCTCGGTCGTGCCGTACAGCGCTTCGAGCTGGTTCGGATTGCCGTCGTCCCCTTCGTCGAGCCCCGTGATTTGTTGCGAGAAGATTTCGTGCTTATGTTTCGTGCGGCACTTTCGGTAGAGGTTCGCCCGCTCGAGTGTGACCGCTTTTTTATAGTAGTTCATGAAATCGCCGGTGCCGTCGTATCGCTCGACCGCCTTGACTAGCGTGTCGGTGTACAGCGCCTCGACGTCGTGTTCGTTGGATCGCAGCGACTGAGCTATCGTCCGCTTGTTCGTCCACCACCCGCTCACCGCCGTGAAGATTTCCGTGAATGTTGCGTCGGATTTCGTTGCTTGATACGAGATTACCAAGCTATTAAGTTTGTCGTTTTTCATTTCGTTTACCGCCTCCTGTTTTATAATAGTCAGCCGCCGGATGTTTCGCACAAAACTTTTTGTATTTTTTGAAAGAACGTGAATTCACGTTATTCTTTCGCTGGAAAAGCTTGTATCGGTTGGCTTGTTCTTATAGTAACACGTAAAATTCGCCAATTAAGGAAATCACCGTATGTGGATCGGCGTTCCACTTACCGACTAAGTTTTGTCAGATATGTATTAATTTGGACGCAAAAAAAGGAAGCCGTTAAGGCCTCCCAATTCGATGCGGTATTCGATTACTTTCCGCCTCCGCCAGTTCCTGGGTCAATTTTAGCTGCTTGGATTTGGTCGAAGTCGCTGTTTTCTTTTGCTGCCGCTCCTCCTGCAATTACTACTGCTAGTACTGCTGCTACGATTAGTGATTTGATTGTTAGTTTTTTCAATGTGATCTCTCCCTTAGATTAGTAGATTCACCAACCCGCTTGCCTCAGGAAAGCTTTCCAACGCTTCCAACGGTAACTTCGCATAAAATCTGTTCCCTTTGTTCAAAAGGAGTTTTAGCGACTCCAATAGAAGGAAAGGATTCTCGTCAGCCATTCCAGCATAGTACTTCGTGAAAGGCGAATTTTGTTTTAGCTTAGTTATGACGTTTTTGGCTTGTTCAGTTTTCCCGTTTGCGATAAGGTAGTGAGCCTCTGAAGGAGTGCCCGTGATTTCGCTGACATCCGTTATCATGTTCGCCCTTACTTTTACGATGCTCATTTCGCTTCTTTCAAGAGCCACCGCATTCTCTTCGTCCCCCGCCGCTCTGTATGTTTGTACGGCTTTCTCGAGATATTCAAGGCACATTTCCGGTTGTTGGAAAAAGTAGGACATCCCTATTCTATAATAGTGCCTTGCCTCATAGCTCGCACCGAAAAAGTAAAAGTTTTTTACGATTTCTTCAGAGTGGGATCTCGCGGACTCCCAATCGCAGTGATTAAATAGTGAGGAAGTTGATAACATCTCGTTGATCCTCACTTGATAAATTTCAATAAGTTTCCCTTTTTTTACTTCTTTTAGTAGGATGCTTGCCCTTTCTAAGTGCATGGACATTGTGCCGACTTCGTTGATATCATTGTAATAGTAGACTTTTAACATTTCTTTGAGGAACTTAGCCTCTGGAACCGTTTCGTGTAAATCTTCAACTTTAGACAAAAAGCTTTCCTCGACCTTAAGCGTAGACTGGAATTCATGAAGGAGATCGTACGCGTCCAGAATACAAAGATTCTTCTTGCTGCAATCGCTACGCATTTCATTCACGTACATTTTCAGCGTATCAAGTTTTCGGTTGGCTGAGAGGAATTCCAGGATTAATTTCATGTTTTCCGGACGACGGTGATTTACTGACCAGGATGTAGCCACTTCTATGTAGTTATCTGGATTGATGAATTTTGCGAAGAGGACTGAGGCCGTGAAGTTTGTTTCTGTTCCTTTCAATAGTACGTCTGAGACTGCGTTGCTTGAAAGACCTACTTTCTTTCCGAGCTCCTTGAGGGTATACTTGGCCGGTAGAGTATCTAATCCGTTATTGATTTCCTTAACCACTGCTTCAAACATAATTACGATCAACCCCTTGATTTATTTTCATCCGTTGAGTATATTATAAAACAAGACGTGTACTTTTGTAAACATTAAATTGGAAAATTAGGACTATTGGAGGTAAAAAATAACATGGCTATTTCATTCGAACCACTCCACCGCACGCTACACGATAAGGGGATCACGCTAAACTCAATGCGCGACACGGTTTTAAACTCTCGCACTATTGCGAAAATTTATCGGAACGAGTCGGTACGTCTGCAAACAATCGATGACATTTGCGTTCACCTAAACGTTCCGATCGAGAAAGTGGTTGCGATATTAACAAAATAAACACATAAACTCTTGCGTTCACACTACGTTATTAGGTAACATGTACTAGCGAGGAGGTGGTCGGCCTGTTTACGGTCGGACGCTGCCGAATCCCGCTTCTGCTCAAAAAGCGCCGCATGTTACAACGCGAACTCGCGGAACTAACCGGATTAACATCACAGTACATAAGCGACAAGTGTAATAACCGAGGCACCATGCGCATCGATCACGCCATGACCATCGCGCATGTGCTCGGCTGTACTATTGAGGAGCTTTACGAGTGGAAGAGATCGAGCACGCACAAAAACGGAAGGTAAAAGCGCCCCCAAGCGCCTTACTTTCCTAGTCGCAAGAACGTGAATTCACGTACCTTTGTCGACAACTCGACCGCCTTCCTCAGCGTCTCCGCCCCGTGCTTCACTAGCGCCTCGTTGGCGTCCTTGACTTCCCCGTCCAGTCGGACGTGTTCTATCGCCACTCTGCCTATTAGCGACGATTCAATCGCTTGCCGTAACTTTTCGCCTGCCTTGTCGTTGTCCGTTGCGATCAGCAGCCGTTCGAGTCCCGACCGCAGCACCACGTCACGCTTGGCGTCACTCCACTCGGCCCCTCCGCTTGCCATTGCGTCAAAGCCTGCCTCGCGCCAACTCATGGCGTCGATTTCCGCCTCGGCCAACACCGCTTGCCTTACCCGCCTACTTACGATTATATCCGATCCCCATAGCAAATTTCTGATAGGGTCGCCGCCCTTGACGTACCAAAACGACTTGCCTCGCTTGCTGCGATACTTGACGTTTGCCAGCGTCCCGTTCGCCCGTCGCCACGGCAGTTCGACCGCGTTAGGCAGCTCACGCACGCCATAGTACGCTTGAGTCTCGGCGCTAATGCCACGCCCTAGCAAGTAGTCGCTCGCCTGTGCGGCGCCTTGTAGGGTCGTCTCGGGCAACGGCAGCCTTAAGCGCTTAGCCGGAAGTCGCAACGGGTTTAACCGCAGGCCGTCGCCCGTATCAGGCACGCCGTACAAGTCGAGCAAGTGATCCTCCGTTTCCTCCGTCGTTTCATTGCGAAGGAATGCGAGTAGCTTAACGAGCCCTCCCGACGCCCACTCCGCGTCATATGCGCCTGAGTCAGCCCACGTGCCTGCCGGATAATCGCCGTAGGGCTCAAGCCGAACGAAGAAGCTTGGGCTGCGATCGTAGCGAAAAGGCGATGCGGCGAGAAGTTTGTCGGCTTGCCAACGCGCTTGCCCCCACTCGAATTCGCGCAGTTCCGCCTCGACGTCAATTTCCACGTTTTGGTTTCTTATCTGAATAGTCGGCATTATTTCGCCTCCTTTACGGAATTATTACACGTTTGTTACGCTAATGTTGTCGTTTGCTGTCGAACCATTAATTTCCACTATCGCGAACAGTTGCCGATTTGGCGACGAAATTGCCGTTTCTCGCCCGATTTCTCGCGTTTTCAGCCGTTCGATTAGGATATTAATACGTGGCGGGGTACGGTCGCCAGCCGCCCCTGCGTAAGTGCTCGACCGACCAGGCGCGCACCTGCCAGTTGTTGTCGTCGATTGAATGCACCGAACACTCGGGCGTACCTTCCTGCGTTTTGAGCCGGCCGATTAAGCCGTTGGGTGCGATGAGTAGGTCGCCATGTTGGAATTTCTTCATCCGTTGCCACCTTCGATAAATCTTCGCAAATCATTAAACGCCTCTCTGTCTCGCTTGTTCAACGGCTCATCGTTGCGCAGTTTCCGAGAGGCCACGTCGATGTTCCGTCGTTTCTTCTTCGGCTGCGATTTCTTGAAGTCCGCCATTAGCTTGAGCGCGAGTTTCATGTCGCCCCGAATTTCCACGTTACCGCCTCCTTAAAAGTCGAATTGACTCGCCGCAACCTCTCCGGTCGGCGCTTCGTTTACAATTCCGTAGTTTGGAAGGTAGATCACTTCCACCTGCGTACCCTCACCGCCGTTCCGTCCCTTGCCCAGTTCAATCATTCCGCGCCCATCCAGTGAATCAATGCCGAATACGTTGGCGCTATCCTCGAGGATCGCCTTCGTCTTTTTGATTTCCGCCCGCTTAGGCGCCCTCAACTCGCGGTTACCATCCTCGTCCGTGTCGTCCCGAACCTCTTCCGCTTGGGTGATGACGTGAATCGTGGCGCCTGTGTAGCCGGCAATACGGCGAATCTTCTTGCTCGTATTCGCTACGTCGCCGCCCGCCACCTTTGACGTGTTCGCTTCGTAGTCCATCAGGTAAATGGGATCGATAACCACGACGTCAGCCTTTGTCGCAATAATGTCCGCCTCAAGCTGGGCGATATCGCGGCGCATGAAGTCATCGTCGTCGGCCGCCCTGAGCGTGATGTTGCCTGCGAGTAGTTCCGGCAGTAGAGTTACGAATTGCTCCAACCCTCGCTCAAAGCCTTCGTCAAGCGTTCCCATAAGAAGCGCCCTATTTTCGAAACCAACTTCGTAATCGACGTTCTCTATCCGCTTAACCTCGGCACTAAACCTAGCTGAAATGCTAGAATAAGCACGCGCCATCCATTCGAACCGCGACATTTCCATCGACCACACCAGCACGTTCGCGCCTTGGGCTGCCGCCTCAATCGCCTCCTCCATAGTGAAAACGGACTTACCTCGGCCGGATCGTCCGTACCATGCGTACATGTTGCCGCTCATGTAGCCGCCGATTTCCTTCGTGACGGTGGGAAATTTCGACGCCCATAGCTTGAACGATTCGCCGGATTTGCGTTTGCGATATTCGTCCAGGAACGATGTGGCGTCGACTTTAATGTCCGTGCCAATCTTACTACGAACGCTTGTTCTCATTTTAATGGATTGCGCCTCGGAAATCAAGTCGTCGATCAATTTATTTCCGTCTTTTTCCTCCGAGAACATGTTCCCGAACTTTCCGTTGATGAACGACATCAAATGTTGCTTCGCTGCATGCGCCTTTAGTTGTTTCGCCGAATACTCGAAGCTCGCCTCGGCATTTGCGATATATTCAAAGTCCGGCACCTCGACGAGCACCGTATCGTAGCTTGGCGCCTCACCCCGGTTGGCTTCCGCATAGTCGCGGATAAACCGGAGGGCTTGGCGTTCGGCGTCCGTCGGCATGTCGGCTTGCGTGATGTTGTGCGCCTTGATGGCCGTGACGTTGCCCGTGTCGATGACTTTCGAAAGAAATAGTTGGCCGTAGATCATTCGCGTTCCTCCTTCATACGTTATCTTTTTCGATATAAATCCCTTCGTCATAACCGTAGTCTTCGCTACTGGCTCGAACGACAATTTCCTGCGAATTGTTAAATACGATACGCAAACGCTTCTTATCGAGCACTTCGATAAATTCAACGTTTCTCATTTTGCGATTACTTACCCCGTCAATTCTTCGCATCATCGCAAATCCTCCCCGCTCAGCTCCGCCAACTCCCGATCAATCTCCGCCACCTTCGCGCCATACTCTCCGTCTTTGTCCCCGAAAAACACCGCCAGCTCCTTCGCATCATTCCGCGCGTCTAGCAACTCGTCAATCCTTGCCGCCCGTTCCTTCCGTGCCTGCTTGCGTCGTTCCGCCTCTTGTCCGCTGAGTTCCCTTGCCGTCGGTTTGCGTGGTTCTTTCGCCTTCATAGTTTCGTCTCCTCCTCCGTTAATGTCTAAAAACCCCATTCCAAACGCTGTCCAGTCGCTAGTTGGCACGATCGGCGCCGGATTAGCCCGCAACCACTCGTCGGCCTGGCTTGCGTCTGCCACAAACGTCACATCTTCCGCCGCTGCTTCGAACCATTCGTCGTTGCCGCAATCGAACGCTTCGTAAATAATTTCCGTGTAAGCTACGTCAATGCCGTGATACTCCTCGCGTCGCCATGCGTCGACCTGGAAGATTCGCGTTCCGTAACCGTCGATGCGAATGAGGTCGCCGAGGGCAGGTCGTTGGTTGCCGTGGTTCATCGAAAAACCTCCTTCGCTGCTTCTCGTATTAGGATGACGTTGTAAATTAGTGAATTGCGGAGTAAGTCAATACGCTGAACTGTTTCGCTGATTCCCGTGCCCATTTCATAAGACATTCGCAATACTGCCCGTCTTTCTAGCGAATTAAGCATCAGCGTCAACCCCTTCGTAAATGTTTCCGACCACCTCTACCGTTCCGTTTCGGATGTAGTCAGCAACCGGATGATGTTCGTTTAGGCGGAAGCATCCATCAGCGAAATATACTTGCGTAGTACCGGAGACGGATACAAGCCCGTCGAATACATCGAAGTATAGGAAGTCGCCTTCGTAAATCTCCCGCCCGTTCTTATCGTTCAGTCCGACGAACTCTTGGAAAATATAGCGCTCCTGTGCCGAATCTAATAATTCGCTCATGAACGCGAGGTTAATGTGTTCCTCAACGTAAGCCTTGTCGTACATCTTATTTTCGACCGTACACCAGTATCGGAATTTTAATTTTCTCATCAGCGTCTCCCCCTTTTCGATGTTCCTTCGAAGTGAATTTCCGCGCATTGATCCTTCATGCGGTCGAACAGTCGAGCGTCAAAAACTTGCGCCATTTCCTTCAGCGGTAAGTTGCTCGTGGACACCGTGGGCAGGCCGTTCGCCGTGCGATGGTTGATGACGCTGTGTAAATCGCCTCTGAAGGCTTCCGTCGCCGACCTGACGCCTATATCGTCAAGCACCGCAAATGGCGCTAATTTCGCCTGCTGGAGCCGCCTGTAGTATTCGCGGCTTGCCGGTTCCGCGATGTCGGGCGGAATGTTGCTTCGGTTGAATTCGTTGAATAGCGATTGCCATTCGTTGACGTCGAGCATCACTGCCGGTCGCTGAAGCGCTTGCCTATCGCGTTTCAAACTGCCGAGATAATTGGCGATGATGTATTCGTTTAATACCGCAGTAGCTGTCGTGGTCTTACCGGTTCCGGGCGATTCCGACCAGAAATAAAACGACTTGATCCTTTCCGCGTTCTCTTCGAATTGCCGTTCGAACGTTGCCGCGTATTTCTCAAGCGTTGTATACACCTTCGCTTGCCCTTCGCGTGCCGGCGAATTTGCCAGCGTGAGCAGTCGGTAGTCGGCCGGGGTGTTGGCGTTGGCGATTCGGCCGCCCTTTCCGCTGTGTCCGTGCATGGCGATGTAGCTCGGGCAATTCCGATTGCATGCGGCTGAGTTGGCGAGCTTACATCGGGTGGATAGTACGCAGTTGGATGCGTGTGCGTTTTCGCTCATTGGCGTTCCTCCTTTCCAGTGTTTTTGCTTAAATCTGTGCAGGTGCATGGACAGGTTCGTCGCACATTGGACAGTTTTTTGCTAACCAGTAACTATTAGAAAAACTCCAACTTTCACACATGCTTATGTCTTCTTTAGTTAAGGGAAAGAATGACCCATCGACTATGCCTGTAATGTCGTACTGAACATTATCAATTACAGTTACTATGTGGCCTTTGTCTGTATCAATGAGTGGCGTAGCCTGCGGATATAACGTCTTTAAAATTTTATAAAATTGATAGCAACCTCCGTTCATATAAATTGTTTTGATATAGTCGTCACTTTTTCTTAGTATTGAAATAAATTCGTTTGGTTTCATTTAATATTCCCTCCTACATATTTCATCCGTAAATTTTGTTATTCCTCGATTCCATACCCCAATTTGGTTAAAATCCCGTAATACTTTTCATTTAAGCGTAGTAGTCGCTCAACCTCAGCGATTAATGCCGGCACGTCTTCGCGAGCGTGTGCGATGAATTTAATGTCAACATCCTTCGCATTAATAAATGGATGCCCTTTTTCACTAACATCTGCCATCGCCACCATAAAGTTTCCGTTAGATATTCCGTAATCCTCTGCATCATAATCCCAATCGCCCATTGTCGCTGCTTCCGCTCGTTTTTGAATAGCTTCTAAGTCGAGATTGCTTTCGTTCATCCGTTTCCACCTCCGTATAATTTCCTCCGACTACAACCAATCCTCGTCAACCTCTTCCGCCTGGTTCTGCGCCGCTGCATCCGCCCGCATCACCTCGAGCTGCACCGTCTGAAAGTTTCGTTTCATATACGCCACCATGAATCCGAAGTTGATGCCCGGATAATCTCGCGTCGGCCGATACTCCGCCAGGCACACGTCGATGAACCGTTTCGTAAACTCCGCTCCGTACTTACCGCGCTTCTTCGCAGTGCCTAGCCAGTTACCGAGCTGCCCGCGTTCTGCCGCCCATGTGCCGAACGGCTGATAGTCGACGCCAAACCTGCGCTTGTGTTCGTCGCCCAAGTAGGCGAGCATGTCTCGGACGTTCCAGTTGGCGACTGGCTTATCGTGGTATGTTTTCGCTGGCATTAGTCGTCCTCCTTTCGCTTTTCGAGCATGTCTTTGATCATTCCGCAGACCGCCTCATACACTTCCCTGTCCGCTTCGATTTTCCGCGCCCTATTCTCCGCGTAAAAATCTTTCAAATCCTCCATCGTTTCGATACGGCGATCATCTACGCAATCCTCGACGATCTTCCGAATACCGGGCAGTTGTTGCCGGAAGAGTTCCGCACGAAGCTCATCGGAAAACTTGTCGGCTTTCTCTAGTTCCGCGATGAGGCGGGCTTGTTGCGTGCGGAGTCGTTCAACCTCCGCCTGTTTTTGAGCGACTAGCTCAATTAAGGCCGGTACGTCTTGGCGGGCATGAGCGATGAAAACTGCGTTGTGTTCCGCATATGCTTCAGCGATTTCCGCTCCGTCCTCAATATCGGGCGAGATATGATACCGGTCGATTTCCGTATAATACCACGGCCCTTCCGTCGCAGCTTCCGCCCGTTTCTTGATTGCATTTAAGTCGATTGTCATTCCGTTTCCTCCTTTACTTTCCAGCCGTTTAATTTCGCGTACTTATACTTTCGGGAATATCTGTACTTCCACTCGTCCCATTGCTTACTGACTCCGAGGGTTGCGAAAGGGTCTTGACGCTTCTTTTTCGCTAACACTTCTGCTACCCACGCCGGAACTTCCGGCTTATACGAATCATCCATTCCGTTTCCTCCTCGTCGTTTCTAAGCGCCCTAGCGCCGTGTGTGAGCGTTCGTTGTGTCGCCGTGACCGAATACCCTACCGCCTTGCTTCCGCCTGCCCTGCGCCTTGTATAAGCGCCTTAGCAACGCGTAAACCTCGTACAAACTCCGGGTCGGAGCGACCATGCTCCGTGGCGATGCGTGCGGTGATGACGGCTAGGGCGGTCGTGAGGGTGGCGTTGCAGCATCCGTTTTTCATATCAGATCGCCTCCGTTCAGTATCTTTACATCCGGATGAGCGCACCGGATAAGCTCGTTAGTGTACCAGCTCGTGATGCGTTCGTCGCCGGTGTTGGCGAGATCGGCATGGCGGGTGTGATTAATGATTACGTTGTAGCGAGTTCCGCCAAAGTGCCTACCGATTGTTTGCGTACATAATCCGATGAAGTCGATGCGAGTGTCAGGCGTTGTTAGCGTTTGTTGGCGCTTTATCGTGTTGCTCTCAGTTACGACGATAATGTACGTCTTAGGCATGCGATCGGATTGTCGTACATGCTCCGAAAATTTTTTCCTCAGTAATTTCATTTCGTCCGAATTGTCCTTCTCTAGTAACCATTCGTATTCCTCGTAATCTCGCATTAAGCTTCCTCCTTTAATTCGTCTATTGTACGTGGATTTTCGTGACACTGATACACGTAATCGCGATACTCCTCGACTGACATTGCGTTTGCCGACGCAAGCCAAGCGATGAGACTGTCGAAACGGTCTTGCGATAATTCAAAGCGTTGCCTATTCGCCTCGAACCATTCGAAAATGTTGCGGTCGTGTTTGCTGATGTTTAGGCCTAGTCTTAGCGGGTACATATTGCCGTAGGTGGTTCCTCCGTGTCCAGTTGCTAGTGGGATCGCGTGGTCCCATGAACGGCTAGTTGATTCACCAGTAAGGGCACACGCGTTGTTAAATGTTGCTAATACTTCGTTTTGCTGTTCGTGATTAAAGTCGTCCGGTAGTGCGTTTTTACGGGCTCGTCTGCGGTTGTAGTGTAGTCTTACCTTGTCCGGGTTTTCTTTGTGGTATCTACGTCTAATTTCTTTATTCTCCTCGTAGTATTTCCTAGAATACTCTAACAGCCTTTCTCGGTTTTCCTTGTAGTGTCTACGTCTCTTCTCTAACTGCCTTTCATGGTTTTTCTTGTAGTATTTACGCTTCTGTTTTAATAGCTTTTCTCGGTTTTCCTCGTAGTAACTACGGCTCTGATTTACCAGCCTTTCTCGGTTGTCCTCGTAGTATTTACGGTCATAATCCAACCGCCTTTCTCGATTGTCCTCGTAGTATTTTTTCTGGCAGTCCCGACATCTCGATGTCAGATCGCCTAGCTTACCTCTATCCTGAAAGAAAGCGAAGGTTTCTTTCAGTTCCATACACACCGTACAAACTTTCGCAACCAATTCGCCTTTACGATCCGCAAAGTACGTAACTCTCTTCGCCTTATTCGGATTTTTCGAAACTTCCTCCGTACACCCTTGCGCCAATAATTCCTCTCGTAAGCTCACGTTCACCCCTCCCATGGCTCTTTTTTGCGTGTATATTCGTCCAGGATGTATCGGCAGTATGGTTCGTAGTTCCGCTCGTCAGATAAAAGAAAATTTGCGATTTTTCCTCCTGCGTATTCATACGGCATTAACGAATTCCTACCCTCGTTGGAGACAAAATTCGATGTGTTGAGAAATCGGTGTTTAGGAAAGTTTAACTCCTTAATGTCTGCGATAACTTCATCAGGCAATTGTATTTTTCGCATATACCTTATCTCCTTTTGCAAATAGTTTTTGATAATATCCCCGGCGATTTTATGAGCCGGAATGTATTTATTCTCTTTAACAAGTTCTTTTTATATAGTTCTTTTTCATTTACGCTGACGGAGATTATAATCTACGCTGACGTAGAGTTAATATCTTCATCCGTAAGTTTGGCTCCCATTTCCTTCCCGAGCAGGCTCGCCACTTTAACCGGATTCTTCTCGCGCGCCCCATACGTTCGAATCATTGTCGCAAGCTTTCGCCGTATGTCGCTTTCTCTGTCGCGGAATCTTTCGCGGTCTAACGGATCATTTACGATGTAGTAAATCTTATCCTTACCGCGACCAACCGGCTTCCTTTCGATATTGACCAGCCCACTTGCTTCCAGTATTTCGTCGAGTAACGGCAGCGTCGAGTATGACAACTGAAACTTTTCCGTCACACTGTTACGTCCCTTCCACGACTTCCCTTCCTCGCGTCCGCCTTGTTCGTTGTTGCGGAACCTCAGCAGATACATATAGTACATCGTAGCTTTGTCGCCAATGTACGGATGATATAAGTCGAAGATTTCGTGAAAGACGATGCTGAATCCGGTTCGTGTTTCGCCGGTTCGAATATAAGCGTTAGACATCCAATTCCTCCTCCGTAAGTAAAATATCTTGTGGCGTATATTTGCGCCCTTACTAGATAATAGTCATCCGGATTGTATTTCGCACAAAATTAATTGTGCTTCTAACGGATAATATGCCGGCCGCACCTTTTTCGCACAAAAAAAAACGCCAGCCCCTCGAAAGGAACTAGCGTCATCATCACAGTCTTGCTCGCCCACTACGTTTCAGCAGGCGCCTAACTGGCGAAAATTTATTATGTTGGCTTCGTACGTGCTCATCGTCCATTTGTACGTATTTTCGCGTAGTCTTAATGTCGGCATGATCGAGGATTTGCTGAAGCGTAAATATGTCCCCGCCATTCAGCACGTAATTCCTCGCGAAAGTGTGCCGGAACATGTGTGGGCTGAGGCGCGGAATGTCCAGGCGCCTTTTCAAGCGATTGAGCCTTCGACGGAACGTGTCTGCGGAAAAGTCCTCGCCATATGCCGTCATAAATAAGTATTGCACGTCGCTGCCGAAATACTGGCGCGTCTCCTCGATAAGCAACTTCAAGCGCTTGGCAACCTCGCGACTTAACGGAATGTCACGCCGTTTCCTATTCTTCGCGATTTGAGACGACACGTAAACGCTGAGTCGTTTGAAATCGATCTGTTCGACCTGTAGATTGACCGCTTCATTTATACGCATGCCGGTGTCGAGCAAAAGCAGCACCAACGTTTTATCTCGCCATTCCGCGAACTGCTTCTCGTCGTAACTATTCAGCACCTTATCGACCTCTTCGTCGGTCAGGCCGGGCACCTCTTCGAGCTCATCATCGCGCATCATTTTAATACCAACCATCGGATTGTAATCGAGCATGCCTTCGCCGTGCCAAAAGATACACATCGTTTTCATCGTCCTCAGCCGCGTGTTGATCGTATTGACCGACAGACCCTTCACGTCCTTCACACGCGTCTCGTCTCCGTCATATGCCCGCCTTTCCTTTCGCAAGTAATTCACATATTCGCGAATCCTTTCCGGCGTGATTTCGCTGATTAAAAACTCGTCATTTTCCATGAACCGCGAAAAGTATTCGGCATGTTGCCGGTAGTCGAGCACGGTGCGAGGCCGGATGCCCTCCGCCTCTTTTGCCGATATGAAAATTTCGAGCGCTTCCTTGATCGTATACTCCTCCGCGACTGCACGTCGGACATTGGAAGTCCGTCGGTCCTTGGTCGAGGGCGTGTCGCCCCTTTTCGCAATAAATCGTCTAGCCATTTCCGCAAATCCTCCTTGACGGTCGGCCGATATGTCTCACGCTGACGTAATCGGAGTTCCTACGGACACGACAAAAAGCGCCATGCCAACGTTACTGCCACCGATTGATTCATCGGGCTATTAACGTTGACACAGCGCTATTTAGAACGAGTACGTCCCAGGAGAGATTCGAACTCCCGACCGACGCCTTAGAAGGGCGTTGCTCTATCCAGCTGAGCTACTGGGACATGTGCATTATGTAAGTGTCCGTGTTTCTTGAGGACATTTATTATTATATTCGTATATCAAAGGAAAGTCAACGGTTTTTCGAAAAAACTTCCGAGATCTTCATTTGGAGTAAAAAGGAGCCTGCATGGCAGGCCCTCCCTTTACATGTCGAATTCGATTTCCTCGACGAGCTCGTGTTTTTCCGTCAGGAATTTCACGTGGATCTTGTGCTTAGTTGATTCGATGAGGGCGTACGTTTTCTCGTGCCTTCCCCTTGGCAGGAGGATGCTGCCTGGATTCAGGAATAGGATCCCGTCCATCAGCTCCGCCCCCAATTCATGGGAATGACCGAAGAAGACCATATCGGCTCCCAGTTCTTCCGCTTTGTACTTCAGTTTCATCAATGACATCTTAATTCCGTATAAATGCCCATGGGTCACGAGGATCCGCCTGCCGTCCCCTTCTTCAAGATGCGTCTCGGGGAACCGTTGATCCATGTCGCAGTTTCCGCGGACCACTTTGAAGTGGTCCAGGACTTCGTCATCCGCGCGCAGTTCGGAATCCCCGCAGTGGATCATGACGTCCATCTTTCCCGCATACATCCTGGACAGGTCGGCCAGTTCTTCCTTGGACCCGTGGCTGTCGCTTACAACTAAAATGTTCATCTACTCACCCTTTACACGAAGTCGGATAGTCTCTCTCTCAATTGATCCAGTGCGTGTCCGCGATGGCTGATGCTCCGCTTTTCATCCGGCGTGAGCTCTGCCATGGCCTTTCCGAGTGACGGGACGAAGAAGATCGGATCATAACCGAACCCATTGCTTCCCCGTTTCTCTTCAAGGATGACACCTTCACACGTTCCGTTTACGGTCTCCGTCTTCCGGCCAGGTCCTGCGATGGCCAGTACACAATGGAAGCGGGCCGTCCGGTTTGCTTCCTCCACTCCTTCGAGTTCGGCAAGGACCTTTTCCATATTCGCTTCATCGCTTTTCGCTTCCCCGGCGTAGCGTGCGGAATAAACGCCCGGACGACCGTCCAGTGCGTCGATGCTCAATCCCGAATCATCGGATATGACGAGGCAGTCGAGCTCTTTTGCCACTGTCTCGGCTTTCAGGATCGCATTCTCTTCGAATGTGACACCAGTCTCTTCCACGTCTTCAATATGTGGTAAATCTAGTAATGTTTGTACCTCATAACCATATGGCTTAAACATGAGTTCGAATTCTTTCGCTTTTCCCCTGTTCTTGGTTGCGATGATAACGTTCTTTGCCATAGTTTTCTCCATCCCTTACTGTATTCTGTCTGCGAGTTCACCCAGTACGTCCTTTTGAATGTCGAATAGTTCACGGATCCCGGTCTGGCCGAGTTCAAGGAGTTCCTGAAGCTGATTCATCGTGAATGTCGCTTCCTCCCCGGTCCCCTGCAGCTCGACGAATTCTCCTTCGCCCGTCATGATGATATTCATATCCACCATGGCCTGGCTGTCTTCTACATAATTCAAATCGAGCACTGCCCCATGCTCTTCCACGATCCCGACGCTGGTAGCGGCGAGGAAGCTCTTGAGCGGGAAGCTGCTGATTTTGTTCTGATCCTGAAGTTTTCCGAGGGCAAGGGCCATGGCGACGAATGCCCCCGTGATGGAAGCGGTCCTTGTCCCGCCGTCCGCCTGGATGACATCACAGTCGATCCAGATCGTGCGTTCCCCGAGTGCTTCCAGGTCCACGACGGCACGCAGGGCCCGTCCGATCAGACGCTGGATCTCCATCGTGCGCCCGGAAATCTTCCCTTTGGATGATTCCCTGATATTCCTCGTGTCGGTCGCGCGCGGAAGCATGGAGTATTCGGCAGTGATCCAGCCCTTTCCGCTGTTTCGCATGAACGGCGGTACGCGGTCCTCGATGCTGGCGTTGCAAATGACCTTCGTCTCTCCTACCGTGATCAGCACCGAACCTTCCGGATGCTTGATATAACCCGTCTCGATTTCAACCGGCCTAAGCTCCATCTTCTGTCTTCCATCGTATCTCATTGAAGTCCCTCCTGTTTATTGCTTTCTCCCGTTGAACGGGAAGATATGTACTGCTGTTTTTCAAAAAAAGAGAAGAGGCGGCTAATGCCCACCTCTACATGTTAGCTTCTTCTATAGTATATCAAAAATGCACGGTCAGAAACCAATCGCATTGACATTTTCCGGACGGGTCACCGGTTCTGTCACGGCTTCTCCATCCTTCGCAACGGACGCCGCTTCCCCGTTCACTTCAACGGATACCCCTTTGATGTCCTTTTGTTCCGTCAATGAGAGGACGAGGGCGTTCAGCATATGCTCGGAAACGAGTTTTTCCTCCACGCTGCCGTAGACGCCTTCATTGAAGTTCAACGTCACATTCCCATCCTTGATCTTCGGATCATCAAGTAGTTCCGCCCCTGTGAAATCACTGACGAGGGAGGATGCATATCCCGGTCCTTCGATAAGCTCATTCACCACGGCCTTCACATTATCGGTTTCATTCGAACTCACCCGCTTCGTGACCGGTACATAATACGTTTCCTTGTCGGTCTGGGACACATAATACACCGTCAATGGCTTCGTGCTTGTCGGATCGGCAATCCCGCTCGTATCGACATTGATACCGGTTTTCCGGGTCAGACCGTCTTCACTGATCGGCGTTCCGCCAACCGGCATTTCCGTCAGCGGATAGCCGTTCACACGGAGTTCCACTTTTTCCACGGAATCAAACTGGGTAAGCGTCCAGGTGATGGACTCGAGGATCCGCTGCTCATCTTCAGGCTGATATTCCTTGAACTCAGGGGAGAAATCGGCTACCGCCACTCCGTCCTTGATGTCGACCGATACCTGGGTATCAGCGGGGATCACGGCCCTGAATCCGTTCGGCAGCACTTCCTGCACCGGGCCGTTCACGACCAGATGTTCAAGGGCCTGTTTGGCCACACTTTCTTTGCCTGGCAGCGGGATCGACTGGGAGACGACGTACCCGTTTTTGTCGATGAGATAAAGCTCCGTCATGACGCTGTTTTCAGTCGCTTCTTCTTTTTTGGCAGAGGTTTCCTTGCCTTCATCCTTTTTGGCTGTATCTACTTTCTCACCTTCTTTTAAATACGAGGTATCCTGAGGGGGATCGATCTTTTCCTTCTTATCCCCAAAGCTGAACAACCCACACCCCGACAGATACACAGAAGATGCTAATACCGTTACTGCAATGGACACTTTCGCTTTTTTCGCCATCGGTAAACCTCCTAGAAAGACAGTTTGTACTACTATGTATACGAGCCCTTCGGGAAAATAGACCGAAAGTTTCTTAAAAACTTCCCCTCTTGTCAAAAGCCATAAAAAAACCACCCGCATTACTCAATGCGGATGGTTTCGGCCAGGATCTCCCCGTCGAGCCAGTCGGAGGCGATCCCGGAGAAGATCGTAGAGGAGCCCGTCGTGAAGAAACGGTGCTCAGGGGGATGGACCCCTCTATATAGTAGATTGTAGTAGTCCAGGATCGTGCTCACTTCACTCGCCGTCTCGTCCCCTGAGCTGATGACGCTCACAGAAGGACCCATGAATGCCTGGATCTTCGGCTGCAGAAGCGGATAATGGGTGCAACCCAGGATCAGGGTATCAAGATCGAGCCCCTTCAATCCTTCAAGGGTTTCACTGATGATGCGATCGGCCACGTCGCTTCCGTATTCCCCACTTTCCACGAGAGGGACGAACTTCGGACAGGCGAGGGACGATACCTCAAGGCCCCCGTGAAGGGAGTGCAGGGCATCGGGGTAGGCCTTGCTGTTCACGGTCCCGATCGTCCCGAGTACGCCGACCCGTTTATTGCGCGTTCGCTTGATCGCTGCCCGTGCTCCCGGATGGATGACCCCGATGACGGGGATATCCAGATGCGTCTGGATTTCATCCAGGGCGGCGGCAGTTGCCGTATTGCAGGCAATGATGAGCATTTTCATATCATACTGGAGCAGATACCGGGTCATGTCCCAGGTGAACTGCCTTACTTCTTCCACGGTCCTTGGACCATACGGGCATCTCGCTGTATCCCCTAGATAATAGATGGTTTCTTTCGGCAGCTGGCGCATGATTTCCTTGGCCACCGTCAGGCCACCTACGCCAGAGTCGATCACGCCTATAGGTTGAATCACGTTATTCCCTCATTCTGGTTTGATTTCTAGATGTAATTTCGAGAGGTTTTGCTGAAGCTGAAGCACTTCATCGTATGAGAAATCCGACAGCACGCTCTCTAAATAATTCTGCCTTTTATTGATCACTTCTTCAATGATCCTTTCGCCCTCTTTCAGCATATGGATCCTGACGACACGACGGTCCTTCTCATCCCTCACCCGTTCGACGAGCTGATTTTTTTCCATCCTGTCCACGAGGTCGGTCGTCGTGCTGCAGGCGAGATACATCCGGTTCGATAGATCCCCGATCGTCATATCACCGAATTCAAACAGCCACTGAAGGGCGATGAACTGAGGAGGTGTGATTGTATACTGACTGAGGATTTCACGCCCTTTTTGTTTAATGATGGACGAGATGTACCTTAGATCTTTCTCAATATCCGCTACCACTCCGGCCGCGGCCGCATCCTTCACATTTTCCATTCCAATTCCCCTTTATCGTTAACGTCTCGTATGTACATCCGATTTCAGCGTACACATCCTTATAAGCATTTTCACCTTTTTTTGCGAAAATTTCAAGGAGTAGCTTTTACGATGCCGGATGTCTTACCTGTGTCCATATGAAAAGAGACTGACTCCCCTCCAAACAATCCCACGAATCGTTTGCCGTCCGAATCAGTCTCTTATGGTTAAAGCTTTAGTTCCCCCATGCGAAGAAGCTCTACAACAGCTTGAGATCGCCCCTTCACTCCAAGCTTTTGCATGGCGTTGGAAATATGATTCCGAACTGTTTTTTCACTGATGAATAAATCACCGGCAATTTCCTTGGTGGTTTTGTCCTGTACCAACAGTTCGAATACTTCTTTCTCTCTTTTGGTGAGCAACGGTTTGTGTGTAAAATCATTGTCCTTCAATTATGGTAACCCTCCTTGCCTTCGCCAGCTTTAAACCGCGGGGATGGGTATTGTCGGTCGTCAAAATATCATATGTGAAGAGCTGGGTCAGAGTGACATGGAGGAACGACTCTCATAAAAAATAGGCAGCCGTTATGACATCGATCCTGAAGGGCTCTCATTGAACCTGTTCTTCATCTCATCCGTCCATGGAGCACCTTTCCCGGTCCTTTTTGATATTTGGACCATGGTTCCTCTTCCGACGAAGCAGATGTCATCCTTGGCGTTCACGCCCATATAGTGAAGGTCCACGGAGGAATTCCCGATCTCCCCTGCCTTCACATAGAGCCGCACATGCTCATCGAAATAGACCTGCCTCGCAAAATCACACTGAAGATCCGCCACGACGATCATTGTTTCATGATCGGGCTTCACCCAGTCCTGCATGAATCCGAGACTCTTGAAATAATCGATCCTTGCCTGTTCAAAGTAAACAAATGGAACGGTATTGTTCATATGGCCGAACATATCCACCTCTGAAAACCGCACCTTGACATCGATGAAAAATGAAAACCCTTCCTTCCACGTATTTACATCCTCAATATATGTAACGTTCTTCATTTTGGCTCCTCCATTCACGTATTTATCTGGCGCATTTCCCCAAAGGGGAAGCTTCCTTCAATCTGAAAGGTTAAAAAAAGCACTTTCCATCCGGAAAGTGCTTTTCAATGTTGTTTATGAATCCACCATGTGGTCGCTTCCGAAGAAGTTTTTGAACATCTGGAAGGTGGTCTCCCTGTTCAATGCTGCGATGGAGGTTGTCAAAGGGATCCCCTTCGGACAAGACTGCACGCAGTTTTGAGAGTTCCCACAGTTCGCAAGCCCTCCGTCGCCCATGATGGCTTCAAGACGCTCATCTTTGTTCATGGCACCCGTCGGATGCGCATTGAAGAGGCGTACTTGTGATAGCGGAGCAGGACCGATGAAGTCCGACTTGCTGTTTACATTCGGACAAGCCTCAAGGCAAACACCGCAGGTCATGCATTTAGAAAGCTCATACGCCCACTGACGCTTTTTCTCAGGCATACGCGGACCAGGCCCAAGATCATACGTACCATCGATTGGGATCCAGGCTTTCACTTTCTTCAGGCTGTCGAACATCCTGCTGCGGTCCACCTGCAGGTCGCGTACGACCGGGAAGGTGCGCATAGGCTCAAGACGGATCGGCTGCTCGAGCTGATCGATCAGGGCCGTACAGGATTGTCTCGGTTTTCCGTTGATGACCATGGAGCAGGCTCCACATACTTCCTCAAGGCAGTTCATATCCCAGTTGATCGGTGTCGTGCCTTCCCCTTTCGCATTAACCGGGTTACGACGGATTTCCATCAAAGCGGAGATCACGTTCATATTCGGGCGATAATCAAGGGCGAACTCTTCTTGATAAGGGGCGGCATCCGGGCCTTCCTGACGGGTGATGACAAAACGGATCTTTTTCTCAGCCATTAGTTAGAACCCCCTTTTTTCTTAGAGTAGTCACGTTTACGCGGTTTGATCAACGATGTATCCACTTCTTCGTAATGGAATTCCGGCGCATTGGCGGAAGCATTGAACTTCGCCATCGTCGTCTTGAGGAAGTCCTCGTCATTACGCTCAGGGAATTCAGGCTTGTAGTGGGCACCGCGGCTTTCATTCCGGTTCAAGGCACCGATGGTGATGACGCGGGCAAGCTGCAGCATGTTCCAAAGCTGACGCGTGAACATGGCACCCTGATTGCTCCACTTAGCCGTGTCATTGATGTTGATCTTTTTATAGCGCTCCATGAGCTCTACGATTTTCTTATCGGTTTCCACAAGCTTGTCATTATGACGAACGACCGTCACGTTATCCGTCATCCACTCACCAAGCTCTTTGTGGATCACATACGCATTCTCGGTTCCGTCCATGCTCATGATGTCGTTCCATTTCTCTTGCTCCTGCTTCACATGGCGCTCGAATACAGATGCAGGTACGGTTTCGACTGAGCTTTCAAGCCCCTCGATGTACTTGATCGCATTCGGGCCGGCCACCATACCGCCATAGATTGCGGAAAGCAGGGAGTTGGCTCCAAGTCGGTTCCCACCATGCTGGGAGTAATCACACTCACCGGCAGCGAACAGTCCAGGGATATTCGTCATCTGATCATAATCGACCCACAGGCCGCCCATTGAATAGTGGACCGCAGGGAAGATCTTCATCGGAACCTTGCGTGGATCATCACCCATGAACTTCTCATAGATTTCGATGATGCCGCCGAGCTTGATGTCGAGTTCCTTCGAATCCTTATGGGACAGATCAAGATACACCATGTTCTCTCCGTTGATGCCGAGCTTCTGATTCACGCACACGTCGAAGATTTCACGCGTCGCGATATCACGCGGTACAAGGTTTCCGTATGCCGGGTATTTCTCTTCAAGGAAGTACCAAGGCTTTCCGTCTTTGTATGTCCAGACGCGTCCGCCTTCCCCACGTGCCGATTCACTCATGAGGCGGAGTTTATCGTCCCCTGGAATCGCTGTCGGATGGATCTGGATGAACTCACCGTTCGCATAATACGCACCCTGCTGATACACAATGGAAGCAGCGGATCCTGTATTGATGACGGAGTTCGTTGATTTCCCGAAGATGATGCCGGGTCCTCCCGTTGCCATGATGACGGCATCGGCCGGGAATGACTGGATTTCCATTGTTTGAAGGTTCTGGGCGACGATCCCGCGTGCCTTGCCTTCATCATCGATGATGACACCAAGGAATTCCCATCCTTCATATTTATTCACGAGCCCTGCCACTTCATGGCGACGGACCTGCTCGTCCAATGCGTACAATAACTGCTGACCGGTTGTCGCACCGGCGAACGCAGTACGGTGATGCTGTGTTCCACCAAAGCGGCGGAAGTCAAGCAGGCCTTCCGGTGTACGGTTGAACATGACGCCCATCCGGTCCAAAAGGTGGATGATGCCTGGTGCTGCTTCTGTCATGGCCTTGACCGGCGGCTGATTCGCCAGGAAGTCTCCTCCATAGACCGTATCATCGAAATGTTCCCAAGGAGAGTCCCCTTCTCCTTTTGTATTGACCGCTCCGTTTATGCCACCCTGTGCGCAAACGGAGTGGGAGCGCTTAACTGGCACCAATGAAAATAGATCGACCGGTGCGCCTTTTTCTGCTGCTTTGATGGTGGCCATCAGACCGGCTAATCCACCACCGACTACGATGATTTTCCCTTTACTCATCGTCCTTCACTCCTTTTCCTACCAAACTTCAGAGCACTTGCATGATCTATTGAATGTGTTCCTTATACGATAAAAGCAAAGATGGCGCGCATACCCACGATGGAAAGCGCAAGGAAGATCCCGATCGTCACGTATGTAGCGATGCGCTGTGAACGCGGTGTGACCGTGATTCCCCAGCTGACGCAGAATGACCATAGGCCATTGGCGAAGTGGAAGATCGTAGACAGGACACCCAGCACGTAGAATGCGACCATGAATGGGTTGGAGAATATCTCCTCCATCATTTGGAAGTTCACTGTCGCGCCGAAGAATACAGCGACCCGTGTCTGCCAGACATGCCATGTGACGAAGATGAACGTGATGACGCCGGATACACGTTGAAGAAGGAACATCCAGTTACGGAAGAATCCGAATCTGCTGGCGTTATTCTTGGACGTGAACGCAATGTAGATTCCATAGATTGCATGGAAGTACAATGGAAGGAATATGATGAAGATCTCCAGGAAATAGCGGAAAGGTAGACTTTCCATGAAATGTGCTGCCTGGTTGAACGACTCTTCCCCGCCAGTGGCAAAATGGTTCACCACTAAATGTTGCGTTAAGAATAATCCAACCGGAATCACACCTAGTAATGAATGAAGCCTGCGAAAATTAAACTCTCGATTTCCAGCCATGATTTACCCCCCTTAATCATAAAATATGAATCTTCCAACTAATCTCCGCATAAAAATTAGATTTTTATTCATATTTTATATTGTAACAATTATGTGACACATCCATTTTACTCCCATGGAGTGACAGCGTCAAGAAAACGTATACATAAATTCGACAATATCGGAAAAATAATTTCGTCCGGAAATTGTCACAAAATCGTAAGAAAATTCAATCAAAACAGACAGGATTTATTATTGCGGCAAAATATCCCATGAACACTTTTTTTCGAGTATGGGATGATTAATTCCCCTCTCATGTATATAATAGTTTTATAGAAAGAGGGGATATATTTGGAACAGAAAAAAGAAGAAGTCGTAGAGTCCCAGTCCGTTCCCATCTTCGGATATGAACTGATACGCGATCTGCTGCTACCCGATATCCTCGGGAAACACACACCCGATATTCTGTACTGGGGCGGAAAACAGCTTGCCAGGAAATTCCCCCTGCCATCCAATGATGAACTGATATCTTTCTTCCGTGAAGCAGGATGGGGAGATCTCGCCATCATCGACCAGAAGAAGAACGAAATCACGTTCGAACTCAGCGGGGAATTCGTCAAGCGCCGCAATTCATTGAAATCGGATGCCTCCTTCAAATTGGAAACGGGCTTCCTTGCCGAATTTGTCCAAATGCAGAATAAATTCGTCACAGAAGCGACTGATGAACTACATAAGCGAAACCAGACCGTCAAGATCACAGCTGTCTGGGATGACAAAGACCGGGTCGAATGACCACAGAAGGCAGGCCCGCTCCCATGAGGAGCGGGCCTGCCTTTTGATGATCACAGAGTGATTTCTTCCACTTTCACTTCATCAAGATGGAAAGAGGAGTGCAGCACCTGTGCCGCTTTATTCATGAGATCCTCGTCCACGACGACGGATACTTTGATTTCAGATGTGCTCACCATCTTGATGGTGATCCCGTTATCTGCGAGCACTTCGAACATTTCTGCTGCGACACCAGGATTCGAGATCATGCCCGATCCTACGATGGATACCTTCGACAGTCCCCCTTCATGTTCCACATGGGTGAAGCCGAGGGATTCTTTGTGCTGTTCAAGGACCTCGAGGGTCTCTTCAAGATCATGCCCTTTGATGGAGAACGACAGATTGGTCGTATTTTGTTCTGTTTGACTCTGGATGATGATATCGACATTCAGGTGATGCTCCGCCAGTGTGGTGAAGATCGATGACAGCCCCTTCAACGCATTATTCAGACCGAAGACCGTCACCCTTGTGATTTCATTCTCGAACGCTACGCCGCGTACAACTAGATTTTGTTCCATGCTTGCTTCCTCCTCAATATAAGTACCTTCGATCCTCTCGATGCTTGAACGGACTTCTAATGGAATCTGATAGTTTTTGGCAAATTCCACGGCCCTCGGATGGAGGACGCCCGCCCCAAGATTGGCAAGCTCCAGCATTTCATCATAGGAGATGCTGGAAAGCTTCCTGGCTCCTTTTATATAACGGGGGTCGGATGTGTAGACCCCATCTACGTCCGTATAAATATCGCAGCGTTCCGCCTTCAGGGCTGCTGCGATGGCGACGGCCGTCGTATCGGATCCGCCCCGGCCAAGGGTGGTGATTTCTCCTGATGCAGTCATTCCCTGGAATCCTGCCACGATGACGACCTTCCCTTCATACAGATGGGATGCCAATTTTTCCGTGTGGATATTGGTGATCCTGGCATTGCTGTGGATGGACTCCGTCTCGATCCCGGCCTGCCAGCCCGTAAACGAAATGGCATCCTGGCCGACTTGGATAAGGGCCATCGTCAATAGTGAGATGGTCACCTGCTCTCCTGTAGACAGAAGCATATCCATTTCACGTTTGCTCGGCTGCGAGCAGATTTCCTTTGCCATGCCTACAAGGGCATCCGTCGTTTTTCCCATTGCTGAAACGACGACGACGACGTCATTCCCCTTTTCCTTCTCTTCCACCACACGTGAAGCCACATGCTGAATTCGTTCCACTGATCCCACCGAAGTTCCGCCAAATTTCTGAACGATTATACCCAATGCTTCTCCCTCTTTCTTCTTGATTGGATGCGGAGCACCCTGATGGACTAGAGCTACTATCTGATTCCGGCTTTTGGCATCCCCATGTCGGGGACACCGTCATGCAGCAGGTATAAAAAAAAGCAATGAGACGAAGCATCTCATTGCTTTTTGAACACTGCATACGAACAAAAAAGGTTCAGTCGGCATTGTGAGATAGCTCTCCAAGATGAATCATCTTGACAATCCTGCATCTATTAAATGCAGAACCAGCGCAGCCGATATGAGTGCGGCTTCACTTCGGCGGTCCTCCCCTTTCCAGTCACATCTCCAGAGCTCATACTCTTCCGTGAACCGTACTATTGAAGTCCGCACCTCTATCACCACTTAAAAAGTGATAATGTTTTTAATTTTTGTTCATTATAGCACAATCATTTTGGGGTATCAACGTCCTTTTCACCATTATCATGAAGTTTTTCATGAAGTTGCATGGCGACACGCTCCGGGATCCCAAGCTCCCTGAACTCTTCCAAGGTTGCATCCTTCATCCGTTTCATCGATCCGAAATGTTTCAACAGCTGTTTTTTACGCTTCGGACCGATTCCATCAATATCATCCAGCATGGATTGGAACGCACTCTTCCCCCTGAGCTGGCGATGGAAGGTGATGGCGAACCGGTGGACTTCATCCTGTATGCGCTGAAGCAGATAAAATTCCTGGCTCCGTTTCTCCAAAGGAATGATCTGGAGGGGATTCCCGTACAGCAGTTCCGATGTCTGATGCTTGTCGTCCTTTGCGAGGCCGCCTAGAGGAACATCAAGACCCAGTTCATTCTCCAGCACTTCCCGGGCCGCTTCGATCTGTCCCTTCCCGCCATCGATGACAATCAGGTCAGGGAGGGGCAGTCCTTCTTTCAATACCCTCGCATACCTTCTCCGGATCACTTCCCTCATGGATTCATAGTCATCCGGTCCGGTGACGGTCTTGATCTTGTACTTCCGGTATTCCTTCTTAGCCGGCTTCCCGTCCAGGAACACGATCATGGCCGAGACGGGATCCGATCCCTGGATATTGGAGTTATCGAATGCCTCGATCCGGAATGGCGTATAGATCCCCATCTGTTCACCGAGTCTTTCGACCGCTTTGATCGTACGGTCTTCATCCCGTTCGATCAGGGCAAACTTCTCATTCAGTGCCTGCTTGGCATTTTTCTCGGCAAGGCGCACCAGTTCCTTCTTCTTCCCGCGCTTCGGCTGGACGGTCCTTACTTCAAGGAGTTTCTCCACGAGTTCTACATCGATTCCTTCCGGGAGGAAAATTTCCTTCGGTTTGAAGTGATTGGACTTGGAATAAAACTGGCCGAGGAATGTAAGGAACTCATCCTCCGGTTCATTATAGATCGGGAACAGGGAAACATCCCGTTCGATGAGTTTCCCTTGCCGCACGAAGAACACCTGGACGCACATCCAGCCCTTGTCGATGCCGTAACCGAACACATCGCGATCGGTGAAATCCGTCATGGTCATCTTTTGTTTTTCCATCGTTGCCTCGATATGCTGGATCTGATCCCTGAACTCCATGGCACGCTCGAATTCCATCTTTTCAGAGGCTTCCTGCATCTTCACGGAAAGCTGTTCCTTGATTTCCTTATAGCCGCCATTCAGGAAACGGGCGATTTCATCCGTCATCTCGCGGTAGGTTTCATTATTCACTTCCTTGATGCACGGCGCCAGGCATTGTCCCATATGGTAGTAAAGGCATGCCCTGTCCGGCAGCGTGGTACATTTTCGCAGGGGATACAGGCGATCGAGCAATTTTTTCGTTTCGTTCGCGGCTCCTGCGTTCGGATACGGACCGAAGTACCGTCCTTTTCCGCGCTGTACCTTGCGGGTGGTGATGAGTCTTGGGTGACGCTCGTTGGTCAGCTTGATGAACGGGTAGCTTTTATCGTCTTTGAGCATGACGTTGTATTTCGGGTCATACTTCTTGATCAGATTCATTTCGAGCACGAGTGCTTCGAGGTCAGATGAAGTCATGATGTATTCAAAGTCCTCGATTTCACCGACGAGGCGCTGGGTTTTCGCATCATGGGACCCGGTGAAGTAGGACCGAACCCGATTTTTCAGCACCTTGGCTTTTCCTACGTAGATGATCGTCCCTTGACGATCTTTCATGAGGTAGCAGCCGGGCTGATCGGGCAAGAGGGCCAATTTATTTGAAATCATTGTATTCACGGTCGCTCTCCCTTTCTTACGATCGTTCATGGTTGTCGATCAGTTGTTTCCTTTTACTTGAAGTATACACGAATTGGCGGAGCACTTCTATGATTGGGGCTTTGGTGAGGGAGGATGTTCTATTTTCGTATCGAGCGTACTTTCTTATTGGATTGCTGGTCCTATTCGGGATATGGTGAGCGGTTGGGATTAGACCGTTTCATTGCGCTTCGGGCACTTGCTTTCCACGGGGAGGGTGTCGAGCCTCCTCGGCAGGCCTGCGGGGTCTCGATCATCCCTCTTTTCCCGTTGGAGTCAAGCGCCCTTCGCTTCATTTCACTCTTTGGTGCTTGATCATTGTGTACTCTTTCTTTAATGGGGTGTGCGGGTACTCCCCTACTATGGGACAGAATATTAGGTAAATCATTTCGGCTCCCTTTTAAAATCGGGTTATCAGGAAAAAGGGGACCGTTCCTTTGCGCTTCGGGCACTCGCTTTCCATGGGGAGGGTGTCGAGCCTCCTCGTGCCTGCGGGGTCTCGATCATCCCTCTTTTCCCATTGGAGTCAAGCGCCCTTCGCTTCATTTCACTCTTTGGTGGTTGATCATTGTGTACTCTTTCTTCATTGGCATATGTGGTATTTCCCTTACTGTGGGACTTGCTGATGAATCGTTTTCCTTTTTCTTTAAGGGTTTGATCATCAGGAAGAATGTAGACCGCTCCATTTCACTCTGAATATTTCTCGTATTTAAAGGACGAATCGCCTGTCTAAATCAAACGGGTATGCATCATCTTTCACATAATGTTCCCCATACCAATTTGTTTAAATAAATCAAAAAAGCATCCGGCTATGGGCCGGATGCTTTTTGTGGCGTCCTTACGCGTGTTTGTTGACTAGTTCAGCAAGTGCTTCTTTCGGTTGGAAACCGATGACTTTATCTACGACTTCTCCGTCTTTTAGGATGACGAGAGTCGGGATGCTCATTACGCCGTATTTTCCTGCTGTTTCTTGGTTTTCGTCCACGTCTACTTTGACGATTTTTACTTTTTCGCCCATTTCGCTGTCCAATTCTTCAAGTACTGGAGCGATCATTTTACAAGGTCCACACCATGGAGCCCAGAAGTCCGCAAGTACAAGACCAGAGTTTGTTTCAGCTGTGAAGTTTTGATCAGTTGCATGTGTAATAGCCATTTAAATGTGCCTCCCAAATCTTAAAATGTATCGTAAGTATATCACCGTAACCGGTAGGATGCTATAAATCTGCTCGTAGCTACTTTCCCCCTGCCGGCAGCGGTTTATACCCCATTCCAATAAAATAAGGAGCAAGCATCCGCCACTCCTTATTCTTCTTTTCTTATCCTATGTGTTCATCCGGTGAAATTCCACCCTGACACCCAGTCCTTTTTAGATCAGGAAGAAGAAACTTTCAGCTTTTTGAACTCTTCCGTGAGAAGCGGTACCACTTCGAACAGGTCTCCAACGATTCCGTAGTCGGCTACATTGAAGATGTTCGCTTCCGGGTCTTTGTTGATGGCGACAATGACCTTGGAGTTGGACATTCCCGCAAGATGCTGGATCGCTCCGGAAATCCCGCAGGCGATGTAAAGATCCGGTGTGACGACTTTGCCGGTTTGCCCGATTTGAAGGGAGTAATCGCAGTAGTCTGCATCACACGCGCCCCTTGATGCCCCGACGGCACCGCCAAGGACGTCGGCAAGTTCTTTGAGGGGGTTGAACCCGTCTTCACTCTTCACGCCGCGTCCTCCTGCGATGATGACTTTCGCCTCTGACAGGTCGACCCCTTCGCTTGCTTTGCGGACGACATCCTTGATGATCGTTCGCAGATCCTTGATATCCACGGATAGGGAAGCCACGTCACCTGTGCGTGACTCATCCTTTGCCAATGGCTCGATATTATTCGGTCGGATCGTTGCAAAGATCACTCCGTCCGTTACGATTTTTTTCTCAAAGGCTTTCCCAGAATAGATCGGTCTTGTGAAAACAAGATTCCCACCTGCCAGTTCCAAATCGGTTGCATCGGATACGAGACCGGTCTTCAGTTTGCCTGCGAGCTTCGGTGAGAGATCTTTCCCTAGTGCCGTATGGCCGAAAATGATCCCCTCCGGTGACTCCTGTTCGATCACAGCCATCAACGCCTGTGAATAGCCATCCGGCGTATATTGGGCCAGCTTTTCATCTTCGACGGTGATGACACGGTCCGCTCCATAGTGGACCAATTCTTGACCGAGGCTACCCACCGATTGGCCGACGAGCACGCCTACGACTTCTCCGCCTTCCGCTACCGTCTTCGCTGCCGCAATGGCCTCGAAAGATACATTACGCAATGATCCGTCCCGAACTTCACCAAGTACTACTACTTTTCTTGCCATGCTTATAACCCCCTGATTGTATTGGTATGCTGGTCGATTAGATAACTTTCGCTTCCGTGCGGAGTAGCTGTACCAGTTCGCTCACCTGTACGGCCACATCTCCTTCGAGCACCCTGCCGGCCTCTTTTTTCGGCGGAAGATAAATTTCGATTGTTTTCGTTTTCGCTTCCACGTCCTCTTCTTCCAGATCAAGATCGTCCAGTTCAAGCTCTTCAAGAGGCTTTTTCTTGGCTTTCATGATTCCCGGAAGCGAAGGGTAGCGCGGCTCGTTCAACCCTTGCTGAGCTGTGACAAGGAGGGGAAGGGATGTTTCGATCACTTCGGAGTCTCCCTCGACGTCACGCGTTACCGTTACGGTTTCACCAGCGATTTCAAGCTTTGTAATGGTGGTGACGAACGGGATATCCAGTTGTTCTGCCACCCTTGGCCCCACCTGTCCGGATCCTCCGTCGATGGCCACATTGCCCGCCAGGATCAGATCGACTTCCTGATCTTTCAGGTATTCAGCGAGGATTGTCGCCGTCGTGAATTGGTCACCATGGTCGAGATCATCTTCTGTATTGATGAGGACGGCTTTATCGGCACCCATGGCCAAAGCTGTCCTGAGCTGCTTCTCGCTCTCTTCCCCACCGACCGTGACAACGGTTACATCTCCGCCGTGATTGTCACGGACCTGGATCGCTTCCTCCACGGCATATTCATCGTACGGATTGATGATGAATTCTGCGCCGTCTTCTGCAATGCGTCCATTCTGGATCGAGATCTTCTCTTCCGTGTCAAACGTTCTTTTCAACAGTACATAGATGTTCATTCTGCAGTCCCTCCTGGTATTTGTCTATGGTAATCGAAACAATGTTTTAAATACAACATCTCTTGGGAAGATTCGGACAATTACGGTCCGAAGAAGGGATAGCGGATGTGCACCCGCTATCCTGCTGCCTACCCTTTGAAATGGGGTTCGCGTTTTTCAATGAAGGCGGATATCCCTTCCTTGGCATCCTCTGAGACGAAGATTTCACCGAACATATCGGCTTCACGCTTCACGCCTGCATAGAATCGGTCATCTTTTGTGTAGCTGAGCAATTCGATGGCAGCCTTCATGGCCACCGGACTCTTCTTCGCGATTTTCGCCGCAAGCTCCGAAGCCTTTTCAAAAAGTTCCTCTTCAGGGTACGCCTTATTGGCAAGGCCCCATTGCACCGCTTCGGTCCCTGAGATCGGCTCACTTGTCAGGAGCATCTCCGCTGCTTTGGCGCGCCCGACGAATTTCGGCAGCCGCTGTGAGCCGGCGAAACCTGGCACAAGTCCAAGCTGGAGCTCGGGAAGACCAAGCTTTGCGTTCTCACTCACGAGACGGATATGACATCCCATGGCAAGCTCGAGTCCGCCTCCCAGTGCAGCACCGTGAATGGCGGCAATGATCGGTTTCGGGAAGTTTTCCATGCGCTCGAATACTTCCTGTCCTCTTGCGGCGAGCTTCGAGAACTCCTCTCCGGTCTCGATGGTGGTGAATTCCTTGATATCGGCTCCCGCAGAGAAGAATCGGCCTTCTCCCTTCAAGAGGATGACCCGGACATCCCGGTTCCCCTCAAGCTCATTCAATAGAGCATCTATTTCAGAAATGAGCCCGCTTGCCAACGCATTGGCAGGAGGTCTCTGAATGAGCACGGATGCTACATTCCCTTCCAGTGTCCACGAAAGATTCTCCATTTTCATCCCCCTAAACTGATTGTGTTCCTGCCGCCGCATCCTTGAAGCAGCAGCTTGTGGATCGTCGGTACCTGGGCCGTCAGATCATATTTCTGTTCATTCATCACCCAGGTGGTGACCATTTCATCCAGTGTGCCGAAGATCATCTGCCGTGCAAGCCTTACATCGAGATCCGCTGAAAACTCGCCTGACTCCACTCCGCTGACCAGGATGGTATCGATCAGCTTCAGATATCCTTTCAGGACATCATTGATCTTGAGACGGATCTCCTTATTGGATTGCCGGAGTTCCAGCTGTGTCACGATGGCCAGGTGATGATCATCCGACAGGATCTTACAATGATTTTCGATCATTACTAATAATTTCTCTGAAACTGTCTGTTTTCCTGCAATAACTTCCTCGATTTTATCCACGAACAGGCCCATCTTTTCTTTGAAGAGGGAAATCAGGATGTCTTCTTTGTTTTTGAAATAAAGATAGATCGTCCCGTCCGCCACTCCTGCCTGCTTGGCGATCTTGGAAACCTGCGCCTGATGGTAGCCGTTTTCTGCAATCACAATGACCGCGGCATCGATGATCTGTTTATATTTTGGTTTATTTCGCTTCATAGGTTTTTGACCTGCCTTATAGAATAATGAATGACCATTCATTCATATTTCTATATTATAAGGTTCTCCTGTGATTGTCAACAGCCTGTACCATCCGACAACAAAAAAGAAGGAAGGATTCTCCTCCAACAGTTTAACTTAATTTCTTCTCTTCTTCCAGCTTGACGCGTTCTTCTTCCACCAGCGCTCTGCGGAGGATCTTTCCGACAGCTGTTTTCGGGAGCTCTTTCCTGAACTCATAAATCCTCGGGACTTTATACGCGGCAAGATATTTCCTGGCGTACACGTTGAGCTCTTCCTCTGTAAGGGTCTCCCCTTCTTTGAGGACGACATATGCTTTTACGGTTTCCCCCCGGTAGGCATCAGGCACTCCGGCTGCGACGACTTCCTGGATGGCAGGGTGTTCGTACAGGACTTCTTCGATTTCCCGCGGGTAGATATTGAAGCCTCCGGCGATGATCATATCCTTCTTGCGGTCCACCACGAAGAAGTATCCGCGTTCATCCATATAGCCGACGTCACCTGTGAGGAGCCAGCCGTCCTTCAGCGTCTGCTCGGTTTCTTCAGGGCGGTTCCAGTACCCTTTCATCACCTGCGGTCCCTTCACGGCGATCTCACCGATTTCATTCGGCGGCAGCGGTTCCCCCGTTTCCATGGACAGGATGACGCTGTCGGTATTCGGCCAAGGGACGCCGATGCTTCCCTTCACCCTCTCCTTATCCCACAGGAAGTTGGAATGTGTGACCGGCGATGATTCCGTCAGACCATATCCTTCGACGAGCTTTCCGCCTGTGACACTCTCGAACTGTTGCTGCACCTCGACGGGGAGCGATGCACTTCCGCTGATGCACGAATCGATGGAGGAGAGATCGTACTTCTTGAGATCAGGATGATTCAGCAATCCGATATAGATCGTCGGTGCTCCGGGAAACAGGGTCGGCTTTTGTTTTTGGATCGTCTTCAAGGTCGTGGTGGCATCGAATTTAGGAAGGAGGATAAGGGTATACCCCTGCATGATGGATAGCACCATGACGGCTGTCATCCCATAGACGTGGAAGAATGGGAGGATGCCAAGGACCCTTTCTTCACCCTTCCGGCATTTATAGAGCCAGATATCACACATGGACGCATTCGCCACAAGGTTTTGATGGGTGAGCATGACCCCTTTCGGGAACCCCGTTGTCCCTCCCGTATACTGAAGGAGAGCTAGATCTTCTGCAAAATCAAACGCCTCCGGTTCCGGAAGTTCCCCTGCATGGCCCTTCATGATCTCCGTATAAAGATGGATCGTTTCCGATGGTTCCACTTTGACGACGATGCCGTACTGTTTCTTCTGGATGAATGGATAAATCCAATTTTTAGGGAAGGGGAGACAATCCTTGATAGCGGTTACAATTATGTGTTCAAGCTCGGTTTCCTTCATCACCTTCGTGACCCTCGGATAGAGGATATCCAGGGTCAGCATCACCTTTGCACCCGAGTCCTTCATCTGGTACTCGATCTCGCGCTCCATATACAGTGGATTCGTCTGCACGACGACTCCCCCGGCATAGAGGATGCCATAGTAGGCGATGACCGATTGCGGCGTGTTCGGGAGCATGATGGCGACCCGGTCTCCTTTTTCGATCCCGAGTCCCTTCAGGTAAGAACCGAATTTGAGAGCCGATTCATGCACCTCCCTGTAGGTCAACTCCTTGCCCATGAAATGGATCGCGGTTTTCCCGCCATATTTCTCCGCCGCGTCAGTCAGATAGCTCTGAAGCGGTTTCTCCACCAGCGTAAACTCCTTCGGAATCTGCTCGGGGTATTCAGCGAGCCAGGGTTTATTCATAGTGATCCCTCCCGTCTAATTATTTGAAAATTTATTCTATTCCCATTATAAAACATCAGGACTTCAGATACAATTTGTAATCCCTTACCAGTCCTTCTTTTAACCTATGGTCATCCTCTTGCCAGGAGAGATTCCATAAAAAAAAGACTGTCACCACTACTGTATGACAGTCTTCCTTTCAATATTAAGGCGGTCAAGCAAAGAAAACCATATAAATGATGCCCACCACGATGAATCCTCCGCAAAGGACCAATAATACTTTCGCCAGTTTCTCCATATTCCCTCTCCTTATGAAATTCCTGCGCCGATGACGTAGGATAGTCCGACGGAAATGACGAGGGAAATAAATCCTACAGCGCGGTTATCATTGGCAATCTCTTCGTCGATCTTAAATCTAGGTGTCAGGAACTCAAAGATGAAGTAACCGATCAGAAGGAGGGCAAAGCCGTAGACACCCCATCCGATCGTCGTGATGATCGTATCATTATGATCGATGGAATGACTGAAGATATTGGCGATCCCGAAGATCTTCCCTCCGGTAGCCATGCCCACGGCAAGATTCCCCTTCTTGATTTCTTCCCAGTTCTTATACTTCGTGACAAGCTCAAAGACCGCCAGGAAAAGAACAAGGCAGAGGATGACGACGCTGTAGTTCGCAGCGGTCTTCACCAACACATTCTCCCAGATTTTCTCCACTAGGAATCCCCCTTCTCTCCTCTACTACTTGAATTCGATGACCGTTACCCCGGTGCCGCCTTCACTGGCATCACCGAATCGGGCCTTCTTGACGGCACGATGGTTCTTCAGATATTCCTGGACACCCTGCCGCAGGGCTCCGGTGCCCTTGCCGTGGATGATAGAAACCCGCGGATAGCCAGCAAGGAGGGCATCATCGATGTATTTATCGACACGGGCCAAAGCATTTTCATAGCGCTCGCCCCTGAGGTCGAGTTCAAGATTCACATGGAAGTCCTTTCCTTTCACTGTGGAAAGGGGCTTGGTTTCCACCTTCTGTTGGGATTGGATGAATTCGAGGTCGGATTCCTTCACTTTCATCTTCATGATCCCCATCTGGACCTGCCATTCTTTATTGGATACCTTCTCGACAAGATGGCCTTTCTGGTCGAAGCTGAGCACCTTCACTTCATCTCCCGGTTGCAACGTGCGTGCCGTTGATTGTTTTTTCGGTTTCGACGATTGAGGCAGGTTCGGTGCTGCATCTTCAAGATGTTTTTTCGCCTGGATCAGCTGATGCTCCTTGATCCCCGACGAACTTTCCTTCTGCATCCTTCTCAGGTCGCGGATCACTTCCTCCGCTTCCGCTTTCGCTTTGTCGACGACTTCGGATGCTTTTTTCTGTGCTTTCTCATAGAGGGAGTCCTTTTTCTCGTAGTACTCCATCATCTGTTTTTGCATGTCTTTATGCATCTTCTCCGCTTGTCTCAAGAGCTCATGCGCTTCTTCGAGCTCTCGCTCACCCTGCCTGCGATTGTCCTCGAGGGAAGCAATCATGTTCTCGACTTCCTTGCTGTCGGTCCCTATATGGGATTTCGCACGCTTGATGACCCGTTGGGATAACCCCAGACGCTCGGAGATCTCGAATGCATTACTCCGTCCCGGTACCCCGATCAAGAGCCGGTAGGTCGGACTCAGTGTTTCGACGTCGAACTCGACGCTTGCATTCACGACGCCTTCACGGTTATAGCCATATGCCTTCAGTTCCGGATAATGTGTCGTTGCAACCACTCTCGCACCGGTCGCATGGACTTCATCAAGGATGGAGATGGCCAGCGCCGCCCCTTCCTGCGGATCGGTCCCCGCTCCGAGCTCATCAAAGAGGACAAGACTGTCGAAATCGACTTTATCGAGGATCCCGACGATGTTCACCATATGGGAGGAGAACGTACTCAAACTCTGTTCGATGGACTGTTCATCCCCGATATCGGCATAGACGGTCTTGAAGACCCCTACCTCGGATCCATCCAGCGCCGGGATCGGAAGGCCGGCCTGTGCCATGAGGGTCGTCAAGCCGAGTGTTTTCAAGGTGACGGTTTTCCCCCCCGTATTCGGTCCGGTGATGACAATCGCCGAGAAATCATCCCCGAGTTCGATGTCATTGGCCACAGCGTCATCCATTGGCAACAGCGGGTGGCGGGCTTTATTCAGCCTGACCCGCTTATCCTGGTTGACGATCGGTTTCGTCCCCTTGATGGAACGGCCGAACTTCGCCTTTGTGAACATGAAATCCACATCCGTGAGGACCGAAACGATGTAGAAGAGCTCACTTGAGAATTCATGCACCTTCTCCGTCATGGCGAGCAGGATCTTTTCGATCTCGGTCTGCTCTTTCAATTTCAGCTCCCTGAGCTGGTTATTGAGCTGCACGATGGCCTCGGGCTCGATGAAGAGGGTCTGACCAGATGAACTCTGATCATGGATGATGCCGCCATAATGGCCGCGATATTCCTGTTTCACCGGGATGACGTAGCGGTCGTTCCGGATCGTGATGATGGCATCCGACAGCATCTTCTGGGCATTGGAGGAGCGGATCATCCGCTCAAGCTTCTCTCTGATCCTTCCTTCGTTCGCCCTGAGCTGGGTACGGATGTTCCGCAGGGAATCACTGGCTGAATCAAGGATGCCCCCGTTTTCGTCCACCACCTGGCGGATTTCCTGCTCAAGATGGGGAAGCGGTGTGACGGATTCCACCTTCTCCTGCAGGAGAGGGATTTCCACATCCTCTTCCTTCAGTTCTTCCACGAAGCGCGTCAGCTTGCGGCTTGCACGGATTGTGCTCGCCACCTGTACAAGTTCGGCGGGAGAGAGCATGCCGCCGATCTGGGCACGCTTCACATGGGGCCTGATATCAAAGATCCCTCCGAGGGGGGCGTGCCCCTTGAGGCGGAGGATCGTCATGGCTTCATCCGTTTCTTCGTGGAGCGCCAGGATCTCGTCATAATCGACGGATGGTGTGAGGGCCGTCACCTTGGCAAGACCCAGGGCAGATGCCGCGTATTCTTTCAGCAGTTCTTTGATCTTATCAAATTCTAATGTTTTCAGTACTTTGGAATTCACGATACTCCACCTTTATCATTTGTTTCGTTTCAGGAACTTCATGAGTTCGTCTGTATCTTTCGTATTGAGGACCGAATCGGTTTTGATCCATCCTTTTCGTGCAGTCGAGACGCCGATTCCCATGAACTCAAGGTGATCATGGCTGTGTGCGTCCGTATTGATGACCAGGGGAACACCGCGTTCCTGAGCTTTTCGCACATGTTCTGCACATAGATCGAGCCGGTTCGGGTTCGCATTGAGCTCCAGTGCGGTTCCGGTTTCTGACGCAAGATCGATCAAGGCATCCATGTCGACGGCATATCCTTCCCTTCGGCCGATGATCCTGCCTGTAGGATGAGCGATGAAGTCCACATGGGGGTTCTCCAGTGCCGTTTTCAACCGGTCCATGATTTTGTCTTGTGACTGCGAGAAGCTGGAATGGATCGAGGCGATGACCACGTCCAGCTGGCTGAGCACGTCATCGTCATAATCGAGCGTTCCGTCAGGCAGGATGTCCATCTCGATTCCCGCAAGCACCTCGATATCATCATAGCGCTTATTGATTTCTTTTATTTCTTGAATCTGTTTCAGCAGTCGTTCTTCGGTCAGGCCATTGGCTACCCTCAAGTATTGGGAGTGGTCCGTGATGGCCATATAGGAATACCCTTTCGCCCGGCACGCCTCCACCATCTCTTCGATGGAGTACGCCCCGTCAGACCAGGTGGTATGCATATGAAGGTCCCCTTTGATGTCTTCAAGTGAGATCAATGGGTAGTCCTTCTTGAACTCTTCCACCTCGCGGCCATCTTCCCTGAGTTCAGGCGGAATGAAAGGGAGACCGAAGTGACCGTAGAATTCTTCTTCCGTTTCAAACGTCGTCACTTCACCCGTTTCGGCGTTCTCCACCCCGTATTCGCTGATTTTCTCTCCACGCTCTTTCGCGAGCTGGCGCATCCGGACATTGTGATCTTTCGAGCCCGTGAAATGATGGAGGGCCGTGGCGAATTCCTTCGGTTCGACAATCCGGAAATCGACGCTCACATCCCAGCTGTACCGGAGCGTCAATGATACCTTCGTGTCTCCCGCTGCGATGGTCTCCACGATACCGGGAAGCTCCAGGAGGGCTTCCTTTACCTGTGACGGCTCATCAGTGGAGAGGATGAAATCAAGATCCTTGATGGTTTCGCGTCCCCTCCGCAGGCTGCCGGCACGCGAGTAGGTTCTGATGCTATCCATGTTGCCGAGGAAGGATTCGATTTCGACTGCCACTCCTTCCATGAAGCCGATGGGAAGGCGGTCCGGCCGCTTGCCGACCTGTTCGATGGCGGCGATGATCTTCTCTTCCGTCTTCTTTCCGAAACCGGCCAGGGCCTGGACTTTTTCGTTCCGGCACGCTTCTTCCAGGTCTTCGATTCCTTCCACGCCAAGCTCGCTGTACAGCTTCGCAATCTTCTTGCCCCCGAGTCCGGGGAGTTGAAGAAGGGGAACGAGGCCGGCAGGAACCTGTTCCTTCAACTCTTCCAATACCGATGAGGTGCCCTCTTCGATATATTCTTCGATGACGCCCGCCGTCCCTTTTCCTATACCGCTTAGCTTTGTAAAATCATCTATTTCACTTAAACTGCGATCATCATTTTCAAGAGCTGCAGCCGCTTTGCGGTAAGCCGAGATTTTGAATGAGTTCTCGCCTTTGAGCTCCATATAGATAGCAATCTGTTCTAATAGTTTAATGATATCTTTTTTATTCACGTCATTCACCTTCAATCTCCATCATGAAAATGGTTTCTCCACTCTCTATAGTAGCAAACTCCGCATCAAAAGAAAAAGACTGAATCCGGAACGGCATCGAATGCTTCGGTTCCTGGACCCAGTCCTGTTATCAAGCTGATTTCCCCATCCACCATGATTGAATCATGTCGGAGAAGATCGGGGTGTTTTTGACCATCCCCTGCCCAAGGAAGGATCCTTGAATGGCCGACTGCACGGAATCCATCGGCAGGAGGGCCCCGATGAACAGCAGGATGAGAAGGATCAAGTACGTTTCCGCAAATCCCAATAGTCCCCCGCCCAGTTTGTTCACCTGCTTCAAGATTGGAAGGTGGGCGACAAAATCAAGCATGGAGCCGATGATCTGCAGGATGATCCTCACCGCAATGAAAATGATCGTGAACGCAATCACCCTGTAGTAGGCGTCTTCCATATTCCCCGCCTGGAAGATCATCTTCAACGCCATCTGGTCGTCAAGATTCGGGTAAGGAATCCACAAAGTCAGCTTGGGAGCAAGCTGATCATAATACAAATATGCTACAATGAATGAAGCGATGAAACCGAATATATGTATCACCTGCAGGATGAATCCCCGTTTCAATCCGATGAGGAATCCAAAAAGCAGGAGCACGAGCAGTATGATATCCAACATAGTTACTTCAATCCTTTAATTGTTTGATTTGCCGTTCGAGGTCTTCGTACTTCTCTTGAAGTTTGATATAATCATTCACGGCGTTCACGGCTGTCAGGACAGCAAGTCTTCCCGTGTCGAGATACGGATTCGCAGAGTTGATTTCCCTCATTTTGTCATCGACTTTGGAGCAGACGAAGCGGATCGTATCAGGCGCCTCTGTCCCGACGATCGTATAATGCTGACCATATATATCCACAGTAATGCGATTTTTTTCTGCTTCAGACAATCCGAAAGACCCCCGTTCACTTAAAAATTCTACACACTATCATACCATGTACCTGTTGAGAATGGTAGAACATTGTCATATGAACTCATTTCCATCGTACCATACTTGTAAAGAAGGAGAGATCCGTTTTGGCCAATACCGTCATTCAAACGACATCTGATCAGATACATAAAATGAAAGAACACTATTCTTCCGTCCTCACAGGCAAGGTTCCACCCGGAGCCGTCTTCTCTGCCAAGCCTGCAGGGTGCACCGTCACAGCCTATAAATCGGGAAAAGTCCTCTTCCAGGGAGCAAGGGGTGAAGACGAAGCATCCCAATGGGGATCGAAGGTTGCTCCTAAAGTAAAGAAGATCGATAAAAAGACCACTACCCTTCCCGAAGACTTTGCTTCGTGGTCGGTCATCGGATCGGATGAAGTCGGGACCGGTGACTTCTTCGGGCCGATCACCGTCGTCAGCGCCTATGTGAAACGGGAACATCTCGAACTTGTGAAGGAACTCGGTGTCCAGGACTCCAAAAATTTGACGGACGAGACGATCAAGCGCATCGCCAAGGATCTGATCCAAACGATTCCGTACAGTCTCCTCATCCTTCATAACCCGAAGTACAATGAGCTCCAGGAAAGCGGCATGTCCCAAGGGAAGATCAAAGCCCTGCTTCACAATAAAGCGATCCTGAATCTGATGGACAAAATCGCCCCTGAACAGCCGGAAGCGATCCTGATCGATCAGTTTGTGGAGAAGAATACGTACTACAGGCATATCGCTTCCCAGAAAAAAATCCAGCGGGACCGGGTCTATTTCAGTACAAAAGGCGAAGGCATGCATCTGTCCGTCGCGGCGGCATCGATCATAGCCCGATATGCGTTCCTGAAGGAGATGGACAAGCTGAGCGAGAAGGCCGGCGTGACGATCCCGAAGGGTGCCGGAAGCGCCGTTGATATCGCTGCGGCCAAGATCATCAAGCGCAGGGGCGTCGACTCACTGAAGAATATGACGAAGTGGCATTTTGCCAATAGTGATAAAGCGATCAAGATTTCGAGGAAGTAGAGGGAGGTGTCATCCTTTTGGGGTGGCATCTTTTTTGATATTTAATAAGGCCCGTTCCTCTCCGCTCCAGGCAGCCGCTTTCCACGGGGCGTGCGGTGAGCCGCTTCGGCAGGCCTGCAGGGTCTCACCCTGCCCGCTTTTCCCGTTGGAGTCGGCTGCCTTCCGCTCCGAGGAACTCTGTGATTTTTGAATGGAAGCCCATAGCCTATCTTCACCCCACCTGGTGTGTGAAAGGCACACAAAAAAAGATGCCGGAATCACTTCCGGCATCTTTCTTTGTATGATTATCCCCTAAGTTCCGCTCCGGCTTTCGCTTTGACGGCTTCAAGGACTTTGTTATGGACTTTCACGACTTCTTCATCGGTCAGGGTTTTGGCCGGGTCGAAGTATTTGAGGGAGAAGGCCAGGGATTTCTTGCCTGGTTCCATATGCTCTCCTTCGTAAAGGTCGAAGACGGAAACTTCTTTGAGAAGTTTTCCTCCTGCTTCTTTGATGATGGCTTGAACGTCTCCTGCTTTCACATCCTGCGTGACGACGAGGGCGATATCCCTTGTGATCGACGGGTGACGCGGGATCGGTGAGTAACCGAGTGGTGCTTTATCATATCCGAATACCGGTGCAGCCTTCAGTTCGAATACGTAGGTTGCATCGAGATCAAGTTCTTTTTCCACTTCCGGATGGGTGGCACCGACGAAACCGATGACCTCATCGTTCAAGAGGATTTCCGCTGTCCGGCCAGGGTGCAATCCGTCGATGACGGCTTGACGGTAGCTGATGGCATCGGATACGCCAAGGTTCTCGAACATTCCTTCGAGGATCCCTTTCGCCACGTAGAAGTCAACCGGCTTCTTCTCTCCCTGCCAAAGATGGGAATGCCACAGACCGGCAAGGGCCCCTGCGATGTGCTCTTCTTCGCGTGGAAGTTCTTCCCCTTCGTTCAGGAACACGGCTCCGACTTCATAGAACGCGAGGCTGTCGTTTTGACGGGCCTTATTGTACGAAATGACTTCAAGAAGCTGCGGGACGATGCTCAGGCGAAGGTTGCTCCGTTCTTCACTCATCGGCATGAGAAGGCGGACCGGCTCTTTCACATCGAGTGCGTATTGAGTCGCTTTCTTGTCGTTCGTCAGGGAGTAAGTGATCGCCTGAAGGAGACCCGCTCCTTCCAGGTAGCGGCGGACAGCGCGACGTTTCGCCTGATATGGGCTTAAGCCTCCTGCTGTTGACGCCCCTTGAGGAAGGGTCATCGGGATGTGGTCATAGCCGTAGAGGCGTGCCACTTCTTCCAATAGATCTTCCTGGATCGTGATATCCCCTCTTCTTGTCGGGGCCGTTACGTTGAAGGTTTCCCCACTTACTTCAACAGGGAATCCGAGACGGCGGAAGATGCCTTCCACTTCCTCAGCGGTGATGGCTGTTCCGAGTGAAGAGTTGATCTTATCGAGGGTGATTGATACGCGTGCAGGCTGGACGGTCAATTCATCAAAGAGGACCGTGCCTTCGAGGACTTCTCCTCCGGCATACTCAGCCATGAGCTGGGCGGCACGTTCTCCCGCTTTCAGGACGCGCTCGGGATCGACGCCTTTTTCATAGCGTGTGCTCGCTTCACTGCGGAGCCCGTGATGCTTGGAAGCTCCTCTCACGATGGCACCTGTGAAATACGCTGCTTCCAATAGGACGGTGGTGGTGTCCTGCTGGACTTCAGAGTCTGCTCCGCCCATGACACCGGCGAGGGCGACTGGTGCCTTGCCATTCGTGATGACAAGCTGATGGTCAGACAGTGTGCGCTCCGTATCATCGAGTGTCACGATCTTCTCGCCATTATGCGCACGGCGTACCACGACCTCTTTCGATCCGAATCGGTCGTAGTCGAAGGCATGAAGAGGCTGACCGTACTCAAGGAGCACGTAGTTCGTGATGTCGACGACATTATTATGCGGTCGGATGCCCGCTGCCATGAGGGCGTGCTGCATCCATGCAGGTGAAGGACCGATCTTCACGTTCTTGATGATCTTCGCCCCGTACAATGGATTGTCTTCTTTCGCTTCCACACGGACGGAAACGTAGTCTGACGCTTTCTCGCCGGATTCGCTCACGGATGGTTCCGGTATCTTCACATCCCGGTCGAGGATCGCTGCCACTTCGTAGGCAACACCCAGCATGCTCAAGCAGTCCGAGCGGTTAGGGGTGAGTCCGAGCTCAAGGATGGAATCATCCAGGCTCAAGCGCTCCACTGCATCGGCTCCGACTTCCTCGTTTTCAGGGAATACATAGATCCCGTCTGCATGCTCTTTCGGCACAAGCTTGCTTTCGACGCCGAGCTCTTGAAGGGAACAGATCATCCCTTGGGAGACCTCTCCGCGGAGCTTCGCTTTCTTGATTTTGAAATTGCCTGGAAGGACAGCCCCTACCTTGGCAACGGCCACTTTCTGGCCTTTGGCGACATTGGGTGCCCCACAGATGATCTGAACGGGTTCTTCTTCTCCGACATCCACGGTGCAGATGTTCAGTTTATCCGCATCGGGATGCTGCTCGCATGTGAGGACATGGCCGACGACGACGCCCTTGATGCCGTCCCCGATCTGCTCCACTCCTTCTACCTCGATCCCGCTGCGGGTGATCTTTTCGGCAAGTTCTTCAGGTGTGACACCTGACAGGTCCACGTAGTTTTCCAGCCATTTATATGAAACGTACATTCTTGTACCTCCTATCGATTTGTCCGGTGCGTCATGCGCCCCCGTTTATTCCTTCTCGCTGAACTGTTTGAGGAAACGCGTATCGTTCGTATAATAGTGACGGATATCATCGATTCCATACTTCAGCATGGCAATCCGTTCAGGTCCCATCCCGAAGGCGAACCCGGAGTACTTGCTTGAATCGAATCCGGCCATCTCCAGTACATTCGGATGGACCATACCGGCACCGAGGATCTCGATCCAGCCGGTCCCTTTGCATACGCGGCATCCTTCACCGCCGCAGATCTTACAGCTGATATCCATTTCGACGGAAGGCTCCGTGAACGGGAAGAAGCTTGGACGGAGTCGGATTTCCCGGTCTTCTCCGAACATCTTCTTGGCGAATACATTCAATGTTCCTTTAAGGTCACTCATGCGGATGTGTTCATCGACGACAAGTCCTTCGATCTGTGTGAACTGATGGGAATGGGTCGCATCATCGGTGTCACGGCGATACACTTTCCCAGGGCAGATGATCTTGATCGGTCCTTTTCCTTCTGCCATCTCCATCGTCCTTGCCTGTACAGGGGACGTATGGGTGCGCAGGAGTGTTTCTTCCGAGATATAGAATGAATCCTGCATATCCCGGGCCGGGTGTCCCTTCGGCAGGTTGAGCGCCTCGAAGTTGTAGTAGTCCTTCTCCACTTCCGGGCCTTCGGCAATCGTATAGCCCATGCCGATGAACAGATCTTCGATTTCTTCGACGATCATGGTGAGGGGATGATGATTCCCGCTCTTCACAGGGCGCCCTGGAAGGGTCACATCGATCGTTTCCGATTGGAGCTTCTTCTCCACCGCTTCCTTCTCAAGGATGGCCTGCTTCGCTTCGATGGTCTCGGTGATGGCTCCGCGGACTTCATTGGCCAGGGCGCCCATTTTCGGACGCTCTTCTGCAGAGAGTTTTCCCATGCCTTTCAGCGCTTCAGTCACGGGGCCTTTCTTGCCGAGATAGGCAACGCGGACATCATTCAGCGCTTTTAAATCCTGTGCTTCATTTACTTTTTCGATTGCTTCCTGTTGAAGGGATCGTAATGTTTCCTCCATGGAACATCCTCCTTTTTATCATGCGGTCTCAGTGGACCGGTCCTTTTTTGACCAAATAAAAAAACCCCATCCCGGAAAGGGACGAGGTTTGATCGCGGTACCACCCTTATAAGCAGGCAGCGTTCGCCCACTCACTTCATTCGGATAACGGCATATGCCGGTACATCATTACATTGCCTGGGCAATGGTCCCGATGCCAACTCGAGAGGTGAAATTTCACAGCTGTCCTTCATAAGAGTGCTTTCAGTCGAGGCACTCTCTCCCTGGAGGAATTCCAGATGCTACTTTCCTCTTTCAACGTTTTTCATATATGAGAACTATTATAGTGAATTATCGGGGAGAATTCAAACCCTTTTCGGTGTGTTCTGCTTAAAATGATACATAAGGATGCCTGCAGCGATGGCAACATTCAATGATTCACTCTGCCCGTATATCGGGATGTAGAGATTCTTGTCCGTCATCTCGAGTGTATGCGGGGACATGCCATTTCCCTCATTCCCCATGATGAGGGCGTAGGATGAAGCAGGCTCCACTCCAGTGTATTCAACCCCATTTTCAAGGGCCGTGCCATAAACCGGGATCCCCCGTTCCTGCAGCTCGGGGATCAGTTGTTCAAGATCCATCCGCACGATCGGAAGGTGGAAATGACTGCCCTGGGCTGAGCGGAGGACCTTTTGGTTATAAGGGTCCACTGTCCCCTTCCCGAGGACGACCATGTCGATCCCTGCCGCATCAGCCGTCCGGATGATGGTGCCGATGTTGCCGGGATCCTGGAGCCCGTCCAGGAGAAGGAACGTACTCGCTTCTACTATGTCTTCCTCCCGTTCCTGCTGCCGGCAGATGGCGAAGATCCCCTGGGTGGTCTCCGTATCGGCGAGGAGACTCCCGACCTCAGGTGATACGGTGGTGATGGATTCGGCCTCAAAGGTCCTCGGCACCTCCACTCCTTCCACGACGATCAGTTCCTGTACGATCCCATCCTGCTTCAGCGCTTCCTCTACAAGATGGAATCCTTCGACGATATAGGTACGGGTGAGATCCCGTTCTTTTTTGGTCAACAGCTTCTTCCATTGTTTCACGATAGGGTTCTTTGAGGATTGAATATACTTCAATCGTATCCGCTCCTTCAACGTTCTATTCAAATGTCCATTATACCTCAACTTCCATACATAATATACGGGATTTGAGAGACGATAACAATGAATTCCTCATCAACCATAAAGGAGCTGGGCATAATGAGCTTGAATCTACGCAAAGCGATCATACACAACGTGCAGGGCAATTCACAGGATGAACTCCGCGATACCATCGTCGACGCCATTCAGGGAGGCGAAGAAAAGACGCTCCCGGGGCTGGGTGTCCTCCTCGAGGTCTTCTGGCAGAACGCCGATCCGAATGAACAGAAGATGGTCCTTGAAACGCTTGAAAATTCCCTTCAGCAGCCTCATTAAACAGACTGGCGCGCCTTCATGCAGAAGGCGCGTTTTCATTTCCCTCCAAAAGCCCCATCCGTTGAACGTTTGAGTGGGTTCGTAAGTGGTAAAGAAAGGCTAAAAGCATGGAAGGGAGAATGATACATATGAGTAAAGATAGCACCGCACTTCTCGTGATCGATATGATCAATACATTCGACTTCGATGGAGGGGAAAACCTGCTTGAACATACCTTGGACGTCGTCGATCCGATCCGTGGCCTGAAGAAAAAGGCGAAAGATGCGGGGATTCCCATCATCTATGTCAATGATAACTATGGACTGTGGCAGGATAATATGAACGATATCATCGAGCACTGCAAAAAAGGGAAGGGCCGGAAAGTCATCGAGCGGCTTCATCCCGATACCGATGACTACTTCATCATCAAGCCGAAGCATTCGTGTTTCTTCGGAACCCAGCTTGAGATCCTCCTTCACCAGCTGGATATCCACCACTTGATCCTGACGGGGATCGCAGGGGATATCTGCGTCCTTTATACGGCGAATGATGCATATATGAGGGAATATGAGCTGTCCATCCCGACCGACTGTGTCGCTTCCGAGACGACTGAAGACAATGACAATGCCTTCCGGATCATCACCAAGACCATCGGGGCAGATCTGACAGATTCCCGTCAGATCGATTTTGACGACTGATCATCAGCATGCAAAAAGAGGCGCCCTCGGGCGCCTCTTCAAGGTCAATCATACGTGATTTTATCGACGGTTTCGCGGTCGAGCTTCTTGATGACCTCCGTGATGAGTTTCACTGTGTGCTCATAATCATCCCGATGCAGCATGGCCGCATGACTGTGGATGTAGCGGGTGGCGATGGTGATCGACAGGGCCGGTACCCCGTTCGCCGTCAGATGGATCGAACCTGAATCGGTCCCTCCTCCAGGGATGCTATCGTACTGATACGGGATGCCCAGTTCGTCCGCCGTGCTGGTGACAGCATCACGGAGCCCTTTATGGGATACCATGGACGCATCATACAGGATGATCTGCGGTCCATCTCCCATTTTGCTTGAAGCTTCCTTATCGGAAATTCCCGGTGTATCCCCGGCGATCCCGACATCCACGCCAAAGGCGATGTCCGGTTCGATCTTCGCTGCCGATGTACGGGCACCACGGAGTCCGACTTCCTCCTGGACCGTTCCGACACCGTACACGATATTCGGATGCTCGGCATCCTTCAGGTTTTTCAGCACATCGATGGCGATGGCACAGCCGATGCGGTTATCCCACGCTTTGGCAAGGAGCATCTTTTCATTGTTCATCACCGTGAATTCGAAGTATGGGACAACCATATCCCCCGGCTTGACTCCCCATTCCGCTGCTTCCTCGCGGCTGGAAGCACCGATATCGATGAACATATCCTTGATGTCCACCGGCTTCTTGCGCGCTTCAGGAGGAAGGATATGCGGCGGCTTCGAACCGATCACACCCGTGAGTTCCCCTTTATCGGTCACGATGGTCACCCTCTGGGCAAGCATCACCTGGGACCACCAGCCTCCTACCGTTTGGAAACGGAGGAAGCCCCTGCCGTCGATCTGGGTCACCATGAAGCCGACCTCGTCAAGATGACCGGCCACCATGATCTTCGGACCGTTCTCCAAACCGGTCTTCTTCGCAATCAGGCTTCCCAGGTTATCCGTAGTGATTTCATCGGCAAATGGCTCTATGTATGTTTTCATCACGTTCCGTACTTCGCGTTCATTTCCCGGTACTCCTTTGGCATCGGTCAAATCCTTTAGCATCGTCAACGTTTCGTCAAGTTTCGTCATTGTTTCGCCCCCCTAAATAACGTTCCTATTTATTATACTTGAACCCTTCAGATTCATCAAAATATTCATTAATATCCTTCTTGCTGGCGCTGATAATTCACCTCGTTCTTCTTCAGGTAGGACTCATGGATGTCTTCCGACTTGAACCCGAGGATCCGCCCAAGCTGAAGATACTGCTGGAAGAGGGTGAGAAGGTTCTCGACTGAGCGCTCCTCCGAGAATCGATTCACTTCACTGTACACCTTGAGGAATTCCTCTGTCGGATCCCCTTCTTCCAGTACCTCGGGCTCATCGATGGAACGGATGCCGATTTCGATTCCAAGGGAGAGGATGAAGTGGATCCCGTCCACGTACTCTTCAAGGATGACTTCTTGTTCGGAAGGGGCCTTCTTGCTCCAAAACTTGAAGCACCTCGTTTCATTCGCCAGTTCCCCGAGTTCGACGAGGAGGGCCAGGATCTTTTTGTCCACCAGATCGGCGTCCTGAAGTCCGTGTTCCCTTTCGATGTGCCGATCCAGTCCGTTCTGCATGTTCAATAGTTGATTCCAATCCATTATGTTCACCTTTCCTTTCTACTTTATCTAGTATGACAAATTTTCCGATGAATTTTAAATAAAACGAAACCTTTTTTTCATCCATCCGTATGTACATGAAGAATCCTTATGCCTACGGAGGTAATTTTCATGTTTTTACTGATCCGACTGGTCCTTTTTTTGTTCATTCTTTATCTTTTGTACCGCTGTGTGAAATATATCCTCAATCCGAAAAGAAAGCTTGAACTGGCAAAGGAACAGCGCAGGTTTTATTTTCTGGATGATCAGGAAAACGTGCACAAGAATTTTCATGTCACCTACAAAGGGGTACTATTCGAAGGGGAAAAGTATATGGGGTCCACCGATCATTCATTCGAAGTGGTGTCGATCTTCGTATGGGCGGAGAACATCTCCACTTTGAAGGGGATGAACCGCGAGGACTTCCACTACGTCCAGAATGAGATCAAGGAGCGGTATCCTGCCGCCAAGATCGACTGGAAGAGTCCCATTCATGAACTCCTGAAGAAAAAAGAACAGTAGCACAGCAAAGGGGGCGTCCATTACGGACCGCCCCCTTTTCTTATTTACTCGGAAAGAACTCATTCCATGAAATGATCCGAACCTTTTCCCTGAGGAGATAAAACAGGACAGCCAGGGACAGGATGATCATGACGATGATCGGCGGGGAGAACGTCGTGATGTATTGACCGAATACCGTATAAAAGAATGCCAGGGGAATGTTCGAGAGGAAAGCCGCCCTGAGGAACGGTTTGAATTCCCTGTGACGCTCAAGGAGACACAGATTGAGGAGCTGATAGTGGACGAACGGGATCAGCTTCAACACCGCGATCTGACCGGTCGTCAATACGGCATTCCGGCCGAACCACTTTTCCTTCAGCTTCAGGAGCCTTTCGGCAAACGTCGGCACCCCCTTGATGACAAAGAAGAAAAGGACGGATAAGAGCGTCAACCCGATCAAGGAATAAATCGTCCCGAACACACTTCCGAACAACAGACCTCCCGCCATGCAGACGAGTGCGACCGGGATGAAGAGGAACTGCCTTAAGATGTGGAACAGGATGAACAGGAAAGGGGCAATGAAACCACTCGCTTCCATGACGGCAAATGCAGCGACTAAACGATCATCCATGATGCAAAACCCCCTACTATGCCTCTGATGATGTTCACGTGCTATTCTATCCTATGAGACGGCTCCCACCGTCAGAACTTACAAGACGAACCAGATATAAAGTCCCCCGTGCAGGATGACCAGGAGGGGCAACCCGAGCCTGAACGCTGCATGCTTCGTTTTATGGCGATGGATGCGCATGCCGAAGTAACTGCCGACGCTCCCTCCGAGGATCGCCACCTGCCACAGCGTGCGTTCGCTGATCCGGTACTCCCCCCGCCTCGCCTTTTCCTTGTCGCGGCCCATGAGGACGAAGCCAGCGATATTGATCACGATGAGGTACAGATTCAATACGATGATCCACGTTTCCATGCAATCTTCCTTTCTCTATGCAAAAAGGACCGGCCACTGGGCCGATCCCTCAACAAGATTACTTGTTCAATTGAGCTTTCGCTGCGTCAGCCAATTGGTTGAACGCATTGATATCAGAAACCGCTAGCTCAGCAAGCATTTTACGGTTCACTTCGATACCAGCAAGCTTAAGTCCGTGCATCAAACGGCTGTAAGAAAGACCGTTCATACGTGCAGCTGCATTGATACGAGTGATCCAAAGCTTACGGAAGTCACGTTTCTTCTGGCGACGGTCACGATAAGCATACATGTATGATTTCATGACTTGTTGGTTAGCTACTTTATAAAGAGTATGTTTTGAACCGAAATAACCTTTGGCTAATTTAAGAACTTTTTTACGACGTCTGCGAGTTACTGTTCCGCCTTTTACGCGTGGCATAATAATTCCCTCCTATTTCTTACTTGCTTTTTATTTAAGGTTGTCAAGCATATGACGAATGCGTTTGAAATCTCCTTTAGAGACAACAGCAGCTTTACGTAGCTTACGTTTTGCTTTAGTAGATTTATTAGCGAATAAATGGCTTGTGTAAGCGTGAGAACGTTTAAGTTTACCAGAACCTGTTTTCTTGAAACGCTTAGCTGAGCCGCGGTGAGTTTTCATTTTTGGCATGTGCTTTTCCTCCTCGGGTCGATTATTTTTCGTTGACTGGTGCGAGCACCAAGAACATGCTGCGACCATCCATTTTAGGCTTTGATTCAACGGTTGCAACGTCTTTGCACTCATCGGAGAAACGATCGAGTACACGTTGGCCGATCTCTTTGTGCGTGATCGCACGGCCTTTAAATCGGATAGACGCTTTAACTTTGTCTCCTTTTTCAAGGAACTTACGAGCATTGCGAAGTTTCGTATTGAAATCATGGTCATCGATCGTCGGGCTCAGGCGAACCTCTTTCAGATTGATGATCTTTTGATTTTTACGGGCTTCTTTTTCTTTCTTCTGTTGTTCGAACTTAAACTTTCCGTAGTCCATGATACGGGCAACGGGTGGTTTTGCAGTTGGAGCAACGAGAACAAGATCAAGATTGACGCGTTCTGCGATTTCTAGGGCTTCGTTCTTGGATTTGATTCCAAGCTGTTCACCATTCTGATCGATCAGACGCACTTCACGGGCACGAATCGTTTCGTTTAAGATCATGTCTTTGCTAATAACTAGCCACCTCCAAGGTAATTTAAAAGAATACGCGGTATTGGTTTGCAGCACCCTTACTCATTCAGAAACAAAAAAGATGCGAGTGTCGAAACACCCGCATCTGATTATAAAGCACATCGCTTAATTATCATGAAAGTTACCTGGTAACTGCAAAACGCGTCATTCAGGTGAGAAGCGGGATGCCTCTACTTGTACCAAACTGTATTCAATTCACCTTAGATACTATACCATAAGACAATACCAAAGTCAAACGGGTTTGTCACAACGTATTTCATGATAGCATTCATCCCGGCAGAGTGCAACCTTTTTTTGAGGATTTCCCAAAAGATGCATGCAATTCCCGGAATAATCGGCGGAAAGAAGGACGTTATCCGCGTTTCGCTTCTGATTTCACCATATCGGCAAATGCATCGAAGGAAAGCGTTTCCGATTTCTGTTCGCCATACTTGCGGACATTGACGGCTTTTTCCTTGATTTCGTTATCCCCGACGACGAGCATGTATGGAACCTTGCTCATCTGGGCTTCACGGATCTTGTAGCCGATCTTTTCGTTCCGGTCATCGATATCGACACGCAGCCCTTCAGCCTGGAGTTTTTCCTGTACTTCTTTGGCATAATCGAAATGCACGTCCGGTGATACCGGGATGACTTGTACCTGAGTCGGTGCGAGCCATGTCGGGAATGCCCCTTTGTACTCTTCGATGAGGAAGGCCACGAAGCGTTCCATCGTCGATACGACACCGCGGTGGATGACGACCGGGCGATGCTGCTTCCCGTCTTCACCGACATATGTGAGGTCGAAACGTTCCGGAAGAAGGAAATCGAGCTGGACAGTCGAGAGCGTCTCCTCTTTGCCGAGGGCGGTCTTCACCTGTACGTCAAGCTTCGGTCCGTAGAAGGCCGCTTCCCCTTCTGCTTCGAAGTAGTCGATTTCCAGTTCATCCATGGCTTCTTTCAGCATGCCTTGAGCCTTGTTCCACATCTCGTCATCATCGAAGTATTTCTCTTTGTCTTCCGGATCGCGGTAAGACAGACGGAAGGAATATTCATTGATATCAAAGTCTTTATATACTTCCTGGACCAGGTGGACCACACGCTTGAATTCGTCCTTGATTTGATCCGGGCGGACGAAGATATGGGCATCATTCAGCGTCATGCCACGTACGCGCTGGAGGCCTGAGAGGGCACCGGACATTTCATAACGGTGCATGAGACCCAGTTCCGCGATGCGGATCGGCAGCTCACGGTAGCTGTGGATGCTGTTTTTATAGATCATCATGTGATGCGGACAGTTCATCGGGCGGAGTACAAGATCTTCGTTGTCCATTCCCATGATCGGGAACATATCTTCCTGATAGTGATCCCAGTGACCGCTTGTTTTATAAAGTTCGACGCTGGCGAGTGCCGGAGTATACACGTGGTTGTAGCCCAGGCGTTCCTCTTTATCCACGATGTAACGTTCGACGATGCGGCGGACAGTCGCCCCTTTCGGAAGCCACATCGGCAGCCCCTGACCGACCTTTTGGGACGTCATGAACAGATCCAGTTCCTTCCCGATTTTGCGGTGATCGCGTTCCTTCGCTTCTTCGAGGAGGCGGAGATGCTCGTCCAGGTCTTCCTTCTTGAAGAAAGCTGTTCCATAGATCCGCTGCAGCATTTTGTTGTCGCTGTTCCCGCGCCAGTAAGCCCCTGCGATGCTGAGGAGTTTGAATTCCTTGATTTTGTTTGTCGACGGGATGTGGATCCCGCGGCAAAGGTCGAAGAATTCGCCTTGTTCGTAGATGGACACCTGCTCCCCTTCAGGGATGGCATCAAGAAGCTCAAGCTTGTATTCATCGCCGACTTCCTGATAAATGCGCTGAGCTTCGTCACGGCTCACCTCTTTACGGATGACTTCGAGGTTTTCACCGGTGATTTTTTTCATTTCCTTTTCAATCAATGGAAGATCTTCAGGGGTGAAGGTATGCTCGGAATCGACATCATAGTAGAATCCACCTTCAATGACAGGCCCGATCCCAAGTTTCGTTTCAGGGTACAGGCGTTTGATCGCCTGAGCCATCAAGTGGGCTGTACTGTGGCGCAGGATCTCCAGGGCGTCTTCACCAGGCGGAGTGATGATCTCGATGCTTCCATCGCTTTCAATTCCTGTACGGAGATCGATCAGATTCCCGTTCACTTTTCCCGCCAGTGCCTTTTTCTTAAGACCCGGGGAGATCGAGGCTGCGATTTCCTCTGTTGTTGTCCCTTTTGGGAACTCCTTCACATTCCCATCAGGGAACTGCATTTTCACTACTTCTGACATAGCGTATCACTCCTTTTAAGATTCATCATTGGCCAAGAAGCGGCCGAATAAAAAACAAAAAACCCCGCCCCTCCGTAAATATACGAAGGGACGAGGTTGCACTCGCGGTTCCACCCAACTTTTCATCCCCGAGACGGGAATGACTTCATTGTTTTGATAACGGCGTTTCGCCGTCGATGACTACTGGGGAAATACCCGTTCGCAATCGAAGTTCAGAGGTGGTCAATTCATCCTTGCTGATAGGAAGCTTGCAGCCATTCGGCTTCCCTCTCTGTAATCCCGTCCGGAAGATTGTTGTCCTCATCATAACCTGTTTGTATGCACATAGTATGTAGGTATTATAATCGGTTATGTTACGAAAAGCAAGAGGGCGTCATCCATTCCTATTCGTTGGCAAGATCGAGGGGGATGCATGGATCCGGGAAGTAGCTGACCGGAAGGATATCCAGTCGATCTTCAAAAATATTCCTCAGGGTGGTGACGATCTTCTCCTCTTCCGACCCGTAAACAAAGATGCTTCTCGGTGCCAGCGACAGCAACGGAGCGATGGTGGAGGAATCTACATACAGGGGATGCTGAAAGAACAATCGTTTGTCGATGGCGTTCATCAGCTCTTCCTTCGTCACCTCTGCATAGTGGCCATCGAAAAAACGGAATCCCGTCCTGGAAGGATACAAATGGATCGTATCGGTCCTCTGTCCCCTTGAAGCGAGATACTCCCTCAGCATCTGGATGAATACTTGATATTCCTGTTCCATCTTATACTCATCTATCGCCAGGCCGAGCATTTCCCTCCACTTGTCCTGGAGTTTCTTCAGCCTGAACGTGGCGAACGCATCAAATGTGACTGGTGCCGGATGGCCGAGGAGGTTCTGCACTTCTTCCAATACGTGCCCCCACTCATCCCAGTCGGTCAAGAGCTCCGTCAGTTCCGGCCGTTCCCCGCTTCGCATCTCGGAAATGATGGCGCAGATCTGACCGACTTCCTCCGGATCATCGTAATAGTAATCCGTTCTCAGGGCCTCTTCCGTCCATCCCTTCCACATCTCGTTGATGATGAAGGTTGTCAGGCATGTTTTCATCCTGGCCATTTCACGCCCGGTCTTCGCTTCTATCGTAATCGCATAGTGGCTGCTTCTTTCAATCCGCGTTTCCTTTATCCAGGATGGTGCACCCAGATGCTTTTGACATCGCAGTGCATCAGCCTCTCGTCTGAAAATCAATTCTACCAATCGATCCCGCCTCCTTATAGCCATTTCCCTGCTTTATGTATATGGGGGGCCTGGTCAAATTAGAAGTCGGGGATGAATAATTTTACCGGACTTATCCGGGGCGGACTCGTTTTCCGGACCACGCAAAGGAGGTTGGGACAAAACGAAAAGGGTACCCTTTCATGACGAAGACGAGCAGTGCAGGCTCTTAATGCCGCTCATGATTTCCGTTTCCACAGGCGGCCCGTGAGCATGACTGTGGGGTCTCACGTAAGCCACTCTTCCCGCGGGAGTCTTCGTCCTTCAACCGCTAGGAACAAGTAACTAGTCATGTTCATGAAATAAATTAAAACCCGAACTTCTTTGCCTGATCGTAGACAAATGAATTCGGGTTTTACTATGACTAAAACACTTTTGTACCAGCCTCTCTCGTGGTGCAGCCTATTCCCGCCTGTTGCGTCCGTCGATCAGAACGGGAGCGGCCAGGTACTTGATCCTTTCCATGATCCTCGCGGCTTTCAGTTTTTCCTCTTCACCACGCTGTGAATAGGTAAGGTGATGGGTCAACTCGCTATGGTTGAAATTGGAGGTGAAGAAGGTCGGCAGGTTTTCAAGCATCCTGTACTGCAGGATCGTACCGAGGATCTCATCCCGCCCCCAGCTCGACATCGTTTCCGCCCCGATATCATCGAGCATGAGGATCGGAGCCGTTTTGACGGCATCCAATTTTTCATTGGTTGTATGATCCCCGAGGGACTGCTTGATTTCACGGAAGAACTCCGGAACATAGACAATCATGGACGAGACCTTCTTCTCGGCGAGCTCATTGGCGATCGCACCGAGGAGATACGACTTTCCGACACCGAATTTCCCATAAAAATAAAGGCCCTTCATCTTCTTGCCTTCTTCGTAATCGCGTACGAAGGCCATGGCCTGACGGATTGCTTCCACCCTTCCCTTGGAATCGGGCTCGAGGTCCGTGAAGGAGGCATGCAGGATATCTTTCGGCACGTACAGACTCTTGATCAAACGCTGGGAACTTGTCCGTTCGTCGTGCACGACCTTCCTGGGACAACGATGATACTCGATATCGATGACACGGCCCCTCACGATTAGATGGGGCTCATATCCCTCCATCATATTCTTGCACTCAGCCAGGGACGGACATCCGCTGCATTCCTTGCTCTGGGAAATGTATTCATATAATTTCATCAGATTCGCATCGATCACATCCGCAGGGACATCCTCCTTCCTGACGAAATCCTTCACATCGGGATTCGCCAGGATCTCTTTTCTCATTGCGTCATACCGCTCTTGAAAAGAACCGGATGCAGCAAGCCTCTTGAGTGTATGGTTGATTCTTTCCATCTTTTTCACCTACTTCCGAAAATTCTTCAATTCTTCTTCGAGTTTTCTTTTTTCGGCTTCCAGGTCATAGGTTTCCCCGTTCTGACTTTTCGCCTCGCCTTTCTCATCTTCCTGGAACCAATCAGGCAGTTTCTCTGTCCTGATCGGCTTCCTTCGGGTGGTCCGCTTTTCATTTTTCCCTGACGCCCACTCCATGTATTGCTTATGTTCATTCCTGGCAAGCTCCATCGCTTCCCCGGCCGTGCTCACTTTCTTCCGGGCCCAATGGGAAGCGATCTTCTCCATATACCCTTTCGTCAGCTTCATATCCGTCTTCAGCAGCACATACTGGATCAGGACATTAATGACGGGAAGCGGCAGTTTCTGTGTCATGATGATCTCTTCGACAACTTGAAGATCCGAATTCGATGCGGCACTCCCATTGGAAATGTCAGCAAGGACATCCTTTGGCGATGTGCTTTCGAGATACTCCAGAAGCTCCTCTTCCCTCGACAACGGTTTGGATGCTTCCTTCTTCACCGGTCTAGCTTTCGGTGTCAGGTCGGGCAGTTCATCGCCGGTTTGCAGCTGATACCAATCCCGGGCCGATTTCCGTAACTGCTCCACATCAATCGCCTCATCCGAATCAAGGGAGCCAAGAAGGATGTTTTTCATCTGTAGGGGACCGATCCCGTAGAGATAGCTTAGCTTTAAGATCGTTTCCTTCACGACAGGAGTGAAGGCCCTCCTCGGCACCATGGATTCTGAAAGTCCGTTGAGCAGCAGGCTGAAATCAAAGTCGATATCATCCATGGGAGGTCCTTCGTTCTTCCCATAGCCGATATATGCCTTCTCCCCATTCGTCAACGAGCCGTCATTGGCCTCATGGCGAAGGAAGTCGATGCTGTTCTCCGAAGAGAAAACATCCTGAAACGAGCGGGTGACATTTGTAAAGCTGTCTGATTCCATCCCGCGATCAGTGAACGATTCTTTCAGGCGCAGGTAGTGGGAGCGGCCAATTTTCCTGAACAGATACACATTCAGCATGCCATCTGTGAAAAAATCATTCGGAAGCAGCGGGGGCTGCAGTTCATAAATGAAGCTCCGCTCTCCTTCCCCTTTCTTCGCGTACGTCTTAAGGAGGCCGATCCCCTCGAGCTTCATACGCGCTTCGTGGATTTCCTGAAGATTCATGGACAGGATATTCATCAAATGATAATGGTTCGAAGGCGCAGACCACAACCTGCTTTCTTCCACCTCTCCCCACAGGCTCATATACAGGCTGTAGGAGACCGGACCGATAAGGGGCTGATATAAGAATGTGATGATCTTTCTCTCAAATTCCTGCAGGAGCCCGTTGGTGCAGACCGTATAATGATCCACAGGCTGAATTTCATTCCAGTGATTCTTCATCATTGACCTCTACCTTTCGACACATAAGAGAAAAAGAGCCAAAGATGGACTCTTCAGCTCGGCCTTTCACTCTTTTTTGATCAGTTCTTTAAGTTCATCTATGAACACATTAATATCCTTGAATTGTCTGTATACCGAAGCAAACCGGACGTAAGCGACTTCGTCGACCTGCGCCAGGCGATCCATGACCATCTCACCCACTTTAACGGACTCGACCTCGGACACCCCTTGGTTCCGGAGGTCCTTTTCAATGTCCAGGGAGAGCTTCTCGAGCGTCTCCAATGGAACCGGACGTTTCTCGCATGCCTTAATAAGACCGCGGAGGATCTTTTCTCTGCTGAACTCTTCCCGCAGGCCTTCCTTCTTCACCACAATCAAAGGCAGTTCTTCCACCTTTTCGAACGTGGTGAACCGGAACGCGCACACTTCACATTCTCTTCTTCTCCTGATGGAACGCCCTTCATCAGCCGGACGCGAATCCACCACCCGGGTGCCGTTATTTTGGCAGGACGGACATTTCATACTATCAGCTCCGTTATGCTAAACTCATTTACACTTATGATATAGAAAAGTGGTGCTCACCACAAGTTCTTCGCTATCTCACCCTCGTCAATTTCCCGTCCAGGACATCGTAATAATTCTTGATCTGCGCCTTCAGGACGGAATACGTGCCGAGGATCTTTCCTTTATCCGTACTCAGTTTGAAATCGACCGCCGTCTCGAGCGGCCTCACCCCGATGACCGTCGCCACGATGAACAGCTGCGGGGTCCCGTTCTTCCGGATTGTGATCTCTCCCCTGTCCTTCGATTCGGATAGGATATCGTACTGGGAAGATGAGAACAATTCGAGGACGGCATTGAATGTCCCATTTTGCATGGATTTATAATAATGGGTCTGCAGGACTTCTTCTTCCTGCTTATCCGATGTTTCACATTCCGATTGAAAACGTTTCAACAAGGTCTTGATTCCGCTCATGATCATTTTCCTCCCTTTGTATACCCTCATTTTACACGAAAACATGAGGATTGAAAATGGAGACATTGAAAGCGGGAACAACCTCAATAAAAAAAGAGATGCATGAGTCATGCACCTCTTGAAGATTCAACTATTAGAGCGCCTGAGCCTGTGATTTCTTCACCTGTACAGGTCCCATGCCGCGCGGAAGTTCGATTGTTTCACGGGTATCAGCACCCAGTGCTTCAGCTATATATTCTGCAGCGATGTTCGGATCTAGATCTCCGCATGTATACACATCGATGCTGGCATATCCATGTTCAGGAAAGCTGTGGATGGTCAGGTGGGATTCAGAGATGATCACCACTCCGCTCACGCCTTGTGGAGCAAATTTGTGAAAGGCCACTTCACGGATTTCAGCACCTGATTTAAGAGCTGCATCCACAAACGTTTTTTCAATTCCTACTACATCATTCAACTTTTCAAAATCGCAACCCCATAGTTCAGAGATTACATGACGACCCATTGTTTCCATTGATCGTTTCCCCCTTTGACATAATTTTTTTCGTCAAAATGAACAAGTCCCTTGGCAAAATCTTAACCACCACGGGGGAAAGTTAGTCCGAAGAGGTCCTAACCCTTTAAGTAGTTAACTCAGTAATCATTTGCTGTTAAGAAGTTCACGAAAAATAGTATACTTTGTTTAAACTCCATTTGCAATAAATTTTCAAAAGTTTTTTCATAGGGCCATTCCGGCATTCGGGCTGCAGGGAAATCCGTGATCCCGTAGTGAAAGCCTGTAAATCGCAAGGCGCTCCTTGCATGTGGGACTCTCGGGTCCCCTATGCGTTTTGATGGAGCGGGCGGGCAGGTGGACCCGGGTTGGATCCCGGACCCCGTCATGGAATTTGAGCACAAAAAAGAACGCATCCACGATGCGTCCCGATGTTCATTCATTCTTTTTATGTTGGTTCTTTCAAACATTCACCCCGGCTGCAGCCTCCATCTTGGATGCCGTGAACCGGACAAGATCGACGACCCGGCAGGAGTAGCCCCATTCATTATCGTACCATGCAAGCACCTTGACTTTGCGATCATCCATCACCATGGTGGAGAGGCCGTCAATGATGGCAGAGTGGGGATTGGTGTTGAAATCGATGGACACGAGCGGCTCCGTCGTGAATTCAACGATTCCATGCATGGAACCGAGCGAGGCAGCCGTGAATGCATCATTGATTTCCTCGACCGTCACGTCCCTTTTCACATCGACCACAAGGTCCACAAGGGATACATTCGGCGTCGGGACGCGGAGCGCCATCCCGTGCAGCTTGCCCTTCAACTCCGGCATGACGAGGGCCAACGCCTTCGCTGCACCTGTCGTCGTCGGGATGATGGATTGACCGCATGCTCTCGCCCTCCGAAGGTCCTTATGGGGATTATCGATATTCTTTTGATCATTCGTATACGCATGCACCGTGGTCATCAGACCGTTTTCAATGCCGAACTGCTCATGAAGCACTTTTGCCACAGGTGCCAGGCAGTTTGTCGTGCATGATGCATTGGAAATCACATGATGCTCATCGATATCGAGAGCGTCTTCGTTGACCCCCATCACGATGGTAACGTCTTCATTTTTACCCGGGGCAGTCAGGATCACCTTTCTCGCACCAGCGTCCAGATGCAGGGCCGCTTTCTCCCTGGAGTTGAACTTGCCTGTCGCTTCGATGACGATATCCACATTCAATTCCGCCCATGGCAGGGCAGCAGGATCACGGTTGCTCAGGAGCCGCACCGTCTTTCCATTGACAATGAGGGAATCCTCCCCGATTGCCACTTCTGCTTTGAACGTACCGTGGTTGGTATCATACTTGATCAGGTGAGCCAGTGTTTCTGCCGGATAGCTCGCATTGATGGCCACGACTTCCAAGTCATCCTCCATAATCGCCTTCCTGAATACCATTCTCCCAATTCGACCAAATCCATTGATTGCCACTCTCGCCATCATATATCCTGCTCCCCTCTATATTAATGTTATACTCATATGTTATTTTCTAAAAATAGTATAACATATTGAACGGAATTGACCATATGGTTTTGTGTAAATTCGAAATGTTGTAACATTCTGATAACGCTTTCTTTTATTCTTATTTCTCAAAGCTTGGTTAAAGTCCACTAAGCTCCTCCGTAAAGATAGAAAAAGCCGCCGGACATATCCCGGCGGGCTTCACTTTACGGCTTCAATCCCCATGTAGCAAGTAGCTCTTCTACCTGCTTCAAGGTATCTTCCACCGAACCATTATTATCGATGACTGCATCTGCCTTTTCGGCTTTTTCCTTCAAAGGGAGCTGAGAGGAGATGCGGGCTGCCGCTTCTTGTTCAGACAGCCGGTTCCGCTTCATCAATCGATCGAGCTGCACGTCTTTTTCGACGGCGACGACGACCGTCTGATCCACCATCCATGTCAGGTCACTTTCAAATAGAAGGGGAATATCCATGATGATCGTCTGTTTTCCGTTTTCAATGGCCTCGTCTTTATGCGCGAGCATCATGCTCCGCACGGCCGGATGCACGATCCCATTCAGGAGATTCCGTTTCGTCGGGTCATTAAAGATGATGGCCCCGAGCCCGGCACGGTCGATCTGGCCGTTTTCCTGAAGGATGCCCTTGCCGAATGCATCGACGATGGCGAGGTATGCGGGTTGCCCGACTTCCACCACCATGCGTGCTGCAAGATCTGCATCGATGATGATGTACCCCTTTTCTTTCAGAAATGCTGATACTGTACTTTTACCGCTTGCAATACCGCCCGTCAGTCCAATAATGGTTGCCACTTTCATCGATCCTTTCGTTCAGCACCATTCCCTAGAACCGCATAATCCCCAGACAGATCAATAGGACTCCAGGCAGGAAGGCGACCCGCTGGATCCATCTGATATGAGAGAAGTAGACGCCCAACTGCAATCCGCAGGTGAGGAAGATGAAACTCATGGAGAAGATGGCGATGGCAAGTGGAAAAGGAGAATAATTCAAAAGCGCGGCCCCGAGCCCTGCACCGAACGAATCAAGGGAAAGGGCTATGCCGAGCATGAATGCTTCTACGCCGGTGATGGTTCCGGAGCGGTCGAAATCGGCCGTCAACGGACGCCTCATGATCTGGATCACGAGGCCGATCGATTTGATTTCCACATTGATCAAGGTCTTTTCTTTCTCTTCCACATGCGTTTCCTTCTCCGGTCTGAAGAACTGATAGAGCACCGCGAGTCCGATGGCCACCAGGATCAATCCTCCGATCCTCCCAGCCCATTCGGGTGAAAGGATGACAGAGATCGCCTGCCCCATGAACATGGCGATCAATAAGCATAATGCAGAGCATAAGGAAATGATGGTGATTGATTTTATAGGTATTTTGACTTTTCGTAATCCATATGTCAGTCCCGTACTGAAATTATCAAGGCTTACAGCAAATGCCAGCAGGAGTAAGGAGAAAAGTGTGTTCATTCTGACAGCCCTCCCAATCGTCAATACAATACTATATGGTATGGGCTTATCAGATGTTAAATGTTAGGGGCGCTGGCAGTGGGGACAATAATGCGTCCCTCGACCCGCGGATACTTTTTTCTCGATCGGCGTACCGCATGTCCTGCAAGCCTCTCCATTCCTGCTGTACACATACAGGTTCTGCTGGAACATCCCCATCTGCCCCTGGGAGTTCACATAGGAGCGGATCGTGCTGCCCCCCATATCCACTGCTTCCCTGAGGGTGGCAATGATGCTGTGATGCAGATCTGCTACTTCATCAACGGTCAGGGATGATGCCTTCCGGTCGGGATGGATCCCCGACCGGAATAACGCTTCATCCACATAAATATTCCCGAGTCCCACCATGACGGTCTGATCGAGGAGGACCGCCTTGACGATCCTTGAGGTACCGGCGAACTTCCCGTGAAGGTAGTCCGGCGTGAAGGCTTCTTCAAACGGTTCGGGTCCAAGCTGCAGAAGGGGAAGATGAAGAAGTTCTTCCCCTTTCTTGAACAGATGCATCGTCCCGAATTTCCGTACGTCTCGGTATCTCAATTCCGTTCCATCCGTGAAGGTGAATACCACATGGGTATGCTTCTCCACAGGCTCTTCCTTTTGATGAAGGGCATACTTCCCCTCCATCCTCAAGTGGGAGACAAGGGAGACATCATTCAGGTAGAAGATCAGAAACTTCCCCCGTCGCCCCATACCCAGGATTTCCTGACCTTTCAGGGAGTCGGTGAATTGAGCCGTCTCGGATGGTTCCTTGATCATCTTCGGCCAGCTCACGGCCACCTCTTTGATTGTCTTTCCTACTACGAGGACCTCCAATGTCCTTCTGACTGTTTCTACTTCTGGAAGTTCAGGCACCGGTCCTACTCCTCTCTATTTTGCATCGTACCATGTGTCGCCATAGGAATAGTCCACTTTGAGGGGCACTTCAAGCTCCATTGTCTGCTCCATGACTTCCGGTACGATTTTCTCCAGTATCTCGATTTCATCCTTCGGCGCTTCGAAGATCAGTTCATCGTGCACTTGAAGGAGAAGGCGTGATTTCAGATTTTCCTGTTCAAGTCGGGCTGCCATATCGATCATCGCTTTTTTGATGATGTCGGCTGCACTCCCCTGAATCGGTGTGTTCATCGCCGTACGCTCAGCAAAGCTCCGCAGATTGAAGTTCCGGCTCGTGATTTCTGGGAGGTATCGCCTGCGTTTGAGCAGGGTCGTGACATAGCCTTTCTGCTTGGCATCCTGCACGATGTCCTCCATATAATCCTTCACTCCCGGGAAGCTTTCAAGGTATTTGTTGATGAACTCACCGGCTTCTTTCCGTGTGATATCCAGGCTCTGTGATAGACCGTAGTCACTGATCCCGTACACGATCCCGAAGTTGACGGCTTTCGCATGCCGCCTCATATTCGATGTAACGTCTTCTTTCGCCACTCCGAAGACGTCCATCGCCGTCTTTGTATGGATGTCCATATCGTTCCGGAAGGCTTCGATCAGCTTTTCATCCTTTGCGATATGGGCGAGGACGCGTAGCTCGATCTGGGAGTAATCCGCTGCGAACATCACCCAGCCTTCTTCTGATGGGATGAACGCCTGTCTGATTTTGCGGCCTTCTTCCAGCCTGATCGGGATATTCTGAAGGTTCGGATCCGTCGAGCTGAGGCGTCCCGTCTGGGTGAGGGCCTGGTTGAAGCGCGTATGGATCTTACCGGTTTCCTCATGCACCACTTTCAGCAATCCTTCAAGGTATGTGGACTGCAGCTTTCCAAGCTGACGATAGTGGAGGATGTAGTCGATGATCTCATGCTTCGACTGCAGCTTCTCCAATACATCGGCAGACGTGGAGTAGCCGGTCTTCGTCTTCTTGATGACAGGCAGCCCCAGCTTATCGAACAGGACCACGCCGAGCTGCTTGGGAGAATTGATGTTGAAGCTTTCCCCTGCGAGCTCGTGGATTTTGCGCTCCAGTTCAACAAGGCGATCGGCGAGTTCGTCCTTCATTTCATTCAAGCGATCACAGTCGACCTTCACCCCGGTATGCTCCATCTCGGCCAGGATCAGGGCGAGGGGAAGCTCCAGATCGGTAAACAATTCTTTTTGATTGTTCTCCTCGAGCTCGTCCATGCATGTCGCCTTCAAGGTCGAGAGAACGAACGCCTTCCTGGCGATGTGTTCAGACAGCACATCAAGATCCGGTACCTTCTGTTTCGCTCCCTTGCCGAAGACAGCTTCATCGGATTTCATTCCTGCCTGTCCATGTCCTTTGGCAATCGTGGCGAAATCCTCACTCGATTCAGAAGGATTGATGATATAGGACGCGAGCAAGAGGTCGAAATCGATCCCCTCGATCTCGATGCCTTCCCTCAGGAAGGATACGATCGTTTCTTTAGCGTTGTAGACGTGCTTGACGGATGTCCCGTCCTCCGCCCATTCCTTGAACGCAGGGGATGCTGCCGCTGCTTCCATCGAAAAGAAATAGGTTCCCTTTTCGTTGTGGAGACCGATCCCGATGACCTTGCCTGTATGATAATTATCCTCGAGCATTTCAATATAGAGGGAACTCTCCCGGGCAAGATGATCCGCTTTGATCTCTTCCAGTACTTCGAATGCGATCTCCTCTTGTTCCACCGTTTCTTCCTCGACGGTTTCCCCCATTTTTTCGAGAAGGGAATTGAAGCCGAGATCCTTGAAGACGGCCTTCAGTTCCTGGGTTTCCTCCCCTTCATACTGGAGGTCATCAAGTCCCACATCCACCGGCGCTTCACGGAGGATCGTCGCCAGTTCCTTGCTCATGATGGCCTGTTCCTTATTCTCTTCAAGCTTTTCCTTCAGCTTCTTCCCGCTCACCTGATCGATGGAAGCGAGGAGCTCCTCAAGCGTTCCGAACTGCTTCAACAGTTTGATTGCCGTCTTCTCACCGACCCCCGGCACGCCAGGGATATTATCCGAGCTGTCACCCATGAGGCCCTTCATATCGATGACGCGATCAGGCGTGATCTCCCACTTTTCCTTCACGTGTTCCGGCGTATAGATTTCAAGATCCGTGATCCCTTTACGCGTGATGCACACCGTCGTTTTATCCGAGCTGAGCTGCGTGAGGTCCTTGTCTCCCGAAAACACCTTTACGTCAAAGCCTTCCGCTTCCGCCCTCAGTGACAGGGTCCCGATGATGTCATCCGCCTCGTAATTTTCCTTCTCGTATCTCTTGATCCCGTATGCATCCAATAGCTCCCGGATGTAGGGGAATTGTTCCGATAGCTCAGGCGGGGTCTTTTGCCTGCCCCCTTTATATTCCTTGAATGTTTCATGCCTGAAGGTGGTCTTCCCTGCATCGAATGCAACCAGGATATGCGAGGGTTTCTCATCCTCGAGGATCCTTTGAAGCATCGTGGTGAAGCCATAGACGGCGTTCGTATGTACACCTTTATCGTTGTTCAACAGCGGCAGGGCAAAGAATGCGCGATATGCGATACTGTTCCCATCGATCAAGACTAGTTTTTTTGACATGGCGGTACCTCCTGTACGTTCATCACATAAGTATGAACCTTCTCTATACCCATTCTACCATGACCGGGATTGAAAGGAAAAATCCCCACCCCGTCCCGGCAGGAAGGACACGTCGGTAATGGCCCTGCCCATCGTGCTGAAAACGGGTGAGGGCTCCTGGCTACTGCCGGAGCATCCCCTCTCACTTCCTTCATGTGAAGACGAAAAAAAGCCTCCGGACAGGAGGCTCTGCGATCATTCGGTATAGCCCATGAGCAAGCGGGCATACGGTGAATCCGATGGAAGGACGATGACGGTTTCATCATCGATCGTCTTTTTGTAGGTTTCGAGGGTGCGGTACAGATCATAGAATTCAGGATCTTTGGAAAAGGATTGATTGTAGATCTTCGCAGCCTCTGATTCTCCTTCAGCCCTGATGACATTGGCCTCGGTTTCCGCCTTCGCGATGAGCTCCTTCACTTCCCGGTCCGTTTCGGCCGTGATGCTCTGTTTCTCCGCATCCCCTTGGGAAAGGTACTCCTGTGCCTTGGATTCCCGCTCGGAAATCATCCTTGTATAGACGGACTTCTCATTGGCCTCCGGCAGGTCGGTACGTTTGATCCGTACATCTTTGACCACCACCCCGTATTGCTGATTTTCGAGAAGTTCATTGACCTTATCTGTGATCTGGTCGTTCAGGCTCCCTCTGGACGACTTCTCATCATTGATGACCTCTTCATATTCCAGTTTACCGAGCTCTGCCCTGACCACGGAATAGATGAAGTCCTCCATCTTCGCTTCTGCGTTGATGACATTCCGTGCATTGGAGATCATCTTCAAAGGATCGGTGATCTGCCACACGGCATAGTTATCGATGAGCATCCGCTTTTTATCCTTTGTATTGATCTCGGCCTCGGTCACATCGGACGTCATCTGCCGCTTCGTCAACGTCGTAACCGATTGAATGAAGGGAACCTTTGCCTTCAGACCCGGCTCTTCGTCGATCCGCACCACTTCACCGAACTGACGGACGACCTTGTATTCCCCTTCTTTCACGATATAGACGGAAGTGAAGGCAACCAAGAGAAGTGCAAGGAGTACAACCAGGAATATTCCCGTCCTGACGTAGGGCTTCCAGTCTGTCGGAGGCCGCTCTTTCTTCTCGAATTGATAGACGTTCGGATTACTCATCGGTCTTCGCCTCCTTTTCTTCAGCCTTTTCCTCCGCCTTCGCTTTCCCTTCCATCGGTCGGATCGGGAAATGCTTCAGGGTTTCCCCGTCATCCTTCATAATGTAGATCTCGGCATTCGGCAGGACGGTTTCAAGGCTTTCAAGCACCAGACGCTTCCGTGTGATATCGGGATTGGTTTTGTATTGATCATAGAGCTTATCGAAGACGGCCACATCCCCCCGTGCCTGTTCGATCCTCGCAATCTTCTCGCCCTTTGCCTTGGACATGATCGCCTTCTTCTCTCCCTGCGCTTCATTCATGCGCTGGTTCTGATACTTTTTGGCTTCATTGGTTTTGGTATTCTTCATTTCACGCGCATCGGTGACGGCTGTGAAGGAGGAGCGCACATCTTCATTCGGCAGTTCCACGTCCTGCAGCTTTAAACCGATGATGGAAATCCCTATATCATAGTCTTCTATCAGATTGGTCAGTAGGTCTCTGACATCCCCTTCGATTTTAGCCTTACCCGAAGTCAATGCATCATCGATCAGTGAACTCCCGATGATGCTCCTGATGGATGATGATGTGGCATCATAGAGAATTTCCTTCGGGTTTTCTGCATTGAAGAGATAGCCTTCCGGATCCGTGATTTTCCACTGCACAACAAGATCGGCCAGGACGATGTATTCATCACCCGTGATCATTTTGGTTTCTTTCGGGAAATTTTTGATTTCCCCTTCGCTTTCTTCATATCCGAATTGCAGCGTGAACGTTTCCTTCGATAGCGTTTCCACCTGCTGGATCGGCCAAGGCATCTTAAAGTGCAGGCCCGGTTCCACAACTGGATCCCCTGCCTTCCCGAATGTAAGGACAAGCGCCTGTTCCGACTCATCCACCGTGTACCAAGAAGTCACTAGCACCGCGATGAGGATCAGTGCTCCCACCACCATCCCCGTCACCTTATATGTTTGCTTCAAGCTCATGAAATCCCCCCATTTTTGTCAGACCCATTCTACTAATCTATACGGGTCCATCCCTGAAAAGTTTCAGGAATATTACATTGATGGGAAAGTTTCCATGCAAAAAGACGAGAACGGGGTCGGTTCTCGTCTTTTCATCAACACCTTGGATGAAGGGGTTTCACTTAGTATCGTATCACCGGTATGTTAACCGGAATTTAACACTTTGTAAATTGATTGTAAAAAAACCATCATTCCCCTTCATGGATGCTCTCATGGAATTGTTTGTTCAGTAGCACCTTGAATGTCGTCCCCTTATTCAGTTCGCTTTCCACTTCGATTTTCGCTTCATGCGCCTCCAGGATGTGCTTGACGATGGCAAGGCCGAGGCCGGTTCCCCCGGAGTTGCGGCTCCTTGCTTTATCAACCCGGTAGAAGCGCTCGAATATGCGCGGAATCTCCTCTTGTGCAATCCCGATGCCGTTATCTTTTATGGACACAAGTACCTGCTTTCCTGCGTCCTCCACTCCGACTTCCACGATCCCGCCTGGCGGAGTGTAGGAAATCGCATTACTGATCAAGTTGATGAAGACCTGCTTCAACCGGTAGCTGTCCACCTCTGCAAGGACCGGGGATTCATTGTGCACATCCAGGGTGATGCCCTTTTCCCTGGCACGCTCGTTCAGGATGGGCAGGATCTCTTCGATAAGTCCGGATATGGATTCCTTTTGAAGGGAGAGCTCGAAACCGCTCTTTTCCACTTTGGACAGCTCCAGGAGATCCTGGATCAGTGATTGAAGACGGTCGCTCTCCTTCAGGATGATATCGAGGAAGTTCCTCAGGGTGTCCTCATCCTTCATCGCCCCATCGAGGAGCGTTTCAGAGAAGCCCTTGATGGATGTAATCGGCGTCTTCAATTCATGCGACACATTGGCAACAAAATCTTTTCTCATCTGCTCGAGCTTTTTCAGTTCCGTGATATCATGGAAGACCACGACGATCCCCTTCCACACATTGTTGTGACCGATGATCGGGGCCCCGTATACCTCGTAGTGCCTCCGCTCGATCTGGTAAGGAAGCAGGATCTGCTTGCGGACCCGCTTCTCCGTCATGAAGATTTCCTCCACCAGTCGATTCACCTCTTGGAAATGGATCACTTCATGATAGCGGACCTTCCGAAGCTCCTTTTCCTCCAAATTGAAGAATTCCCTGAAGGTGCGGTTGGTCAATACGATGAACCCGCGATGATCAATGAGGAGAAGGGCACTTCCCATATTTTCGATCAGGGTGGTGAGCCGGTCCTGCTGCATTTCCTGGGCATTGACCATTTCCTGGAGGTTACGTGCGAGGATATTGATCGAGGAGCTCAGCATGCTGGTCTCATCGAGTCGATCCTCGAAGGTCCTGGCACGATAATTCCCTTTCGCAAGCTCCATGGCTACATTGGTGGCGGATTCAATCGGTTTTGTATACCGCACGGTGATCCTTGACCCCAAGATGATGATCAGGACCAACGCAAGCACGAGGGAAATCGTCAGGACCAGCCATATCTGCTGGTTCCCTTCTTCGAATTCATCCACCTCGGTACTCATGATAAGGAGTCCGTCGGATTGATTCCCGTTCTGATTGAGGGGATACCAATAGTAACGGAACTCCCTGCCTTCGTCGACCACCTTCTTGTGACGGTCCTTCACATCCCAGTCATCCTTGATGGATGCGATGATCTCTTTCTGCTTCTGATCCCCCAGGGAACCCGGACGTTTCGTATCGTCAATGACCTTCCCGTCCTTATCCAGCAGGGTAATGCGCACATCGAGGATATCGCTGAGCTCATTGATGATGGAGGGATTCGTTCCCTGCAGCGGTCCATTTTCTTCTATTGAATTGGCAAGAAGCCTTGCTTCTTTCTGAATCCTGGAGTTCAGCGTCTCCAGATAAAAATTCTTGAAGATTTGTCCAAGCAGGAGACCCAGCCCGATCAACACGCCGATGATAAGGGTGATGAGCGCCAGAAGAAGCTTCGTCCTGTACTTGGTCATGAGGATTTGGGACCCTCTAATTTATAGCCAAGCCCTCTGATGGTCTTGATGTAAATCGGTTTCTTCGTATTAGTCTCGATTTTCTCCCGGAGATGGCTGATATGCACATCCACGATCCTTGTGTCGCCCGCGAAATCATAATTCCACACCGCGCTCAGGAGCTGGTCTCTCGTCAATACCCGTCCGCGGTTGTCTGTCAGGTAAAGAAGAAGTTCAAATTCCTTCGGCGTCAGTTCAAGGAGTTCACCTTGGAAATACGCTTCATATTGTTCGGGGTACACTTTCAATTCTCCGACTTCCTTGTAATCCACGTCATGGCTTTCGGATTGTTCTTTCACCGCTGCGGATGCCTGGCTCCTTCTCAGGATCGCTTTCACCCTCGCCACCACTTCACGTGGACTGAAGGGCTTCGTCATATAGTCATCGGCACCGAGCTCGAGTCCCAGCACCTTATCGAATTCATCATCCTTTGCCGTCAGCATGAGGATCGGCGTACTGATCTTTCGCTGGCGAAGTTCTTTGCACACTTCGATCCCATCCATGGATGGAAGCATCAAATCAAGGATGATCAGATCGGGTGATTCCGAGACGGCCTTATTCAAGCCTTCCTCTCCGTCGTGTGCCGTCATGACAGCATAACCCGACTGCTCCAGGTTGTATTTTAACAATGTTGCGATCGATTGTTCATCATCCACTACCAGAATGTTTTTGCTCATTGATTATAGGCCTCCAAGAGAATGAATTTACCCCTTCATCCATTAGCATTATGTAATTGTACTTTTATTATAATATAATTTTGCAGTGTTACCACTACTATTCGGCGTTTTGAGAGCAGTCGGGATAAATGTCCCCTCTTTCATCCAACGTTTTGAGAGATGTGATGGTATCCGTGATGAACGCAATGAGCGGGCCAATCGTTCCCCACCGGACCACTTGAAGGACCGGGAGCGGTGGCTGCACAGAACAGTCGGCAAATAAAAAAACCGCTCTGAAGGGAGCGGGTTAAAAATTTTCAAGGGCATGGCTGTTCATCTTCTCCAACCGGTGAGGCGGGCATACGTTGATCCTTCCCGTCACGACCCTTTCATCGTCTTCATTATCTGCGCTTACTTCGATGATGACGGAATGGGCCTTCAAATCGATTTCTTTTACTTCAAACAGAAATCGGACGGTAGCGTAGTGATAAACGGGCTTATGGAATTGGATGGATTGTTCGACGATATGCGAGCCGGGTCCAGGCAGGTATTTTGAGACGGCTGATGTGATGATTCCCGTCAACATGATGGATGGGACGATCGGCTTCTTGAAAGGCGTTTGCGATGCATAGTCGTGCTGAATATATAAAGGATTGGCATCATTCGTCAAGCCAAGGTAGAGAAGGAGTTCATTGTCCTCGATCTTCTCTGTGAGCGTCAGCTTCTCACCAATGGTCATATCTTCGATTTTTCTTCCCGGTTTTCTTTTTTTACCCAGTAACATGAACGCACCTCCTGAATGTAAACACTTACATTTTTAAATAGTCTGTCTATTAATATAGTATCATTTCTATTGTGCCCAAACAAAGGACTTTTTAGTAGAATTTCAAAAGGGATTCAGTGCATGAAAAAAAGGTTGAGACAAAACGAAAAAGATGCCATGAAATGACGAACACAATCGTATAGTTTCTTTATACCGCTCATGATTTCCGTGCAAGACTTCGCAGCCCGTGAGCCTCCTCGGCACGCCTGCGGGGAGCCACTCTTCCAGCAGGGGTCTTCGTCTTACACTCCAATCAACCGCTGGAAACGATAGAAAAATGTTCATGAAACAAATGAAAAACCCGAACTCTTTTGCCTGATCGTAGGCAAACGAATTCGGGTTCTACTATGACTGAAACACGTTTGTCCCAGCCCCACGTACTATTTTACACCAATGCTTCCATGACGTTTTTGACGGCACTTGCCGATTGGCCGAGTGCTGTTTTCTCTTCTTCCGTCAGTTCAAGCTCGATGATTTTCTCAAGACCGTTTCCACCAAGGATCGTTGGTACACCAAGGTAAATTCCGTCATATCCATATTCGCCTTCAAGATAAGCGATGGCAGGGATGACGCGGCGTTGATCTTTGAGGATCGCTTCCACCATCTGAACGAGTGAAGCTGCAGGGGCATAGTAGGCACTTCCGTTTCCAAGAAGACCGACGATTTCCCCACCACCTTTACGCGTGCGCTCAACGATGGCATCGAGGCGATCTTTCGGAATCAATGTTTCAAGCGGGATTCCGCCTGCATAGGAATAGCGGATGAGCGGTACCATGTCGTCACCATGTCCACCAAGAACGAAACCAGTAACGTCTTTCACTGATAGATTCAGTTCTTGGGCAACGAATGTACGGAAGCGGGCAGTATCAAGGACACCCGATTGACCGATGACGCGCTCTTTAGGGAATCCGGACTCTTTGAACACCGTATAGGTCATGGCATCCACAGGGTTCGTCAATACGATGATGTAACAGTTTGGCGAGTACTTCACGATTTCCTGCGTCACGGACTTCATGACTTTTTGGTTCGTCTGAACAAGATCATCACGGCTCATTCCAGGCTTACGCGCGATACCGGCTGTGATCACCACGATGTCCGAGTCCTTCGTATCTTCATAGTTCGACGTACCGATGATGTTCGAATCGAATCCTTGTACCGGACTTGCTTCGAGCATATCCAAAGCCTTTCCTTTGGTCGGATCTTCATTTTGCGGGATATCAACAAGCACCACATCAGAAAGTTCTTTTTGTGCAAGCATCAATGCTGTTGTGGCACCAGTGAATCCTCCACCGATTACTGAAACTTTTCTACGTTTGATTGTCATCATTGCTTCCCCCTGTTCTTATGTAAGACAGGAGCAGATTCTGCCCCTGTCAGTCAATGAATTACATATTTTCGATCAAGGCTGTACCGAACTCTGAACATTTCACTTCTGTTGCTCCATCCATGAGACGGGCAAAGTCATATGTTACGACTTTGGAAGCGATTGTTTTTTCCATTGATTTCGTGATCAGATCTGCTGCTTCATTCCAACCGAGGTGCTCAAGAAGAAGAACGCCAGATAGGATGACAGAAGATGGATTCACTTTATCAAGGCCTGCATATTTAGGTGCAGTTCCGTGTGTTGCTTCGAAGATGGCATGGCCGGATTCATAGTTGATGTTTGCTCCAGGAGCAATTCCGATTCCACCAACTTGTGCAGCAAGGGCATCTGAGATGTAGTCACCGTTCAGGTTCATGGTCGCCACAACATCGAATTCAGCCGGACGCGTAAGGATTTGTTGAAGGAAGATATCCGCGATGGAATCTTTTACGATGATCTTGCCGGCAGCTTCAGCATCAGCTTGTGCTTTGTTGGCAGCATCAAGACCGTCAGCATCCTTGATCTTATCGTATTGAGCCCATGTGAATACTTTATCGCCGAATTCCTTTTCAGCAAGCTCGTAGCCCCAGTTTTTGAAAGCTCCTTCAGTGAACTTCATGATGTTTCCTTTGTGGACAAGGGTTACAGACTTGCGGCCTTCTGTGATCGCATAGTTGATGGCAGCGCGCACAAGACGGCTTGTCCCTTCTTCCGATACAGGTTTGATCCCGATCCCGGATGTTTCAGGGAAGCGGATCTTGTTGACGCCCATTTCATCTTGAAGGAAGCTGATCAATTTTTTCACTTCATCAGAACCCTTTGCATACTCGATACCGGCATAGATATCTTCTGTGTTTTCACGGAAGATGACCATATCCGTATCTTCAGGACGCTTCACCGGTGAAGGTACGCCTTCGAAGTAGCGTACAGGGCGAAGACATGTGAACAGGTCAAGCTCTTGACGCAGTGCTACGTTCAATGAGCGGATCCCGCCTCCTACAGGAGTTGTCAGTGGTCCTTTGATCGCGATGAAGTATTCGCGGATCGCTTCAAGCGTTTCTGCAGGGAGCCATTCACCCGTTTTGTTGAATGCTTTTTCACCGGCATACACTTCTTTCCACTCGATCTTGCGCTCACCGTTGTACGCTTTTTCAACGGCAGCATCAAGGACGCGCTGAGAGGAAGCCCAGATATCCGGACCAGTTCCGTCTCCTTCGATAAATGGTACGATCGGATGATTCGGGACGTTCAATTGCCCATTCTCATTCGTGATTTTTTCAGCTTGTGTCATGTATGTACCCTCCATTTACTCATTATCAAAGGGAACAACGCCCATCGCTGTGAGCATGTCATTCCCTTTATCTATTACTATTACACCAATATTTTGAGTGTTTGTAAATATCGGTGATTAACCTCTTTCGCTTACCGGCACGTATTCTTGCTTCCCAGGCCCGATATAATCGGCACGAGGGCGGATCAGACGGTTGTCGGAATATTGCTCAAGGATATGTGCAAGCCAGCCCGATACCCTGCTGACCGCAAAGATCGGCGTGAACAGATCATGGTCGATCCCAAGGCTGTGATAGACGGACGCAGAATAGAAATCGACGTTCGGTGGAAGATCCTTCTTCGAGGTGAACGTTGCATCCACTTTCTCGGAGATTTCGTAGTATTTGCCTTGTCCCGTCAGCTCGGTTAGGCGCTTCGACATTTCCTTAAGATGCTTGGCACGAGGGTCCCCTTGACGATAGACGCGGTGTCCGAAGCCCATGATTTTCTCTTTTTTCTCCAGCTTATCAAGTACGTACTCTTCAGCCTTATCGACGCTTCCGATTTCAGTGAGCATCTTCATGACCTGTTCATTCGCACCACCGTGAAGCGGACCTTTCAACGCACCGATGGCCGCCGTGACACCAGAATAGACATCTGATAGAGTGGCAACGCATACACGGGCCGTGAAGGTAGACGCATTCAGTTCGTGGTCGGCATGAAGGACGAGCGCTTTGTTGAATGCTTCGATTTCAACCGGTTCAGGTGTTTTGCCGTTCAGCATATACAGGAAGTTCGCCGCAAAGTTCAAATCCTTGCGAGGCGCAATCGGCTCCTGTCCGTTACGGATGCGTGCGAATGACGTGACGATCGTCGGGATCTTCGCCTGAAGGCGCACGGCTTTCATGTAGTTTTCCTGTGGATCCATGACATCCGCCTTATCATCATACAGGCCAAGCATGGATACCGCCGTCCTGAGCGCGGCCATCGGGTGGACTTCCTTGGTGTTGTACATCTTGAAATGCTCGATCACCTCAGGTGGAAGAGCTGCATTTTCTGCAAGCAGGTTGGATAGCTCTTCCAACTCTCCTGCAGTAGGAAGCTTAAGATGCCACAATAAGTAGATAACCTCTTCGAAACTAGCATTATTTGCTAGATCGTCGATATTGTAGCCTACGTATGTAAGAGTGTCATCAATGATGGAACTGATGGATGACGTAGTAGCTACAATTCCTTCTAATCCGCGAGTCGCTGTCATAATAATCTCTCCTTTGTTTAATTACTTCTACCCATTTCCCTATGAGCTTAAAACCCTAGCCATCGCCGTGCGATAAGCTTCAGGATCTTTAAAAGAACGATTGACCGTGAAGTGAGCGATTGCTCACCCAGCCAGCAAAAAATGATTCCCCGCCCCATCTTTGTCATATTATGACGATCTGTGAGCTTGGGATACGCTTACATTTCCTATTATAAACAATACTCAGACTTTTGTGAATGAAAACGCATTAATTTATGCAAATTATTTTTCTAGTAAAATAAACCACTCCGATTTTCCCACGCATACACTCGCATATCCGGTATGCTCTTTCCAAACGAAAGAAAGCCCCTCCCCTGATGGGATGGGGCTTTCACTCCGTCTCTAAGCGATCATTTCATATACCTTCATGGCAAGATAGGCGATCCCTGCTCCGATAAGGGGACCGACAGCGACCCCCTTGAATACGGCAACCGCGATGACGGTACCAAGTACGAGTGCCGTCGTGATGTGGGGATCGTTTTCCAGGAGGGTCAATCCATTCTTGGCGATGATGGCCACTGCCATCCCGGATATCAATGCAATCCAAGCGTACGGGGACTTCATGGATGAAATGAGATCCTTGAAGCCGATCTCACCCGTGGCGATGGGGGCAAGCACGGCGATCGTGATGATGGTCACCCCCCAGTTGATGCCTTTACCGGAGATCGTGCTGAAAATCTTCTCGTCTGCACCCAGCACACGAAGGATAATCAATACAGCCGATGCAATTATGATGGATTGGTTCTTGGCTACGAACCCGATCCCTAATAATAATAGTAAAAATAATAAAGGCTGGGACAAGCCATCCTTCCTCCTCTCTATCTCCGTTCAATCGTTATCCTACCATACCAACGGCTGTTAACAAACAGGGTTGAAAACTATCTTTCCGTTCTTACCTGAATTAAAATAGAATAGACTAGCTTTAGGAGGGATGCCGTTGAACCTGGAGTATTTATATCGATTCATTCGTTTTCTCATTGTCGTGGCCATCGTGAGCCTAGCGTTCGTTGCCCTGTTTTACATATGGAAACTCGCTTACCCTTTTGTGATCGCCATTGCCATCGCCTTCCTGATGAACCCCTTGGTGAATGTTCTCGAAAAAAAGGCGAGGTTTCCGCGCATATGGGCCGTGACCCTTTCCCTGCTCATGATTGTATCAGCTTTTGCCGGATTAATCACCCTGCTGATTGCGGAAATTGTCTCAGGAGCCAATTATCTGGCAGAAGTTTTGCCTAAACATGTCGAAACCCTCGTGGATTACGGAGAGGATGTCATAGCCGGGAAGGTCATGCCGTTCTATGAGCAGGTGTCCGGTTTGTTCAAGAATCTCGATGCAGGACAGCAGGATACCGTCATGGAAAATATACAGGCCGCAGGAACGAAAATCGCCACTTCTGCAGGGGACTTCCTTCAAAATTTCTTCACGAGGCTCCCGCAGCTCGTTTCGTGGATCCCGAATGCTGCCACTGTGCTGATTTTCTCTGCACTGGCCACCTTTTTCATCAGTAAGGACTGGTATACATTATCCTCAAGAGCGGAAAGGTTTATTCCCGGGAAAGCCATGACAAGCGGCAGGAAGGTGATTGTCGACTTGAAAAAGGCACTATTCGGCTTAATCAGGGCACAGTTCACCCTGATCTCCATCACCGCCATCATGGTCCTGATCGGACTTCTGATCCTGAAAGTCGACTATGCCATCACCATCGCGCTTGTGACCGGACTTGTGGATCTGATGCCATACCTTGGTACCGGAGTCGTATTCGTCCCATGGATCGCCTATGAATTCATCACGGGGAATATGGGTCTCGGGATCGGATTGTCCGTCCTCTATGTTGTCGTGATTGTGCAAAGGCAGATCATGGAGCCGAAAATCCTCTCTTCCAGTATCGGACTTGACCCACTTGCGACACTTGTGGCCCTTTTTGTCGGCTTCAAGCTCATCGGTTTCCTCGGTCTCATCGTCGGCCCCATCGTCCTCGTCATCGGACAGACGCTTCACCGTGCGGGGGTGTTCAAGGACACTTGGCGATTCATCATCGGAGAAAAATGATATAAGGGGTTGGGACAAAACTAAAAAGGTACGATCTAATGACGGACACGATCCGTATAGGTTCTTAATACCGCTCATGATTTCCGTGCGAGACTTCGCTTTCCGCGGGTAGCCCGTGAGCCTCCCCGGCAAGCCTGCGGGATCTCACATCAGCTACTCTTCCCGCAGGGGTCTACGTCTTGCACCCCAATCAACCGCTGGAAACGATGATGGTCATGAAACAAAGTAAAAACCCGAATTCATTTGCTTATCGCAGGCAAATGAATTCGGGTTTTACTATGACTTAAACACGTTTGTCGCCTCTTTTCCGCGTTCAGCGATAGATGATGACATTCCGGTTCCTTCCCCATCTCCTGAACAGCCTGAAGAGGAAGGGCTTTATCATACTGCGCGTCGGCGGCAGCAACAGGATGAGTCCGAGCAGATCGGAAACAAATCCCGGCAGGATGAGGAGAAAGCCGCCTGCTGCAATGCAGAGGCCATCTGTGACGTGTCCTCCTGGCATGTGCCCGCTCTGGATATCCTGCTGGACTTTCCGGATTGCATCGAGACCCTGCTTCTTAGCAAGGAATGCCCCAAGGAGCCCCGTCAGGATCATGAGGGAGATGGTAGGGAAAGCTCCGATCAGATGACCCGACCAGATCAACAGGCTGATTTCAACAAATGGAAAGATGATGAGGGAAGCAAGAATGTATTTCATGAATGGATTCCTCCAGACGCTTTATCGTTTCACCCAGTATAGCACAGGTCGGGTCAGAACCCATACAAAAAGGCCGGAACCAACTATTGGTTCCGGCCCTACTATTTATTAGAGGATGCTTGCCTGGCCGTTGTAAACGACTCCGCGTGTCGCATCAACCGTGATTTCCTGTCCATCCTGGAACAATGCAGTGGCGTTTTCCACTCCAACGATCACAGGGATACCGAGGTTGATCCCTACAACTGCTGCGTGACTTGTCAGACCGCCTTCTTCCACGATCAATGCTGAGCATTTCTCGAGGGCAGGCATCATTTCTTTATCCGTTCCGATTGTAACGAGGACGGATCCTTCTTCTGTCTTGCTTACCGCTTCTTCAGCAGATGAAGCAACGACTGCTTTACCGAATGCAGATTTGCGTCCGATTCCTTGACCTTTCGCTACGATGTCACCGACAACGTGAATCTTCATAAGGTTTGTTGTACCGGATTCTCCGATTGGAACACCAGCCGTGATCACAATCAGGTCACCATGTTTAGTCATACCGGAATTCATGCTCTCATCGACTGCCATTTGAAGCATTTCATCCGTTGTGGAAGCTTTTTGACCCATGGTAGGGAATACACCCCATACAAGTGCCAATCTCCTTGTAACGGAATCATCGCTTGTGACGGCAACAATCGGCGCCTTCGGACGGTATTTCGAGATCATACGTGCTGTATGTCCGCTTTCCGTCGGAGCAACAATCGCATTTACGTCAAGGTTGATGGCTGTATGAGCGACGGATTGTCCGATTGCATCGGTCATGTTGTGCTCACAGTCTTTGATGCGTGCAGAAAGGATGGCGCTTGAATCAAGAGCCTGCTCTGCTCTTGAAGCGATGCTGTGCATGGTTTCAACAGCTTCGACAGGATAGCTTCCTGCTGCCGTTTCCCCTGAAAGCATGATGGCATCCGTTCCATCGAAGATCGCATTGGCGACGTCACTTGCTTCCGCCCTTGTCGGACGCGGGTTGCGCTGCATGGAATCAAGCATTTGAGTAGCCGTGATGACCGGTTTACCCTGTGCATTACACTTTTTGATGAGCATTTTCTGTACAAGAGGTACTTCTTCAGCAGGGATCTCAACACCAAGATCTCCACGTGCTACCATCAAACCGTCGGAAACTTCAAGGATTTCATCGATATTATCGACACCCTCCTGATTTTCGATTTTAGGGATGATGTGGATATGAGATGCGTTATGCTCTTCAAGAAGCTGGCGGATCTCAAGGACGTCAGACGCACGGCGAACGAATGAAGCCGCGATGAAATCAATCCCCTGTTCGATACCGAAGATGATATCATTGGCATCTTTTTCGGTGATTCCAGGAAGATTCACTGAGACGCCTGGTACGTTGACACCTTTTTTGTTTTTAAGGGCACCACTGTTGTTGATGACCGTGTGGATTTCCCCGTTTGCTTTATCGATCTTTGTGACTTCAAGTCCGATCAATCCATCATCAAGAAGGATTTTGGAGCCTTCATGTACATCATCGATCAATCCTTCATAGGAAACAGAGAACTTGTCCACTGTACCGACAACTTCTTGCATGGACACAATGATATTTTTCCCTTTTTCAAGCTCGATGCCGCCGTTTTCCATGGTGTGCGTACGGATTTCAGGTCCTTTTGTATCAAGGAGGATCCCGATATTTTTACCGGCTTTGGCAGCTGCTTCACGGATATTGATGATCCGTTGTCCGTGCTCTTCAAAGTCACCGTGTGAGAAATTCAGGCGGGTCACATTCATACCAGCATCGATAAGCTGGGATAGTTTCTCTACGCTTTCACTGGCAGGTCCGATCGTACATACAATTTTTGTTTTTCTCATTTTGTTACCTCCTGGGTTTGTACTTCTTTATTAGATGGAAAGTTCTTTGGAAAGATTATACATCTCAAGGTCGATATGATGTGGTTTGGCCAATGCTTCAATGATATCATAATCAACAAGCTGATTCTTTTCGATCCCGACAGCGCGACCGCCGTTCCCGCTCACGAGCAGCTCCACTGCTTTGGCACCGAGTCTGCTTGCAAGCACCCGGTCCGAAGCAGTAGGAGTGCCTCCACGCTGGATGTGTCCAAGTACGGATACGCGCGTATCCATGCCGGTCGCTTCCTTGAATTGGTCGGCGAATTCATTACCTGACATGACCCCTTCGGCCACGACGATGATGCTGTGTTTCTTTCCGCGCTCCTGCCCTTTATTCAGACGAGTGATCACATCATCCATATCGAATTTTTCTTCAGGGATGAGGACGGTTTCCGCACCACCTGCAAGGCCAGACCAAAGGGCGATATCGCCTGCATTGCGTCCCATGACTTCGATGATGAATGTACGCTCATGGGAAGTGGCCGTATCACGGATCTTATCGATGGCATCGATGACCGTATTCAGCGCCGTATCAAAGCCGATCGTATATTCCGTACCCGGGATATCGTTGTCGATCGTACCCGGAACGCCCACGCATGGATAACCCCACTCAGTCAGGGCTTTCGCTCCTTGATAAGATCCATCTCCACCGATGACGACAAGTCCTTCGATCCCGAACTTCTCGAGCTGTTCGATCCCTTTTTTCTGGCCTTCCTTCGTCTTGAACTCTTCACAACGCGCTGTGTAGAGCATCGTGCCTCCACGGTGGATGATATCACCGACGGAACCAAGCTCAAGCTTTTGAATATTTCCATTGATCAAGCCGTTATATCCTTGATAAATCCCGTATACTTCAACATCCATGAAAATCGCTTTACGCACGACGGCACGCACGGCCGCGTTCATACCTGGCGAATCCCCGCCACTCGTTAGTACACCTATCTTTTTCACTTCAATCACCTCTTGAGTAATATGCATATCTATGTAAAAAGAACATACGCATTTGTTAATGCTTTCACATAATTCAGGAAAATGGTAAATATGCCAATCTCCCTACTTATTATGGTCCAATGATACAAGGTTTATTTCTAAAATACCATGAAGAATAGCGGTTCTCAACAAGTTCCTCCTTCTCGGTGCAAAAGACGAAATGTTCACTTAACTGAAACCGATTAATCTTCCTTTTTATGACAGAAACCATCCTGAAAGAGAAAAGGACCGACAAAAGTCTTTATCCACTTTGTCAGTCCGCATTCTTTATGATTTTACCCCGATACGATCATTTAAAACAGTATACTCGCCAATTGCCTTAAATTTATCATAACGATGCTGGACGAGCTCCTCTTTCGACAGAGAGATCAGCTCTTTAAGGGATCGTTTCAATACGGCTTCGATCTTTTCGGATTGGGTTTTGACATCTTTGTGTGCCCCGCCCTTGACTTCTTCGATGATTTCATCGACGATGCCCAGTTCCTTCAGATCCGGTGCCGTGATCTTCATTGATTCAGCTGCCTTTTTGGCTTGGGTCGCGTCCTTCCAAAGGATGGCGGCCGCGCCTTCAGGGGAGATGACAGAGTACGTGGAATTCTCCAGCATGTGGATATGATTCCCGACTCCGAGTGCTAGGGCACCACCGCTTCCCCCTTCTCCGATGACGATACAGATGACAGGGACGGTCAGGCCGGCCATTTCCACCAGATTCCTGGCGATGGCTTCACTTTGACCCCTCTCCTCTGCTGCTTTCCCGGGGTAGGCCCCCTTCGTATCAATGAAGCAGATGATCGGACGATTGAACTTATCGGCCTGCTTCATGAGGCGAAGCGCCTTGCGGTACCCTTCAGGATGAGGCATCCCGAAGTTGCGCCTGATGTTTTCCTTCGTATCTTTTCCCCGCTGATGGCCGATGATGGTCACAGGCACCCCGTGGAAACGGCCGACTCCGGAAACGATCGCTTCATCATCCCCGTAGGTGCGATCACCGTGCATCTCCATGAAATCAGAGAATAGATTTTCGATATAATCGAGGGTGGTGGGGCGATTCGGATGACGGGCGACTTGAACCCTCTCCCACGGTTTCATGTTCTCATAAATATCCTGTTCAAGCTTCTGAAGCCTGTTTTCAAGCTTTTCGATTTCATTGGAAAGATCCACGTCTGAATCCTTCGTGAACTCCTTCAGCTCGGAAATCTTCTTCTTCAGCTCGAATACCGGCTTTTCAAATTCCATTTCATTTACCATGAGAGGTCACCGTCCCACTGATGTAGATCTACTAAAGTACCGATTTTATCTTTCAGGTCCAGCCTGTTCAACACGTCATCAAGCTGACCATGTTTCAAGAGGAATTCCGCCGTCTGGAAGTCTTCAGGGAGATCTTCACGGATCGTCTGCTCGATGATCCGGCGACCGGCGAATCCGATGAGCGCACCCGGCTCTGCAAAGTTATAGTCACCGACGGAAGCGAAGCTCGCCGACACCCCACCGGTGGTAGGATGGGTCATGATGGAGATGAAGAGCCCGCCATTATCACTGAACCGCTTCAGGGCGACGCTTGTTTTGGCCATCTGCATGAGGGAAAGGACCCCTTCCTGCATCCTTGCTCCACCTGAAGCCGTGAAAATGATGAATGGAACCTTTCTCCTGTCTGCTTCTTCAACTGCCCTCGTGATTTTTTCACCGACGACAGATCCCATGCTTCCCATGCGGAAGCGTGAATCCATGATGGCAAGGACGATCTCATTGCCATTCACCTTCCCGCTTCCCGTCAGCACAGCTTCGTTCAGATCCGTCTTTTGACGGTCTTTATCGAGCTTCTCCAGATAGTCGGGGAACCCGAGTGGATTGACCGATGCAAGCTCGCGATCGAGTTCAGAGAACGTTCCTTCATCGATGAAGCTGTCCACCCGTTCATGGGAGCTCATTCCATGGTGATACCCGCAATGAAGACAGACCTTGAGATTTTTCTGTAGCTCTTTCGTGTACATGATCTTCTTGCAATCCGGGCACTTTGTCATGATTCCTTCCGGTACATCATGTTTTGCTCCTTCGGAAGGGATTGTTGCGTATTTCCGTTTTTTCGGTTTATTAAATAGTTCCTTCAGCAAGGCTAAAACCTCCTTAACCAATTACAGACATCCCCTGGCCACCAGCTTGTGACGGGCAGGAGATGACTGCCTTATCTCTCTATTCGTGCATTCGAAAAAACTGCTTGTCTATCAGTTTACTGGATTGATTCAGAAAAAGATGTTGGAAACTGTCAGCTCTCCGTCGACATTATTCCGCACTTTCTTATAAGCTTCCTGCACAGCCTCTTTATCCTGATTCCCGATGCCCTCTAGCATGCTCAGGATATCTTTCTTCAAATCGGTACAAAGAGGGGTTTTCCCGCAAATGAGGGTTTCGTAATCATTCAATATATTCCATATCCGATGAGCCAGATGATTCGGGGCATGACGTACGATTTCATTGAGCACATCACCCAGTGAAAGATCTTCCGCAGCCTGGATTTCCTCCGCCATCCCCTTCAAAGATTCCTTCTCAATGAAAAGGGCCCGTAAGGCCTCTTTTTCAATCATGATCTTCATGTGCAGGATATCGTTTTGAGTTTTATGATCTTCGAGGATGAACATCCCGAGGAGATCGATCAAATGATGTTCGCGGAAATCCCGGAGGAAGGTCCCTTCCCCTCTCCTGGTCTCGATGAGTCCCAACAGCTCGAGCGCCCGGAGTGCTTCTCTCACAGACGAGCGCCCCACATTCAATCGTTCGGAAAGCTCCCTTTCAGATGGCAGCTTATCACCGGGGGTGAGCCCGTCATTCGAGATGATTTCCTTCAGCTGGTGAACGATCCCGATGTAGACTTTCGGATGGGACTTCAGGGAGTTCACGTCGGACTTCATTCTCCCTTCCCGATGACCGCTAACTCTTCCGTTTTTTTACGGATTTCTTCAGGGTCCACCTTCAAGCGTGCAACGCCTGTTTCCATGGCCGCCTTCGCTACTGCTGCAGCCACGGCAGGAGCGACGCGTTTATCAAATGGAGCTGGAATGACGTAATCGGCATTCAGCTCGTCTTCACTGATGAGCTCTGCAATGGCCTCGACGGCCGCCTGCTTCATTTTCTCGTTGATATGGGTCGCCCGCACGTCAAGGGCCCCCCGGAAGATCCCAGGGAAGGCGAGGACATTATTCACCTGATTCGGGAAATCGGAACGGCCTGTCCCGATCACTTTGGCACCGGCAGCCTTCGCAAGATCCGGCATGATTTCAGGGATCGGATTCGCCATGGCGAAGATGATCGGATCCTGCTTCATGGAAGAGACCATTTCTTCGGTCAATGCACCTGCAACAGAAACTCCGATGAACACATCGGCATCTTGAAGGACTTCTTTCAAACCGCCTTCGATGCGGTCCCGATTCGTGAATTTCGCCACTTCGTCCTTGATGGTGTTCATCCCTTCAGGGCGCCCTTCGTAAATCGCACCCTTGGAGTCGCACATGATGATATCCCTTACCCCGTAGCGATAAAGGAGCTTGATGATGGCGATCCCTGCAGCTCCCGCCCCGTTGGCAACAACCTTGATCTCACTCATTTTCTTGCCGACGATCTTAAGGGCATTGACAAGCCCGGCTACGGTGACGATGGCAGTACCGTGCTGATCGTCATGGAAGATCGGGATATTCGTTTCTTTCTTCAAACGCTCTTCGATTTCAAAACAGTTCGGGGCAGCGATATCCTCAAGATTGACCCCTCCGAATGTCGGCTCGAGAAGCTTGACAGTTTCGATGATCTTCTCGACATCCGTCGTGTTCAAACAGATTGGGAAGGCATCGACACCTGCAAAACTTTTAAACAGGACGGCTTTCCCCTCCATGACGGGCAGGGCGGCTTCCGGTCCGATATTGCCGAGTCCGAGTACAGCTGTCCCATCTGAGACGACGGCAACCATGTTGCCTTTCATTGTATAATCATAGACCGTTTCCGGTTTATCATAGATATCTTTGCAAGGCTCTGCCACCCCTGGAGAATACGCAAGGCTGAGGTCCTCCGCATTCCGGACTTCCACTTTAGACTTTGATTCCAATTTCCCCTTGTTGACACGATGCATATGAAGGGCTTCTTCTCTTAATGACAAATCGCTTCATCTCCTTTAGAAATTGAATAACGTTTGAATGATAAAGAATAAGTGCTGGACTGAAAGTGGTCATGACCCTAGTGGTCAGACCACCTTTTTCTATTAAACAATAATATAAATAAAGATGTAAGTAAAGACGTTATTGCAACACAACGTTTCGATTCCCTAATAATTTTTTCAGTGAACCCATGGCGTTTTCTGCTGAACGGCTATTGAAGCCCTGGGGAAGCTTGACCGTCTTCTTCTCTTCCTCAAAGTAAATCAGGACTTCTGTATCACCCGCATGTTCTGCCACAATCCCTTTGATTTTCATAAGCATGCTCTCCTGATCTTCCCCTATTCCGATTTTGAGGAAAAGGCGTCCTTCAGGCTCGTTCAGATCTGACGCATCACCGATGTTATTAATGATCAGTTGCAGGCGGTCGTTCCTCTCCTCCATGTTTCCTTCGAGGACCAACACCTTCCCGTCCTTCAGGATGTTCATATTCCTCTTGTACACATTCGGGAAGATCACGCCCTCGAGATCTCCCGTCTCATCCCCCATTTCGACAAAGGCCATCACTTCTCCTTTTTTCGTCCGTATGGTCTTCACCGAGGTCAGATATGCACCGACTTTCACCCTGTCGCCCGCCTTCACATCGGCAATGGGAAGGATCCCGTGCCTTGTGAATCGTTCCCGGTGGGAGGAAACCGGATGATCGGACAGGTAAAGCCCCAGGACCTGCTTCTCGAACTGCAGCTTCCGATCGAGGGGCATCGCCTCCACTTCGACCGTCTTCGGCTTGGGGAAGAAATCTTCTTCGTCTGCGAATAGATCGTCATCCGGTCCGATGAGCTCTGCGTGCTCAATGGCCACATCGAGACTTGCAAGAAGCACGGCACGGTCCTCACCGAATTCATCGAAGGCGCCGGAGAGGATCAAATTCTCAAGGATGCTGCGATTGATCACTTTCAGGGAAACCCTGATCGCAAAATCAAACAGATCTGCGTATGGCCGATCTTGCCTCGCCCTCGTGATTTCCTTCAGGGCAGCGGCCCCGATCCCCTTGATGGCCCCGAGGCTGTACCGGATCCGGTTTTCCCCTTCCACCTGGAACATGAAATGCCCGGAATTGATCGACGGCGCAAGGATCTCGATCCCTGTCTGCCTCGCCTCACGGATATAGAGGGCGATCTTCGCGTCATTCCCCACGGAAGCTGTCAGCAGGGAAGAAAGGAAGTAAGCGGGATAATGCGCTTTCAGATAGGCAAGCTGATAAGCAATCTTACTGTAGGCGACGGCATGGGACCGGTTGAATCCATAGTCTGCAAAACGGACGATAAGGTCGTATACATCATTGGCAGCGGCCTCACTGTATCCATTCTTCAATGCCCCTGAAACGAAATGCTCCCTCTCCCGGTCCAACACTTCCTTCTTCTTCTTCGAGACGGCCCTTCTCAGAAGGTCCGCTTCCCCGAGTGAAAAGCCCGCCATCTTCGAAGCAATCTGCATGATCTGCTCCTGATAGACGATGACTCCATAGGTGGCTTCCAGGATCGGTTTGATTTCGGGAATCGGATAATGCGGCGCCTCTTCCCCGTGCTTCCTCCGGATGAACATCGGGATATTTTCCATCGGCCCCGGCCTGAAGAGGGCGTTGACCGCCACGATGTCTTCAAACGAGCTTGGCTTCAGCCTCGTCAACACGCTTCTCATCCCGTCGGATTCGAGCTGGAATACCCCGCTCGTCCTTCCTGCAGAGAGTAATTCGAAGGTCTTCTCATCCTGATCGGGAATGGACGCCAGGCTGAATGTCCGGTTGCCCCTTCGCTGGATACTCTTGACGATCCGCTCCAGGATGCTTAAATTCCTGAGACCGAGGAAATCCATCTTGAGGAGCCCGATTTCTTCCAACGTATCCATGGGGAACTGTGTGAGGTGGATCCCCGTCGGACTGCCCTGTATGGGAACCCACTTCACCAGGGGCTCGTCACTGATTACGACTCCTGCTGCGTGGGTGGACGTATGCCTTGGCAGTCCCTCGATCTGCTTGGCCACTGTGAAGACCCTGCGGTGGAGGTCCGAGCTTCCGATGAGGTCACGAAGGGCCTTTGAATCCCGGTACGCTCCTTCAAGCGTCAATCCCGGCTTGGATGGGAGCAGTTTCGACAGCTGCTCCTGCTCCTTCATGTTCAAGCCGAACACCCTCCCCGTATCACGCAGGGCGGCCTTGGCGGCAAATGTACCGAACGTGATGATCTGGGAAACGTGCATGCTTCCATACTTCGCTTCCACATAGTCAATCACTTCATCGCGGCGGTGATCGGGAAAATCGATATCGATATCCGGCATCGTCACACGTTCGGGGTTCAGGAAACGCTCGAACAGAAGATCGTGACGGATAGGATCCACATCGGTGATATCAAGGGCGTAGGAAACAAGGGAGCCTGCGGCAGAACCCCTTCCCGGTCCCGTCAGGATCCCGTTCTCACGGGAAAATTTCATGAAATCCCACACGATGAGGAAGTAGTCGCTGAAGCCCATGTCCCCAATGACTTTGAGTTCATAATCCAGGCGGTTCAGATAGACATCCGTTACATCATCGACCTTGCGATGCAATCCGCTTTCACACTGTCGCTTTAGTTCCGAGAGGGCATCGACACCTTCGGGGAGGGGATATCTCGGCAGGAGTTGCTGATGGAAAGGGATCTTCACGCTGCATCTTTCCGCGATCTTCAACGTGTTTTCGAGGGCATCGGGAACATCCCCGAACAGGTCGACCATCGCTTCCTTCGGCTTCAGGTAGTAATCGCTGCTCTTCAGAACATCCCGTTCCTCGTCGGCTAACTTCACCCCGTCACGGATGGCATTCAAGCATTCCAGGGCGAAATGTTCGCCTTCTTCCAGACAGTGGACGTCATTTAGTGCCACCACTTCCGTCCCGGTCTCTTTGGCAACGGCTGTAATCATGGAGCGCAGTTTTTCTTCTTCAGGCAGCCCATGATCCTGAAGGCCGAGATAGAAGGATGACGATCCGAAGAGGTCTTGATAGCGGCGGATCTTCTCCACTGCCTGCTCTTTTTCATCAGCCAGAAGCAGGCTCTCTACTTCCCCCTTCACACCCGGAGTGATGGCAATGAGTCCTTCGTGATAGGAATGAAGCCATTTCAGCGGGATCCCTTCAGGGGTCTTCGCCCCGATGCTGCTCGAGATTTTCATGAGGTTCTGATAGCCCTTCATGTTTTCACAGAGGAGAACCATCGGATAGGTCTCCGTTTCGTTCACGGCCACATCCGCCGTCAGACCGATGATCGGTTTGATGCCTTCTTTCAGGCATTGTTTATAAAATGGCACGACGCCATACATCATATTTTGATCGGTAAGGGCCAGGGCCTTGAAACCGAGTTCCTTCGCTTTATGTACGAGTCCATTTATGGAAATCGTGCTTGAAAGCAAGCTGAAGGAGCTTGCCACCTGTAAATGAACGAACGACATGATTGCACACCCTTTATTCCTTAGTAATTCCATTATAGGGATGTTCACATAAAAAAGAAAATATGTTCTCCCTCATATCCTGTCCCCCCATCCCATATAGATATCATAAAGACAAGTACGGGAGATGATGTTATGACAGAAGCTTTCTTCCCAGAACTGTTCAAAAGCTTCTTTATCGCCATGGGTGTCCTTCTAGGGGGATCGCTCCTTGGCGGGCTCGCTTCATTCGCCATGGGACAGCCCCTTTTCATCGAGATGTGGAGGCTGTCCAACTTCCTGCGGATCTGGGCCATCATCGCGGCCATCGGAGGAACCTTTGACACGGTCTACAGTTTTGAAAAAGGATTCCTGAACGGAGAGACAAAGGAGCTCTTCAAGCAATTCCTCCTGATTCTCGCTGCACTCGGCGGGGCCAACACGGGAGCCATGATCATCAGCTGGCTCACGCAGGAGCATGTCTCCTCATGAGGATCCCGCCTTTTTACAGGCTCCCTTCCTTTCAGCGATTCTTTGCCGGTGCCGTCATAGGTGGCATCGTCAGTTGGATGATCTTCATCTTCATGTATGGCTCCATGCATGAAAAGCAGACTCAAAAAATACAAGATCAGCAAACACAGCTCGATAAACTGACGAGCACCTTATCTTATCTTCAGGAAGAGAATAAAGAATTGAATGAAGAGAATGAGGACGAGTTGACGATCCAGGAAGTGAGGGTGAAGATCCTCAATCCGACCAAAACCAAGGTGGAATTACTAAGCCTCCACAGGGCAGAGGAAACCCTGAGCCAGGATTTAAGGAGTCTTCTAAATCAAAATCTGGAGACAGCCCATGATAATAAAGAACTCATCAAAAAGATCATCGAGAACAAAACCATCAAGCTGAACGACAAGCCTTTCAGACTCGAAGTGAAGGAAATCTACTTTTACACCACCACCGACCTTACCCTGGCCCTTAAATACGAAGAATAAAAAAGGACACTTCACAAAGAAGCGTCCTTTTTATCATGATTCCCTGCATACGTTCCGAAGGTCCTCCATGACATGGTCCTTTTGTTCCCACGAATGAATGGACGCCCCTGCCGCCAGCGGATGACCGCCTCCATTGTATTTCTTCGCCACCGTATTGATGACCGGGCCCTTGGAGCGGAGCCTGACCCTGATCTGGTCATCCTCTTCTATGAAGAATACCCACGCCTTCATTCCTTTAATGTTCCCTAGCACGCTAACAAGGAGTGATGCCTCGGATGGCACGACATCGAATTCCTCGAGGATTTCCTTCGTCATGATCATGTTCCCGCATCCCAGCTCGTCCATTTCGAAGTTCTGGAGCACATATCCATGCAATTTCACCACGTTGGCATCGACTTCGTACATTTTATTGAACAGGTCATTCCGGTCGAAATCCTTGCGTATGAGTTCACCTGCGATATCAAATGTCTTTTGGGTCGTACTCGGATAGAGGAAGCGTCCCGTATCCCCGACGATCCCTGCAAATAATAAACGGGCTGCCGTATCCGGGAGGGTCAGTCCTTTGTCCTTCCCGAATTCATAAAAATCATAGATCATCTCACTGACCGAGCTCGCACTCGTGTCAACCCAAAGGACATCTCCGTATGGGTCCTCGTTCGGGTGATGGTCGATCTTGACGAGCTGATCACCGAGACTGTAACGGAGGTCGCAGATCCGTTCGGCGTTGGCCGTGTCACAGACGATGACTAGGGCTCCTTCATACACATGATCCTCGATCACATCGAGGCGGTTCAGATAATGAAGCGTCGGCTCTTCTTCACCGACGGCAAAGATCTTTTTATCCGGAAAAGAAGCTTTGAGGATTTCCACCAGGCCTCCCTGTGATCCGTAGGCATCCGGGTCTGGCCTCACATGGCGGTGGACGATGATGGTTTCATATTGCTTGATAAGATTCAGGATTTGATCTTTCATGGAAATCTCCTTTGTGATTTATATTGGCAATGGCGGGAATTATCTGTAAAATAAGAGCGAGAAACTTGAACGGGGGTTGTCCATCATGTATTTCTTCGCATTTTTTGTTGTGTTAGCGTTTTCCTTCTATCTCTTCTATAAGGTGAAACAGGTAAGGACAAAGCGGCCCATGGAGAAAAAATGGCTGTCCGCCAAGTCCAGTATGGCACTCGGCTTGTTCGTGGCCCTTTTCGGCATCAATCAGCTCATCCTGTTCTCCGGCACGGTCACGTATGTAGTGGGGATCTTTTTCATCCTCATCGGAACCGGCAGTCTATGGATGGGATTCCGCTACTATAAACATGTCCTACCCTATGCTCAGCGCGAAGCGGAAGAATTGAATCAGTGAATCCTTTGGGCCTGCCGGCACACGGTGGGCCCTTTTCGTGCAAATCAGTGGCGATCGATGAGCTGACAGATCATCAGGGACTTACCGACAAGCACTCCGTCGTGATAGACCTCCACATCCACTTTCCCGAATTTCCTCCCTACATCGAGTACCTTCGGATGGATATCAAGCATGCTTTCCATCTGAACGGGCTTGATGAAGTAGATCGTCATATTCTCGATGACGATATCCCCTTTTTTATACGGTTTGAGGGCACGATTGGCCGCCTCTGTCATCAGGGTGGTGAAGACTCCGTACGAAATCGTTCCGATCCCCGTTGTCATCTGGGGCGTGACGGCGAACTGGTAGGTTTCTTTTTCCCCTTTACGCTCCGATGCAGCTTGTACCCCGTTGGTGATGATATCTTCGATGGTCTCCCCGACTTGAGGCTGACGCTGGATCATTTGAAGGGCCTTCAGTACATCCTGACGGCTGACGATGCCCATGAGCTTGTGGTGTTCATTCACCACAGGCAGCACTTCGATCCCTTCCCAGATCATGATATGGGCGGCCGAAGCCACGCTCGTATTGCCATTGACCGTGATGGGGTGGCGGGTCATGATCTTGTCGATCCCCATATGCTTCTCCTGCCCCATGACGTCTTTTGACGTGACCATCCCGATGACCTTCCTGTTTCCATCGACGACGGGGAAGCGACTGTGGAAGGTATACTGATTCTTTTCATACCATTCTTCGAGGGTATCATCGATATGAAGATGGACCGTATCCTCAACAGGGGTCAGGATATCCTCCACGAAAATAATTTCTTTTTTGATGAGCTGATCAAAGATCGCCCGGTTGATCATCGTGGCGACGGTGAATGTATCATAGGATGTCGAGATGATCGGAAGTTCCAATTCATCGGCCAGTCGCTTCACATGATCCTCTGCATCGAATCCTCCTGTGATCAGTACGGCTGCCCCTGCCCGCAGCGCGTGTTCCTGCGCCTGGGAACGGTTCCCGATGATCAAGAGATTTCCTGCTTCGGTATAGCGCATCATGGCTTCGAGCTTCATGGCGCCGATGACGAATTTGTTGAGCATTTTATGTAAGCCGGTCTTCCCGCCCAGCACTTGGCCGTCAATGATATTGACCACCTCTGCATAGGTCAGCTTCTCGATGTTCTCTTTCTTCTTCTGTTCGATCCTGATGGTTCCTACACGTTCAATCGTACTCACATAGCCTTTTGTTTCCGCGTCCTTGATGGCGCGGTATGCCGTTCCTTCACTGACATTGAGGGCTTTGGCGATCTGACGGACGGAAATCTTCTCCCCGACCGGGAGGGTATCGATATACTCTAGTATCTGTTCATGTTTAGTAGCCAACTCGTTCACCCTTCTTTATATCGTCCTATTCATATTATAAGGTGAAGACCCCTCCGTTTCAATCTCAGGGGGAATCGAATACCCGACTCCCCCTTCCGTCACCGACCGAGTACGCGCTTCCTCTCCGGCTGCTTTGCCCCCTTCTTCCCTTTCTTCGGGGAATAAAGCACGGCTGCGAAGTTCCCCGCAAGGACGAACATGGCAAGGATCAGCCATGAAAGGGAGAACCACCCTTCCAGCCCCTCTGCAAAAATCGACAGCCTCGGCACGGCATAATAGAGTAAAACCCCCGTCACCAATAGACAAAGGACGTATCGCTGTTTCTTCAATTCACCCACTCCTTCCTGCTTACCCCATCTATATGCACGGATATCCTGAAAGTTGTCCCAGGATGACGAAGTCTTCTGATATTAAAAATGATGGTGCCTGATCAGGCACCATCATCACCTTATAGCCCTAACGTATCGAGAGCGGTCATGGCACGACCCTCTACACCTTTAAACATGACCTTTTTCAGTGGGTGGAAGCGCACATGGAAACTTCGCATCACGGCCATTCCGTGGTGAAAATCCAATCGGACGAAAGAAATGTACATTCCTGAATAGACCCTTTACCGAACTCACACTTGCTTCAGCTGGGTGAGGGTATCGGAATAGTCGAGATCATGGGCCTCCGCAACCGCTTTGTAGGTCACATAGCCGTTCAGCGTATTGATTCCTTTCATCAGCGGCTCATGCTCCATGCACGCTTTCTTATACCCCTTGTTGGCAATGAGCAGGGCATAGGGTACGGTCACATTGGTCAAAGCGATGGTGGACGTACGAGGAACGGCCCCCGGCATATTGGCCACCGCATAATGGACAACTCCGTGCTTCACATAGGTCGGATGATCATGAGTCGTGATCCTGTCCGTCGTCTCGAAAATCCCTCCCTGATCGATGGCGATATCCACGACGACCGAACCGGGGTTCATGGACCGGATCATCTGTTCGGTCACGAGCTTCGGGGCTTTTGCCCCCGGTATGAGCACCGCTCCGATCACCAGATCCGATTCCTTCACGGCATGCTCGATATTCAGGGGGTTGCTCATGAGGGTGGTGACATCACGGCCAAAAATATCATCAAGCTGCCTCAACCGCTCGGGACTGAGGTCGAGTATGGTGACGTCGGCACCGAGGCCGACAGCCATCTTGGCAGCGTTCGTACCGGCCACTCCACCCCCGATGATCGTCACCTTGCTTCGACTCACTCCCGGGACCCCGGAAAGAAGGACCCCTTTCCCTCCGTGGATCTTCTCAAGGAACTGGGCACCGATCTGGGTCGCCATCCTTCCAGCCACTTCACTCATCGGAGTGAGAAGGGGCAGGGAACGGTTCACCTCGACGGTCTCATAGGCAATCCCCACCACCTTGTTATCAATCAGGGCTTTCGTCAACGCAGGCTCGGGTGCAAGGTGGAGATATGTAAACAGGATCAGCCCCTCACGGAAATACCCGTATTCCTCTGGCAGGGGTTCCTTCACCTTCATGACCATCTCTTTTGCCCACGCTTCTTCTGCGCCGCCGACGATCTTCCCACCGGCACTCACATAATCTTCATCGGCGAACCCAGATCCATCGCCTGCGCCCGACTCGATGAATACCTCATGACCATTCACCACCAGATTCACGACACCGGCTGGAGTCATGGCTACCCTGTTCTCATTATTCTTGATTTCTTTCGGTATGCCGATCTGCATAATCCTTCCTCCTTCTTTCCTTATGATCACGAGAGCTCACTCTATACTCCAAGGTATTCAATGAAAACCCTTCTGTTTCCTCTCAGAAATCATTACAATAAGATATGTTCAGTGTCGCCAAAGATAAAGGAGTTTATGTGAAAATGAAATCGTCCATGATCGAACGGTTCGGACTTGAATCCATCCCTCAACATAAAAAGACTACCTCTTGGAAGGAGTACTTCATCATCCAGCTCGCGTTCTCCGTGAATTCCGGGAACTTCCTTGTCCCGGCACTCGCCGTGGTCCAAGGCGGACTGCCATTTTACGCAGCATTCCTTGCGACGGTCGCAGGTGCCTTCATGGCCTTCTTCTGCGTATCCATGCTGTCCCTTCCCGGATCGCGGTACGGACTGCCGGCTCAGTATGTCCTCCGGTCCGTACTTGGCAAAAAACTATCCATGGGCATCGCTTCACCGGTCCGCACCCTCACATCCCTCTATTGGTTCAGCGTGCAGACAATCGGCGGGACGATGGTCGTGACCTCCATGGTCAAGAAATTGACCGGAGCCTCCATTCCGTTCATCCCTGTGGCACTCGGCCTCGCCCTCTTGATGACCGCCCTGGCCCTAGTAGGCTTCGAAGCAGTCAAACGTGCGACTAAATGGTTCATCCCCATCTTGATTGCCGGCCAGTTCATCCTGTTGGCCCTATTCCTTACGGGAGATCAAGGTGGAACGGACCATCACGGCACCTTCTCGACAGGCGCATTCTTCTTTTACGGAAGCCTCGCCTTCGTACAGTATATTTCAGGTGTGAGTGCGGCATCCGACATGACCCGGTATAGCGTGAGTCCGCGCCAGGGGTTCTGGGGGGTCCTGGGAGGGAATATGACCGGTTTCATGATGACAGCCCTCCTTGGCGGACTATGCGCCAGCCTTTACGGAGGATTGAATCCCTTCGTGACCGCAGGTGAGCTCACCTCATCCGTGTTCCTGCTGTCGATCATCACCATCTCGGCCCTGGTCTCCATGATTTCCATCAACCTGAGCAATGCGTATACAGGAGGCTACAGTCTGCTCAATGCCCTTCCGCATCTGAGCAGGATCCAGAGCGCACTCCTCTTCTCCATTGCCGGGATCATTCTCAGCCTGATTCCACAGCTCGTCTATGGGGCGGAAGGGTTCATTTCCCTCCTCGGCATGCTGGTGGTACCCCTATCGGCCATCATTGTCAGCGACTTTCTCTTCATCAGGAAAGGGCGTCTTCGTGAAGAGGATCTCTCCGCCCTCGCTGCAGGAACGACGGGAACGAACAAGACAGCCATCTGCGTCATGGTGGCAGGCATCACCCTTTATGCACTCCTTCCCGATTCCCTGTCACCGGGTTTCCTGTCATTCATACTTACTGGTGCTCTCTACTTGATAGCGGGTCGCCTCCAAAAAGAAAAAACCTCGATCACCCATCAGGCAGGGTGATCAAGGTTCCGGTTAATCTTCTTTCTTCTCCTCGGTATCATAGCGCCCGTCTTCCGTACCGACAACGCCGCTCGTGTAAGAATCCATGATCTGCTGGCTCACCTGTTCGCTTGCCCCTTCATCATAGGAAAGCGTTTGTTTGTTCTCATCTTTTTTCATCATGTTCCCTCCTCTTGTCATAGGAAATTCCACCTTATTGTTTGAAAATTCGTTACAGATATACGTGGGAAAATATAGTATGATTAAGAAAAGGAGGGGTTGAAGATGGGTTTGAAATATCGTGATATTTTAGTGGCTGTAGATGGATCAAAAGAAGCGGAATGGGCTTTCAAAAAAGGAATTGCCATTGCCAAGAGGAATGATGCTGTCCTTTCACTGTTACATGTCATCGACACTCGGTCTTATGCCGCCATCGACTCCTATGATCACACCATCGGGGAACGGGCCATCAAGTATGCAGAAGAGCTGCTGAGAGAGTATAAAGCCAATGCGGAACGATGCGGCCTCACCAAGATCCACACCTATGTAGAATACGGATCACCCAAAGTGGTCATACCGAAGAAAGCCTCCGAAAAAGGAAAAGATCTCATCATTTGCGGGGCAACCGGCCTTAACGCTGTGGAACGTTTCCTGATCGGCAGCGTCTCCGAACATATCACGAGGGCTGCCAAATGCGACGTCCTTGTAGTCCGGACCGAAGAGCCCGATGAAGAAGAGTAACACATACAAAATCCCCCTGAAAGCGATTCAGGGGGATTTCTTTATTTTGTCACCAATGCACCTTTGGCTTTTTCAATTTGGATCTTCACCTGTTCAAAGCCGGTACCGCCATATGAATTCCTGCGCTTCACGGCTGCTGAAGGGGCGATGATGTCATAAATGTCGCTTTCGATCAGTTCTGAATGCTGTTGATACGTGGCAAGGGTCACATCCTTCAGGTAGTATCCCTGCTCGATACAATGAAGCACCAGTTTCCCTACGACCTCATGGGCCTTACGGAACGGCATGCCTTTGGCCGCAAGATAATCGGCAAGCTCGGTCGCGTTGGAAAAATCGGTACCGACCGCTTCTTCCATCACGTCTTTATTCACCTTCATCGTATCCATCATGCCCGTAAAGATCTTCAAGGAGCCGATCACTGTCTTGACCGTATCGAACATCCCCTCCTTATCTTCCTGCATGTCTTTGTTGTAGGCAAGAGGCAACCCTTTCAACACCGTAAGGAGCGATAGAAGGTTTCCGTTCACCCTTCCCGTCTTTCCGCGGACAAGCTCGGCCATATCCGGGTTTTTCTTCTGGGGCATGATGCTGCTTCCCGTCGTGAAGCTGTCATCGAGCTCGATAAAGTGGAACTCCTCCGTCGACCAGAGGATGAACTCTTCTGCGAGGCGCGAAAGATGCGTCATGAGGATGGCACTGTTGCTTAGGAACTCCAAGATGAAATCCCGGTCGCTCACAGCATCAAGGCTGTTTTCGTATACTCCGCTGAATCCAAGGAGTTCGGCCGAGTAAGCCCGGTCGATGGGGAAGGTTGTCCCGGCCAATGCCCCTGCTCCAAGAGGGGATAGATCGATGCGCTTCATGGAATCTTTCAGGCGCTCCTTATCACGATCAAGCATCCAATAGTACGTCATCAGATGGTGGGCGAATGAAATCGGCTGGGCACGCTGCAGATGGGTGTACCCCGGGATCATCGTCTCGATATGATCCTCGGCCTGTTTCACGATGGCCTCCTGGAATTCTTCGATCAGTCCGATGACCTCCTCCACCCTTTTCTTCAGGAAGAGATGCATATCTGTGGCGATCTGGTCGTTCCGGCTTCTTCCGGTGTGGAGCTTCCCTCCCACCTCTCCGACCGTATCGATCAGGAGTTTCTCCAGATTCAGATGGATATCCTCATACTGAGTGGAGAACTCAAGGCTGCCTTCTGCAGCCTTCTCCTCCAGTTCATTCAATCCCCCAAGGATTTGATCGGCTTCTTCAACCGACAGGATCCCGCATTTTTTCAGCATGGTGACATGGGCCTTGCTTCCCTCGATGTCTTCCACGACCAGTTCCTGGTCGAATGATATGGACGCATTGAATTCATCCACCCACTCTTCAGGTTTTTTCGTAAAGCGTCCTCCCCATAATTTCATCATAGGGTGACCTTTTCCTTTGCCGGTTTGTTCACCATGGATGATACTTTCGTCGGAAGACCCCAAAGCTTGATGAATCCGACAGCGGCATCATGGTCGAATTGATCGGCTTTCGTATACGTCGCAAGGTTTTCGTCATACAGGGAATTCGGGGACATTCTTCCTTCCACGATGGCATGGCCTTTGAACAATTTGACACGGACGGTCCCGTTCACGAACTGTTGGGATTCATCGAGGAACGCCTTCAAGGCTTTGTTCAACGGTGAGAACCATAGTCCTTCATAGATCAATTCGGTCATTTTCTTCTCGATGACCGGCTTATAATGGGCAAGTTCCTTCACAAGGGTCAGATCTTCCAGCTCTTTATGTGCCTTCAGCAACGTGATCGCAGCCGGGCATTCATAGACCTCGCGGGACTTGATGCCGATGAGGCGATTTTCCACATGGTCGATACGGCCGACACCGTGCTTGCCTCCAAGGACATTCAGCTTGGCAATGAGTTCATGAAGCGGATAAGGAACAGAGTCCAGTGCGACCGGCACCCCTTTATCGAAGGTGATTTCCACCGTGTCGGCTGTATCAGGTGCTTCCTCGATGCTCACTGTCAGATCATACGCGTCTTCAGGCGGTGCTGCCCAAGGATCTTCCAGGACGCCGCACTCATTGCTTCTTCCCCATAGGTTCTGGTCGATGGAGTACGGGGAGTCAAGGTTGATCGGAATCGGAATCCCTTTCTCTTTCGCGTACTCGATCTCTTCTTCCCTTGACCATTTCCATTCACGTACCGGTGCAAGTACCTCAAGTGAAGGATTCAACGCTGCGATGGAGACTTCAAAACGAACCTGATCGTTCCCTTTTCCCGTACAGCCGTGAGCGACTGCCGTCGCATTCTCCTGCTCCGCAATCTCCACGAGTTTCTTGGCGATAAGCGGTCTGGACAGGGCCGACACCAACGGATATTTTCCTTCATAAAGAGCATGGCTTTGCAGGGCCAGCAGGGCAAATTCATCCGCGAATTCTTGTTTCGCATCGATCACATAGCTTTTGGATGCGCCGACCTTCAATGCTTTCGATTGAACGAAATCAAGATCCTTTCCTTCCCCGACATCCAGGCAACATGCAATGACTTCGTATCCTTTTTCTTTCAACCACTGAACTGCAACTGACGTATCTAAACCACCTGAGTAGGCTAAAACCACTTTTTGATTCAACATAATTCCCTCCAATAAATCTTCTCGATTGAATAAATATTCTTTAAGTTGAATTAATATTAGCATCTATTGCGTATTTATTCAACACTTATTCACGAATTTGTATAAATTCTTCGAATCCTTCCGTGAAATCGTGTAGGATGGAAATGAATCTACGAAATGAGGGATCATCATGATCAACTTTAAAACAGATGAGCGCTTGAAGATCCGGCTGCCCGACCTGACCCGGGACTGGCACGAGTACCCTCCCCATCAGCAACAAAGGATTCTGATTGAGTGGGAAAAGATCCGTGGCACCATCCCCGATCGCATCAAGGAGCTCGAATGGGAAATCGAGACGCTGCTGACCGACTTGTCAGAGGAAGACGATTTCGAACGCTCGTGCCTGATCAATGAACGGATCAGCGACCGGGCTTCAGCCATCAACGATCTATGGATCTGGTATCGGACCAATCCGGAAATCCATGCATAAAAAAACGACGGAGAATTCTCTCTCCGCCGTTTGCGTTTCAGCTTTTCTTTTCTCTTAAATACCTGTACTGATAATACTTCTCTGCAAATGCCGTGATCCTCCTGGACAGCTGATAATTGGAGCCCGCCCCGATTGCCATGGAGATCAGGGGCAGCCCCGACCATTTCTTGCCCTTGAACATGGAAATCGCCAGTGCCTTCATCGATTGCTTCAGCGTCCCCTCAAGCCAGGTATAATCCGTCAGCTGTTCGGATCCGTCAAAGAAATACGTTGACCCCTTGCTCTCCAGGTCCTGAAGAAGATCGTCCCATGCCTCGGCCTGCAGCCTGGCAGGCAGGGTGGCCGCGTGGAACACCTTCAGGGAAGTCATCGTTTCAAACGGCGTCTGGACGTCGCAGCCATAGGACGCAGCGATCAGCTGGATGGAACGAAGATTGATGACGGCCATCGCAGGAAGGTCAGAGCCGAGAGCCACCAAGCCGCCTGTGCCGGTGATCCCCCCTTGGACAAGGGAGTAGAGGCGGTGACGTCCCGCATGCTGTTCTGCGATATAATGCAGCTGATCAATGGACAGGACAGCAAGATCATCCACCACCTGGATATCGGGGTTAAAGGTCCGGGCAGTGGACAAAATCCGTTCTTTGGCATCGTTTTGCATCTGCGACCCTTGGATCAGGGAGTGCAGTTGAAACAACCAGCCGTCCAAGCGCTGAAAAAATGATTCCTGCACCTCTTCAGGCACCGCTCCAAAGGCCGTGTCCAACCATTTCACATATGTAAACTCGAGGTCATTTGCTTCATAATCGTACAAATCACGTTTCCAAGCCTTGATAGAATCCCATACCTGTTGATCTCTCTCAGACCAGCTCACTCCATCCACTCCTCGCACAAACTAGATTTGCCTTAAGTATATCACACTCATTTTGGAAATCAGCCCGAAAATGCTGGTGGAAAATCAAGTGGCGACTCCATTTTTGACTGATTTCATATCATTTCACCGCACTCTCTCTGTTAATCCGACATTCCACCTTCCCGTCTTCTACTTTTTTTCTTAAATCAGTCAATGTTACGCGGAATAAGAAAAAGCCTTCACCCGGTCTGGGTGAAGGCTCTGGCAGCGATCAGATATCGCCTTTTTCAAGAACGTCACGGGCGATCATGACTTCTTCGTTGGTCGGGATGACCATGACTTTAACCGGTGAGTGAGGGTAGCTCAGGAATGTCTCTTCCCCGCGCGTGGTGTTGCGTGCAGGATCCCAATAAACACCCATGAACTCAAGGCCTTTAAGGACCCTTTCACGAACGATCAAGCTGTTTTCACCGATTCCTGCAGTGAAGACAATGGCATCGACCCCGTTCATGCGTGAAGCATATGAACCGATGTATTTGTGGATGCGGTTAGCGAATACGTCAAGAGCAAGCTCAGCACGCTCGTTTCCTGCTTCCACTCCATCCTGGATGTCGCGAAGGTCGCTTGAGAATCCGGAAACACCGAGGATCCCTGATTTTTTATTCAACACGTTCAACACTTCATCAGCCGTTGAATCGGTCTTTTCCATAATGAAGGGAATCAACGCCGGGTCGATATTACCTGAACGTGTACCCATTGCCACACCCGCAAGCGGAGTGAAGCCCATGGATGTATCGATGGATTTACCGCCTTCGATCGCTGCGATACTTGCCCCATTACCCAAGTGACAAGAAATCAGGCGAAGCTGCTCTTTCGGGCGACCGAGCATTTCAGCAGCACGCTCAGAAATATATTTATGGGATGTACCGTGGAAGCCGTATTTGCGGATTCCGTATTTCTCATAGTACTCATATGGCAGGCTGTACAGGAATGAACTTTCAGGCATCGTCTGATGGAAAGCTGTATCGAACACAGCAACAGCCGGCACGTTCGGCAGGATATTTCTGAACGCTTGGATCCCTGTCAGGTTCGCCGGGTTGTGAAGCGGTGCAAGCTCTGAAAGCTCGTCGATTTTTTCCAATACTTCATCGGTGATGAGCACGGATTCATTGAATACTTCCCCGCCGTGTACAACGCGATGACCGATTCCTTCGATTTCATCAAGAGAAGAAATGATGCCGAAACCAGTGAGCTTGTCCAAAAGCATTTTAACAGCCACTTCGTGATTCGGAATATCAGTGATTTCTTCGTTTTTCTCGCCGTTTACAGAAATGGTGAAGACAGAATCCTTCAGTCCGATACGCTCAACGAGTCCTTTTGTAATGACGGTTTCTTCCGGCATATCAAAAAGCTGAAATTTCAAGGAAGAACTTCCAGCGTTAATTGCAATGACTTTTTTTGCCACGGTATATCGCTCCCTTTATGTTTGAATCTCTTCATTTATTTTGTTCCATGAACGAATTTTTATCTCTCAATTCCTCATTTAATCACTAGCCCACCCCCATTTCAAGAAAAAGCTTGAAATGACATCGGTTACATGTTAAATTAATTATTTTCCCAAAATTTAAATAACGGGTGCAGAGGTCTTTTTTTCAATTAATTCAGCTAATTCATCCTGGAACAAGGACCGGGTGGATGGGGATTTTGTTCTCCTTGGAGGGGAAATGGATGCGGGGATCGTTCCTTTTCGCTGCGGGCGCCTGCTTTCCTGCGGGGAGGGCATCAAGCGCCACTCCTTCTATTCCAATCGAGTCAAGCGACCACCGCTTCAATTCACCCTTTAGTTTTTGATGAGGGATCGGTAATTGGAGGCTCGTGGCCCAACCTCTTGCTAAACACAAATAATTGGCGGTTTATGTATTTATGTATACATCCTTGAAATTTATGGGAGGTTTCGTTTTGCATCGATATGAAAGGGGGCAGGGACCTTTCCTTTCCGCTACGGGCGCTTGCTTTCCTGCGGGGTCTCGCCACTCCTCCTTTTCCGCTGCAGTCAAGCGCCATCCGCTCCAATCCACTCTTTGCTATATAAGAGAGTCCCATGATTTTTATTCAGGCGTGAGTTCCAATCTCTCCACCTTTGCAGTAAGTTTGGACCTTGGAACGGCATTTGCTGGTGGAACACCGGTTCACAGTAAGAGAAGTAATCCATATAGCATATAGCAGTCCCGATGAGGCAGACATCAGAATGAGAATCGAGCCCCTTTCATTTTCAAAAGAAACATCTTAAAAAAAGTAGGACCACTTCAACTTACAAACAGGTTCTATCAACACCCTTCTCCTCACAAAGTAAGAATCGCCAAAATCGAGACCTCCTTTTCCCCAAAGAGTGCCTCGCAGCGGAGGACAGCCGACTCCTACGGGAAAAGTGGGCAAGGTGAGACCCCGCAAGCATGAGGAGGCTCACCGCACACCCCGTGGAAAGCGGCTGTCCGCAGCGAAGAGGCACGGACCCCTCATCATCAAACACCCTTCTCAAAAAGAGAGTGTTTTTTGGATAGACCAGAGATTCTGTTGAAACTACCAAGACTCTCTTCCTCTCACTTGATAAGGAGGTCCCGAATGATACCCAACTTTTCATCCCAGAGTGCCTAGCAGCGAAGGACAGCCGACTCCTACGGGAAAAGTGGGCAGGGTGAGACCCCGCAAGCATGAGGAGGCTCACCGCACACCCCGTGGAAAGCGGCTGTCCGCAGCGGAGAGGCACGGACTCCTTCATCTTTAAACTTTCTTATCAAAGAGAGAAGGACACGAGATTCCCATTAGTTTAAAGGGATGCTTATATCACGATAAATCCATATGAGGTTACAAGCAGGCTCTATCCTCTCACAACTTACAAATCAGCATATCCTCCTCTTCCCCAAAGAGTGCCTCGCAGCGGAGGACAGCCGACTCCTACGGGAAAAGTGGGCAAGGTGAGACCCCGCAAGCATGAGGAGGTTCACCGCACACCCCGTGGAAAGCGGCTGTCCACAGCGAAGAGGCAAGGACTCCTTCATCTTTAAACTTTCTTATCAAAGAGAGAAGGACACGAGATTCCCATTAGTTTAAAGGGATGCTTATATCACGATAAATCCATATGAGGTTACAAGCAGGCTCTATCCTCTCACAACGTACAAATCAGCATATCCCCCTCTTCCCCAAAGAGTGCCTCGCAGCGGAGGACAGCCGACTCCTACGGGAAAAGTGGGCAAGGTGAGACCCCGCAAGCATGAGGAGGCTCACCGCACACCCCGTGGAAAGCGGCTGTCCGCAGCGGAGAGGCACGGACTCCTCATCATCAAACACCCTTCTCAAAAAGAGAGTGTTCTTTCGATAGACCAGAGATTCTGTTGAAACTACCAAGGCTCTCTTCCTCTCACTTGATAAGAAAGTCCTGAATGATACCCAACTTTTCATACCAGAGTGCCTCGCAGCGGAGAGGCACGGACGCCTCCCCATCAAACACCATTCTCAAAAAGAGAAACAAAAAAAAGGCCGCTCACAAGCAGCCTTTCATTCGATCATCGTTTATTTTCAGTCAGCCATCCATCGATCTTACCAAGGATGTCCTGCAGCGCTCTCTGGTTGGACAGGCTCGGAAGCTGTGCCAACAGGATTTCTTTCGGCGCCTCCACCCCTTCACCCTTCTTCTGAAGGATCAAGATGCTCTTGGCGGACTGCTTATTCTTGAATAGGGACAGGGGCAGCTGTAGAAAGCCCTGGATATTCGCCGTTTCATTCAAGAAGTTTTGAAGCTGAGGTGCAAAAGGAGACTCAAACAAATTGTTCGGGACGATAAAGAACAGATAGCCTCCTTCTTTTGTGTGCTTCAGGCTCTGCTCGATAAAGAGATGATGGGCATACGAATGACCCTCATCCGCCTGCAGCTCATAGTCCTTCGCCCTCGTATCATTCGGATAGTATCCGATTGGAAGGTCACTCAGGACAAGATCCACGGGATCGATCATGAGCGGTTCAAGGGAATCCTGGTTGAAGAGCTGAAGGGGATGCTTTTGCAGGTTGGCTCCTACATAGGCAAGCTTGATCAGCACATCATCGATCTCCACGCCGACGGACTCGGTCTCTTTCCCTGTCAGGTGGTTCAGCACCGTCGTCAGGAGATTACCTGTTCCGATCGCCGGGTCCAGGACCTTGAGCGTCTCCATTCCTTCGGTAAAACGGTTCACCAGATAGCTGATGAACATGCCTAGGGAATCCGGCGTCATTTGGTGATTCGGCTGAACATTTTCTTTCATCCCTTTCAAGATGGCAAATTGGAAGGCTTTCCGTATATCCTCATCTGCCGTATGCTCAAGCTTCAGTTCCGCATATTTCTTGGATAATCGCTTCTTCGTGAGCTCGCTGAGTTCATCTTGAAGGATTTCTTCCTGAAAGAGGTTCTCCCCTGTTTCAGCGACTGCTTCCAGATAGGTACAGTTCAGCTCCTCCTGAAGCAGGGTGGAGGTTTCATCGAGTATGCCGAATAGTGTTTCGACTGGTGAATTCATCATGTACGTTCATTCCTTTTCACGGTTTGGTGCTTTTATTGTAACGTGGGCATCGCCTTTTGTAAAAACCAGACCCTTTTTGCGGCAAAAAAGGATGCTGGCCGGGGCCAGCATCTGATGTCATTATTTTGCGTTTTTAACCGCTTCGATCGCCGCTTCATAGTCAGGATGATCGGTTGCTTCGCTTACATATTCTGCGTAAGTCACTTCATCGTTGCTGTTCACGACGAATACGGCACGTGCCAACAGACGGAGTTCCTTAATATATACGCCGTATGCTTCACCGAAGGACAGGTCACGGTGGTCAGAGAGGGTTTGGACATTCTCGATGCCGTTGGCCCCGCACCAGCGCTTTTGTGCGAAAGGTAGATCGACGGAAACGGTAAGGACTTCCACATTGTCGAATTTCACTGCTTCTTCATTGAATTTTCTTGTTTGGGCGTCACAAACGCCTGTGTCGATGGAAGGAACGACAGAGATCAAACGCACCTTGCCTTTTGAATCCTGAAGTGTCACTTCTGACAGATCGTTGGCCAATACGGTAAAGTCAGGTGCTTGATCCCCTGCTTTGACTTCGCTGCCTACGAGTGTGACAGGATTGTTTTTGAATGTGATTGATGCCATTATGTATTCCTCCTTTAAAATAGGTTGTACTTCTTCATAGTACAGAAAAGGGGGGAAGGTGCGCAACTGTTATGGCTTACCCTTTTGGGAAAGGAAATGAGGCATGCAGGAATCTGCACGCCCCATGGCTTAAAAGTCTACATTTTGTTTATGGTGATCGGGCCCGTGTCCATCATGGTCTTTCTTCAGCATGCTTTGGATCTTTTCGATGGCACCTGGTGCAAGATCGAGAAGGCGATCAAGGAGGTGGGTATTTTCATCAAGATGAAGCATTTTGATGCCCCTTGAGCTGACGATCAGAAACGCGATCGGGGTGATGGATACCCCTCCACCGCTTCCTCCTCCGAAAGGTTGCTGCTTCGGACCGGACTGTGGCTTGTCTCCATTGTCTCCGCCTTTACCCTTGCCGTCGATGATGAATTCACTGCCGCCTGCAGCAAATCCGAACCCGACTTTCGATACCGTCAATATCACGCTTCCGTCCGGTGTTTCGACTGGGTCGCCGATGATCGTATTCACATCGATCATTTGTTTCAGATTTTCCATGGCGGTGGTCATTAATCCTTCAATAGGATGTTCACTCATGCCAGTTCCTCCTTATTATACTGAATGTTTTTCACCTGAGATGGTGGACAAGGGCCTGGTTTTGAACGCTGCCCTGCCGCCCCTCCAAAAACGAAGTATCTTGAAACCTACGAGGATAGCATTCCCAATTCTAAATTGGATGATACATGAAAATCTGGTTTGGATGATCGCTTGTTGAAAGTCGGGCACCACCTGCAGATCCGGCATGGACTGAAGTCTTATGTACCCGCTCATGAGACTGATGATGCTTCCTTTCAGCCCCCATATCGCCCCTGTGAAGGATCCTGTGGCAGCGGCATCACCCGTGCCGATCTTCGTATGCCAGATGACATCATCCATCTTTACTTTCTTCATGAAATGCCGGATGATCCGGTGCAGAGACCGTACATGGACGAGGAGTGTTTTCGTATCTTTGAGGCTATTCATGAATTCAGAAGGGGTCACCTTTTTCTTTTCCTCTTTTTCCTTACTGGAAGAGCCGGCATCCCCTGCCTTCTTCTTTTCTTCCAGGACGACATTGGGACCATCATCATCGACTTTCACCATGGGGATGTCGATCGTATATTTAAGGATTCCATACCAGGCCCTGAGCATCACCTTGAAATGATCATTATCATTTCCGTGATAGAGGGATACGGTAATGGTCAGTTTGGTTATAAAAATGATTACTAATAATAGCAGCAGCAACGCAGCGAGGATCAGGAGGGTCCATACCCACCAGCTCATATCCATCACACCCCTTCAACTTCCCATTATCGCCTCTCCGATTAAGATTTAAACCTTCCAAACCTTCCATTTTCCTTCTCCCCTTACCTGTCCCCCCTCTCCCATAAGGGTGAAGGGCAATCAGGAGGCGTCGTTCGATACCCCCCCCTTAACGACGGCACGGCGCATTTCACTTCCGTCTGCACAAAAAAAGAGAGCATCCAGACGGATGCTCTCCATTGATTCATGTTTGTACCGGTGTGAACTCCAGCTTTCTTTTCTCCTGTACGACCGTTGTATCGGCGAAAAGATCATGGATCCCCTGCTTTTTCGTGGTGAAGGCGACAACCACATAGAGGATGAAGAAAGTGCCGGAGATAAAGCGTCCGATCAGCTCCCTGAAGAGGACGGTTCCCCAGTCGAGCTTCTGCCCGTTGATTCCGACCACTCTCACGCCGAACAGCATCTTCCCGAGTGTCTGGTGGAAGAACTTCGTCATGAGAACGAAGTAAGCATAGAAGACGATGGTCGTCAGGATGGTGTATGGAGCGAACATGGAGCTTCCCATCGGGATGTCCAGCAGCTTGAATACAGGTGTCACAAGGAGGCGTGTTACGCTTCCGATCACAATCAGGTCGAGGATGTAGGCCCAGAACCTGATCCAAAAACCTGCCAGGAAAAATCCTTTGGCCGGGGGCCGGGGTTCGGTTGTTTCTTCTTTCGACATCTCCCTTTCAGGAAAGGGCACGCCGTCTTGTTCATATACGTCACTCATCGGTCAAGCCCTCCTTACTCAGAATATAGATACATCAATCGTGGTGCATTCGGTTGGGAGAGGATCTTGGCAAGGGCCGTCGCTTCCATGTCCCCTCCGATCATTTTCTTCGCTCCCATGTTGAAGAGCCCTGCGAAGGATTCGCCTGAGGAATAACGGAAGACTTCTGCGTCTTTCAGCTTGTAATCCTTCTTCATGGCCTCAACAGTGTCTTCGTAATAACCGAATTCATCGATGAGGTTGACTTCCTTCGCCTGCTGTCCGTCATAGATCCGGCCGTCGGCGATTTTCTTCACCTGTTCTTCCGACATGTCACGGCCGCTTGCGATGACGTCCACGAATCCTTCATAGGAATTATCGATCATGGACTGCAGGATATCCCGCTCTTCATCGGTCATCTCCCTTGTCGGGCTCATGATATCTTTGTATGGTCCACTTTTGATCGTCACGAAGTCGACGCCGTATTTCTCAGCAAGCTCCGAGTAATTGATGCCCTGCATGATCACCCCGAGGGAGCCGGTGAGGGTTTCCTTGCTGGCGAAGATCTTGGTGGCAGGGGCAGATATGTAGTAACCACCTGAAGCGGCCGTGCCTCCCATGGACACATAGATCGGTTTCTTCGTGTCTTTTTTGATTTCTTCAAGCTTTTTGTGGATCTGGGCGCTTTCCACCACTCCTCCACCAGGTGAGTTCACCTTCAGGATGATCCCTTTGACCGAGTCGTCCTGTTCAACGGCGTCGAGCTGCTCCAGGAATGACTGATGGTTATAGCCTGCACTCTCGAACAGCGAGCCCGCTCCTCCTGTATCCTGTATGACTCCGTTTACTTCGAGTACGGCGATCCGATTTCCGGACGAACCGGTTTCCAATACTTCTTCGTTCAGGGTCGAGTCCATGCTAAGGATATCTTCCCAGGCACTTGTGAAATCACCCTTCACTGCCGATGTGGCGAAATTGACGATGACCGAGACAAAGAACAGTCCGGCTGCGATTCCAAGTGCAATCCATCTTTTTGCATTCATGTTGTATAATCCTCCCTTTCTCATCCTATCTTATGTAAGGATATCTTTATCATTCTACATATAAAACATGGTAGAATATTCACTAAGTAAGATTCTAGCAAATTTTTAATCAAATGGGAAAACTTAACCTACTTCGACAGGGGGCATTTCACATGAATCGTCGCAATATTTATTTCTATCACCTAAAAGATGCAGCACTCGGGGCGAAGCTGGATTCTCTCTATGAGCTCGCACGCCGCTATGATTTCACCATCGTCAATCGTCACGAAGATGCGAGTATCATCGTGAGCATCGGTGGCGACGGTACGTTCCTTCAGGCCGTCAGGAAGACCGGTTTCCGTCAGGACTGCCTGTACACCGGCATATCCACCGGCGGTACGCTGAGCATGTACTGTGATTTCCATATCGATGATACGTCCAAGATGATCGAGGCGATGACCAAGGAACAGATCGAGGTCAGGAAGTACCCGACCATCGAAGTGACCGTGGATCATCAAACCTCATTCCTGTGTCTGAATGAGTTCAGTATCCGGTCCGGCATCATCAAGACGTTCGTGATGGACGTATTCATCGACGACAACCATTTTGAGACGTTCAGAGGAGACGGAATGGTCATTGCCACTCCGACGGGCAGCACAGCCTACAATAAATCCGTCAATGGAGCGGTCGTGGATCCGATGATCCCCTGTCTTCAGGTGAGTGAGATGGCTTCACTGAACAATAACCGGTACCGTACATTGGGCTCTTCTTTCATCCTCAGCCAGGAACGCCGACTTGTCCTGAAGATCGTCCAGGACGGGAATGATTATCCTGCCATGGGCATGGACAATGAAGCCCTTGGCATCCAGCATGTCGAAACCATCGAGGCGAAGCTGAGCGGAAACATCATCAAGACCGTCAAGCTGAAGGATAATTCTTTCTGGGAAAAGGTGAAGCGTTCATTCCTGTAGGAGGATAAAAGAAAACCCGGATACGCCGGAAGGGAGGGTCGCTCCCTTTCAGGCATTCCGGGTTTTTCTATGCGCTCAGCCGGGCATCTTTACGCCTTTTCCTGGCAAGCTGAAGCCGCGATGCCGTCAACACCGCCAATGCGAGCCAGATGAAGCAAAAGGCAATGGCATGGACAGTTGAAAACGGCTCATGATACATCCACACGCCGAGGATCAACGTGATGGTCGGGGCGATATACTGCAGGAATCCCACCATGTAAAGGGGGATCTGCTGGGCCCCGCGTGAGAAGAACAAGAGCGGGATCGCCGTCGCCGCACCTGCCCCGATCAGGAGCAGGTCCGTCCCTGTACCAGTATGGAAGAGTGCCAATGACCCATCCTGGTACAAGAACAGGAGATAAATGATCGAAACGGGCGCAATCGTCATGGTTTCCAAGGTCAGGCCAATAGATGATTCAACTTGTATCAGCTTTTTGGCCAGCCCATATAAGCCGAACGAAAACGCCAGCCCGAACGCGATCCATGGGAAATCCCCGTAGGACAACGTGAGGACGAGCACGCCCGCCGCGGCTAAACCGAATGACAGGACCTGTGCTTTGGAGAGCTTCTCCTTGAGGATGAAGACCCCCAATAGAATGCTCACCAGGGGATTGATATAGTAACCGAGGCTTGCTTCCACCATCTGATCTGTATTGACGGCCCATATGTAGATGAACCAGTTCACACTGATCAATAAAGAAGCGACAAGGAGCGCAAGAACCTGCTTCTTCTTCGTCAACGACGTTTTCAGATAGGCCGTGAACCCTTTGAACCTTCTTGTGACCAAGAGGAACAGCAGCATGAACCAGAATGCCCAGAAGATGCGATTTGCCAGGATTTCATCGGCTGGGACATCCCCGAGCCACTTCCAATAGATCGGGAGGATCCCCCATAATAGATACGACAACGCGGTATACGCAATCCCCGTCTGACTTGACTTCATTTTGTTACCCCCAGACTATTTCAATGACCGAAATAACTCCATTATAGCCATGGGGGTGACCAGGGGCAATCATTATTTTTTCCTATCTCTGTCAAAGACGATGTCCTCATCGACGACGGTCATCGCCACCACTTGTTTCAGGAGCACTTCGGGGCCACCAGTGAAGGGATCTTCGCTTAAAATCGTGAAGTCTGCATCATAGCCTTCCTTGATGAGACCGCGGTCGGCTTCGTGGTGACACGCGAATGCACTGCCTTTTGTAAATAGGGAAATACCTTCATACATGCTCAATACCTGCTCGGGTCCATAAACAGTATGATCGGGATCAACGGGATTGGTCCGTGTTACAGCCGCATGGATACCGAGAAGGGGATTAACCGGCTCGATCGGGGCATCCGACCCGCCTGCGCAGTGGATTCCTTCTTCAAGGAGCGTCTTCCATGCATAGTTATACTTCATACGGTCTTTTCCGATCCGGTCGATCACCCACGGAAAATCAGATGCGACAAAACGGGGTTGGATGTCCAGGATCAAATCCAGTCCCTTGATCTTCTCGATCAATTCTTGGCGGAGGATCTGGGCATGGATCAATCGATCGCGCCTCCCCTTCACCGTAGGCTCTTTCGTGATGGCATCCACTACCTGTTCAAACGCCTGATCCCCGATTGTATGGACGGCGATCGGTAAATCATAGGATCTTGCCTTCGCTACGAGGGCCTGCAAGTTTTCCTCCGTATGGATGCTCACTCCGCTGGTGCTTTCATCATCGGCGTACGGATGGCTGAGGAGTGCCGTCCTCCCGCCAAGGGCGCCATCGGCAAAGATCTTCATGGCTCCGAATTCCACATAAGGTCCTCCCTCGAGGAATTGATGCCCTTCATCATGCCAGTCTTCGATGACGGCATGATGGACGAGGAGATGGGCCCTGAACTTCTTAGCGCCATTGCCGAGCGTATTCACAAACGCCTGATACGTTTTGTTAAAATCTCCGTAATAACTCAAATCTTCTGTGTGACCGCCTGTAAGGCCGTTTTCCCAGCAGCTTTGAACCCCTTTTGCGAGCGCTTCTTCAAGATACGCCAGTGAAATGGCAGGCAGGATCCCCGTCACGATATCCTGTGCCGTATCCTTCAGCACTCCATTGACACGTCCATCCTCGTATCGGTCGATCAGTCCCCCTTCGGGATCTTCCGATGCGTCGGTGATGCCTGCTTTTTCAAGGGCCAATGTGTTGACGACGATCGCATGGCGGCATATCCGTTTCAGGAGCACAGGGTGTCCGGCTGCTACTTGATCGATTTCATCTTTGGTGATGACGCTTGGATCCTCCCAAAGATTTTCATTCCACCCTTCCCCGATGATCCAGTCTCCTTCCGGGGTATGGGCGGACTTTTCCTTCACTGCCTTCAGTACCTGTTCCTTGCTGGTCATCTCGGAAAGGTCCAGCCTCATCAATGTCTCTCCATGTCCGATGAGATGCATGTGGCTGTCCACAAACCCCGGGAACATGATCTTGCCTTCAAGGTCCATATTCCGGTCCACTGGATATCGCTCCCTTAGGGCAGCTTCGCTGCCAAGGGCCTTCACTTTGCCATCTTCCGTCCATACCGCCTCGACAGTCTGACCTTCTGCCTGCATCGTGTAGATTGTTCCGTTCGTCCATAATGTTCCCATCGTGGTTGTTCCCTTCTTTCCAAAAAATTCTGTATCTACTGTACCATAAAAGTGCAAAAATCAGAAAGAACTGACATTCGCTCATGATGACGAAAAAAAGAAGCCGCTATGGACTCCCTTTTTTGGCTCCTCAGTTTTGTGCGGCGAGCTCTTTTTGTCGGAGTTCGATCCTCCTGATCTTGCCTGAAGTCGTCTTCGGCAATTCGTCGACGAATTGAATCTTTCGTGGATACTTGTAAGGAGCCGTCAGTTCTTTGACATGTTCCTGAAGGGAAGGGATGAGAGCCGAATCTTCCTGGTCCACATCGTCTCTCAGGACGATGAAAGCCTTGACGACCAGCCCCCTGATCTCATCAGGGCTCCCGACCACGGCGCATTCCTTCACGGAAGGGTGCTTCACCAGGGCGTCTTCCACTTCAAATGGCCCGATCGTGTATCCTGAAGAAATGATGATGTCATCGCTCCTCCCCTCGAACCAGAAGTACCCATCTTCATCCCGTTTGGCTTTATCCCCGGTGATGTAGTAATCTCCGCGGAATTGCATGGCCGTCCTTTCGGGATCTTTGTAGTAGTTCTTGAAAAGGGCCGGGGTCTCAAGGTGAACGGCAATGTCTCCCACTTCCCCGGTTTCACACGGCTTCCCGAATTCATCGATGATTTCAACCCGGTTCCCAGGCGTCGGTTTCCCCATTGATCCGGGACGCAGTTCCATTCCCTTGGTTACCCCGACAAGAAGGGTATTTTCCGTCTGCCCGTAACCATCCCTCACGAGGACGTCAAAATGCTTCTGGAACGCGTCGATGACTTCCCGATTCAACGGTTCACCGGCTGACACCGCACTGTGAAGGGAATCAAGATGATAGGAACCGAGGTCATCCACCTTCGCCATCAGCCTGTATTCCGTTGGGGTACAGCAGAGGACGTTCACCCGATGATCTTGAAGGATCTTCAAATAGGTATGCGGCTCGAATTTCCCCTGATAAACGAGCCCTGTCGCTCCGGACCCAAGCACGGAAAGGAACGGGCTCCAGATCCATTTTTGCCAACCTGGCCCCGCCGTGGCCCATACGACATCCCCTTCCTCGATACCCAACCATTCCTTTGCAGCGGTCTTCAGATGGGCGTAGGCCCAGCCGTGTGTATGTACGACCCCTTTGGGATTACCAGTCGTCCCTGATGTATAGGAAAGAAATGCCATGTCATCACGGCGTGTATCAGCGAAACGAAGCTCATCCGAAGCGCTTTTGGCTTCTTCTTCAAGATCTATCCAGCCTTCCTGCCCCCCGCCGACAACAAATCTCTTTACATCCTTTATACCTTCAACGCCTTCAAACTGACTGATAAACGGGGAATACGCAACAATCCCTTTTACATCCCCGTGATCGATGCGGTATCCGAGATCTTTCGCCCTTAACATTTCCGAGCTCGGGATCACCACCAGACCAGCTTTCAAGGCAGCAAGATAAACAGCATACGCTTCGATCAACCTTGGCACCATGACGAGAAGCACATCGCCTTTTGTAAATCCCTCTTCAATGAAAACGTTTCCATATTTATTCGCCACTTTAATCAGATCATAATAGCTGATCTGCTTTTCGTTTCCTTGTTCGTCCATCCACAGGAGGGCTTTCGCTCCATCTTTTGCAGCGAAGCGTTCGACTTCCTCTACCAGATTGTATGTTTCCGGTGCTATAAGTTCTTCCCTTTTCATCGTGGTTCCCCCTTTTTTTTACACGGCCCACTCCATTATACAAAATGTTTTAACTTTTTTAAATATTCTTTTTACTGATACCAAAAAGAAAGGAGCGGGGCAATGCCCGCTCCATTGTAGCCATTGTATTCAATTATTTTTGGTAACCGCCGATTTGTTGTTCAGCCATTTGAACCAAACGCTTAGTGATTTCACCACCTACTGAACCGTTAGCGCGGGCAGTTGCATCTCCACCAAGTTGAACTCCGAATTCAGAAGCGATTTCGTATTTCATTTGGTCGATAGCTTGTTGAGCTCCAGGAGCTACTAGTTGGTTAGAACTTCTGTTGTTTGCCATGTGTTTTCACCTCCTCGTTGCTTGTTGAGTATAGAATGTGCGAAAACACATGGCTTCATGCAAGGGATGTCTTTGGTAAATGTTCCTAACTCAGAGAAGGTCGTCGAAGCTTTCTTCCTTATGGGAAGAACCGTCGATCTGCATGATTTCCGTTTTTTCGACCGCTTCGCGGATGAGCTCATCGAAGTTGACAAAGCTTTCGTAGTACTGGACCTTTTCACGCTTCGGTCTGGTTTTCGGAGCAGGAGGCGTAAAGATCGTACAGCAGTCTTCATATGGAAGGATCGAGATATCATGCGTATCGATCTTCTGGGCAATCTCGATGATTTCCAGTTTATCCATGGCAATCAACGGTCGAAGGACAGGGGTATTCGTCACATCGTTGATCGCCTGCATGCTCTCGAGTGTCTGACTGGCTACCTGCCCTAGACTTTCACCCGTCACGATGGCAAGCCCTTCGTGTTTTTCCCTGATCATGTCTGTGATCCTGAGCATCATTCTCCGTGTTGAGGTCATGGTGTAATTTTCAGGCACTTGATCATGAATCAGCTGCTGGATTTCCGTGAACGGGACAATATGCAGATTCACCTTCCCGCTGAACGCCGACAGCTTTTTCGAAAGATCGATGACCTTCTGCTTTGCCCTTTCACTGGTGAAAGGGGGGCTGTGGAAATGGACGGCATCGATCTCCACGCCACGTTTCATCGTCAGATAACCGGCAACTGGGCTATCAATGCCCCCTGAAAGCATGAGCATCGCCTTTCCACTCGCCCCCACCGGCATGCCTGTCGCACCCGGGTAGATTTCGGATGAAAGGTAAACCCCTTCCTTCCTTACTTCCACATTCAGTTTAATATCGGGATTACGGACATCGACGGTCAAGTCCTCCATATTTTTCAGGATGTACGACCCGATCTGATAGTTCAATTCGTTCGTATCAAGGTGGAAGGTCTTATCTCCCCGTCTTGCCGATACCTTGAACGTCTTTCCGGGTTCAAAGCTTTTTTTCACAAGGGAGAGGCCCGCTTCCATCATTTCATCCACATCCCTGCCCGTCATGACAACCGGGCTGAATGACTGGATGCCGAAGATCGAGGATAGCCTTGTGATCACGTCATCCCCGTCCGCTTCCCCAAGCAGGATGTGAAGGCGATCCCTGCTTGCATTGACTGATATGGAAGGCTGATCCTTCAGGGCCTCCAGGATATTTTCCCTCAGTTGGGACGTGAATTTCTTGCGATTTCTTCCTTTAGTAGAAATTTCACCGTATCTAACTAGAATTCGATTATACTTCATCGTGATCTCCTCATCGTTTTTGTTAATGACTGGATTTCCCTCTCCAGTGTTTCCAGGAACGTCCGTGCTTCCTGCATGGTCGTATGGAAGGACAGGCTCAACCTGAGGGAGCTGTTGGCGCGCACGTCCGATACGCCCATGGCAAGGAGCGTTTCGCTCGGTTTATGCTGTCTGGATGAACAGGCACTCGTGGTGGAAAGATAAATCCCGTGCCGATCGAGTGAATGGACCATCACTTCCCCCTTGAACCCTTCGATGGAGAAGTTCAGGATATGGGGAGCTGAGTTCATTTCAGGCGTATGGACCGTCACATAGGGGAGTTTGGATAACCCTTTTCTTAAATAGCCTTTGATTTCCTCCATGTGCGGAAGGGATTCTTCCCTTTCCTTCAAATGCATGCGAAGAGCCTTGGCAAAGGCCGCGATCCCCCCTGTGTTTTCGGTCCCGCTCCTAAGGCTGCCTTCCTGTTCGCCACCGGATAGTAGGGGGGAAAGACGCACCCCGCTCCGGACATAGAGGACTCCCGTTCCCTTGATTCCGTGAATCTTATGGGAGGAAAGGCTGCACATGTCCACTCCCGCAGCGTGCAGATCCAACGGTATTTTCCCGCATGCCTGTACGGCATCCACATGGAACAGGGTTTTCGGTCGCTCATTGAGCAATGCACCAATTTCCCGGATCGGCTGGATCGTCCCGACCTCGTTATTGACATGCATGATACTGACGAGGATGGTATCATCCGTGAGCGCAGCCGCGATTTCCCGGGGATCAACCCGTCCGTCCTCATCAACGCCCACATAGGTGATGCGGAACCCGAACGCTTCAAGGTCTTCTACAGCCTTTTTCACGGAGGGATGTTCGATGCGGGAGGTGATGATATGCCTCCCCCGGTTCTTGTATTGCATGGCCGTCCCCTTGACGGCCAGATTATTCGACTCGGTCCCTCCCGATGTGAAGAAGACTTCTGATCCTTCAACGCCAAGGAGGTCCGCTACCTGCTCCCGTGAACGTTTGATGAGGTCATCCGCCTTCCCACCGAACGAATGGATCGAAGATGGATTTGCATACAGCGTTTCGTTCACCTTCATGAACGTGTCGAGTACTTCTTTATATGGTTTCGTTGTGGCACTATTATCTAAATAGATCAACTATCTCACCTGCTTATGGATTGGCTCACATTTCAATTTTTAATCTTACCATACCTGCAAGGATTCCCAAATAAGAAGCACACTTTTTTATTGTTCATGAATTTTTAATATACTTTCCAAATTTATTCATTGAAATATAACTGAATTTTTGCGAGAATCATGTAAGTAAGTGACAGGTCATACTATTTGAATATACTAAATTGTTTGATTATTTCGTTATTGAACGCACTTATCCCTTCTTACCAACACAATCAACAAGCATGAATGAAACGGAGGAAAGTATATGAATAAGAAAGCGCTTCCATTTAGTGGTGTAATGGCAATAGGCTTGATGCTGTTCGCACTCTTTTTCGGAGCCGGGAATATGATATTCCCTCCATTTTTAGGCCAGCAGGCCGGTGATCACGTATGGACGGCCATCCTGGGATTCTTGATAACAGGGGTGGGGCTTCCTCTTCTGGGCGTCATCGCAATTGCCAAATCCGGCGGCGACCTTCAGTCCCTTGCGAGCAGGGTACATCCCGTTTTCGGCGTCGCCTTCACCGTCATCCTATATTTAGCCATCGGTCCCTTCTTTGGAATACCACGGACCGGGACGGTGACCTATGAAATAAGCGTTCTGCCGTTCTTACCGGAAGGATTGACCGATAGCCGGATGCCGATGATCATCTTCTCGCTCATCTTCTTCTCCTTGACCGCTTGGCTCAGTCTGAATCCGTCCAAGCTGGTCGACCGGATCGGGAAGATTTTGACTCCTTCACTACTGATCATCCTTGCCGTCCTTGTCGTAAAGAGTATCGTCACGCCGATGGGGAAACTTGGTACACCAATGGAAGCCTATCAGAACGGTCCGCTTTTCAAAGGATTCATCGAAGGGTATCTGACAATGGATACCATTGCGGCACTCGTCTTCGGAATCGTGGTCATCAACTCCATTAAAGACCATGGAATCACCTCCAAGGCCAGTATTTCGGCCATCACCATGAAAGCCGGCGTGATTGCGGCTACAGGTCTTGCCCTCGTCTACCTGTCCCTCAGCTATATCGGGGCAAGTGGGACCGATGCCATTGGGCAACAGGCAAATGGCGGCGCACTCCTTGCCGCAGCATCCGAAGAACTGCTGGGGTCGTTCGGGATCATCGTCCTTGGCCTGGCCATCCTTTTTGCCTGTCTGACGACATCGATCGGACTGGTATCGGCGAGTGCGCAGTATTTTTCCAAACTGCTTCCGATCCCTTACAAAGCTTTGGTGTTCATCATTTCATTGTTCAGTATGATCATTTCCAACATCGGATTGACGCAGCTGATTTCCATATCGGTACCGGTGCTGATCTTCATTTATCCAATGGCTATCGTATTGATCATTCTTTCGTTCTTCCACAATCTGTTCAGAGGGTATCGTCCCGTGTATATCACGGCGCTGACATTGACCGCCTTCGTCAGTTTGTTCGACGGCCTGAAAGAAGCCGGAATCGAAGTGACAGCCGTCAGGGACTGGCTCGCCTTCCTTCCCCTCTACGCAGAAGGGATCGGCTGGATCACCCCGGCAATCTTCGGGGCCTTGATCGGCTTCTTGATCTCATTGATTATCGGAACGAGCAAACGATTGATTCAAGCGTAATCGTGACACGGCCCGCCCCGGCATCATCGGGGCGGGCTTTTTGCTGGTGTTTGAGGAGGCACCTGTGAGTATCGTATTGTCCCTCTTATATCCCGCAATCCGACCGTTACGAACCCATGAATGAGTCTTATGTAGACAGCATAAAAAAAAGCAGCCCCCTCGCCCGTATTCACGGTGAAGGGGGACTGCTTCTTTTATTTCGTTTCAAGCATCTTCTCGATCTTCTTCAGCGCACCCGGCTCCACCTTTTCCAAGGTGGTGGCCGCTTCTTCCAGCGCCCTCCGGTATTCATACTGCCTGAATGCTTCCTCGGCGTTCCTGAGGCCGTCATGGACGGATGAATAGCGGCTGCGGTAGCGATTCCCGTACTGGATCACCCGTTCAGAGAGGATGACATCTTCGATGAGTTCATCGGTCTTCTTATAGAAATGGTCCACGGTGTCTTCTGCTGCAAGCAATGTTTCCTGAACAAATTTCATATTCAGCGGTTTCTCTGTGAGACTGACATTCACCTGCTCGATTTTATTATGGACTTCATCAAGAAGATCTTTGTATCCTTGCGGGAGCCCCGGCGCGTTGCTTTTGGAAATCATGCGGCTGGCTTCAGCCACCTTTTTCTTCAGCTCCTGGATTTTTTCCCTGGTGGCAAGCTCATCTTTCCTCATCGTTTGAAGATAAAGATTGAATTCTTCCTGCTCCCTGTTCAGTTCGTCCAGACTGCTCCGGATATCCTTCAGTTCATCACTCAGATTGGAGTACGGGGCACCCTGCCCTTCTTCCTTCTTCATGATCTGTTCATGTCGTTTGGAAAGCTGGATGATCTTGTGTTCCAGATCCTTGGGGATCGTGAGTGCTTCGTCCCGCAGATGGTACGCCTGCTGGACAATCCTGAGCTCCGCCTGGATGTCTTCATTCTCTTCCTTGGCCTTGATGAGACTCTCCGTCGTGGCATCTTTGTACTGCCCGATGAAATGCTTGGCGTGTACTTCCTTTTCCAGGATATCGTAGAACGATTCAATCGTTTCCTTCATTTCCTTCAGGCCGTCTTCCACGCCTTCCACCTTCAGTTCCCCGAGGTCGGTGACGTGGGAGGCAAGGGATGCCTTCAATGCGGCGGCCTTCTCTTCGACCTCCACGTGATCAAGGATATACCCTTCTTCCTTCATCCCCTCATATCCTGCTTCAAGCTCCGAAATCTGGACCGGCAGGACGTTTTCACACTCTGTGAGCAGTTTCGGGATGGCCTCCATCTTATAGGCGGTTTCCCTCATTTTCTCAGAGAGTCCGAGGACCATCTCACGTGCTTCGATATAGTTCCCCTGTTCGGTCAATTCCTCGAATCGTTCGATCTGCTTGCCCATCTCATCCAGGATGGTTTCGATCGGTTTAGCCGTGGAACCATATGTATGGCGATAAGCGAGAAGCTGCTTCTTGCTTTTGCGGTATTCTTCCTGAAGCGTCTGGATCTCTTCCCTGTTCTTCTCCTCACTGCCGATCAGTTCATCGAGTTCCTTCAGGATCGTCTCGATCTTTGCTTCGGTACCGGTGAGGATCTCATGGATACGGGAAAGGGTGGCTTTTGTTTTGTTGAACCGGAACTTATCCGTATGCTCCTCTGCATCGAATAGAAGTTCTTCCACTTCAGGGAGCTGCACGGCTACGATCTCATCCCAACCCTGTCTCCAGCGTTCGAATAATTCCTCGGTCTGCCCGGTCATGTTCAGTTGTTTGACTTTGGAAAGTTCATCCGAGACAGGACGATTCATGATATCGATCTTCCAGGATTCGTAGCGATCGACCTCTGCATAATATTTCTTCCTGACAAAGAATCCCGTCAGGAAGACAATCAATACTAGTAGTATTCCACCGATGATGTACTGCATCATAAGCCCCCTGTTCAACTATTCAGTAACATTTATCTAAAGTTAAGTTTCGTAAAATTTATCTCATTGCTATAATGATACCATGTTAACGACATTTTTTGACTATTAAATTCGAATTTTACTCGATAAAAAGTCATAATCGGCAGTTTTTCCGTCGAATGGACGATTTTTCGCCATATGACGGGCAAAATCTTAGCCGATTAAGGAATAGGAGGCTTGTCCATGTTCAAACGGGATGGTCATATCCATACCCCATTCTGTCCGCACGGAAGCAAGGATGCCATGGAAGAATATGTCGAAAGACTCATCACACTCGGATACACCCACGCCACGTTCACAGAGCACGCTCCCCTTCCCAAGGACTTCATCGATCCTGCGCCGGAAAGGGACAGCGCTATGCATGTCGGGCAGATGGAAGACTATCTGAATGAAATCCACCGTTTAAAACGGAAATATGGTGACCGCATCGTGATTTTTGCTGGCCTCGAGGTGGATTATATTGAGGGATATGAAGCAGGGACAAAAGAGCTGCTGGAGAAGTACGGTCCATCCCTCGACGACTGCATCCTCTCCGTTCACTTCTTGAAGAAAGACGGGGTTTGGTACTGCCTGGACTATAGTGAGGAGATCTTCGGCAGGATGACGGAAGCATACGGCGGAGTGGATGCGGTCCATGAAGAGTATTACAGAGCCGTCCTTTCATCCATCCATTCGGACCTAGGTCCCTATAAACCGAAGCGGATCGGTCATATGACACTCGCGAACAAATTCCAGAAGCTCTACCCGACGACCCGATCCTTTTCCAAGGATATTTCAGGCATCCTGCAGGCCATTCTCACTAACGGAATGGAACTTGATTATAACGGGGCCGGTATAATCAAGCCGCACTGCGGCGAATCCTATCCGCCCGAACCGGTCATCCGGCAGGCATATGGAATGGGAATCCCCATCGTATACGGATCTGATGCCCATACGGTCAGCGGCCTTGATCAAGGAAGGAGCCGGATGACGTTCCTCTGAATCTCAGACGAGCATCTCTTTTTCAAACGGTTCGTTCCTTTGTTCTACGAGCATCAGCCTGATCCACTGATCGATCTGCTGATAGTAATGGTCCACAAAATAGAATTCCTGGGGAAAAAGCTGCCATACCTCCCTCAGCTGTTGGCTGTTGAGAAACGGGAAGGTCAGCATCGACTTCAGCTGAATGATGAGGAAATTCACCGGCTGCTTCTTGAAAGAGTGATCCATCATCCCCTTTTCAAACAGGCACTTCAAGTAGAAGCGCTCCTTCATCAGATAGGAAGCGATGATTTCCCTTACGACCTGGGAGTCGATGGACACTTCCCTCCAGATGAACCGGGTAAGCTGATGGTTCTCACTCTGAAACTTCAGGAGTTTGTAGACGGCACGTTTCAGGCACACTTCTGCATCGATGTACGGGAGGGCCGCTGCCTCCTCCTCCAAAAAGCGGAGATAGGGTTCAAAGAAGTGCGTGAAGCAGGCTTCAAGAAGCCCCTGTTTCCCTTTAAAATAATAGGAGATCGTCGCCGGGTTGACATCGGCCTTGCCGGCGATATCCCTGACAGACGTTCCATCGAATCCATGGTCATTGAATAATGAAACAGCAGCAGCAAAAATCGCGTCTTTTGTACTTATGAGCTTCTTCATTCGAATCCCTCGTTTCGTTTGATTGGCCGGAAGAGAACGGAATGGATTGAAGATTTCTTGGAAATATGCTAAAACTGATTCAATACGTTCGTGAGGTTCCCGTTCGGGGGACCTGCAGCGTTACAACATGTATTCGTCCATCGCGGCCGATTCCCTCCTTTTACTTATCGACATAATCCATCGGGTAAAGGGGAAACAGGGTGTTGACGGATCAATTTGTGTAGAATAGGGGGAGTTTGTGTTGTTTAAAGTAGAAAAATATGAGGATTCAAAAGATAAAGGGTACACACTCGTCACCAAGCAGCTGAGTGCGCTGCTTGAAGGAGAGCCAAATGTCATCGCGAACCTCAGCAACGCTTCTGCGCTGTTGAATCAATTCCTCGACCGCACCAATTGGGTCGGCTTCTATCTCTATGAAGAAGAAAGCAATGAACTCGTCCTGGGGCCGTTCCAGGGGCTGCCGGCATGTGTGCGCATCCCACTGGGCAAAGGCGTTTGCGGCACGGCTGCATCGGAACGGAAGACGATGCTTGTCGAGGATGTCCATGCATTTCCCGGCCATATTGCCTGCGATGCTGCTTCACAATCAGAGATTGTCGTGCCGATCGTGAAGGGTGACAAGCTGATCGGCGTCCTCGATATCGACAGCCCTGAAAAAGCCCGATTCGACGAAGAAGATCAACATTATCTTGAACGCTTTGTGGAAGAGCTTGTGCGTCACGTTTGATAGGATAGAAAAAAGGAGGGAGCCGATCCGGCTGCCCTCCTTTTTTTATTTCCCAATCCGATTCAGTGCGTTCTCAAGGTCCTCCCAGATATCTTCATAGGCTTCCAGCCCTACCGAAAGCCTGAGGAGCGTATCGGTGATCCCCATCTTCATGCGCATTTCTTCCGGTACCACGGCGTGCGTCATCGTTGCCGGATGCTGGATGAGGGATTCGGCATCACCGAGGCTCACGGCTATTTTGATCATCTTCAGCTCATCCATGAGCTTCTGCGCGTCTTCCTTTCCTCCCTTGATGGTAAACGAAATCATCCCACCCGGCTTTTTCATCTGCTTGGTCATGATGTGATGCTGTGGATGTTCCACCTGCCCCGGGAAGATGACCGTTTCCACCAGTGGATGGTGCTTAAGTTGCTCCGCCACTTTTGAAGCACTCTCACAGTGGCGGTCCATCCTCACAGCCAGGGTCTTCAATCCCCGCAGCAGGAGCCACGCATCGAAGGGGGAGATGATGCCGCCGATATCCTTTTGGGTGGTCATGCGGATCGTTGACATCCGTTCCTGATTCCCCACGACGATTCCTGCTATCACATCCCCATGACCCCCTATATATTTGGTGGCGCTGTGGATGACCAGATCACAGCCAAATTCAAGGGGACGCTGAAGGTACGGCGAGCAAAAGGTATTGTCCACCACCACCGGAATTCCTTTTTCCTTTGCAATTGTTGAAACAAGCTCCAAATCGATAAGCTGCATCGTTGGGTTGATCGGCGTCTCTACGTAGATGCATGTCGTCCGGTCCGTGAGCTTCGAGCGGATTTCCTCCTCCGTGTCCATCGGGGAAAAATCATGGCTTATCCCAAATTTCTCTTCCATCAGCTCCAAAAGACCGAACGTACACCCATATACCCCTTGCGAGCACACGATATGGTCGCCTGCCTTCGTCAATGAAAACAGCACAGCCGAAACCGCCGCCATCCCTGAACCGAATGCAAGCGCCGCTTCTCCTCCCTCCAAGGAAGCCATCCGCTCCTCGAGAATCGAAACCGTCGGATTCCCGAGTCTTGAATATATATATCCTTCCTCATCCCCTGCAAAGCGCCTTTCCCCCTGCTTTGCTGTTTGGAATGTATAGGTGGATGTCTGATAAAGCGGCGGAGCAAGGCTGTCCGAATGCTCCACCGAAGAATAACCTTCATGAATGACCCTGGTCTCAAATCGTTTGCGTTCTTTCATTTCTCTCTATCCCTCCTCTGTCTATACTTCTAGAATATGCGAAAACACATTAAAAAGAAAGCGTTTACATTAATGTGTTAAAGGAAGCATCTCGCCCTGATTTTGACCCCTGACCGTCCCTGCCGGAATGATCCCACCGTACCCAGGGCTTACCAAGATGTCCTTCCCCCTACTGCTCCGTCAGCGATACACCTCACACATACGAAAAAGCCCGCCGGAGTTCCGGCGGGTACTATGCATACGTGGTTCGATCTTCAAGGACCACTTGGTTCTTGCCATTATTCTTGGCAATATAAAGTGCTTCATCCGCCCGCTTCACGAGCTTCTCCACCGTGACCGCAGAACGTTTGCGATGCCACGAGGCCACTCCGCAAGAAAGGGTCACCCTGGGGGAGGTCTTTTCGGAGATCCCTTCGACAAGGGCCCTTCCGATCAAAGCACCAATCGATTGTCCGACACAAGGAAGATAGACGGCCAGTTCTTCGCCGCCCCACCGGGCAACATATCCGCTTTCACCCACCACTTCCTTCATCAGATCCGCCACCTGGACGAGCACTTCATCACCAACCTGGTGACCGAACCGGTCATTGACGGATTTGAAATCATCGATATCGACAAGAAGCAGGGTGCCGTGGTCATCCTGTTCCATGGACGCATCCATCTTTTCTCCAAGATAGGCCCTGGCATAAAGATTGGTCATCTGATCGGTGATGACCAGCTCCTCCAATTTCTCCCGAAGCCTTGCATTCGTGATGGCAAGGGTGGAATGATGGATGAAGGATTGAAACAGCTTATACATATCGAATGAGAAGCGATAGGCCTCCCGGTGAAGGACGAGGCAGAAGCCAAGGAGGCTTCCATCATGCAGCATCGGAACCGCCATCAGGGAAGAAAAGGGTTCTCCATCACTCACCTGTTCGTTCATCTCGCCGATGAAGATGGCTTCCCTGCTTTGCTTCATCCTCTCCTGCACAAATTCCACATACTGCTTTCCGGAGGGAAGCCCGAACAGATCCGAGCTCTCCTCCGCGACTGTCACGGCTCCGTCCTCGAAAAGGACAAAGCCGATATGTTCCGTCTGGAAGGATCTCTCCACCTGCTTCCTCAAAAACTGGAGGGTGTCGGACATCCTCAGGTTCAAGTTCAACTGGTGGGAGGTCTCGTTGATCAGCTGAAGATCGGAAATGACTTTCCTGGATTGTTCGTAAAGTTTGGCATTCTCGAGGGCGCTTCCCGCCGTATAAGCAAGGAGCCTTACAAATTCGATTTTATGATCGGTCAGCACCGATACAGGATTGAGCTTCACTTCGAGTACCCCATAGATCCCTTGAGTCCCTTTCAGGGGTGCATAGAGGACCTGCTCACCCCAGCATTTCATTTCCCCGCTGACAAATACATGCATGGAGGCCTCATTCGCTTTGTCCAAATCAAAATGACGGATCGAATGGGCTTCATTCCCAACGGGATCGTTCGCCAGGAGCAACGTGAATACATCCTGGGGGAAAACGCGCTTCAGGGTCTCCATCGTCACAGCAAGGAGCTTCCTTACATCCCGGGTGGAGTGGAAAATCTCCGTCACGTTGAATAGTTCCCTGTATCTGCGTTCATCTTCATGCACCGTCTGAATCGCACGGGTATGAAGCAGGAAGCGATTGCTCACCTCCCATATCTGCTTCAGCTGGGCGGGCTCCACTTCTTCACCACCGCTCCAAAAGAGCAGCGAGCTGCCGCTACCCTGATGGTCAGCAAACGCGAACCCCTCAAGGATTCCCTCATGTGCCCCTTCATAGCGAATCAAGAAAGGATCCAGATACCGGATTTCCTCTTCCCGGATCGAGGGGGGAACGTCCCCTGTCTCCCCGGAACCATATAATAGATAGGCGTCATCCGAATGGATATACAGATATACTTTCTTGCAGTCCCAGGACTCTTTCATGATTCTGAGCCATCCTTCTATATAAGTGGATGGTTCCCCATCATAGATCAAGTCGAAAAGATTCGATTTATACGTTAATATTACTTCATTGTCAGTCATTTTTCCCCTCACCCACACCAAAGGTTTGTCTTATACAACAGCTGCAACAGCCGGTAGTGGCAATGGCAACGACGCTGGCGGCCCTTGATCCCTTACTCCGCCGCCAGGCACACTTCCAGGCATCAGATAACTAAAAAATCAGAAAACAATACCCATTAGCCTCTCCGAAAACGAAGGGGCCGATCGGAAGATGCTTTACCATCTTCCCCTTTGTGGACGACGTTCGTACTTTTCTATAAACGTCATTATAGCATAGTAAGTGACTTATGGACTAGATTGATCTTCAGGTATGATGGGTTTTTGGATAGGTCCAAATCCCTCCTTGACTTCTGGCACTCCGCATCATATAATATTCTTTGTGTAAAATAATGCAGCTTCAGTGAAGTCCCTTATGACCGTATTTTGTTCCTCTTACCACGAGGTGTATCTCGTAACCCGCTGCTGCTAGGGCGAAGGTACATGAAAACAAAATGCACATATTGGCTGTTCACAGGTGTTTTTATTTTACAACAAAATAAAAACAATAAAGGAGGAGTCATTCATGGCTCGATATACTGGCCCAAGCTGGAAACTATCCCGTCGTCTTGGAATCTCTCTAAGCGGAACGGGTAAAGAACTAGAAAAGCGTCCTTACGCTCCAGGACAACATGGTCCTAACCAACGTAAAAAAATCTCTGAGTATGGTCTTCAACTTCAAGAGAAACAAAAACTTCGTCACATGTACGGAGTAACTGAGCGTCAATTCCGCAACTTGTTCGATCAAGCTGGCAAACTACAAGGTAAGCACGGTGAAAACTTCATGGCGCTACTTGAGTGCCGTCTTGATAACGTTGTGTACCGTCTTGGTCTTGCCCGTACTCGTCGTCAAGCTCGTCAGCTTGTCAACCACGGTCACGTAACAGTGAACGGTTCACGCGTAGATATCCCATCTTTCCGCGTACTACCAGGACAAGTCATCTCAGTTCGTGAAAAATCACGCAACCTTGACATCATCAAAGAAGCGATGGAAGTGAACAGCTTTGTTCCTGAATTCCTTACTTTCGATGCTGACAAGCTTGAAGGTACATTCACACGCGTTCCTGAGCGTTCTGAACTACCAGCTGAAATCAATGAAGCTCTTATCGTTGAGTTCTACTCTCGTTAATGAGCAAAAAGAGTCCCTTGGAATGTTGTTTTCAACGTTTCAGGGGATTTTTTCTGTTTGGAAAACGTCACCGGACGAGAATCCCATTGTCCCCTAGTCTAGTGTTATGCAAATAATCACCTCTTCCAGCACGCTTCCGCTATCCTATGCATCCCCACTACCGGATCCCTCTTCTCCACCATGGCTGACAGCTCATGATCAACTTCCGGTTCTTCAGCGCCTCCATTTCCGCCATCCCCTGCAACCCTGAGCCTCGCGCACATATCATCAATCTTCTTTTCCTTCTTCACAATCTTTACGATCTTTAAGTTCTTCTTTATGTTTCCATCTTCATTCCATTTCTCTTTTACATCCATTTCATAAGTCTTTCACATCCATTTCACAAGGCGTTTCAATAGGATACAGCGTTGAGATTTGTAAGGAAGAAAACAAATCCTCCTCTGACATCTTTTCCGTGCAACGCCATCGATCATCATGTCTTCATTCTTCCATATGCCCATGCCCCATCCACCTGATCTCCTATCTTATATATAGGTTCTGCCTGCAAGAAAGGGTACCCCCGTAGAAATCTTCCGGCTGGGGAAGCAGATCCTCAATGCGCTGATGACATCCCTCTCTAGTGAGAGCACATGAGAACGATCGATGCCTCACTCCATTCCCCTCCTCTCGATTGGCATGTATGCTAAAATGAAATCAGGTAATTTCAGTAAAAAACGCTGCAGGATGAGGGTAATGACTCGTCCGTATAGGAGGTGATGCAATGACCCTATGGCTTTGTTTAGGGCTTATCGCCCTTTCGACGGTGTTGGGTTCTGTCATGAACGACAAAAAACTCAACGCACGCCAGAAGAAACGCACGGCAATCTGGATGATCGGCTCGTCCGTCTCATTGGCCGCCGCACTGGCAATCGTTGAATATAGCGATACGATCGCGGCATGGCTGTCGTAACGTCGGATGACGCAAAAAGGACTTCCCATCCCGGGAAGTCCTTCTTCATATTAACTTTCGTTCATTCACACATATTGGATACGGAAGTATTTCTTCTTCCCTCTCCGGATGATGGTGAATTTGTTTTCAATTTTGTCCTCTGCCCCCATGACGTGGTGAAGGTCCGTCGTGCGTTCACCGTTGATGTAGATCGCTCCATTGCCGACATCTTCGCGTGCCTGGCGTTTAGATGGGGAGATCTTCGCATCGACGAGGAGGTCGACAAGGCCGATCTCGTCAGAAGCTGAAGCTTCGACCGTCGGTACGTCCTTGAAGCCTTCAAGGATTTCATCCGCAGATAGGGATTTGATATCTCCACTGAACAATGCCGCCGAGATCCGGATGGCCTGGGCAAGGGCCTCTTCGCCGTGGATCATCTTCGTCATTTCTTCACCGAGGGCTTTTTGGGCTTTACGCAGATGAGGCTCTGATTCAACGGACTGAGCAAGTGCATCAATCTCCTCATGGGAGAGGAAGGTGAAGTACTTCAGGTATTTCACCACATCGGCATCCGCCGTGTTGATCCAGAACTGGTAGAACTCGTACGGTGACGTCTTTTTCGGATCGAGCCAGATCGCACCGCTTTCGGTTTTACCGAATTTCGTTCCGTCTGCTTTCGTTACAAGCGGGATCGTGAATCCAAACGCCTTCGTTTCCTCTTCATGCGTTTTACGGATCATTTCAAGACCGGTCGTGATATTCCCCCACTGGTCGCTCCCTCCGATCTGAAGCTTGCAGTTGTAGTGATCGTACAGGTGATTGAAGTCCATCGCCTGAAGGATCGTGTAGGTGAATTCCGTGAACGAAATCCCGGATTCAAGACGGGATGAGATCGTGTCTTTGGCAAGCATGTAGTTGATGCCGACATTCTTCCCGAAGTCTCGAAGGAAGGTCACGACATCCATGGACCCGATCCAATCATAGTTATTCACCATCACGGCTCCGTTTTCACCTTCGAAGTCGAAGATGCTTTCAAGCTGAACCTTGATGCTCGCTACATTTCCCTGGATCGCTTCAACGGTCTGCAGCTTCCGTTCTTCGCTTTTCCCGCTCGGATCCCCGATGAGGCCCGTTGCCCCACCGACAAGCACGAGGGGACGATGACCCGCATTCTGGAAGCGGCGCAGGGTCAGGAACGGCAGAAGATGACCGATATGCATGCTGTCTGCCGTCGGATCGATCCCGCAGTAGATCGAGATGCTTTCCTTCTCCAATTGTTTCTCCAGTCCTTCTGCATCCGTCTGCTGGTACGTGATGCCCCTCCAGTCCAAATCCTTCAATAATTCCATTTTTCCATTCCTCCTTATCGTTTAGCGCATAAAAAAAGCCCCTGCACAAATATGCAGGGACGCTGTTCGCGCGGTACCACCCAAATTAAGGACAAGCTGTCCTTCACTCTTTTGAAATAACGGCTCTTACCGTTTGCTGCTACTTGGGTTCACAACAAAAGCTCCGGGAGGTAATTCGTCTGCGTGCCGTGCCGATTTTCACCACCCATCGGCTCTCTGGCTGTTACGGAAAACACAAACTACTCGTTCCCATCATTGCCTAACATTTTTCATTCACTCTATATGGTTTTTATCATATTCCGCCCGAATAGTCAACGACTCCCCCTTCAGCCGTCAGACTTTTTTCCACTTTTTCCGACCGCATTCACCCTATTATGCTATAATGGGAATGTTCTGGAGGGGATGAATAAATGAACGAAAAATGGAAATTATTTCTCGACAAAATAGATCCTATACTGAAGCCTTTCCGAAGTCCGACATTCCAAAAGCGGACCCGGATTACATATGGAGTGCTGTGGAACCTGCTGCTGATCATCATGGTCACGGCCGTCCTCGGTTTTGCCTTCGCCGGTGGAGTCGGGGCCGGCTACTTTGCCTCCCTGGTCAAAGATGAGCCTCTGCGTCCCTATGAAGAAATGAAAGATGATATCTATAACTATGAAGAAACCTCCCAGCTCTACTTTGCCGATGATGTGTATCTCGGAAAGCTCCGCACCGACCTCGAGCGTGAAGAAGTGAAGCTGAAGGATGTATCGGTGGACCTGCAGCATGCCGTCATCGCAACGGAGGATGAGTACTTCGAAGAGCATGACGGAGTGGTACCGAAAGCCATCGTGCGGGCAGTCATGCAGGAATTCACCAATTCCTCCACCCAATCAGGCGGAAGCACACTCACCCAGCAGCTCATCAAAAACCAGATCCTCACGAATGAAGTGTCCTTCGAACGGAAGGCAAAAGAAATCCTCCTTGCCATGAGGCTGGAGCGATTCTTCGACAAAGAAGAGATCTTGGAGGCCTACCTCAATATGGCCACTCTTGGCCGGAATTCATCAGGTCAGAATATTGCCGGCGTCGAGACTGCTGCCGAGGGGATCTTCGGTGTGAAAGCAAAAGATCTTTCCCTTCCGCAAGCCGCCTTCATCGCAGGGCTTCCACAAGCGCCCTTCACCTACACGCCCTATACCAATCGGGGTGAGCTGAAGGAAGACCTGGAAGCTGGATTGAAGCGAAAAAACACCGTGCTGTTCCGGATGCATCGCGAAGGGTACATTACAAAGAAGCAATATGATGAAGCGGTCGCCTACGACTTGAAGAAGGATTTCATCAAGAAGAAAAAATCTCCACAGGAAAAGTATCCTTGGCTCATGGCCGAACTGGAAGAGCGCTCCATCGAGATCTTGACAGAAGTCCTTGCCGAAAAGGACGGCTATTCTAAAGAAGACCTGGAAAATAGCGATAAGCTGACGAAGGAATACAAAATCCAGGCTGACCGCAAGATCCGCTCCGGTGGATACAAGATCCACTCGACGATCAACAAAAAGATTTACGATCAGATGCAAAAAACGAAAGACGAGTACAATATGTACGGGATCACCAAAACAAAAACCGTGACCAATGAAGAGACCGGAAAAGAAGAAACCGTGGAAGAACCCGTTCAGGTCGGTGCCATCATGATCGAGAACAAGAGCGGACGGATCATCAGTTTCGTGGGTGGAAGGGACTTCAAACTGGAGCAGACCAACCACGCCACCCATTCCCATCGTTCCAACGGTTCGACGATGAAACCTCTCCTCTCTTACGCACCTGCCCTTGAATATGGAACGATTTCGCCAGGGACACCGATCCCTGATGTGGAATTCTCCGCTGCAAGCGGTAGCGGAGCAGCCTGGTCACCGAAGAACTACTCCTTCAATGAGAAGGGGCTGTATCCGGCACGCTACGCCCTTGCCGAATCCTTGAATATCTCGGCTGCACGGAATTACATCAATATCTATGACCGCGATCCGTTCAATCAATTCCTGATGAAAATGGGCTTCGATTCCCTTACAAAACGGGATAATAACCTTGCCCTTACCCTGGGAGCAGCTTCTCAGGGAGTAACGGTGGAAGAAAACGTCAATGCCTACACCACCTTCGCAAACGGTGGAAAGTTCGTTGATGCGTATATGATTGAGAAAATCGAGGATTCCGATGGAAAAACGGTTTATGAACATAAGTCGAAACCGGTCGACGTCTTCAGCCCTCAGACCGCCTATCTGACTTTGGATATGATGAGGGATACACTGGATTACAGCCTTGGGACAGGACGCTACGCCAAGCAGTTCCTGAATTTCTCCTCCGACTGGGCAGGAAAATCGGGCACAAGTCAGGATTACCATGATTCATGGTTCGTTGCATCCAATCCGAGCATCACATTCGGTACCTGGTTTGGATATGATCAGCCTTCTCCACTGAAGACACCTGATTCCGATGCCATCTATGGCCATTATGGACAGCGTACGATCCGCCTTTGGGCCCGACTGCTGAATGACACGAGGGACCTTGATCCGAAACTGATCGATCCCGATGAGTCATTCAAGGAACCGGACGGGATCGTAAGACGTTCGTACTGCTCGATCTCAGGCATGCTTCCTTCCGAGGCATGCAGCAAAGCCGGTCTGGTGAAGACCGATCTGTTCAATGCCAAATATGTGCCGACGAAGACCGATGACAGCCTCGTGATGAGCAAGTACGTCGTCGCAGGTGGCAAGAAGTATATGGCCTTACCGGAAACGCCTGACGAGTTCGCCGAACAGGGGGTCATCCTGAATCCCGACTTCGTCAAGAGGATCTTCGGCAAGGTACCAGGGGATGCCAGCAAGCTCATCCCAGACGGAGACGCACGCTTCAAGAACGTCCTCGTCGCCGAGAATAAACTGTCTGATGATGGTCAGGCCCCTGGAGGAGTAAAAGCCTCCGCAGGCGGCAGCTCCGTTTCCTGGACATCGTCCGGAAGCAGTGATGTGGTCGGCTACCGCGTATACAGTTCATCAGGTAAGAAGGTGGCAAGCGTCAAGTCCGGGGGCTCTTTATCGGCAAGCGTAGGAAATGGTTCTTACTACGTCGTTGCTGTGGATGTGGCAGGAAAAGAGTCCAAGCCATCCAACACGGTCCAGATCGGCAGTTCGAAGCCGAAGGCAAAACCGACGAACGCAAAACCGGAAGAGAAAAAGCCGGAAAAACCGGATGAACCGAAAAAGCCGGAGGAGACAGATGATGGTCAATCAGACGATTCCTCTGATCCGCCGGCTGAAGAAAAACCAGATCCCCCTGCCGAACCCGATAAGCCGGCAGAAGAATAAAGAAAGGCCCCCTCATCCGAGATGAGGGGGCCTTTCTTCGCTATCAATCTTCCATCGTACTCAGGTCACCAGTCGGGAGATCGAGCTCCCATGCTTTCAGGACGCGCCTCATGATCTTACCGCTCCTGGTCTTCGGAAGCTTATCCCGGAACTCGATTTCACGGGGTGCTGCGTGGGCAGCGAGTCCTTTTTTGACGAAGGTGCGGATTTCTTCCTTCAGCTCATCACTGATCTCATACCCGTCGCGGAGGGCGATGAACGCCTTGATGATTTCCCCGCGGACCGGATCGGGCTTCCCGATCACGCCGGCTTCTGCGACTGCCGGATGCTCAACGAGTTTGCTCTCCACTTCAAACGGACCGACGCGCTCACCCGACGTCATGATCACATCATCGACACGGCCCTGGAACCAGAAGTATCCTTCTTCATCCATGTAGGCGGAGTCCCCCGATACATACCAGTCACCCGGCATGAAGTAGGAATCATATTTCTGCGGGTTATTCCAGATCTGGCGCATCATGGACGGCCAGCCTTTTTTGATGGCAAGATTCCCCATCCGGTTCGGCGGCAGTTCGTTCCCCTGATCATCGACGATTGCAGCCTTCACACCAGGGAACGGCTTGCCCATGGACCCCGGCTTGACTTCGATGCTCGGGTAGTTGCAGATGAGCTGCCCGCCCGTTTCCGTCATCCACCACGTGTCATGGATACGAAGATTGAACACCTTCATCCCCCAGCGCACCACTTCCGGATTCAGGGGTTCCCCGACGCTCAGGATATGACGGAGGGAGCCAAGATCGAATTGCTTCACGATCTCATCCCCTGCCCCCATGAGCATGCGGAATGCAGTCGGGGCGCTGTACCATACGGTGACACCGTAGTCTTCAATCGTTTTATACCAATGCTCGGGTTTGAAGCGGCCACCGACGATGACATTCGAGGCGCCGGCGAGCCACGGACCGAAGATTCCGTACGATGTCCCTGTCACCCACCCGGGATCTGCGGTGCACCAGTACACATCTTCCTCCTGAAGGTCGAGGACCCATTTCGATGTCTGATAGTGCTGGAGCATGGCATTATGGACATGAAGCACGCCTTTCGGTTTCCCGGTTGAACCCGACGTATAGTGAAGGATCAATCCATCCTCCCTGTCCACCCACTCGACAGATAGCTTCTTCGAGGCATCCTTGAACTTCGCCATGAAGTCGATGTGCACATCATCTTCCTTGACCCCATCCCCGATGAGGAATACATGTTTCAATTGGGGCAGTTGATCCACAGGCACCCGCTCCAGGAGCTCCGGAGTGGTGACAAGCACCTTGGCTCCGCTGTCCTCGAGACGATCCCTGACCGCTCCTTCCATGAAGGCTTCGAATAATGGACCGACAATGGCACCGAGCTTGATGGCGCCAAGGATGCTGAAATAAAGTTCAGGTGACCGTGGCATGAAGATGAACACCCGGTCCCCCTTTTCTACATCCCCGAAGTTCTTCAGTACATTCGCTGCCTGGTTGGACAGCTTTTTCATATCGGCAAACGTATATTTTTCATTCCGCTCAGGGTCCCGGTAGTACAGGGCCACCTTATTTTTACGGTGGGTCTCCGCATGACGGTCGATGGCTTCATGAGCCAAATTGACCCGGCCGGTTTCTGACCATGAAAATTCCTTCTCTACCTCTTTCCAATCAAATGATTCATATGCTTGATCATAATCTGCGAGATTATAATCCCCCTTCGTTACTGGTAGCGCTTCCACTTTCATCGACATATCCCCCTTGTGAATGAAATGACATTTCCATTATAGTATAAATATAATATATTCTCAATTTTTTAAAAAATGAGACTAGAGAAGAATGAAGGAAAGATGACGGCAAACGTTGATCTGGCGAGCTTCTTAAAATATTCCAGAATAACGATTGGTGATAGAATGATAGAAAAGTCATGAAAGCGCTATCTCTTTCATGTATACTGATACTGAGGAAATTCAATAGGTGGTGGCCACATGGAATTAAAAATGACCTATAATGCAACAGAACTTAAGACAACTAAAGGCAGGATCGTCGTCGAGGGACCCATCTCGTTCGAAGAGCTGGCCAAACTCGATTTCCATGAAGACCTGACCGCATTCAGGCCTGCTCCGCAGCAGCATAAAGCCCTGATCGAAATCGCCCAGCTCCCGGAAGGAAGGATCATCATCGCACGGGATGAGAACCAGATCGTGGGCTATGTTACATATCTCTACCCGGATCCCCTGGAGCGCTGGTCGCAGGGAAAGATGAAGAATCTCATCGAGCTCGGTGCGATTGAAGTGATCCCGAAGTTCCGCGGGGCATCCGTCGGCAAGACCCTCCTGAAGGTATCCATGATGGATGACCATATGGAGGATTTCATCATCATCACAACCGAATATTATTGGCACTGGGACCTGAAGGGGACGGGTCTCAATGTGTGGGAATACCGGAAAGTGATGGAGAAGATGATGAACGCAGGAGGATTGGAATATTTCGCGACGGATGACCCGGAGATCAGCTCCCATCCCGCGAACTGCCTCATGGCGCGTATCGGGGAGCGCGTGGACCCCGACTCCATCCAACAGTTCGATCAGCTCCGCTTCATGAATCGTTTTATGTACTAGCCAAAGGGGGAAGCGACCATGATCATTGAAGAGATCATGAAATCAAACGTAGAAACGCTCAGACCGGATGACTCAATCGAAACCGCCATCAGACTCATGAGGGAAAAGAAAATCAAGCATATCCCGATTGTGGATGATGAGATGAAGATACTCGGGATCATCAGCGACAGGGACGTCAAAGACGCTGCACCGTCGATCCTCAATGAACAATCTGCTGATTTCACATTGAAGAACCCTGTCAGGCAGATCATGCAGCAGCAGGTCATCACCGGGCATCCCCTGGATTTCGTCGAAGAAGTGGCCGCGCTCTTTTATGAGCACCGCATCAGCTGCCTCCCGATCCTGAAGGCCGACAAGCTGGTCGGGATCATTACGGAAACCGACCTGCTTTATACCCTCACCCAATTGACCGGGGCGAATCAGCCGGGGTCCCAGATCGAAGTGAAGGTACCTCACCGGGCAGGCATCCTTTACGAAGTGGCCGGGATCATCCGCAAGCATAATGCGAACATCCTGAGTGTCCTTGTGTATCCCGATAAACAGGATGAGCAGCAGAAGGTCCTTGTCTTCCGCGTCCAGACGATGAATCCCACCCGCGTCATCGAGGAGATCAAACAGGAAGGATACAGCGTGTTATGGCCGAACATGCCGGGAATGCCATCATGAAGGATTCCGTCTTCATTTACTCGGATGACCTACTCGGCTACCGCTTCTCCGATAACCATCCTTTCAACCAGATGCGCCTGACCCTCACCCTGGATCTGCTCCGGGAATCCGGTGCCATTGAAGAGGATGAAATCGTCAAGCCCCGGGCCGCCACGGTGGAAGAGCTCCAATTGAACCATGATGCGGCCTATGTCCAGGCCATCAAGAAAGCCGGTAAAGGGGAACTTCCCCCCGAGCAGGCAGAGAGCTATGGAATCGGCACCGAGGATACGCCGATCTTCCCGGGCATGCACGAGGCCAGCTCCTTCCTGGTGGGCGGTACCCTGGAAGCGGTCGATCAGGTGATGAGCGGCAAGGCCAAGCACGCCCTTCATCTCGGAGGAGGCCTTCACCACGGGTTCAAAGGAAAGGCATCGGGCTTCTGCATTTACAATGATAGCTCCGTCGCCATACGATACCTTCAGGAAAAGTACAAAGCAAGGGTCCTCTATGTGGATACGGATGCCCACCACGGAGACGGGGTTCAGTGGTCCTTTTATGATGATCCCGATGTCTGCACCCTCTCCCTGCATGAAACGGGACGCTATCTGTTCCCGGGTACGGGAAATGTGAATGAGCGGGGACACGGGAAGGGCTATGGATACTCCTTCAACATCCCCCTTGATGCGTTCACCGAGGATGAGTCATTCTTGGATGCCTATGAATCCGCGATCCGGGAGGTAGCCGAGTTCTTCAAACCGGATGTGATACTGACCCAGAACGGAGCGGATGCCCATTATTATGATCCCCTCACCCATCTTTCCACCACCATGAAGACGTACCGTGAAATCCCCAGGATCGCACACGAACTTGCCCACACGTACTGTGACGGGAGATGGATTGCCGTAGGCGGAGGTGGATACGACATATGGCGGGTGGTGCCCAGGGCATGGTCGTTCATCTGGCTTGAAATGACGGGAAGGACCGTCGGAGGCTCCCTTCCTTCCACCTGGTATGATCGCTGGAAGACGAAATCCGGTATCACGCTCCCTAGGGACTGGATGGATCCGCCGGGAATTTACACACCCATTCCCAGGAAGACAGAGATCACAGAGAAAAATAAGCAGAATGTGGATAAGGCCCTCTACCCGATCCGGCAGCAGTTGGGAAAAGGAGCGGGTCATGAAACTGGCTGAAGACATGCACGCAGCAGATCGACTGCTGCGTATTTTTGATTATAGGTCAGGATTCTTCCTTTTTGAAAGGAAACAAGGAACAACAAAAAATCCGATTCCCCTAAAAAGGAATCGGATTTTTCCATTATCGCACACTATCCCCGGTCCTGATCAGACCCTCTGTGATGGCGTTTTCCATGAAGGGACTCGGTTCCCCCATGGTGTAGACCTGCAGTTCATGCATGGCCCGTGTACAGGCGGTGTAGAAGAGCCTGCGCACATCTTCTGTCCCGTAACAGTCCTCTGATGCATCATAGATGATGACGGCGTCGAACTCGATGCCTTTGGAAAGGTACGCTGGTACGATCACGACACCCTGATCATGTTCAAGCGTCCCTTTCGTGAGAAGGGTGACATCACCAAGATCGGAAAGGGCACTGAATGCCTCCGCGCTCTCTCTCGCCGTTTTACAGATGATGGCGATGCTCTCATGGCCCGATTCACGGTAATGATCGACTTTTGAGCGGACGGCCTGATGCAGTCCGGCCCGGTTTGACACCCGATCAAGTGATGGTGTTTCTCCACTTCGATCAAACGGGATGATGGCTTCACCATCAGGAATGAGCGTGCGGGTGAATTCTATGATGGGTTTCGTCGACCGGTAGCTCCTCTTGAGGCTTATGGTGTCTGTTTCCCCTTCACCATACAGCCCTGTCAGCATGCGGAAATCCGCTTGCCCGCTGGCGTGGGAGAAGATGGCCTGATTGAAGTCACCGAGGATCGTCATCCTGGCAGCGGGGAACATGCGCTTCAAAAACTCGAACTGGAACGGTGAATAATCCTGGGCCTCATCAATGACAAGATGCCTGACCGAGCTATTGATCTGGAAGCCCAGGATCAATTCTTTCAAGAAGAGGAATGGGGTGGCATCTTCATGGTACAGGCGCCCGTCATCGATGGCTTTTGCCGTCAATGCGCCGATGCCTTTCCAATGGGTCTCTTCTTCTTGAACGAGGGTGTTAAAAAGGGCTTTGTAAATGGCCACAAAGTCAATGAATCCGAATTCCCTGACATAGGTGCGCACCGGCTTCATTTTCTGTTGGACAATCAACCGGGCCAACTGATCGGGCTCGACCTCGTAGTCCCCCACCTCTTCACGTTCATACCCCTTCCTCAGTGCGAGATGAGTCCGCGCATTGTGATAGGCGTGTTCACTCAGCATTTCCATGGCATCCTGCACCCATGGCTTCCTTCTCTCCCGGCGCGTTACCTCCTTCAGCTTCTTCAAGATCCATTCCTGCAAGGCTTCCAGTCGATTCGAAAACTTGAGATCCAGGGCTGTTTGATAAAACCGGTCGCGGATTTCCCCTGCCGTCACCACCGGTTCACCCCTGAAGACGATATCCTTGAACGTCATGCCGTCTGTATCCAATGTGCTCCGATATGCAAGGACCGACTGGATAAAGGCTTTAGAAGCCTTATGACCGATGGCAGAAAGCCTCTCAGCATAAAAGGGTTCACCTTGACCGCCAAGGACGAACTCAAGCTGATCATACGCATCCTCCACAGCAAAAGAATCACCGAGCCGGTGATCCAGGTATTCCTGGAAGGTGACCTGATGCATATTTTCCTCCCCAAGCTCCGGCAGGACATTGGAGACGTACCGGCTGAACAGGGAGTTCGGGGAGAAGAGGACGATCTGATCCGCATCGATGCGATCCCTGTACTTGTAGAGAAGATAAGCGATCCGCTGAAGGGCGGCCGACGTCTTCCCGCTACCGGCTGCCCCGTGGACGATGAGGAGCCTGCCCTGGTCATGCCGGATGATCCGGTTTTGATCCTGTTGGATGGTCGCTACGATGCTGTGCATCTTTTGATCTTTTCCTCTTCCCAAGACCTGCTGAAGGATCTCATCCCCGATGGTGAGACTGGTGTCGAAAAGGGATTCAAGTACTCCCTCACGGATGAGGTACTGCCACTTCCCGTTCAATTCTCCCTTGATGACCCCACCGGGTGTATCATAAGCAGCTGGCCCAGGCTGATCATCATAATAGACGCTTGAGATCGGCGCCCTCCAATCATAGATCAGGAAATTCTCACCGGTTTCGTCGGTGAGGGACGAGACGCCGATATAGACCTTTTCCTCTGATTCATTTCCGTCCTCTGTGAAATCGATCCGTCCGAAGTATGGAATTTTTTTCATTCTCTCGAGAGTGGACAGGCGTTTAGAGGCATGCCTGTGGCTGCTCTGACTGGAGGACAGGGCCTGAGCCTCCTGGCGAAGACCGATGATTGTCTCCAGGTAGTCATCGAAGCTGTCCGTATTCACCTTGACTTCATCCCAGAAATGTTTACGCGTGTGAATCACTTCCTGTTTGCGCCTGGAGGTTTCTTCTTTTAATTTTTCAATTTCACCGTTAATCTCCTCCAGCACATGATCGACACGACGTTGCTCTTTTCTGTACTCGGCATTCATAGCATTCACTCCTCGGAATCTTTTAGATAAGGGTTGACACGAATCGTGTTTGCACTGTATAATTATAATAAGGATAACTAATACCTAAATTAAACAACAGCGCATATCTATCTAACTTTATCACATAATCCGTTTGGTGACAATACAAAAAAAGAGTGGCGTTCATGAAAATGAACGCCACTCTTTTTTTAGTTTTCTTTGTATGCCGGGTCGGTCACGATGATCTCCACCCTGCGATTCTTCTGCATATGGGCATCGGAATCATTCGGTTCCACAGGCATGGTATCTCCGTAGCCGATGGCGATGAACCGCTCAGGATCCAGTCCATTTTCGTTCACCAGGTACCGGATGACACTGCTGGCCCTGGCCGTTGAAAGTTCCCAGTTCGATGGATAGCGGTAGGTAGAGATGGGGCGATTATCGGTATGTCCTTCCACGTCCACCTTGTTCGGCAGTTCTTCAAGGAGCCCTGCGACCATATCGAGGAACGGAAAGGCAGAGTCAAGGACTTCGGCATCCCCGGTTTCGAAAAGGGCCTGCTCTTGAAGAACGAGGACGACACCCCTGTCCGTCCGCTCAGCCTTGATGGCATCCTCCATATCATGTTCCTTCAGATAGGCCTTCACATCTTTCAGGACCACATCAAGATCACTTGTACTCCCATCCGGAATGATGGACGCACCCTGAAAAGAATCCACGATGGACTCGAACTTCCCCTTATCGATCTGCGACATGGAGAAAAGCAGGATGAAAAATACGAGGATCAGGGTGACCATATCCGAAAATGTGACCATCCAGGCAGGAGTCCGGGGGGATTCTTCTTCCTTACCCCTACGCTTCATCAACGGAATCACGATCCTTCAATCGATATGTATGCAGCTCTTCACCTGACAGGAAGACCGTCAATTTTTCTTCAAGGACCCTCGGGTTTTGCCCTGATTGAAGGCCCATCACGGCCTCGATGACGATCTGTTTCATGAACACTTCCTTTTCAGTCTTCATGGCAAGCTTCGATGCCATGGGGATGAAGACCAGGTTCGCAAGGAGCGTCCCATACAGGGTCGTCAGCAGGGCAACGGCCATATTGGGTCCGAGGGATGACGGGTCGCTGAGGTTCTGGAGCATGAGGACGAGTCCGATCAGAGTTCCGATCATCCCCCATGCAGGGGCGTATTCCCCTGCTTTATCTAGCAGTCTCTTATTCTTGCGATGACGCTCTTCAATGGCAATGATCTCGGTATTCAGGATATCCGTGATGACATCCGATTCGATTCCATCCACGGCCAGAAGGACTCCCTTCCTGATGAATGGATCACGGATTTCTTCGACCTCGGTTTCCAGGGAAAGAAGCCCTTCCCTTCTCGCTTTGTCAGAAAGGGATACAAATGTGGAAATCAAGCCTTGTGTATCATGTTCCTGCACCCTGAACGACTCTGCCATCACTCTTCCCAGCTGCTTCAGTTCATTGAAGGAAAAGCTGACCAGCATGGCTCCGATCAAGCCGCCGATGACCACCAGGATGGACGGAATGTTGATAAAGGACCCAAAACTATCGGGACCTGCATTGGTAAGGATGGCAACACCGACGAATACAATCCCCAAAACGACGCCTAAAGGTGTAAGCATATCAAGCTTCTTCATCATGACTCTCCCTGCAAAAAAAATAAAATCCTGCCTTCCGGTCAAAAGAGGACGGAAGGCAGGATCAGCCTTCCAGACCTATCTAACCAGTTTACAGCATTATTTGGTTGAATTTCTGTATTCAATGCGGTGAGGAAGTACAACGGCTGCTTCATCGACCGTTTCCTTGTTCATGTATTTCGTCAAGAGTCTCATGGCCACGGCACCGATATCATAAAGCGGCTGCACGACGGACGTGAGCTGCGGACGCACCATGAGGGCAAGCCTTGTATTATCGAACGAGATGATTTCCACTTCATCCGGAATGGAAACACCCGCATCCTGCGCTCCGTGTACGACACCGAGGGCCGTTTCATCATTGCCTACGAAAACTGCAGTCGGCTTGTCCGACAGCTCAGAGAACTTCTGCCACGCTTCAAGTCCTGAATCATACGTGTATTCCCCTTCGATGACCAGTTCATCATCGTATTCGATTCCCGCTTGTGCAAGGGCTTCACGATAGCCTTCAAGCTTGAATTTCATATTGATGGTGTCATGGAACGGACCGCTTACGAATCCGATTCGTTCATGCCCCTTATCGAGGAGATCCTTGACGGCATCGTAAGTCGCCGCTTTGTAATCGATGTTGACGGAAGGGACTTTATTCGTCTCTTCAACCGCTCCAGCAAGGACGATCGGCACTGGTGAACGCTCGAATTCCTGCACATGTTCTTCAGAAATATGTCCACCGAGGAACAGGATGCCGTCCACTTGTTTCCCGAGCATCGTATTGAGGAGATGAAGCTCCTTCTCTGCATTCTGATCAGAGTTGCTCAAGATGATGTTGTATTTGTACATGGTGGCGATGTCTTCGATCCCCCGGGCAAGCTCCGCGTAGAAGATGTTGGAGATATCAGGGATGATGACTCCGACAGTCGTCGTCTTCTTGCTCGCGAGACCACGCGCAACCGCATTCGGACGGTAGCCGAGTCGATCGATGACCTCAAGTACCTTCTTCCTTGTCGCAGGCTTAACGTTGGGATTTCCATTGACCACACGTGAAACCGTGGCCATTGATACATTTGCTTCTCTTGCTACGTCATATATTGTCACGTTCATTGCAAACACGCTCCTTTACTCATAACCATTTACCTTATTTTACACCAAATAAACCTGGAGAGCGATTACAGGACTTTGTTACATTATGCACAAGTTACCATCCACTCATAAGTTCGATTAGTGTATACAGTATATTTATCTGCAATCACGTACATAATCATACGATAGTATATTTATTCCTGCAATGACTCTGCATCAATTTGTGAAAAAAATTCCATGAAAACGGAAAAAACGGACCCTCATAAGGAGGATCCGTCCATTTCTTCCTTGATTATACTGTGATTGTTCTTCCTTTGAATACTTCATTGTAGAATGTATCGAATTGGTCGAGATCCATCTGCTGGGCAGAATCGGACAAGGCGACGGCCGGGTCCGGATGCACTTCTGCCATGACGCCGTCTGCACCGATGGCAAGGGCTGCCTTGGCTGTCGGGAGAAGGAGGTCCCTGCGTCCTGTGGAGTGGGTCACGTCTACGAATACCGGAAGATGCGTTTCCTGCTTCAGGATCGGCACCGCGGAGATATCAAGGGTGTTACGGGTTGCTTTCTCATACGTCCTGATTCCGCGCTCACATAGGATGATGTCTCCATTCCCTTGTGAAATGATGTACTCAGCCGCATTGATGAATTCCTCGATTGTTGCAGAAAGACCGCGTTTCAATAGGACCGGCTTTTTAACAGACCCGGCTGCTTTCAGGAGTTCGAAGTTCTGCATATTGCGGGCACCGATCTGGATGACGTCGATGTACTCGACAGCCTGTTCGATATCGGCCGGATTGACAATTTCGCTGATGACGGCCAAGCCGTACTCATCGGCCACCTTCTTCAAGATCTTCAAGCCTTCCATTCCAAGTCCCTGGAAGTCATAAGGGGATGTCCTCGGTTTGAATGCTCCCCCGCGGAGAAGCTTCAGGCCTTTTGCTTTGACGGCTTTCGCCACTTCCGCCACCTGCTCGTAAGATTCCACGGCACATGGACCGAATACGAAATGAGGATTTCCATCCCCGATGGCTTCCCCATTGATATTCACGATGGTATCTTCCGGTTTCTTTTTACGGGAAACGAGAAGGGCCTTCGAATGGTCATCCTTCTGAAGTTCAAGGCCAGCTTTGAATATTTCCTTGAAAATATGTTCAACAGTCGAGTCCTTCAACGGACCGTCATTGTTTTCTTTGATCAGGTTCAACATTCCACGTTCACGAACAGGATCATAGCGGTATACTCCTTGAGTCTCCTTGACACGCCCGATTTCTTGAACGAGCTTGGCCCGCTCATTGATGATGTCCAGTAGTTTCAGATTCAGTTCGTCGACTTGATTCCTTAATTGATCGAGCTCTTGATTACTCACAATACAGCACCCTTTCTTTTTTTCCTGTTCATACGTAAAACCTGTTATAGTTTTAAGGAAGTATGATACATTTTTGATGTTGAAACTTATTATAATAGAACATATCTCAAATGTCACGAAGAAATTCTTTTTTGATTAAACGCTTTTAAGCGTTAAAGTATGTAAGTATACTATGAGACTGGGCTGAAGCAGGTGAATAATTGGTGAAAAAAAATCAAAAAATCTTTGCACTGGACATCGGTACCCGCTCAGTGGTGGGCATCATCATGGAAGAAATGGAAGACCATTTTCAGGTGAGTGATATTTTAATAGAGGAGCACCGGGAGCGGGCCATGCTGGACGGACAGATCCACGATGTACCTGCAGTAGCTGCCGTCATAACCTCGATCAAGAGCCGTCTCGAAGATGTCCACGGTCCTCTGAGTAAAGTATGCGTCGCGGCTGCCGGAAGGGCCCTGAGGACCGAAACGGCCTCCATTACCTCGGCCATCAAAGGCAAACCGCTCCTCAAAAAAGACGACGTCCTCCATCTTGAACTCGGGGCTGTCCAGGAGGCACAGGCGAAAGCTGCCGGGGAAGATGCCGGTCATCACTATTATTGTGTGGGATACTCAGTGCTCTACTACCGTCTGGACGGCGAAGAGATCGGCAGCCTCATCGACCAACAGGGGGATGAAGCGAGCGTGGAGATCATCGCCACCTTCCTTCCGCGGGTGGTCGTGGATTCACTGCTTGCGGCACTTCACCGGTCGGGACTGGAATTGGAAGCCCTAACCCTTGAACCGATCGCAGCCATCAACGTCCTGATACCGCCTTCCATGCGAAGGCTGAATGTCGCTCTCGTCGATGTCGGCGCCGGAACATCGGATGTAGCCCTGACGAATCACGGGACGGTCACGGCCTATGGCATGGTGCCGACAGCCGGGGATGAAATCACGGAAGCACTCAGCCGGGACCTGCTCCTCGACTTCCCCCTTGCAGAAAAGGCGAAGCGGCAGCTCCATGATTGTCCTTCCATCGAAGTGACGGATATTCTCGGATTTGAAACCGTCATTCCAACCGAAGAGGTGCTGTCTCGCATCGGCCCTTCCATTGATCGCCTGGCAAACGAGATTTCGGAGGAAATCCTTCGTTTGAACAACATGAAGGCACCGCAGGCAGTGATGCTCGTAGGTGGTGGCAGCCTGACACCTGGACTTCCCTCCAAGCTCGCCGCTGTCCTCGGCCTGCCGGAAAACCGCGCAGCAGTCAGGGGAGTGGAAGCCATCCAGCGCGTGAAGCTTCAGGGGCATATGTTGAAAGGTCCCGAGCTGGTCACCCCCATCGGCATTGCCATCGCTGCAAAGGAGACCCCCGTCCAATATGTGACGGTGGATGTGAACGGGCATGCCGTTCGGATGTTCGAAGTGAAAAATCTGACGGTGGGAGACTGCATCCTCTCGGCAGGCGTCAAAGTTCAGGACCTTCATGGCAAGCCCGGGAAGGCAATTTCCGTCACGGTCAACGGGCAGACCCTCTCCCTCCCCGGAAGTCACGGAGAGCCCCCTTCCCTTTTCAAAAACGATCAGGCCTGTTCATTTGACGACGGAGTCGGGAATCAGGATCGCCTCCTTGTCGAAAAGGGGAGGGATGGCGACGAAGCCATTGTGACCATAGGAGAACTCATGGATGCGGGTTCAGGTAAGCGGATCTACCTTCAAGATCGGGAACTCCACCTCGAACCGGCAATCACGCTAAACGGTTACCCTGCCGGGAAAGATACCGTACTGAAAGACGGGGATACCATTGACATCACCTTTATCGAGACGGTCGCAGATGCCCTTTCGCAGCTCGGATACCATGATTGGATTTCCTCCCTGAGACCATTCCACCTCTCCTTGAATGGAAAAGAGACGTATTTCCCTGCTTTTAACGGGAAGCTGTTACGTAACGGACAGGAAGTAAAACCGACTGCCATGATCCACAATCTGGATCGCATCTCATTCGAAGCTCCGGCCCAACCTACCCTCGAACATCTCCTGATCAAAAAGAAGATGGTGCTGACAAAGTCGATTACCATCTCTTTCAACGGGGAAGATGTACGACTCGAAAAGGTCTTTGCCACCGTGAAAAGGAATGGGAAGGAATTATCCGGTGAAGACCTCGTATTCTCAGGGGATGAACTCATGATCCAAGAGTCGGAAACGTCTCCATTCATCTTTCAGGATGTGTTTAATTTCGTGGAAATCGACATGCCGACAAATACGCGGGGGAGCTTCCTCCTCTTGAGAAACAAACTGGAAACCACCTTCTTTGAAGAAATCAGGGACGGTGATCTATTAGAGATCGTCTGGCCTGAAATCAAAGTCCGATAGGGTCAAAATGAAACGCCGCGGATCCCTGTAATGGGGTCTGCGGCGTTTTACTCATTATAGGGCCTAGCTTATCATGAACCGATTTTCCCCGGAACAGGGCTTGGTCGATCAACCGGATGAACCGACCCTTGATCGGATGAAACAGTTGGAGTCCCTTGATCCTCCCTGATTTCTTCACCCGCTTCCTTCACCTTCATACCGATGTCCTGAAGGTCTTCTGCGGCGTCCTTAGTCGATGCGATGAGCTCTGAAGACTGTTCTTTAACCGGTTCGATAATATCATCACTGACTCTTTCGTACAGGGCTTGCGCGTCATTGATGGCGTCCTTCAGAACAGCGGAGGCTGACTTCAGGCGTCCCTGCCAATCATTCATCACCCCGGATGGATCCTCCCTTACACGATCCACCATGCCCATGGTTGAATCCTTCCATGACGTCGTCTTCGTCGCCACCCTCCGTCGGGTGCCTGAGTCCAGCATGGCAATGGCTCCGCCTACTGCCGCGCCGAGCATGATGCCTTTCATCAACTTTCCACTTCTCGAACGGGTTCTCGTTGAATTCATTGGATTGGGTTCCTCCTTGAATATTCGTTATATAAACCTTTTCCCTCTCGACAAGAAAGTAAACCCTGGCACAAGCGCGTCAGTCACCGTGAAAACAAAAAAAGCCCTTATAGGCTTTTTTGTTCGATGCAGATTATAGTTTATCAAGTTCCTTCTCTGTAATGTTCCAGTGGGAAGCATTCCATCCCGGTTTCCCGTCGATGAAAAGGAAGGCTTGAGGAGACTCATGCTTGATGCCGAATTTCTCCGCTATATGATTGGATAGTTCCTTCGCTTCCTGAACAGCCAGGTAATACCCCTCTTCTTCCCCATGCTTGTTTAAGAACGACTGGTACTCATTGAACGCATTGCCGCTGATCGGACATGTCAGACTGTGCTTCATGAAGAAGAAGCGGGATTGACTGTCTGTGAGATTTTCAAATTCTTGTACGGTTTCTATCTTTTTCATTTTTCAACTTCCTTTCAGCATAATAAAAACGGTGAAGTCATCATATCACTTCACCGTTCCTTCAATCAATGATCACGCGTTTACGAAATCAGTTATTGTATGTTTTTTCTGTTTCATCAAAGGCTTTTTTCGTTTCTTCAAGCTTTTGATTCACATCGTCCGTTTCTGCAGGGACTTCTTCCTGACCTTCTGCACTGCCAGAGCGATATGATTTGATTTTGCCAACTACCTGGTTGGACTGCTCTTGAACCGTCTTCGTCAAAGAAGAAGACTTCTCCTTGGCAGCTGCAGCCAATTCGTTGCTCTTTTCAACGGCCGTGTCTTTCCACTGGCTCGTCTTTTCTTTCCAGGCGCCTGCCTGTTCGTTGATATCGCTGCGAAGATCTTTACCGGATTTTGGAGCGAGCAGAAGAGCTGTTGCAGCTCCGACGATACCGCCGATCAACGTGCCGATGATGAAATCTTTTGAATTGATGTTGCTGTCATTCGTTTGATTTGGATTTTGCTGATTGTACTGCTGTGTCATAATGTTCATTCCCCTCTCAATTATAAGATCTAGCTCTTTTTATCATTTTTTCCCTTGCGCCGATGTCATCGGAAACAGGTACGGGAGGTTGTTCAACCGCCTTCCGCTCTTTCCACTTGCCCCTCAGTTCCATCAGCGCGTTGCCCCACTGAACCACCTGGGAAATCCTGCCTTGATTACGTTCGAGTTCAGACGAGATGTTCGTGCTGACCTTCTTCACAGACGTATTAAGGTTCTGGATCGAATGTCCGACATCCCTCACTGCATAAACGACCGTATTCAAGTCTTCGGATTTCTTTTGGATGTCCTCTGCCAGAAGATTCGTTTTATGTAGCAATTCAGTAGACTCTTTCGTGATTCCCTGCAGCTGCCCTTCCAGGCCGTTCAGGGTCGTCGACACACTGTCGAGCGTCGTCCCTAGGGACTTCAATGTCTTCATGAGGCTGATCACAAGGACGAAGAACGCCACCGCAATAACTGCGACACTAAGATAAAGAATGATTTCCATCTGCTACACCTCCGTATATAGAAATTCTTTACCCTTATATGAATTCATTAAACATTATACTAGTATTTCTTCCTTTTCTCTCTTAATTCCTCTTTTTACTTTCAAAAAAATATCTGTCTATTCAAAACGGCAGATGGCGCATGGATGAAGGATTTGGGGTAAAATAGAAAGGAATACATACCTAGGGGGAAACACAATGAAAGATCCAAGGATCCAGAAACTAGCAAAGAACCTGATCAATTACTCCGTCCAGCTCCAACCCGGCGAAAAGGTGCTGATCGAAAACTTCGGACTTGAGCGCGAACTCGTCACAGCCCTTGTGAAGGAAGCCTATGAAGCAGGCGGCTACCCGTTCGTCACACTGAAGGATGCAGCTGTCGACCGCTCCCTCCTCATGGGTGCACAGGAAGAACAGTACGACATGATGGCGGACTTCGAAGCCCGTAAGATGGAGCAGATGGATGCCTACATCGGTCTGCGCTCGGGAGAGAACATCAACGAGCAGTCCGATGTACCTGATGAGAAGATGAGGATCCACGGCAACACCATCGGCAAGAAGGTCCACAGGGAGATCCGTGTACCGAAGAAAAAATGGGTCGTGCTCCGCTATCCGACTTCATCCATGGCCCAGCTTGCCAAAATGAGCACAGAAGCGTTCGAGGATTTCTACTTCGATGTATGCAACCTCGACTACAGCAAGATGGATGCGGCCATGGACAGCCTCGCCGATCTCATGAACAGGACGGATCGCGTACGCCTGACGGGGGAAGGCACTGACCTGACGTTTTCCATCAAAGATATACCAGCGGTCAAATGCGCGGGCCGGTTGAATATTCCTGACGGGGAAGTGTACAGCGCCCCGGTGAAAGACTCCGTCAACGGCGTGATCTCCTATAACACGCCATCGCCTTATAACGGCTTCACATTCGAAAACGTCAAGCTCACGTTCAAGGATGGGAAGATCGTCGAGGCGGAAGCAAATGATTCGGACCGGATCAACAAGATCTTCGATACGGATGAAGGAGCACGCTATGTGGGTGAATTCGCCATCGGCGTCAACCCGTTCATCCAGCATCCGATGCAGGACATCCTCTTTGATGAGAAGATCGACGGCAGCTTCCATTTCACCCCTGGTGAATGCTATGAGGATGCATATAACGGCAACCATTCCAATATCCATTGGGACATGGTCATGATCCAGCGTCCTGAATATGGTGGAGGAGAAATCTATTTTGATGACGTGCTCATCAGGAAAGATGGACGGTTCGTCATCCCGGAACTTGAAGGATTGAATCCCGAAAACTTGAAATGACCAAAATAAAAGCCATCCGCGAATTCACTCGCGGATGGCTTTTTGACGTACGCAGAATTATTCTGCAATCTGTTCGTTCAATACTGTTTCATAGGACTGCTGGAATTTCTGGATATCCCCTGCGCCCATGAAGATCAATACGCTGTCTTCATGATGAAGAAGAGCGGTTGTATCACGCTCATCGATGATTTCACACCCATCGATCTTCGTTTCAAGATCATGGATGGAAAGCTTTCCGTGGTTTTCACGGGCCGAACCGAAGATTTCGCACAGATACACCTTATCAGCAAGCTGAAGGCTTTCAGCGAACTCTGAAAGGAATGTCTGCGTCCTTGTGAACGTATGCGGCTGGAAGACAGCGACAATATCCTTATTCGGATACTTTTGACGGGCCGAATCGAGAGTGGCTGTGATCTCGGTCGGATGGTGGGCATAATCGTCCACCAAAATCTGTCCGCCTACCTTCTTCTCAGAGAAACGGCGTTTGACGCCTTCGAATGTTTGCAGTCTTTCCTGCACGATCTCTGTATCAAGCTCCTCGTAGTGACAAAGGGCAATGACAGACAGGGCGTTCAGGATGTTATGATCTCCGTATGTCGGGATCTTGAATGACGCATAGAATTCATTGCGAACGAACACATCGAATGATGTACCATTCTCATTATGGGCGACATTGCGTGCCTGGAAGTCATTCTCCTCGGCAAATCCGTAAAATACGACCGGTACCCTTGCCTGGATCTTTTGGAGTTGCTCATCATCACCACAGGCGATGATCCCCTTCTTCACCTGCATGGCCATTTCCTGGAATGCAGAGAATACGTCGTCGATATTGGCGAAGTAATCTGGATGATCGAAGTCGATATTCGTCATAATGGCATAGTCAGGGAAGTATGAAAGGAAATGACGTCGATATTCACATGCTTCGAATACGAAGTAATTCGCATCCACTTCCCCTTTCCCCGTTCCGTCACCGATCAGGAATGAAGTCGGCTTAGCCCCTCGGATCACGTGTGCGAGGAGACCTGTCGTAGACGTCTTCCCATGTGCCCCCGTGACTGCTACGCTTGTGAATTCCTGCATGAAGTCACCAAGGAATTTATGATAGCGCGTTACAGGCAGGCCAAGTTCTTTGGCTGCCACGATTTCCTCATGTGTATCGGGGAATGCATTTCCGGCGATCACATGCATATCTCCGCCGATGTTTTCCTTTTGGAAAGGAAGGATTTTAATGTTGGCATCGTCCAACGCTTTTTGGGTGAAAAAGTATTTTTCTACATCGGAACCCTGGACCTGATAATCCATATCATGAAGGATCTGGGCTAATGCGCTCATGCCCGAACCTTTGATTCCTACGAAATGATATATCGTCATAATAGAACCTCCAACAATCGTCTATCTTAAAAACATTATATGAAATCATGATTTTTTTGCCATTAAGGACCAATGGTGAACACTGTCAACTTGAAACATTATACCACCTTTTAAAAACTGTGACCATGAAGAAGGAAATTTTCAGTCAGTTAGAATGAATTCCGGCGCTTCTTCTTTCAGGAACGCCCTCCATAAACCACCATTTTCTTGATACCTTTGACCGTATCGCTTCTTCATTGTGTCCACAAGATCAGGCGATCCCGCTTCAAAGACGGGACCTAGGGTCCATTCATGGGTCACCAGAGGGACTTTCCTCACAAAATAGGTCCTGTCCTTCTTGACATCCGACATTCCCCTTAGGCGGACAGGTTCCCGGTGATCGCCCAATAAAGGCATGCAGATGGGCTCACCGCCCTCATGGCCTTCAATGGAAACAGGTTCCCACGGCACCGTCATAATCACTGCACCCAGGGTCTTCTTAGAAGGCGAAAGGGACCGGGTCTGGAGAAACTGAAAGAACAGTGTCGTCCCCTTGATCGTCTTGTAATCAAATAAAAGCCATTCTGAAAATACGTTTTCAGTAAGGCTGTCTCTTGCCACCGGGGCGAACCGTTTAGTGAAGATCATCTTTGCCCTGACGATTTCCCGGATATTGGTTTCATGCCGACAGAACTCCATCGCGGAATCGTACACCGCACGTGTCTGTTCCTCTGCTATCAATTGTTTACGATGACGGTACTCCGTCAGATCCAGCAATTCTCTCTGTGCGTCCATTCTGCTCACCTATCCACTCGTTGTCCTCCACGCCGGTCCCGTTATCCTCTGGTATAGTACCCCCATGGGGATCATCTGAAACGGCCAGGAAAAAAAGAGTATCCTGCCGATGACATCTTCCAATCGATTCATCAACAGGATACCACATATTACCTTCTGCTTCCACTCAGACGAGCGTTTCCAGCTCGGTCTCGGAGATCAGCACATCCCTCGGCTTGCTTCCCCTTGCTTCTGAGATGATGCCATTGTTCTCCATCATTTCCATCAGTCTTGCTGCACGGTTGTAGCCGATCCGGAATCGCCTTTGAAGGGAAGATGCCGAGGCACCCCCCTGATCGACGACAAATTCACATGCTTCAAGAAATAATTCATCTTCTTCTTCTGTGACCTGTGCTTTCTTCAGGAGTTCATCCTGTTCAAAAAGATAATGGGGTGCACGCTGGTCCCTGACATGGGAGATGATTTCATCGATTTCGTCATCAGAAACGAACGTACCTTGAAGCCGGACCGGCTTGGATGACCCATTTTCGAGGAACAGCATATCCCCGCGCCCGAGTAACCGTTCCGCTCCGCTTCCATCTATGATGGTCCGTGAGTCGACGGCAGATGAGACGGAGAACGCAACCCTTGTCGGTACGTTCGCTTTGATCAGCCCGGTAATGACATCGACTGAAGGTCGCTGGGTCGCGATGATGAGATGGATTCCGCATGCCCTCGCTTTTTGGGCGATGCGACAGATGGCTTCTTCCACATCTGCAGGTGACATCATCATCAGGTCGGCAAGCTCGTCGATGACGATGACGAGATACGGAAGCTTATCGCTGTACTGCTTGTTCCTGGTGGCAAGTTCATTGAATCGCTTGATATCCCTTACTCCTGTATGGGCGAAGAGTTCGTACCTGCGCTCCATCTCTTCGACGGCCCACTTCAATGCGGCTGTCGCAGCCTTTACATCGGTGATGACGGGGCTGACAAGATGCGGGATGCGGTTATAAGGAGCAAGCTCCACCATCTTCGGATCGATCAGCATCATCTTCAGCTCGTCGGGAGATGATTTATACAGTAGACTGACGAGGATCGAGTTGATGCACACGCTCTTACCGGAACCGGTGGCCCCGGCAATCAGCCCGTGGGGCATCTTGCTAAGATCCGTGACGATCGGCTGCCCGGAAATATCAAGACCGAGGGCAGCTGTAAGCGGTGAGTCCGCCTCTTGGAATGCAGGGCTCGCAATGACTTCGCTGATGCAGACAGGACGGCTGTCCCGATTCGGCACCTCGATCCCGATCGTATGCTTACCCGGGATGGGCGCTTCGATCCTGATATCCTTGGCAGCGAGGCTCAGCTTGATATCATCTGAAAGGTTCGTGATTTTGTTTACTTTCACCCCTGGTTCAGGCTGTACCTCAAACCGGGTGACGGACGGTCCCTGTGTCACATTCACGACCTTCGCCCTCACGTTGAAATTCAGAAGGGTCTCATCGAGGAGTGCACTCTGGGTGTCCAGCCATTCTTCACTCATCGTTTTGGATACGGGGGGGTTCAAGTATTCAAGAGTCGGAAACTCGTACTCATTCAACGTCTTGGTGGAAGAACTGAGCTCACTGTAGCTCTTTACGGCATCCTCCCCTTGAACGATTCCCTGCTCCATTTCAGGTTCACTTTCATGATGCTCTTCCACGACTTCTGTCACCTGTGGGTTTTGAACCCTAGGTTCGGGAGAAGGACCAGGCTGCTGCCGGCGCTCGGACATACTCCGCTTATCCTGATTCAGCATGAGGACATTGAACGGAAGATGCGACCGTTTCTTCTGTTTCCGTTCTTCCTGGAACTCCTCTACAGGCATGGCGTTCTCTGCTTCTGCATCATGTTTTGAAACAGCCGCATCCCTATCCTCTCGGGATTCTGCATGCAAAGGGGCGATATGTTCTTCCGTGTTCACAACCGGCGTAACGTGTTCCACGTACTCATCGGAAGGAGCTGATTCCGCTTGATTTTCAAACCGGACATCTTCCCTTTCCCCCAGAGCCCCGATAGATGCAGGGGCATCCGTTATGTCCAATGTTCCTGTCGCATCGAAAACCTCTTCGTCAACGGCTGGGGATGACAGATCTTCTGACCTTTCTTCTGTCACTGTTTCGGTAATCGGCGCCACATCATGTTCTTCTGAAGGGCTCTTGAATTCATGTAATTCAAAATCCACCGCTTCTTCCAATCGGGCTTCGACCTCCGGTACATCATGATGGGCAGGCGGGGCGGGCAGGGGCTCCTCCCTCACATCCGGTACATTGACCGAAGCAGGTGTCTGACTATGTAAAAAGTTGCCCAGTTCGTACTCGACTTCTTGCTTTTTGATTGGCCGCTCCCTGAATCCATAGATCGGTGAAGGGATTTCCGTCGGCTTGAACGGTCTGGTCCCCTTCCCTTTCTGTACTTTTGAAGTGACCGTTTTAGACGGTGCGGACGTTGATTGGTGTAGAGGTTTGGGTTGTGCCTCCTTGCGTGGACGCTCCACCCGTTCTTTCTCACGCTTAGGGCGTTCGGGCTGCTTTTCCGTGACTTCTTTCTTATCACGGTCCCGGGTCCGTCTTTCCCGGCTCCCCCCTTCCCCATCACCGATCAAAGGAAAACGGAAATTCCCTTTCGGATATTGATAGGTCATCCGCGCCTCGACATCACGCTGATAGGGGGCCGACTGACTCCCCCCCTGCTTCGGGGCAGGGCGATGCACCTCGTCTTCCACATATTCTTCATAACTATCATCAACATCAGAAAATTTCCCGATTATCTTCTTAATCCAACTCACGTCAATCACTCTTTCCTTCATACTTACTATTATTCTATCAGTTCACCGGAAAAATTCGAGACATTTCACCATAAAATGAACATTGTTAGAAAAATGTGTCGAAACCAACATCCATGTAAATAGAATGTAACAAGAAAAGCGCAGGGGGCTTGCCCTGAGGCGACAAGCATAAGGCGAAGATCTCGGAAAGGCGTTCTGTGCCTTTTTGAGATCTTTGACTTATGACCTCGAGCCTCAAGCACCCGGAGCTAGACATGAAGAAAAGCGCAGGGGGCTTACCCTGAGGCGACAAGCATAAAGCGAAGGCACCGGAAAGGCGTTCTGTGCCTTTTTGAGATCTTTGACTTATGACCTCGAGCACAAGCACCCGGAGCTAGACACGAAGAAAAGCGGAGGCGGGTCGGGCTGACCCGACAAGCATAAGGCGAAGACACCGAAAAGGCGTTCTGTGCCTTTTTGGGGTCTTTGACTTATGACCTCGAGCCTCAAGCACCCGGAGCTGGACACGAAGAAAAGCGGAGGGGGCTCGACCTGAGGCGACAAGCATAAGGCGAAGATCTCGGAAAGGCGTTCTGTGCCTTTTTGAGATCTTTGAATTATGACCTCGAGCCTCAAGCACCCGGATCTGGACATGCAGAAGATCGAAGAGATTCATCAACCAAACAAAAAAAACCGGACCACATGAGGCCCGGGTGAACATGCACTTATCCTTTGAACGCTTGTCCTACTTCGTATTGATCGTCGAGGACGAGGATTCCTTTTTCTTGGGGAGCATCCGGTAGGTCGAGTTCTTTGGCAGAGCAGATCATGCCGGAAGAAGGCACTCCGCGAAGCTCTGCATCTTTGATGACCATCCCGCTCGGCATAACGGCGCCGACTTTTGCCACAACCACTTTTTGTCCTTGATCCACATTCGGGGCTCCGCAGACGATTTGAAGTGTTTCGTCACCGATCTCCACCTTGCAGATATTGAGCTTGTCAGCATTGGGATGCTTTTCTTTTTCTGCTACGTACCCGACGACGAACTTAGGGGTGAAATCTCCTTCAAGCACATCTTCAAAGCCGTTTTTAGCGATGGCTTCGTTGATGCTCTTCAGCTTCTCATCATCCATCTCCACTTGACCTTTCGCTTCAAGGCTTAGATAAGCGGAAGCGTTGAACAGATTGTAACCGACGGTTTCACCGGATTCTTCATTGAACAGGCGGGCTGCATCGCCTTTTCTTTCATGACCGACGCTTCCTTCGAATGTCGGATCCATTGTGATGATGAGGGTATCGCCGATGCCCTCCAGATTATAAAATACGTTCATGTATGTTACTCCCTTTCTTTTTTACGATTTTTAGCTAGTATGAAGATCGGCTCAAGCTCTCCTTCATCGTATACGAAGGACAGCGCAGTGATGGGAACATTCCCGTTGGTGAAGAAGCTCATGGTCATTTGCGCGAGGACGTCATAGCCGGTCTCATTCCGCATATCCCCGATGATCAACACATCCTGGTGGGGAACCGATACCGTCATCTCCCCTGATACTGTTTCCTTCATATCCCGTAAAAAGGATTCGTTCAGGATCCTGCTCGCGTCGTAGCCATCATTTTGATTCAGGAAATAGAATGTATTCCCTGCCACTTCATCTTTTTTCATGGTGGTCGGGAGACGCCTCACATTGAAGAGGGCGATTTCCCTGAGCTGTTCCCGTGTCCACCCTTCCGATTTCATCATCCGCTCATCGATCAGGCGATAGGTGCTTCCTGAATCGAGTGCGTAATAGATCCTTGTCTCGGCTGTATGATCATCTGTGATCAACGGGATGTCATCGGGGGATTCCGTTGCAAAGGAAGTGGACCGGATGACAGGGAAGATATTCTGTTCATGTTTGTTCGGCTTTTCTTCGCCCATGGCATTCAATGCTTCCTCTACATAGTAGACCACTTCGTCGATGATGGTTTTGTTGTTTTCCTTCCACTTGGACACGATGGGGGGAAGTGCGACTGTCATCCCCTTCTTTGTGTCCTTCCGCTCGATGCGGAGTGTTTCTTTTTCCCGGTCGTATGTAATCAGGCGTTCAGATGACTGGAGCCGGTCCTGAAGTTGTTTTTTTAATTTTTTTGTGTCCATGGTGTAACCTCCTTCCACATGCGGTCTCGCTTCTGCTATTTTACATGAAAAGCTCCGGATTTCAAAAGAAAATCACGAAATGTCCTCGCTGTACCATCCGACACCACAGGCAGAAGGCGGTCGCATCATATCTGCTTGGCTGGACTCATTCAGTGTAACCAGCAGAAAAAAAGGAATTCCTCCAATGGGGAATTCCTTTCGATCCACTTAGCCAAGCTGATTCATGAAATTCTCGATTTCTTCTTTCGTTTTGCGGTCCTTGCTGACGAAACGCCCCAGTTCCTTGCCGTCTCCGAATGCCAGGAAGCTCGGGATCCCAAAGATATCGTTTTCGATGCAGATATCGATGAATTGATCGCGATCCACGTAAATGAACGTGAATTCGCTGTACTCACTTTCGATTTCAGGAAGGATCGGTTCGATGATCCGGCAGTCCGGACACCAATCCGCCGAGAACATGAATACATGCTTCCCATTCGCCTTCAACTCGTGAAATTCCTCTTCTGATGCCAGTTTTCGCATGTTACTTACCTCCAATATCAAGCGTTAATTGATCGGGTTTGATCCACCCTAGTTTACGCATATATTCAGATAGTAACAGGCTGATGAGGGCAGGTCCAATGATATGCAACACGAGGACCTGGATCAGGACACCCGTACTGAACCCCATGGTCTGGAACGTCATGATCTGACCGACCAATCCGCTTGTCCCCATTCCGGCTCCCGCTGCATTATTCTCCATCACCCAGATCGTCGTCCCGATCGGGGCGAGGATCATACCCGCCAGTGTCGGCGGCAGGAGGATGAGGGGATTGCGCAGGATATTCGGCACCTGGAGCATCGAGGTCCCGATGCCTTGAGCAAGCAGACCACCAAACCGGTTCTCCCTATAGCTTATGACCGCGAACCCGACCATCTGAGCGGCACAGCCGATCGTTGCTGCACCTGCAGCCACTCCATTCAAATCGAGCATGAGGGCGATGGCGGCACTTGAGATCGGTGCCGTCAGGGCGAGACCCATGAGCATGGCCACGAGGATCCCCATCAAAATCGGCCGCTGCTCTGTTGCCCAGCTGATCCATCCGCCGAACATCGTCATGAATGTCGAAATACCCGGTCCGATGAAGGAAGCCGCCGCAAACCCTGTGAGAATGGTCGTAAACGGGGTGACGATGATATCAAGCTTCGTCGTTTTACTGATCAGCTTCCCGACTTCCACAGACAGGACCGCCGCCACATACGCACCGGCCGGTCCACCGAGTGCCGCACCGGCTGCCCCCGTAACGACTGCCGAGAAAAGCACGAGCGGCGGAGCCCCGAGTCCATAGGCAATGGCCGCACCGATGGCAGGACCCATCATGGAAGAAGCCACGCCTCCCATCTCGATCAAAAACTGTTGCAATCCATCTGGCAGAAACCCTGCCTGTTCCCCGATCGTCTTCATGATCAGTCCGATGATGAGGGAGCTGAACAATCCAAGAGCCATATAGCTCAAAGCATCTATTAAATAAACCCTCGCTGAGGGCTTAACCCCTTTCCGAGCAAGCCATTCCTTCATACTGGTTCCCCTTTCAACCCTTAGTCTTTTACTAGTGTAAAGACACATGTATCGTTTGTCCAGATAAAAATACACACAAAAAAAAGATCCGATCGCATGGATCAGATCTTAGGAAGTCTTCACGGAAGTCGCCATCTTCATCATCATTTTTGCATGATCAGACAGATCGCCTTCATCTGACTGGGTGGAAACCTTCGTCCCCCCCACCCCGACGATGAGCTCAAATTTTTCAGAATCGGGGATGCTCTTGATGATGTAATACCCCAACCCGTCCCTTCCTTGGAACGTTCCTTTTTTCACCACGTCGGTTTCATCTTCAAGGGACGTTTTATATAGAAGGTCGCTGTCCTTATCTTCTTGGGGATTGTTGAATAGGATGAACGTATCCGACCCTTTCTTGATGATCACATTATGAGAAGTCTCTTTATCCACTTCGGCTCCGAAGGGCAGGTAGAATTCGATGTCCCCTGCTTTCTCTTTCGCTTCTGCCTTATGATCGACCATATCTTCTACGACTTTCGCCGTTTTATCCTTCTCTTCGTCAATTGAGGTGCTGCACCCTGCTAACGTAAGGGCAAGAATGAATAAAACCGATATATAGCGCTTCATTCTCCGTCATCCTCCTTTATTCTGCTAAACCTACGCTTATGATACCCTCACAAAGTCCCAATGACAACCCGTTTTCTTACAGGTATGCTGTTTTTGCTGGGAAGAAAGGTTAATTTTGACTCGGATGGGGTAAATCGTGTAGGAAACAGTAACAGATAGGGGATGATCACAATGAATATGACGGTATACCTGGCAGGGGAGATACATAGTACCTGGAGGGATGATGTCAAAAGCGAAGCGGAGAAAAGGGGACTGAACATCCAGTTCTCAGGACCGATGGAAAATCATGACCGTTCCGATTCCATCGGGGAAGAAATCCTTGGCACTCAGCCGAACGCCATCCTGAAAGATGAGGCAGCTTCTGCCTTCAATAATTTGCGCACCAAGATCCTGATGGAAAAAGCAGATCTCGTCATCGCTTACTTCGGAGAAGAATACAAACAGTGGAATTCAGCCATGGATGCCGGCATTGCCCTCGCGAAGGACAAGCCGTTGATCCTGATCCGTCCGGAAAAGCTCCACCATCCGCTGAAAGAAATTTCCCGGCGGGCAGATGTGACGGTTTCCACGATTGAACAGGCTCTTCAAGCCATCACCTATATTTTTGAAGAATAATGATTTTATCGCCTGCCCTCTTATCCCGGGCGGGCGAATTTGTTCTCTGCCGGGTGTAAAGCGCTTACAAAATAGTTTGACAATTCAAAAACGAATAAATATTAGTAATATATAGAAATAAATGGTATAATTAAAATTTTATTAATTTCTTTTTGACTTTATAAAAATCTTAAAATATTATAGTAAAAGAATAAGGAGGTTGTAATATGTCATCATCGAATAAACAGAAAATTGTGGAAAGTGTACCTCAGACCGGGTTCTTCGGTCACCCCAAAGGGTTGTTCACATTATTCTTCACAGAATTCTGGGAGCGTTTTTCATACTACGGTATGAAAGCCATCCTTGTATATTATATGTACTATGAGGTATCAAAAGGCGGACTCGGCATCGAGGAAGGCACTGCGCTCGCCATCGTTTCCATTTACGGTTCCCTGGTGTATATGTCAGGGGTCATCGGAGGGTGGCTGGCCGACCGGGTATTCGGGACGTCGAAGGCCGTCTTCTACGGCGGGATCTTCATCATGTTCGGGCATATCGCCCTTGCATTCCCGGGGAACTTCTCCATGTTCATTGTTTCCATGGTACTGATCGTCATCGGTACTGGGTTGCTTAAACCGAACGTATCAACCGTCGTCGGTGAAATGTACAGTCAGGAAGATACACGCCGCGACTCGGCTTTCAGCATCTTCTACATGGGTATCAACCTTGGTGGATTCGTTTCACCACTTGTTGTGGGTAGCCTTCAAAAGAACTACGGCTTCCACTGGGGATTTGCGGCAGCAGCCATCGGGATGTTCCTCGGACTTGTCGTGTTCATGGTAAGCAAACGTTCTACATTGGGACTTGCCGGTACGTATGTGCCGAACCCGCTGACAGCAGCCGAGAAAAAGAAATACGGTTGGATTACGGCGGTGGTCGTGATTGTCCTGGCCGTCATCCTAGGTTGGACCATTCCAGCCGGAATCTTCACGCTGAATGTATTCATTAATATTGTCGGAATCTTCGGTGTGGTGGTACCTCTTGCGTACTTCCTAATCATGTACTACAGCCCTAAAACATCGGCACAGGAACGCTCACAGGTAATCGCCTATATCCCGCTATTCATTGCTGCGGTCATGTTCTGGTCCATCCAGGAACAGGGTGCAACCATCCTTGCAACATACGCTGATAAAAAGACACAGCTCGATCTTTTCGGGTTTGAGATCTCACCTGCGTGGTTCCAATCCCTTAACCCGTTGTTCATCCTTCTCCTTGCACCGGTATTTGCCTGGTTATGGGTGAAGCTCGGTAACCGCCAACCGATCATCCCGCGTAAATTCTCATGGGGTCTGATCTTTGCAGGTCTTTCATTCCTTGTCATCCTCATTCCAGGATACTTCACTCCTGATGGCGGACTCGTGAATCCGATCTGGCTCGTACTCAGTTATTTCATCGTTGTCATCGGGGAACTTCTCCTTTCGCCTGTCGGCCTTTCTGCGACAACGAAGCTTGCTCCTCAAGCCTTCTCTGCACAAACCATGAGCCTTTGGTTCCTGGCACCTGCTGCGGCACAGGCGTTGAATGCACAGCTCGTCAGATTCTACTCGCCGGCAACAGAAAATGTGTATTTCGGTACCATCGGTGGTGTGTCCATCGTATTGGGCCTCATCCTCTTCCTGATCGGTCCTAAGATCCAGACCTACATGAAGGGAATTAAATAAGTCAAAAAAGCAGCCTCTTCCATGAGGCTGCTTTTATTTATTCAGTGCTTACCAATCCTTATTACATCCGTGGTTCCGGTTTCCTTCATTGCGTCTGCATCCGCCATAGTTCCTGTTTCCTTCATTACGTCTGCAGCCTCCACGATCACCATCACAGCGATTGCGCCTGCAACAGCAGCGGTTACCGAATAGGAATTTGTCCCAATCACAGCAGAAGTTGAAGCCCCAACAACAGTTACGGCGACACCCGCCTTCATTGTGTCCTTTATAGCATCCCATGTGTTTTTGCCCCCCTTGTACAAGAGATTTACCGCATGCTTTCGCATCCGATCTACTCTATCCTATGAGGATGGGCTCTAATTGGTATGGGCCGAGTCATATATTCCCGCGTTTATCTCTGTTTCTTCCATCATATTCCCACTGCCCGATCAAGAGTTTAACGACATGGATGAACATCGCTTCCCTCGTCACCCGACCGTTCGTGAATACCCCTACCGCCCCTTCTCGATGACGCACACCTTCCCGTTTCGTATATGCATCCATCAGTGGCCCAAGCTCTCCGCCTCCGCGAAGTTTATAGGCAATCTCGTCAGGTAGTAGAATCCGTGCCCCTCCTGCTACAAATTCGCGGCCATCGGCGTCTACCAAGGCTCCCCAGTTACAGAGGAAAAGTCCCGATGACGTGTCGACGACCCCGCCTTCCAGACCGATGCCTGCATGAAACGCCCCGATACTGTTCCTCGCCCGGTTCACCGCCCCTCTGATCGTCTCTTCATCAGAAAACGGCTGTGCACTGACCCCGGATTCCGCCTCTATTGGATAGACTGTTCCACCGGGACCGATTGCCTTCTGAATCGCTGAAACCTTCGCCGGATTTGTCGTCCCTACTCCGATATTCTTCATTTCCTTCCCCCCCATTTTCATAAAAGAAGACCGCCACGATTATCGGGCGGTCTCATCAATCATCCGTTATTCCGGATCGTTTCCACTGTGGAACGGTCACACTGTTTCACGAGCTTTACGATCAATTCTTTCGCTGCAGCGTAATCATCGATATGGATCATGGACGCATGCGTATGGATGTACCGCGAGCAAATACCGACGACCGCACTCGGCACCCCTTCATTGGACATGTGAACACGGCCTGCATCCGTCCCTCCTTGGGAGACGAAGTATTGATAAGGGATGGAGTTCGTTTCCGCCGTATCAAGGACGAATTCCCTCATGCCCCTGTGCGTGACCATGGAACGGTCGAGGATCCGGAGAAGGGCCCCTTTCCCGAGCTGTCCAAATTCATTTTTATCCCCTGACATATCATTGGCCGGGCTGGCATCAAGGGCAAAGAATAGATCCGGATTGATCATGTTGGCCGCCGTCTGCGCCCCCCTCAATCCTACTTCCTCCTGAACGGTGGCACCTGAGTACAGCGTGTTTGGAAGCTGCTCACCATGGAGTTCCTTCAGAAGCTCGATGGACAATCCGCAGCCGTAACGGTTATCCCATGCTTTCGCGAGGATCTTCTTCTCGTTGGCCATCGGTGTGAACGGACAGATCGGTACGATCTGCTGGCCCGGTTTGATGCCGATCCGGAGGGCATCCTCTTTGTCATCGGCCCCGATATCAATGAGCATGTTCTTGATATCCATCGGCTTCGAACGCTGAGCTTCTCCCAGGAGATGCGGGGGGATGCTTCCGATTACACCGGTGATCGGTCCGTTGTCTGTGATGATCTGGACGCGCTGGGCGAGGAGGACCTGGCTCCACCAGCCGCCGAGGGTCTGAAAGCGCAGCATCCCGTTCTCCGTGATGGAGGTCACCATGAAGCCCACTTCATCCATATGTCCGGCCACCATGACAACCGGACCATTGCCGTCCCCCTTCCTCACTCCGAATACGCCACCCAACCGATCCTGTACGAGCTCATCCGAATAGGCGGAGAGCTGTTCTTTCATGAAAGCCCTCACGGCATGTTCATTACCGGGAGCACCCGGGAGTTCTGTCAGCGTTTTGAATAGTTCCAATGTATCCTGATTCATTTCATTTACCCCATTTCGTTTTCACATCTTTATGTATACATCCATTTTACAGAACTTTCTCACCTCTTACCACCGATTGGATTCAAATATGATTCTCTTTTTTCCGTGTTCTTTGTTAGAATGGTCTTAGCAGGTTGAAAATATAGGGGAGACATCTTTGTCTTTACCGGGCTTTTGGAGGGAAGAGTGGATGAACTGGAAATCGTTTGCAATCGGAGCGGCTGTCGGAGCTGTCGGGGGGATCGTCCTCAGCAGTGCCGCAAAGGATCATAAGACCGTTTCTCCGGAGAAGGTACTGAAGGAAGTAAAAGAACGCTTTAAACTAGACGGGAAGATCGACGGCTCATGGATCAGCATGAAGCCCGAAACCTTCAAGCAGCATACATTTGAAACACAGGTGTTCAAAGGCGGCATTTCACGCAGGGTCGACGGGGAACTGGAGCAGTTCGAATTCATCGCCGATGTGAAGAATGGGACCATTCTGGATGTTTACCCCTTATGACTGAAAAGATCCAAAGCCATCCGGCTTTGGATCTTTCTCATTTCATCGTCTCTCTCGTTCCACCGATTCCGTCACTTTCCCGGCTTCGTCCCACTTCAGGGCACGATACACGGCATCATGATAAAAGAGGAACCAGTATCCCCCTTCGATCGCCTGATGGATCCACTTTTCCTTGGCTCCGATCGACGTCATCGGATAATCATCATACGCGAGTACCCATAGTGGATTTTTATGGGCGTGTGTCGGCATGAGGTCGGCCATATGAATCAGCTTTTCGCCACCTGTTTCAAGGAGGATGATGGCATGCCCGTCACTATGCCCCCCCGTATGGACCATCGTGATGCCAGGCAGTACTTCCTTCTGTCCCTCAAAGGGCACCACCTGATGTTCCACGGCCTCCCAGTTTTCTTTCCAATATGTATTCTTCGAACGGATATTGGGATTCCTCATTTCATCCCATTCCACCTGTGATGTATGGATGACAGCGTTCGGGAAGGTCGAACGATATCCCTCACCGTCTCGTTTCGTCAACCCGCATGCATGGTCAAAATGCATATGCGTCATCAGGATCACATCGATCTCTTCCGGCGATACCCCGAGCGCCTGAAGATCGGAATCAAGTGCAGATTCTTCTTCCACCCCATAATTCCGCTTTTGTTTGTCTGTCAACTTGCCTTTTCCGATGCCAGACTCGATCAATACGTTTTTGCCATTCCAACGGAAAAAGATCGGATCCGTTCTCAGCTCGATTTGATTGCGCTCATTCACAGCATACTTCTTGGACCAAAGCGGCTTTGGCACGACCCCGAACATGGCTCCCCCATCCATGAAGGTCACACCGCCGTTCAGCCAGTGAAATGTTGTATCACCAATCATCCGTTTTTCCATTTCTTCATTCCTCCCTTATTGTTCCCCATTAGTGTAGCATAAGTAGGCTGCGTGAATCCGGCAGACATGAAAAAAAGGCTGCAGAAGCCGGTAAACGGCAGACTGCAGCCTTCTGATCATGAGTGTTGGAATTGAGCTTCCACCCGGTAGATCCGGTCCCCTTTTGCAGAGAACTTTTCTTCGTATTCCGTCATGATATTCCCTTCCATCCCGCTGTTATGGAGATCGAGGCTCAAGTAGTTCAGACGGAGCCCGTACCAGGAAAAGCTTTTCAAGGAATACTCGAACAACCCCTGGTTATCGGTCTTGAAATGGATTTCCCCGTTCTCAACCAGGATATCCTCATACAGCTTGAGGAAATGTTCATATGTGAGTCTGCGCTTCTCATGACGGGCCTTTGGCCAAGGATCCGAGAAGTTCAGATACACCCGTCCTACTTCACCATCATCGAAGAATTCCTTCAGATCCCTTGCATCGACATTCAATAGCTTCACATTGCTGACATTTTCCTCAAGGATCCGGTCGAGGGCCGTCACGAGGACACTCTCGTAGAGTTCGATCCCGATATAGTTGATCTCAGGGTTTTGTTTCCCCATACCGGTGACGAATTGACCTTTTCCTGTTCCTACCTCTATATGGATGGGGTTGTCGTTCCCAAAGAACTCATTCCATTTCCCTTTCAGTTGATCGGGCTCCGCCACTACTATGCCGGAATGTTCACTGAGCTTTTCAGCTGCCCATGGTTTGTAACGCACACGCATGTAGACACCTCTTTTTTCCATTTTTCACGTCCGGTCCGGCAAGCTTCACGCTTGTCCCCCGGTACGCCATTCGAACAAAAACATACCACGACCACCATGGTTGTGCAAGATGAAATCCATTGAAGCCGCGCATAATAAAAAAAGGAATCCACACACTATCAGTGAATTCCTTCTCTTCCTGAATTCAATCCTAAAAGAAAGGGTGGCTTCCATGCCTCTCAACGCTCAAAATCAAATGCAATTATTATCCGATATCCTAAGCAACCATCAAACGGACTGCTGCGGCTCCGTATCCGAATGCGAACAGCTCGAGAGACTGGTCAAGTCCCTCATGGTCAACGCAGACATCCACGAGAACGTCAAACCCGTCCTCGAAGAGATCTACCGGTACAGCCAAAGCGGCATCTCGTCTTCCGACCTTGCCAATCACATCACCACGAACAAGGACAATCTGTCCCAGTGGGTGTCGGACATGAATCAATACTCATGATCAGATGATTTTGTGCAGATATTCGATCCAGTGATTCATTTCGTGAAAGCGCCCTTTGGCTTTATGCCATTGCATGAACAGGATCGTCTGGGCGACCACATACCATTTCATGCGCAGCTTCAGGCTGTCCGTCAATTCCGTTCCGTATTGAAGGAGCCAGTCCTCCCATTGATCTTCAGGGATATACCAATAGAGGAGCAGACCGACATCAAAGGCGGGATCTGCAATCATGGCACCGTCCCAATCAATGAGGTAAAGCTGGTTCTGTTCGGAAAGGAGCCAGTTGTTATGATTGACGTCGCCATGGCAGACGACATATTCACCTTGACGGACTTCATCCAGGCCTTCCTGAAGGAAACTCATCGCTTTCCTGACATCGGGCAATGTTAGAAGGTCGAATTCAAGACTGGTCTCAAGTTCCGTCAACATATGATCAGGCTGAAAAGGCTCTGTGCCGAGGCGCTCAAGCATCGTCAAGAGAGGTTTTGATGTATGGATTTTTTTCAGCAGACGGGCAACCCTGTCTTTCTTCATTTCTGCGGGTTTCAGTTCTCTGCCATTCAACCAGTGCTGAGCCGTGATGACATCCCCGTTTTCCAGACGCTTCGTCCAGACAAGCTTAGGCGTGATGCCTTCAGCGGACAAAACCGCCAAAAACGGTGATGAATTCCGCTTGAGGAATAGCCTCTGTTCCTGGTATTGGGCAAAGAAGGCTTCCCCCGTGGCACCGCCCGCAGGGACGATCTCCCAATCTTGGTCAAATAAGTGTTCCAATATATTCACCTTCTATTGGTCCTTTGTCATGTTTATATGATTGTTCACATTTCATCTCAATAAAATAAAAAAGATAGCTATTGGGCAATAAGATCAATAGCCATCTATGTTTAATTTTATCGTCATATTCCCTATTCGTCAAGCTTACCTGGAATCGACTGCATCACCGCAACCGAGACCGTCAGCGGGGCGACCTCCAGTTGGTCTCCTTCGATGGTGAACAGACCGTCGGCATCCGCACGATCCCCTTTTGCCAGGCACCGCCACCGCTCGCCATCTCCAAGTGCGAAAGAGGCCGGTTCCGTTCCGCCGTTGAAGGCCAGAATCATCTCACTCCACGGACCGTAGTCCCCGACTTCCGAGTAGCGGATGACCACGGATTGATGTTCAGCCGAAACGACGCTCACATGCTCCCTGATCAAATGTGCTCTCGGGAACCTGAAGGCGCCGTGAGCTTTCCGGATATCGATCAATCCCCGTACATACGCAATGGCTTTTTCATGTTCTTCCCTGCGCGTCCAATCAAGCTGATTGATCCGGACCGGGGCATTGTAGCTGTTCTCATGTCCTCCCTTTGTCCGGTAAAACTCCTGACCGGCGTGAATGAACGGGATCCCCTGTGAAAGGAGGACCATCGCGGTGCCGAGGGACTGCCGCTTGAACAGTTGCTCCTCGCTCTCATGCATGCACGCCTTCATCTTATCCCAGAGGGTGTGATTATCATGGGATTCGATGTAGTTGACGGATTGGATGGGCCCATCGAAGATCCCCTGGTCCCGGCTCTGGATGCCGACGCTTCCCGAAAGGACCTGGGCCACCTGCTTCTCAAGGCCGCTATGCCCAAGGATGAATCCTTTATCATGGAGATTGAAGGTGCTCCCCTTGACGGTATCCCTGAACCAATCATTGAACTGTCCCACATCCGGGATGGACCGTGCATTGCGGAGGTTCGCCTTTTCTTCCTGGGGGATAGGGGTATTCAGGTCCCACCCTTCCCCGATGACGATGAGACCCGAGTCCCTCGCAAGATCCGACACCTCATTCATCGTCGTCACGTCCAGGATCCCCATGAGATCGAACCGGAAGCCGTCGAACCCGTATTCATTGATCCAAAAGCGGATGGAATCCTTGATGAACTTCCTCGCCATGAGCCGCTCCGAAGCAAAATCGTTCCCTACCCCGGTTCCATTCGAAGGCAACCCATTTTCCCCATGGCGGAAAAAGTACCCCGGCACGATTTTTTCAAAAGAGGATTCTTCCCTTATGAACACATGGTTGTATACGACATCCATGATGACCCTGATTCCCTCATCATGGAGATTGTTCACCACTTCTTTCAATTCCCTTATCCGAACCAGTGGCTCACCGGGATCCGAGCTGTAGCTGCCTTCCGGGACGTTGAAGAATAATGGGTTGTATCCCCAGTTATACTCTTCATCGGATGGATCATCCGGCACGCCCCCGAAGTCATTGACAGGTAGAAGCTCCACATGCGTGATGCCGAGCTCCTTGAGATAGTCGACTCCGCTTGAGTATCCACCCGGCGTCTTTGTTCCACGCTCGGAAAAGGCACCGTAGCGCCCCCTTGCTTTCATGCCGCCTTCACTACCGGCGGAAAAGTCCCGCACATGGAGCTCATAGATGATGGCATCGACGGGGGAGGCAACTGGCGGAAGGGATGTACACGGAGGTCCGAGTTCAGTCGCGACCACACCCCAGCGGCTGTTGAAGGACACGGCAACGGCATAGGGATCGAGAGCTTCCTTCCAGACGAGATTGATGCAGGTGAGATAGGAATAAAAGGATCCTTCCACGTCTTCTTGGATCTCCAGGGTCCACACCCCTTTATCTTCCCGCGTCATGTCATGTTCTGCTTCCTCACCGTTTTTTGAGATCAGCTTGAGTTTGACCGCTGACGACGTAGGGGCCCATAGTTTAAACCGGAACCCGCCTTCCACTTTCCGTACCCCAAGGTCTTCGCCTTCGTAGTAGTAGCGCTCATCGAATGCCGCCGTCCTGATGACGGCCCCGACTTGAAGGTCGGTCCTGATCCCGTTCGCATCGACCACTTCGCAGGCCTTTTCCAGATCGAGTTCTCCAGGTAGAGACGTCACGATTTTCATTGCGTGCTCAAGCTGGATCTCTTCCTCTATCTCAAGGGGGATGGTTGTATCGCCCCTCACAACGCTGAATTCCCTCTCACCACCGGCTTGATCATGCGGGATGATGAGCGTGATGGTCTTGAATGTATCCATGAACGCTTCGTATTGACGCCTGATATTGAACACCTGCTCACCCTCTTCCATTCATCATTTTCCAACTGGACGAGAGCACCCTGATGCCCATGCGTCCATTCAATGCAAGGATCCCGCATGATTCTCCATCAGCATGGACTTCGGGATCCCCCTCCGCCTGCACGACCATTTCCTCCGTGCGGAATGTATGAACTTCTCTAAACACCGTGTGTTTTCCCACAAACACAGAAAGAAAGACCGCAATGAGCTTAAGGCGGCCGAGTCCGGCCACGACAGTCACATCCAGCATGCCGTCACCCGGATGGGCATCGGGGGCGATCTTCATGCCGCCTCCAAAATACGGATGGTTGGATACTGTCATGAACCAGACCTTATCGTACGTCATTTCCTCCCCATCGCTCCGGACCCGCAGGGAGAAGGGCTGGAACGTAAGGGCTTCCCTCACCAGAATGATGGGATAGATCAGCTTCCCGAGGGAAACCCGGTTAAGCCGTTTCTTCCATGGGGAATGATTGGCACGTCCCGCTACCCGGGCATCGAATCCTATTCCTATATTATTCACAAAGTGCCCATTCGGCTCCGCAGGGAGTTGAAATTCACCTGCATCCATCAAGGAGGCGTGGCCCGATCCGGATTTTATCCGGTTTTCAGCCTCACGTGGCTTCCGCGGCCAATTGTACCCCCTTGCAAAATCATTCCCGCTTCCTGAAGGAATATACCCGATGATCACCTGAGGGAAACCAATCGACGCGCTGATGATGGATTTCATCGTCCCGTCACCGCCCACCCCGACAAGGAGAAGGGTTTCGTCGGGATATCTCTCCACAAGATCCCGGACCACCCGCTTCACTTCAGATGGATGCCGGGTGACGAAGGACTCATGGGTGATCCCTTCTTCCATGCGGAACCGTTCCCATGCTTCTGTACTCCCCCGGTTTTTTGCCTTGGGATTGACGAGGTAGAAGGTCTTCACTGCTCTTCCCCGACGAACCGGTCCTCATCCATGCCGATCCGTTTAAAGGACGTTGAATGGCCATAGTCCAGAATGGCCTGGGCAGCCTTGAGCTGCACGCCCTTGATGGGAGAAGAAATGGAACGCTGAGATTCGAACCACCCTTCATGCTTCCGTTTGTCCAAAAGATGCACATGGTGGGGAGCCTGTGGATAATCGATGTACCCATTGCGGCAGATGACGCCTTTATGTATGGGAAGGTCCACACCGGCAAAGCGGAGGATCTGACCGATGATCGTTTCCATCCTTTGCAGGGTGATCAGGGGATTCAACACCTTCTCTTCCTGCTGTCCCCACTTCTTGAGCCAAAAATGCTCCTTGCCCCCGATGTACGCCGTGCCCTCCTCAAACTCCAGGAAAGTGAGACACCAGACGGCCGTCGGAGTGATGAAGATCGTTTCGAATTCGACGGGGGCTTTCTTGATCTTAAGAATCGGGTGATAGAGCACCAATATATTATCAGGGAACCGCTGGAGAAGATACTTCAACCGTTCATCATAGTAATAGCTGTTATCCACATACGAACGATGTGATATGGTCGAACTTGCCCACTTCAGCTGGAAATCCATGATATTCTCGAGAAACACCTGCTTCAATTCGTCTTCCGTTGAAGCTTCCACCCTTTCGGCATCAATGGCGAACTCCTCTTCATCATCACTTTCTGCATATATGGTCAAATCCTCGATCTCTTCTTGATCCCCCCTTCTTTTAAAGAAGGAAAACAAGCGATCTTTTACGGTTTCTTTCTCCTCCATCGCACTATGTGACTCCTCATGGGTGTCACCATTTTCCCAATGATCCTTCATTTTTTCCCACTGCTGTTTTTTCAGCCGGACAAATTGGGTAGGATAGCGGTAAAGATCCATTTCATATCTGGAAATGTAGTCCTGCAGTTTAATGAGCTGTGCCATGAGGTTCTCCTCTTTCTCCCGGTGTCAGCCCTTTCAATGGGAACGTCGCCACCGGCTCGTATTTTGGGATATGTTCCAGTCGTGTCCGGTACAGGACAACGTGTTCTACGGGAAATTCGGTATGAAGTGGTTCGATTTCTGGAGAACGCTCATTGAATGCATACTCTCCCCCCCATTTACGCGCCACGGTGATGTGGGGAGCAAACGGTCGGGGATCCAACTCGTATCCCACCTCAAGGCATGCCCCATAGACGGCCGCCCTCAGACGGGTGAGCTCATCGGAAGGGGCCACCCCCATCCAGAAGATGCGCGGTGCTTCCCTGCGCCCGAAAACGTCAAAGTCACTGAAGGTCAATGTGAAAGGTTCATGCACCCTTGCCACTTGCCTCACCTTGGACTTCACCAGGTCCAGGGCATCCTCCCCGGAACCCCCAAGGAATGCCAGTGTTAAATGGAAGTCCTGATGATGGACCGGCTTTTTGAATGGAAATGCTTCTGCCTGATCCGCCAAACGGAGCTTTTCTTCTTCCGGAAGGGGGAGGGCAAAGAAATAATGAGGCTGTCGCATATCATCCGTCCTTTCTTGATGTATATCCATCATAGCAAAATGTGAGAACCTAGAGAACCAGTGCATGGGGAAATACTTGGGAAATGACCCGCAAAGCTGATTTATTTGATAGAATTTATAGGATTGAGTAGGATAGAAAGTAACGATAAGACCAGATGGAAAGGATGTTCATCATGAAAGTTGTGCAAAACATCGCTGATTTGATCGGGGACACCCCCCTTGTGAAATTGAATCGATTGGCTCCTGCAGAAGGGGCGGATGTATACGTCAAGCTGGAATTCTATAATCCGAGCAAGAGTGTGAAGGACCGGGCCGCCTACCATATGATCATAGAAGCGGAAAAAGCCAGATTATTGAAGGAAGGGGCCACCATCATCGAACCGACGAGCGGCAACACCGGCATCGGCCTCGCCATGAACGCAGCCGCAAGAGGGTACAGGGCGATCCTCGTGATGCCCGATACGATGACGCAGGAACGGATCAATCTTCTCAAGGCGTACGGAGCCGAAGTGGTTCTCACCCCGGGTGATGAGAAGATGCCTGGCGCAATCGCCAAAGCCAAGGAACTGACGGAAGCCATCGAGAACAGCTTCATGCCCATGCAGTTCGAGAATCACGCCAATCCCGACGCCCACAGGCAATCGACCGCCATCGAAATCGCAGAAGCCATGAAACAAATCGGCAAGCCCCTTGCTGCATTTGTAGCAACTGCCGGTACGGGCGGTACGATCACCGGAACAGGGGAAGGCTTGAGGACGTACTACCCCGACCTCGACATCCACGTCGTGGAACCGGCAGGATCACCCGTCCTCTCAGGAGGGAAACCGGGCAAGCATAAACTCGTTGGTACAAGCCCGGGCTTCGTACCCGAAATCCTGAATACGGATATCTACAATGAAATCCACAGAATCGAAGATGAACAAGCCTATGATATTGCCAGGAGGATGGCAAGCGAAGAAGGGATCCTTGTCGGTCCATCTTCAGGCGCGGCCTGCTATGCTGCCATCGAAGTGGCGAAGAAGCTTTCCCCTGATCAGGTCGTCGTTTGCATCGCATGCGATACGGGAGAACGTTACCTTTCCAGCGATTTGTTCCGTTTTTGATTTAAGGAGACCATCAAAGGGATCATCGGCTGATCGGTGCCTGATATATAGACCCCACCTCAAACTTGCCAATAAGAAAGGACCCTCCGTCTGCAGACGGAGGGTCCTTTTTCGTGCACTCATTTCAATGAACGGTAGTGAAGGATGAAGCGCTCGGGTGAAGATTTGATGATGAACGTCCGCACACCGATGATGGTGTGGAGATACAAGAAACAGTAGCCTGCCGATAGCGACCTGCTGGTCACATCGAACACATCGCCTATGACGAATACATTCGAAGGGGTCTCGATTCGGTCCTTGTATAAATGGATGTATCCGACCGTCTCGATCGTTTTCTGCGTCTCTTCCTCAATGCGGCGTTCTGTCTGCATGAAAGGCTGCGAAAAAATGGCTTTCATCGGATTCTCCCGATCAATGGACCACAGGAGCCTCTTGCCCGATCCGCTTTTTGAAAGCCTCCTGGAGCTTTCTCGTGACGGCCCCCGGACGCCCCTCCCCTACAAGGCAATCACCGATCTTCACGACAGGCATCACCTCGGACGTGGTGCTTGCGATGAAGACTTCATCTGCAGACGACAGCTCGTCGAGGGTGAAGGCGTCTTCCTGGAATGGAATTCCTTCTTTGCCGGCAAGGTCCCGGATCACCCTTCTTGTTATACCGTTCAAAATCAGGTTTGTGGCAGGATGGGTCCTCACTACTCCGTCTTTCACGATGAAGGCATTGGAAGAAGAGCCTTCTGTCACAAGATCGCCCCTGTGCAGGATCGCCTCGAAATGACCTTCAGAAGCAGCTTCTTCCTTGGCCAGAAGGTTGCCGAGAAGATTCAGGCTCTTGATGTCACACCGCAACCAGCGAACATCTTCTATGAGCTTCACCGTAACTCCCTGATCCATCTGAGACTGTGGTACGGGCACTTCCTTCGTATAGGCGACCACACTGCCTTTGACGTCAGATGCCGGGAAGTGATGCTGACGGGAAGCGACCCCGCGTGTGGCCTGTAGGTACACAATCCCGTCATGGATCGAATTGGCTTCGATCAAACGGTGGATCAATCCGGTAAGCTCATCCATCTCGTGGGGGATATGGAGCTTGATCTTCTCTGCGCTCTGATAGAACCGTTCCATATGCTCTTTCATGGTGAACGTCTTCCCACCATAGACCCTGACAACTTCATAGATTCCATCGCCAAACTGGTATCCGCGGTCTTCGATATCGACTTTCGCTTCTTTCCGATCCATCAATACACCATTCACAAATACTGTTTCCATCCTGCACTCCCCTTTATATAGTCTGTCGTTAGATTACGCTCCTCATCGGGAGGATTGTTCACATGTCAATTCGTAGATGGCCTGGGCATAGATCGCCGTCGCTTTCAGCAAATCTTCAATATACATATATTCATCTTTTTGGTGAGCGATGTCTTCGCGTCCCGGGAACAAGGCACCGAAGGCCACGCCGGTTTCCAGGCTCCTTGCGTAGGTGCCTCCGCCGATGCTGAGGAGCTCCGCTTTCTCACCCGTTTGATCTTCATAGACCTTTTGCAGGGTCCGGACGAAGTCATCGTCTGCCGAAACATGATGAGGTTCACTGTCATCAAAGTTTTCAATGCTGTACCCTTCGACTGAATCAAGGATCTTTCGGCCTTTATCCATATCGAATGTGACAGGATAGCGCATATTGAGCCCGATGCGTCCTCCATCTTCTTCAGAGAAGCGGAGTTTGCCGACATTGATGGTCAAATCGCCGGTGATATCATCCGTGAAGCTCACCCCAAGCTGGACACCACGTGAATCCTTAAAGAAATGCTTGGACGTGAATCCAAAGAAATCAGCCTCATAAGGAGCGAGGGGCAGCTTGCTGAGGAACGCCGCCAGATAAAGGCCCGCGTTCTTGCCATTATCAGGCTCCATCCCGTGGGACGATACTCCTTCCATCGTGATGACAAGCTCCCCGTTTTCCATGAAGCAGTCACCCTTGATGCCTTCATCCTTCGTGAAGGTATCAAAGTATTGGACCCATTTCGTATGATCTTCATCCATGCGAAGTACAGCTTTTGCATGATCCGGCACCATATTGTAGCGTCGGCCGGATTCGAAGTGCTTCACGCGGATTCCTTCGGCTTCTGCATCCCGTGTTTTCTCCTGAACGAGATCATAATCTGCAATCCCTTTTTCAGCATAGATGATCGGGAAGTCGGCATCAGGCGCAAAGCCCATCGTCGGCATTTCTTCATTCTTGAAGTAGTGATCGACACATCTCCAATCGCTTTCTTCATCCGTGCCGATGATCATGCGGATCCTCTTATTGAACGGGACGCCGAGTTCCTTCACGATCTTCATGGCATAATACGCCGCCATGGTCGGTCCCTTGTCATCGATGGCCCCACGTGCAAAGATTTTCCCGTCTTTTATTTCGCCGCCGAACGGATCGACACTCCAGCCATCCCCTTCAGGAACCACATCGACGTGGCAGAGGATCCCGAGAAGGTCCTCCCCTTCCCCGAACTCAAGATGCCCGGCAAGATTGCCGACATTCTTCGGTGTAAACCCATCCTTTTCCCCAAGTGAAAGCATATAGTCCAATGCTTCCTTCACTCCTTTACCAAGGGGAGCTTCTTCCGTAGCATCTTCTTCATCCATGACGCTTTTAATTTGCAAGAATTTCTGGAGATCCTTCAGTAAATCTTCCTTCCGGTTTTCCACTTCATTCATCCAGTTAATTGTCATCCTAACACCTGCTCTATATGTAATAGTTTCGTTCCCTCCCATTTTATACTGTTTGCCTTCTAAAACCAAACAGGAACAACAAGAAAATCCTCAGCAATATACATGTTTTTTCATATACAAACATATTCTAGAACCAATCCCATCCATTTAAATGGATGGAATCGAACAATTCCCTAGATATTTTTCTGGAATAGCGTTACAATATAGTTGTCTGACATTTCAAATTTAAAAATGACCCGGAACGGCGGTCAACACAAAAGGGGTTGTCTAAAGCGCTTAGTACATAGGTAGCACGTGTGGTGCACAGTTGACACTGTAGTCTTTGCCTTTGGAATAATGATGAGGGAGTGGTTTTTTGAAACCTTCAACCAATCGTATGCTAACTAGAATCAAGGCTGTATACATGTACATCAATAAGAAAGGTACAGTAACAACTCAAGATCTTGTAGACGAATTTGGCATTACTCCACGCACCATACAAAGAGATCTCAACGTATTGGCCTACAACGACCTGGTCGAAAGCCCAAGCCGGGGGCACTGGACCACAACCACCAAAAAAGTAAAAATGACAAGTTGATTATAGAAAAGCGGAGGGGCTTCGCCCTGAGGCGACAAGCATAAGACAGAAATCCCAGGAAGGCGCCCTTTGCCTTTTCGGGATTTTTGGCTTATGACCTCGAGGGGCAACCCGCCGGAGCTGGACACATAGAAAAGCGGAGGGGCTTCGCCCTGACCCGACAAGCATAAGACGAACCCCCCGGAAAGGCGTTCCTTGCCTTTTCGGGGGTTTTGGCTTATGACCTCGAGGGGCAACCCACCGAAGCTGGACACATAGAAAAGCGGAGGGGCTTGGCCCTGAGGCGACAAGCATAAGACAGAAATCCCGGGAAGGCGCCCTTTGCCTTTTCGGGATTTTTGGCTTATATCGAGAAGTACAATCAAACACGTTATTTGCGACTTTTTATTGATACCGGCGATAATGGTGGATTGTTTGTAAACCTCCCCATTATTAAAGCAATAAGAAAGGCCGAATGGTGTCAAATTCCCCAATCGACATAAAACGACTTTCTTCGCACTCACTTTTTGAGTTTTCTCTTCCTTCCCACCAAACTCAGAGCCTGAGAACAACCTTACTTGCGAATTCAAAAGATTTATTTTCGACTTTTCTGAATTTATTTGTGAAATTTTAAATTTTATTTGCGAATGACTTTTGCCGGGCCCTTTCTATTTGCGATTAACCGCCCTTACGTACGAAACCGTTCTTTAATCTACCATTCACCTGCACGAACGTACGATACTCCGGACTCCCCTGGCCTCTCCACGCTTCGTGTTCGTGCACGACCAACACACACATTCCTGCGCCACTAATTAGCCGGGCATACTCGTTTCTCACTTCACGTTTATCAACTCCTGCGTTCTACATGTATACCAGCCATGCATCCACTCCCTCACGAAAAAAAAAGCGACCCCATCAGGAGCCGCCTTCATTCATTCCGGTTTATATTCTTTCAGCATCGTCACTTCTTCTTCCGTCAGTTCCCGGTACTCCCCGAGCTCGAGGTCCCCGAGTCCAAGCGGTCCCATGGAGATGCGCTTCAAGTAGGTCACTTTCTTCCCGACGGATTCGAACATCCTTTTCACCTGATGGAATTTGCCTTCGGTGATCACGAGTTCGATTTCCGATTGAGGAGCGGATTCAAGGATCGTCAGTTTACCGGGCTTGGTTTCATACCCATCATCGAGGGTCACGCCGGCGGCGAAGGCCTTCACGTCGGATTCCGTCACCTCGCCCTCGATGCGGGCATAGTAGGTTTTCGGTACGTGCCGCTTCGGTGAAAGAAGCTGGTGGGACAGCTGTCCATCGTTTGTAAGAAGCAGCAAGCCCTCCGTGTCCTTATCAAGCCTGCCGACTGGAAATGGTTCAAAGATCTGGTCTTCCATCTGAAGGAGATCGATGACCGTTTCGTCGTTCTGATCCTCCGTTGCGGAAATGACGCCTGGCGGCTTGTGCATGAGGAGGTAGATGAACTCCCTGTACTGCACTTCTTCTCCGTACAGGACGACGGTGTCGGTTTCGGGATTCACATGGTTCTTCCCGTCCTTGACGACTTCTCCGTTCACTTGAAGTCCGCCTTCCTTCAGCAGCTTCTTGACTTCTTTCCTGCTTCCGTAGCCCATATTGGCCAGCATTTTATCTATACGCATGATGCGTCACTCTCCTTCTAATTGAAAAGGGGATGAGTGATCATCCCCTTTGTGGTTTATCCGATTCGTAATTTGCTTCGCAAGCGGGTAATGCGCTCTCCGAATAGCTTGTCCGCGAGCCTGCTCCTCATGCTGATGTAGAAGTACACGAGTCCGCCGACACCGCCGCAGATGGCGACGATGAAGATCGACTGGAATCCGGAAGCCGGGTTCAGGAATTTCACAAGCAGCCAGTAGATGGCCAGTACGACGATTGCCATGACGATATTGATCGCGGCGATGAAAGCCGTCCTCCTGATGATGAGCCTGAACTGATACCGAGCGTATTTCTTGATCACGTAGAGATTGATCAGGATCGCCACGGCATAGCCGATGGAGGTGGCGAGGACCGCCCCTTCCGTTTCAAACAGTTTGATGAGGGGGATGTTGAGGCTGAGCTTCAATAATAACCCCACAAGCAAGCTGAAAATCGTGAATTTCTGCTCATCGATCCCCTGCAGGATCGCCGCCGTGACGGCAAACAGAGAGAATAGGATGGCGACCGGTGCATACGCCCGGAGTACGGATGTACCAAGGGCATCGCTGTGATAGAACATCGTATACGTCGGTTCGGCAAGGAGCGCAATGCCAAGTGCTGCCGGCACGGTCAGGAACAAGAGGATCTGGAATGTCTGATCGATATTCCGTCTCATCGTCTTCCGGTCACCGCTCGTATAAGATGAGGTGATCAATGGGATCAGCGTCATGGAAAAGGCCGTCGCGAGCGACACCGGTATGATGACCAATTTATGCGTGTAGAAATTCAAGACGGCGAATGCGTGGTCTGAAACCCTGGCATTTCCGATATCCGCCATGGCGGTGTTGAACGTGATCTGATCCACGAGCTGGAAGAGCGGGTTCGCCAGTCCGACGAAGATGAACGGGACGGAGTACGCGATGATCTCTTTGTACATGGAGCGCAGGGAAACCTGCACCTGCCCTTTGTCTTCGAGCATGAGCTCGTCCAGCTGCGGCTTCCGTTTGAACCAGTACCAGATGAGGACGACCAGGCTTGCGATCCCTCCGATGAAGGCGGCGAATGTGGCGACGCTGATCGCCGTCGTCACGGTGCCGTTCATGATATTCAAGACGACATAGATCCCTCCGAGGAGGAAGATGATCCGGACGATCTGTTCAACGACCTGGGAGAGCGCCGTCGGTCCCATGGATTGATACCCCTGGAAGAACCCCCGGATCAGACTCATGAACGGGATGATGATCAGGGCGAAGCTCACGGCCCTGATGACCGTTGTCACCTGAGCGACCGTGATGACCTGGTCATCGCTCTTGATGGTCATCTCGGCGAAGATCGGTGCGAAGGCATACATGATGAGGAAGGAGACGATCCCCGTGATGGTCATGAGGAAAAGGCCCGACTTGAACAGCCGCCTTCCTACCGCATACTCCTCTATGGCATTATATTTTGATACGAACTTTGACACAGCAAGCGGCACTCCGGCCGTCGCCACCGTCAAAAATATAGTGTAAGGAACATAGCCGTACTGATAAAGGGAGGCCCCTTCTTCATGTCCCCTCAATAAACGATCGAACGGTATAACATAAAAAAGACCCAAAAACTTGGAAATAAAGGTCCCGAGCGTCAAAATAAACGTTCCGCGAATTAGTTTTGATGACATAGTATCCCTCTCAATTTACCTTGTTGCACTTATTCTCAAAAAAGAGACTTGGAATAAACACTCTGAAATTTACACACTATGAGTAGTTTACTACTGTATGAAACGAATGACAATTTTTTTCGGATGGTTGTTTTTCAAAACAAGCCCATTTAAAATAAAGAGAACCTTAATGGGTCTTTTTCCATTCAAACAAACAATCTTATCAGAATAGAAGTTGGTGTAATCAATGAAAAAAACATATGATGTCATCGTCATCGGCGGGGGTCCCTCCGGTCTCATGGCAAGCATCGCCGCTGCAGAAAAGGGTTCCCGGGTCCTCCTGATCGACAAGGGGACGAAGCTCGGCCGGAAGCTCGCCATTTCAGGCGGCGGGCGATGCAATGTAACGAACCGGCTCCCCGTGGACGAAATCATCAAGCATATCCCGGGGAACGGCCGCTTCCTCTACAGCGCGTTCTCTGAATTCAGCAATGAAGATATCATTTCCTTCTTCGAGAATCTCGGGATCGCCCTTAAGGAGGAGGACCACGGCCGGATGTTCCCGGTTTCCAACCGTGCCATGGATGTCGTCGAAGCCCTCCTCGATCAGATGAAAAGGCTCGACGTCCAGATCCGTACAAGTACGACCGTGGATGAGATCCTGTATGAAGACGGCGCAACCGTCGGCGTAAGACTGAAGGACGGGGATGAACTCGGCGCTGCTGCCGTCGTCGTTGCCGTAGGCGGTAAATCCGTTCCCCATACCGGATCGACCGGGGACGGTTACCCGTGGGCAGAGAAGGCGGGCCATACCGTCACCGACCTCTTCCCGACGGAAGTCCCCCTCACTTCCGATGAACCCTTCGTCAAGCGCAAGGAGCTTCAGGGCCTATCCCTTCGCTCCGTCGCGCTCAGCGTATTGAATCCAAAAGGCAAAAAAATCATCACCCACCGCATGGATATGATCTTCACCCATCTCGGGATCTCGGGTCCGGCCGTCCTCCGGTGCAGTCAGTATGTGGTCAAGGCGATGAAGAAATGGAACCTCACCCATGTCACCATGGAAGTGGATTCCTTCCCGGATGAGCACGAAGAACAGCTGTTCCAGCGCCTCCACAAGCAGGTGAAGACCGATGGGAAAAAGTCGGCTAAAAACCTGTTCAAGGGGCTCGTGCCAGAGCGCTACCTTCATTTTCTAATGGAGAAGTCCGGGATCGACCTCGATGAGAAGGGTGATCACCTCGCAGTCGATCACCTCCGCCAATTCGCCCGGTTGCTGAAGCACTTCACATTCACCGTGAACGGGACCCTATCCATCGATAAGGCCTTCGTCACAGGCGGTGGCGTATCGATCAAGGAGATCGAACCGAAGACGATGGCATCCAAAAAGATGAATGGACTCTTCTTCTGTGGAGAGGTGCTTGATATTCACGGCTATACCGGCGGATATAATATCACCTCCGCACTCGTCACCGGCCGTCTAGCAGGGTCCAATGCAGCCCTTGCGCAGTCCTGAATGAACTGCAAAGAGGTGGGGACAAAACGAAAAAGGTGCCATGTAATGACGAATACGATCAGTCTAGGTGCCTTATGCCGCTCATGATTTCCGTGCAAGACTTCGCTTTCCACGGGTACTCCTCGGCAAGC
>NZ_JBLRVS010000001.1:1142-62101 GCF_047915635.1 Rossellomorea sp. FS2 | reverse complement strand
AGCCTGCGGGGTCTCACATCAGCTACTCTACCCGCAGGGTCTTCGTCTCGCACTCCAATCAACCGCTGGAAACAATGAAATATAGATGAGCATGAATAAATTTAATAACCCGAATGTATTTGCCTTTCCGCAAGCAAATACATTCGGGTTTTACTATGATTGAAACACGTTTGTCCCAGCCTCTTCTGTTTTATTTTTTGTAAATCACCATGGCAGAAAAGCAGTAGATCTGTTCTTCATCATCTTCCGGCAGGGCGGCTACATGGTATTTGATATCCACGATCTTCTTCTCATCCAGTTCCTTTAAAAATCCGTTCATATCCTGTTCCAGATCCTTTTCATGCTCATAATCGAACACTTTTACCTGTATCACGTTCACCACTCCCGTTTTTGATACCAGTATGGACATTTTTCTTACTATTCAAACAAATGATCCCAAAAAAGAGGACGCCCGCATGGACGCCCTCTCAACAGCTTATTTTTTTGGTTCTGTCTTACCTGACCAGTCCAGCATGCCGCCTTCCATGTTGACGACCTTGTATCCTTGGTCCTGAAGGTAGTGAGCCACATTTCCGCTTCGGTTACCGGAACGGCAGATCAGGAAATATTCCTTGTCTGTATCGAACTGATCGAGTGAATCAGGGATATCGCCCATCTTGATGTGTCGCGCGCCCGGGATCATGCCGCCGGCCACTTCTTCATCTTCCCGTACGTCGACGAGCTCAAGCGTTTCTCCGTTTTCGAGTTTCTTTTGAAGTTCATCTGTTGTAATGGTTTTGATTTCGTGCATCATCATCTTCCTTTCACGGTTCGTACCATGATTATAGCAAAGCTGCTGCCGGAAACAAATTAGTTCGCTACGATGTTGACGAGCTTACCTGGCACGGCGATGACCTTACGGACCGTTTTCCCTTCGATCTGGGCTTTGATTTCCTCATGATCCTTCGCCAGCTGTTCAAGGTCTTCCTTGTTCATGTCTGTCGGGATCATCACTTTTGCCCGGACCTTTCCGTTCACTTGCAGGACGATTTCCACTTCATTGTCGATGAGTTTCGACTCATCGAACGTCGGCCATGCTTCATAGGAAATGGTCTCCTCATGCCCAAGCTTGCTCCAAAGCTCTTCCGCCATATGAGGAGCGATCGGAGACAGGAGTTTAACGAATCCTTCGACGTATTCCCTTGGAAGTTCATCGGCTTTGTATGCATCGTTGATGAAGACCATGAGCTGAGAGATACCCGTGTTGAAGCGGAGGCCTTCATAATCCTCAGTCACTTTTTTAACGGTTTGATGATACGTTTTGTCGAGTTTCTCATTCGGACGGCCCGTGACCTTTCCGCTGAGCTTCCCGTCTTCTTCAACAAGGAGACGCCATACGCGGTCGAGGAAGCGACGCGCCCCGTCAAGACCGTTTGTGCTCCATGCGACAGACGCTTCGAGCGGCCCCATGAACATTTCGTACAAACGGAGCGTGTCTGCCCCGTGTGACTCGACGATTTGATCCGGGTTGACGACGTTGCCTTTGGATTTACTCATTTTCTCGTTGTTTTCACCTAGGATCATTCCCTGGTTGAAGAGCTTCTGGAACGGCTCCTTCGTCGGTACCACACCGATATCATAAAGGAATTTATGCCAGAACCGGGCGTATAGAAGGTGAAGGACGGCATGCTCGGCGCCTCCGATATACGTATCGACCGGCAACCACTCCTTCATCTTTTCGGCATCTGCAAGGGCTTCCTTGTTGTGTGGATCGATGTAGCGAAGGAAGTACCAGCAGCTTCCCGCCCATTGCGGCATCGTGTTCGTTTCACGACGGCCCTTCTTACCTGTTTCAGGATCTGTGACGTTCACCCAGTCGCTGATGTTGGCAAGCGGGGACTCACCCGTGCCTGAAGGCTTGATTTCCGTCGTCTTTGGAAGGATCAACGGCAACTCGCTTTCAGGTACTCCAGTGGCCGTGCCATCTTCCCAGTGGATGATCGGAATCGGTTCACCCCAATAACGTTGACGGCTGAACAGCCAGTCGCGGAGGCGATAGGTCACTTTTTTCGTTCCGATATTCTTCTCTTCAAGCCACGCAATTGCCTTCGTGATGGCTTCTTCTTTCCCCATTCCATCGAGGAACTCAGAGTTGACATGATCTCCATCACCTGTGTAGGCTTCCTTGTCGACATCACCGCCTGAGACGACTTCGATGATCGGAAGACCGAATTCTTTTGCGAACTCATAATCCCGTTCATCATGTGCAGGTACCGCCATGATGGCTCCTGAACCGTAGCTCATGAGAACATAATCGGCAATCCAGATCGGCATTTGTTTGCCATTCGCCGGATTGATGGCGTAGGCACCGGTGAATACACCTGTTTTTTCTTTGGCAAGATCCGTACGCTCAAGATCGCTCTTCGCTTTCACTTTGTCGAGATACGCCTCTACCTTCTCTTTTTGCTCCCCTGTCGTGATTTTCTCTACAAGGGGATGCTCAGGTGCAAGGACTGCATAAGTTGCGCCGAAGATCGTATCGGGACGGGTAGTGAATACGTCGAACGATTCGTCGTGGCCATCGATGTTGAAGACAACCTCCGCGCCTTCAGAACGTCCGATCCAGTTGCGCTGCATATCCTTGATGCTCTCCGGCCAGTCCACATCGTCCAGGTCTTCGAGAAGACGATCGGCATAGGCTGTGATTTTAAGGATCCACTGCCTCATCGGACGGCGCTCGACCGGGTGGCCGCCGCGTTCGCTCTTCCCGTCGATGACCTCTTCATTGGCAAGGACCGTACCAAGAGCAGGGCACCAGTTCACCGCTACTTCATCCACGTATGCCAGACCTTTTTCATACAGCTTCAGGAAGATCCACTGCGTCCATTTATAATAATCAGGATCCGTAGTATTCACTTCCCGGTCCCAGTCATAAGAGAACCCGAGGGATTTGATCTGTCTGCGGAAGTTGTTGATGTTCTGCTCCGTGAAGACAGCAGGATCATTCCCCGTATCCAGTGCGTATTGTTCTGCCGGCAGGCCGAATGCGTCCCAGCCCATCGGATGGAGGACATTGTAGCCCTGCATGCGCTTCATCCTTGAGAGGATATCCGTGGCCGTGAAGCCTTCTGGATGCCCTACATGCAGCCCGGCTCCTGACGGATATGGGAACATATCAAGGGCATAGAATTTTTTCTTCCCAGGGTCTTCCGTCGTTTTGAATGTCTTGTTTTCTTCCCAGTGTTTCTGCCATTTCGTCTCGACTTGCTTATGATTAAAACTCATCGTGAGACCTCCTTAGTGGTTTTACTTTCTTCGATAGCTGGAGATCGGGGCCATTGCCTTGAAATACAAAAAACTCCCGCCCCAAATAAGATATTTGGGACGAGAGTTTGGTTTATACTCCCGCGGTACCACCCACATTAGTGTACGCGCACTCAGCTTCATTCAACCATAACGCGGCAAACGGCAGATCCTACTCCATTCAGATCTGCGACTCAACAGGCGAGTTCATGAGGTCTTCCGATTGACTTTCACCAGCCGTCAACTCTCTGCTCCGGGACTCATCATTACTACTCCTGATCAACGTCTCATATAGTACTATCATATATATGGTCTATTTTAGTCAATTGTATACCTTCACGCAAGCCCTTTTTATTCTGCCGGTCCAAATGACGAGAAAAGCGGCGTTCACCCGGTGTGCCAGGTGAACGCCGCTTTCAACCTTCTATTGGACGGTGTAGCCCCCATCGAGTACGACCGATTGACCGGTCACGCCCTTTGCCGCGTCACTGCAGAGGAATAGCGTGTAATCCGCAATTTCCTTCACATCGAGAAGCCGCTTCTGAGGAACAAGGGGATAGATCACTTCTTCCACGACCTTATCGAGCTCCACTCCCCTTGTGGATGCAAGGTCTGCGAGCTGATTCCGGACGAGGGGGGTATCGACATACCCCGGGCATACGGAGTTGACCGTGATCCCCTGATCTGCCGTTTCAAGTGCAGCAACCTTCGTCAAACCGATGACGCCGTGCTTCGCCGAATTATACGCAGCCTTACCGGAAAAGCCGATGAGGCCATTGATGGAGGCCATATTGATGATCCGCCCCCACTGCTGATGCCTCATATGGGGCAATACCGCCTTGATGGCCATGAAGGGTGCGGTAAGCATCACTTTGATGAGCAGCTCAAACTTTTCGGTCGGGAATTCCTCGATATGGGCAACATGCTGGAGCCCTGCATTATTGATCAGTACATCGACCCGGCCGTATGCCTCCACCGTACTGTCTACTGCTCCGCGGATATCCTCTTCGGACGTCACGTCGCATTTGATGCCTTTAGCCTCGAAGCCCTCTTTCCTGAGGGAGCTTGCAGCTTCTTCCACTTTCTTTTCATCAAGATCGGTCAGGACGACCTTCGCTCCCTTGACCGCGAACTCCCTGCCGATCTCATACCCGATTCCTTGTGCAGCTCCTGTGATGAATACGACTTTATTTTCTACCATGATGAAACTCCTTTCTTAGATACCGAAACCTAGAGAGAATAAAACGATGGCGATGATGACGCCAATGAGCGGAACGATGACCGTCAATGCTCCTACGGCCCCATAAGCGGCCTCATGGGTCTCATTACAGATGGAGCGGATGGTCGTGACGACATATCCATTGTGGGGGAGAGAATCCAATGCCCCTGATGATATCGATACGACCCTGTGCAGTGCTTCCGGATTCACGCCCATATCCATGTAGTGAGGCGCGAGCAGCGGCAATGCGATCGCCTGACCGCCCGAGGATGATCCGGTCATACCCGCAATGACGCTGACGGCGATGGCTCCCCCGATCAACGGAGATCCCGGAATGCTCGTCATGGCCGTAACAGCTGTTTCAAATGCAGGGACCGCTTTGGCGACCCCGCCGAAACCTACGACGGCAGCCGTGTTCCCGATCGCGATCAGTGCACCGACGGTTCCTTCGGATACCGCACCCCAGAAGCCTTTGAAGTACTTCCTGTTCAGAAGATACGTTGTGATGACCCCACCAAGAAGGGCAATGATGAGCGCCGATTGCTTCAGCGAATCATGGAAGGCAAAGGATAGTCCAAGTACGACGAGGAGCGGGATCAGACCCATGATCGGATTCGGCAGTGGTCGACCTTCATCAATGATCGGATCTTCTTTTCTTGCTTCAAAACGCTCTCCTTTGGCCAGTGCTTTCTTGATCATGCGTTTCAACCACCAGTAGCCGAATGTGGCCATGAAGACCGCGACGATGATACTGACTTCCCATCCGGCATAAGGAGTTGTTCCAAGATATTCAATCGGAATCCAGTTCTGTATTTCCGGTGATCCGGCAGACGTCATCGTGAAGGTGACAGACCCGAGGGCCAGGGCAGCCGGGATGAAGCGCCTTGGAAGATCTGCCTGTTTGAACAGACTGAGGGCCATAGGATAGACAGAGAAAGCGACGACGAACAGGCTGACTCCGCCATACGTCAAGATCGCACAGGATGCCACGACGGCAAGCACTGCATACTTCATCCCCATCTTATCAACGACAAAGCGGGATACGCTATCGGCCGCCCCGCTGTCTTCCATTACCTTACCGAATACCGATCCGAGGAGGAACATGAGATACCAAGCAGCTACGAATCCAGTGAATCCACCCATATAATTTGTAACAAGATCGGCTTCTCCTTCCGCAGCAAGCTGCGGGAAAAGAGGCATTCCGCTCAATACAGCCACAAACAAGGCGGCCACTGGACCGACAACCAGGATATTCATGCCTTTCATCGTTAAATAGATTAATAGTAAGAGTCCTCCAATAAGGCCGATCATACTTAACATTGTTACTCCCCCTTTGTATTTGTAATCGTTTACATATTTTCGCACCCATAAAACGGGTTTTGTTCCCCATTCACATAATGTACTCGCAAGGAACGTGCCAAGTTTTTTATTATTCGGAAAGTTAGTGTGAATTTCTTGGCTGTACGGCGTTTCCCTTCCCTTTCTTGTCACGTTTCAGACCCATTTTTGGAAAAAAACTAAAAATATGGATTCACCTCATCTCCCCGTCGTACCCTATTAACCTGAAAAATCCGTCCGGAATTCCGGACAGATTCTTCCCCATGCTTTTTTCGCACACACAAACCTACCACTTTCATCCTATTTCCGGATTTCCGGACACATGTCCGATATTCCGGAAATCCTTTTCATTGAATCTGATATTTGTTCAATTTTTCGTACAGGCTCGATTTTCCTACCCCCAGTACCTGTGCCGCTTTCCGTTTGTCGGGATAGGTCCGGATCGTTTCTTCCAATATGGCTCGTTCCGTTTCTTCCATCATTTCTTTCAATGACTTCGACCCTGTTTTATATAAATTCCCCACCTTTAAATATGAGGGGAGTGCGTTGATTTTGATCTTGGTCCCGGACGTCAGATACGTAGCGGCGTGAATCACATTTTCCAGCTCCCTCAAGTTCCCCGGCCAGCTGTGTGATGTGAAGATCTCAAGCACATCATCTGTAAATCCGCTGATTCGTTTCCCTGAGGATTTGGTCGATTTCTCCAAGAAGAAGGAGGCAAGCCTTGAAAGATCTCCCTTCCTTTCCCTGAGGGATGGAAGTTGAAAAGGGATGACATTGATCCTGTAATACAAGTCGCTGCGGAAACGCTTTTCTTCCATCAGCGTTTCAAGCGGCCGGTTCGTGGCGGCGATGATCCGGACGTCCACTTGCTGGATCTTTGTCGAACCGACCGCCTCCACCTCCCCTTCCTGAAGGGCCCTGAGTAACTTCGCCTGCATATTCAAAGGCATATCGCCGATTTCATCGAGGAAGAGCGTCCCTTTGTGTGCAAGCTGGAACTTCCCCTTCTTGCCCCCTTTTTTTGCTCCTGTGAATGCCCCTTCTTCATATCCGAACAGCTCCGATTCCAGGAGATGCTCAGGTATGGCCGCGCAGTTGACCTTGATGAATGGCTGCGAGCTCCGTTCACTCAGCTGATGGATACTGTGGGCAAAAAGCTCTTTCCCCGTTCCGCTCTCCCCCCTGATCAAAATGGAAATATCACTCGGGGCGATCATTTGGACCTTTTCTTTCAATTCGAGCATCACTTCGGAATCACCGATGATATCGTTCAGGTTATAACGCACCCCGCTGTTGATATCCTGGATATAGCTCTGGATCTTTGACATCATGTTCTTCACATGGGAACTCATCTGCATCCATTCACTCGTATCCCGGAAGATGACCGAGCCGAAAGCCCCGATCACCTGACCGTCCACCACGATGGGGATCCGGTTGGCAATCATGTAGTTCCCCCGGATATATTGAAGGTCGGCCACCTCTTCTTTGCCGCTGGCCGCTACGATATGCATGCGTGTGTTTTCAATGATTTCCGTGACATGACTGCCGACTGCCTTTTCCCTTTCCACCTCGAGGAATTGGCAGTAGCTGTCGTTCATATAGATGATCGTCCCCCCCTCATCCACGACGACAAGCCATTCAAACGCGTTCTCCAGAATAATCTCGATCATCTCAACCGATACAGACTTCAGTAACGAACTCATTGACCCTTCCCCCAAACCCGAAATTTTCAGATAACTATATCCTAGCATACCATTTACAGACTCAAGGGAAAATAATCCTCACCACTTTTTGGAAAACGGTTTAAAGGCTTGATACGGAGGGAATCTCCTTAACAACGAATGGAGGAATGAAGGATGGAAATCGCCGAACTAAAGATTTTGTATTTTGAGGATGATGGAATCATCCCCAATAACCCGAATCTTCCGGTGTTATTATACAGAGATGCCCTTTCCGGAGAAACGGACAGCCCCGAAATGGTGTTCGAACGGAATGGTTGGTTCAACAGCTGGAGGAACGGAATATTTGATTACCACCATTTCCACAGTAATACCCATGAAGTGCTGGGGGTCATCGACGGGGAAGCCGAGGTCCTGGTCGGGGGCGAGTTCGGGGAAACAGTCCGCTTCCGAAAGGGTGATGTCCTTATCCTGCCTGCCGGTACCGGACACAAGCGGATCTCGGCGAGTGATGATTTCAAGGTTGCCGGTGCCTATCCCGATGGAAGGGACTACAATACAAAGGAAGGAAGGGCTGATGACAGGACGAGCTCGCGATTGGACATCATTTCGGTCCCCCTTCCATCCCGTGATCCCGTGTTCGGGGATTCCGGCCCGCTGATCCGTCACTGGAGAATCCCAAACAATCGGACCTAAGGTGGTTGCCTTTTTTCAGCGACCATGTTATTCTTATATAGCGATGAGCTGAATTGTGTAAGTCGGTAATCGCGTCCTTGTGACAACAGACGATGTGGCGTCTGGATTATCCGCCTCAATTTTTTTGCAAGTGGGCTTCCGTAGGATACGGGAGCCCTTTTAATTTGAAAACGAAAAAACAGAAAGCGTACGATGCATGCATCGTACGCTTTTTTTAATGGACTGAAATGGTTACCGGTTCTTTTTTCTTCAATGGACGATCATACATGCTGGATATGACCATGGCAGCGATATAAAAAGCAATCAAGACGACAAAGAGGATCTGCATACTGAACATATCGACCATCAATCCGCCGATAAGGGGACCGATCATGCGGCCTCCCGTCGCCGTGCTGTTGACGATGCCCTGATAGAATCCCTCCCGCCCTTTGGGCGCAAGGGAATTGGCAATGGTCGGAACTGCCGGCCAGATGAGCATCTCCCCGACGGTCAGGATGATCATGGCCGCCACAAACCACATGAATTGATCAGCAAATGCCGCAACGGCGAAAGAAAGCATGAAGATGACCGTCCCGATCATGATCTGGATTTTCAAATTATGCTCGAACCGTTTGATGGCTTTGGACAGCAGGGGTTGAGCAAGGACGATCAACGCCCCGTTGATTGTCCACAGGAAGCTGTACTGCTTAAGGGAAATGTTGATTTCCTGGGTATAGCTTGCGATTGTGGACTGCCACTGTACATATCCGACCCAGCATAGGAGGTATGCCCCGCAAATAAGCAGCAATGCCGTCAGCTTCGAACGGTCGCGTATCGGCCTTGATTCCTGAATGACAGATGTATGTCCCGCGACTTGGGCGGAGATTTTCTTGTAGCCGAACAGGGCGATCAGGAAGAATACGATGTACATCACGAAATTCGCCAGGAAGATATAATTGAATGAAAACGATGCAACAAGGCCACCGAGTGACGCCCCGACGGCGACCCCGATGTTCTGGGCCACGTAGACGGCATTGAACGCCTTCCTTCCCCCTGCCGGCCACACAGACCCTGCCATGGCGTACATGGATGGGAATACGATCCCCGATCCGAAGCCTACGATGGTCAGGAACACGACATAATGTGGCCATCCGTGCCAGAGGTTCATTCCACCAAGTGCTGTAAGAGTGATGAGAATGCCTAAAAGGATGGACCTGTACCCGCCCAATTTATCAAAAAGAAACCCTCCGATCAGATTCCCGGCAACGCTTGCCCCTGCGTTGAGCATGAGGACGATGCCGGCCATGGATAATGTCTTTCCAAGGTGATCATGAAGGTAAATGGTATTCAAAGGCCATAGGAAGGAAGAACCGGTAACGTTCACCATCATTCCGATGATGAGGAGCCATAAAGATCTTGGCATTTTTCCTCTTCCTTTCTAACACATATTTCAATTCCCTAGAGGATTTTACTCCTTTTCGATGAAAGGGGCAAGAACTATTTACCGGTTTCAAACCAGTTATGTAATGCTGCTTCGATGCGGTGATTCAAGCACTTGAACAAAAAATGCCAGCCCTGTAATCCAGGGCTGGCAGAAGGTGCTATTTATTATTATGATGGTCGCTCCGGACGGGTTGACTCCTGTGCTCATTCCGCTTTTTCACGGCTTCAACAGGATTGTACTCTTTACCGAACTCTGTATCGATCGGTTTGTTCCGTCCACTCTGCTCCGGGTTGTTTTGGTCGGATCGTTTCTTCAATGAAGGGTCCCCCCTACCGTAGAAGGATCATGCTCAAGGAGGATCATTTCATTCTGAAGATGCTGCACCTGAAGCCGCATCCTGTGAAGCTGTTCACGCTGCTGTGCATTGGCGCTTTGAGACAGCTGTGCGAGGTCATTGACCGATTCCTCGATTTTCTGCATGGCTTGCGTATACTCACTGTCTCCGTAATGTTCCTGTCCGAGTCCGGCCTGATACTGCTTTTGACCTTCACGGATGGCGTCTTCACACTTCTGGATACACTCGTCGATCGATTGCCTCGTTGCCATCTGAACATCCCCCTGCCTATTTAGTGCTTTCGGGAAGTACTTCCCATCCCTTAGTGTGAGCCTGCTCACCTATTTCAAAAGTGGTAAACTTCGCCTTTTCAGTCCCCGAGGATTCAATCTCCCCTTCTTTCATGTTAAAATCTCTATGATGAACCACCGAAAATGACGAATCAGGAGGTGTTTGCCATCGAGACAAACCCATTTCCATATGCAGCCGATCAAAAACGCTACCATACCTGGAATTATCATCTGCGCGGACACTTCGGCCATAAAGTGTTCAAAGTAGCACTGGATGGAGGATTCGACTGTCCGAACCGTGACGGCACGGCCGCATTTGGTGGATGCACCTTTTGCAGCGCGGCAGGGTCGGGTGACTTTGCAGGCAACAGGGCCGAATCGTTGGAAAAACAATTCCATGATATCAAGGATAAAATGCACAAAAAGTGGAAGGATGGCAAATACCTTGCCTATTTCCAAGCCTTCACCAATACCCACGCCCCCGTTGAGGTACTACGGGAACGCTATGAATCCGTGTTGAAGCAGGACGGTGTCATCGGCCTGTCCATCGCTACACGGCCAGACTGCCTCCCCGATGACGTAGTGGAGTATCTGGCTGAATTGAACGAAAGGACGTATCTATGGGTGGAGCTCGGGCTTCAGACGGTCCACGAAAAGACGGCAGGTCTGATCAACCGCGCCCATGATTATGAATGCTATAAAGAAGGTGTCAGGAAGTTAAGGAAGCATGGGATCCGGGTATGCTCCCATATTATCAACGGCCTTCCCCTTGAAACCGACGATATGATGCTGGAGACCGCAGCCGAGGTGGCGAAACTCGATGTACAGGGGATCAAAATCCATCTTCTGCATCTTCTGAAAGGCACACCTATGGTGAAACAATACGAAAAGGGGCTCCTTGAGTTCCTCGATTTTGATCGATACATACAATTGGTTTGTGATCAGCTCGAGATCATCCCTCCCGAAATGGTGGTGCACAGGATCACCGGAGACGGTCCCATCGATCTCATGGTAGGCCCGATGTGGAGCGTGAATAAATGGAGCGTGCTGAACGCCATCGATGATGAAATGAAGCGCCGCGAAAGCTGGCAGGGAAAATATTATAAAGTGGATGTGACAACATGAAATTAGACAGAATTCTACCGTTTGCAAGGCAGCTGCTCGAGCGTGCCGTGAGCCCCGGGGATGTCGTGATCGATGCCACCCTTGGAAATGGTCACGATACGCTGTTCCTCGCAAGGCTTGTAGGCGACAACGGCAGGGTCTACGGCTTTGACATTCAGGAAGAAGCCATCGAGAATACGAAAGAGCAGCTTGATACGCACGAATTGGCCCAGCGGGTCACCCTGTTCCATCAGGGGCATGAGACCGTGATGAATGTCATTCCTCCCGTCCATCACGGGAAAGTGACAGGTGCCATCTTCAATCTTGGTTACCTTCCCGGAGGGGATAAGGAAATCGTGACGCGTCCGAAAACAACGATCCTCGCGCTCAATCAGATCCTTGAAATGATGGCACCGGAAGGCATCCTTGTCCTTGTGATCTACCACGGGCACCCGGAAGGCGCGGTGGAGAGGGATTATATCCTGCGCTATGTGGAGAAGCTCGACCAGAATTATGTCCACGTCCTGCGCTATCAGTTCATGAATCAGCTCAACCATCCGCCATTCATCGTGGCCCTGGAAAAAAGATAAGCAAAAAGGGACGGCCAGCGGCCGTCCCTTTTTGTTATGCGTCCATCAGTGCATTGGCAATCAATTCAAATGATTTCAGCTTATCGTTGAAATCATACGTGATGCTCACGAGCATGACTTCGTCTGTTTGATACTGCTCGCTCAGGGCGAGGATTTTATTCTTCACGGTTTCGGGGCTTCCGACCACCATCCGCTTCCGATTCTCCTTGATCCGGAGAAGTTCGAACGGGCTGTAGTGGTACTGAGCCGCTTTCTCGGGACTCGGAGTTCCGTTCGAGCGCATCCCCTGTTCGATCATGAGGATAGAAAGATCGATGCTCGAGGCGACCCTTTCAGCCTCTTCGTCCGTTTCGGCACAGATCGCAAAGACAGCGACAATGTTCTTCGGCTGATCAAGATAAGGGCTTGGCACGAAGTTATTGCGGTAAGCTGCGGTGTATTGCGGACCGCCCTCGCCATTGATGAACTGGGCGAAGGTGTACGGAAGTCCTTTTTGAGCAGCCAGCATGGCGCTTGATGGACTGGATCCGAGTAGCCACACTTCAGGCATCGTGGCGATTTGCGGAGCAGCCGTGAGTCCCTGGTAAGGGTGGGAAGCCGGCAGGGAGTCCGTCAAATATCCGAGGAGGTCGTCGATTTGCTCAGGGTAGCGGTCGACGTCCCTTGGTTTCCCGTCATGCAGGGCCATCGTTGCCATAGGCATGCCGCCTGGAGCCCTTCCAAGACCGAGATCGATGCGTTCAGGATTCAGCCCCTCGAGCAACCGGAAATTTTCAGCCACTTTGTATGAGCTGTAGTGGGGAAGCATCACTCCGCCTGAGCCTATTTTGATCCTCTCTGTATTCTGTGCAAGATGGGCGATCAATACTTCCGGTGAAGAACCGGCGAGGCTGGTGGAATCATGGTGTTCAGAAACCCAGAAACGCTCATAGCCCAATCGATCGGCATGCTGTGCGAGTTTTACTGTATTTTGAAGAGCCTCTTGGGGGCTCATTCCTTCTGCGATCGGTGATTGATCGAGAATGCTTAATTTAATGGCCAATACTTACATCTCCTTTGTGTGATGTGAGTATTATTATCAATTCCATGATGAAAAATGTCCACTAACATGCTTAAAGGGTGACCGCCGGTCGGCGGTCACCCTTTAAGATTAATGTTTTGATACTTCGATGCGTCCTACAGACTTGTCTTTACTTTGACCCGTCACTTTGACTTTCAGGCCATATTCAGGAACATTCCGTCCCGCATCCGGCATCCTTGTATTCGAGTAATCTTTCCTGTCATAGAACTCAGGATTTTTCTTCGTATCCTTATCGGTAAGCGTCAACCCGAGAAGGTCGCGGTAATCGATGAACATCTTTTTCGCGTTATCCATGCTGAATGCAGCATCGTGGATCTGATAGCGGGTGGAAGCAACGGAACCATCACTCCATCTAATCGGTATTTGATCCGCATCGACCACTCCAAGATATCCATCACCAGGATGGATGCCAGTCCAGTTGTCATCGTACGATTCATCTGCATACCAGATTACAAGGCCCGGATCATATGACATGAGGCTGTCCCCACGCTTGATATGAGCCAGTCCCTTATCGACTCCCTGATGGTTTCTCCACTCAAGAAGGTAGTAATGTTCTGATTTTTTGACTCCCGTATCCTTCGCAAATCCTTCAAGCTTCACTTTCGCTGTACCCTCAGCATCATCGAAGAATACTTGTTTCCCATCTGCCGTCACCTTGATATCGTCTACATACAGACCAGGGTATACGGCTGCTACATCCGTCCAGTAGTTGATCTTCACTTTTACGTTTTTCCCTTTGTACGCACTCAGGTCAAACTTGGCATCGATCCAGCCGTCGGATTTCCCGGTGATCCCGTTACCAGGGTTTTGGCTATTCGGGTCTGCATCCGTTGTGATATTACCCGGGATGGTTGTCCATTGTTTCCCGTCCTCGCTTACTTGAACGGATCCATAATCCCAATCCTGCTCGATATCATACCAAGCTTTGAAGGAGAATTCTGCACTGGATGCGGATGACAGATTCACATCGACGACTGCGGAATTATCAAGATCATTTCCACTGCCGCTGAAGTAACTGTACTTTCCGCTGAACGGTTTGTTGACTGGTGTTTCTTTATCCGGCAGCGTGATCTTCAGCGCATCTGCATTCGTGCCTTTTGTATTGGCCTGATCGAGGTAGAATTCCGTTCCCTTTTTCTTCAGGTCATCAAGACTCACTTCATCATACTTCAACCAGTTGCCGCCATGGGCAGCCTGAAGGAATTCCTTGGACCATGCACTGAATCCGGTCGGCTCTGTGCCAGGGATCTTCCCTGCCCAGCTTCCGCTTGCCATGATGGACCAGTAGGCAACGGCCTCGCCTTCACCCGAATACTGGGTATCATATTCATCCGGAAGGCCGAGGTCATGTCCGTACTCATGGGCGAACACCCCTGCCGCTCCGTCTGCCGGCTGGATCGTGTAGTCATATGCAGCCATCTTTCCATCCCAGTAAGGGACGTCTGTTTCCGTTCCTTCAATCGGGAAGATATCTCCCAAGTTCCACCTGTGGGACCAGATGGCGTCTTCACCGAGACTTCCACCGCCTGCTTCTTCACCGACAGCTGAATGAACAACCATCAGATGATCGACCAGACCATCCGGCTCTCTTGTGTTTCCATCGCCATCCAGGTCATAACGGTCTTCCTGATCATATTGAGACAAATCAACATCCGGATCAGCCGCCGCAGCTTCTAGTGCTTCCTTGACGAGTTCCCTCGGCCTTGCGTCACTGCCATTCGCTCCGTTGCCGCCGTAGTAGGCAGCCGGATGCTTCGCCATATACCATTTGGTGACTTCTCCATCAACCGTATAGGCACCGTTCGTCTGTTGTTCGTAGAATTGCTTCATGGAGACCAGCTTCTCCCCATTGGGACCTTTGTATCCTCTATTACCGAATACCATGTCTTCATAGTGCTTTTGCACATAATCGTCATAGTACATGTCGGTTTCATCTTCCTGGATCGAGTTGTGAGGAAAATCAGGGAATTCCATCAGGACGACAAGGACCTTGTCCTCCCTGACATCCCCGTCATAGTATTCTTCCTTTACAGGGTCCAGGTTACGATGTTTCTTTTTCGAATTCTTCCCTTTTTCCTTCTTTTTGTTCTGGGTTATCTTCTTCTCGAGCTTCTCCTTCTCTTCCTTCAGCTCTCCATCATCTTCAAGCTCCTTCAAGCCGTCAGACTTTTCCTTCAGGAACTTCTGCACTCCTTTTTCAGCTTCAGCAGCTGATGCATTCTTAGAGATATCCCCTTTTTCCTTGAGCATCTCGATCAATCTCTCTTCATTGGCGATGGCAAGGTCAAACGGTCCTTCCCCGTGATTATGTACCTTCTTCTGTACAGGGTCCTTCAGGACGTTCACCGGAGTGGCGTCATGGGCGGACGCAGGGACGGCAAATAAACCGGCACTGAGCGCTGCGGCCATGGCGACAGACATGATTTTTCTAGACTTCACTTTCCATTCCCCCTAAAGTTTCTAGTAAATACTTTCTCTACCAAATATACTCCTATATTCTGAAAAGTAAATATTTTCAGAATCAAAACAGTTCTATCGTCCCGGTATAACCTGTCTTACCTGAAACCATCGAACCTGTTCGTTACCATTTTTTTCATGAAAACAAAAAGAAAACCTCGAGCGATGTCGAGGTTTTGGGATTCAAGATGTTTTTTTCCTACTTCTCCATTTCCGATACATTTTACCGTTGAAATAGAAGAATTTCGTGATCCATCCTGATTCATTGATGAATTCTTTCGAAAAGTGATGAACATCCCGCTGCTTCCTGGCTTTATCATCCGACAAATAAACGCCGATCAGCCCTTTGTTGATCAATCGGTGGAAATGGGCGTGTGGGAGTCCTTCCGTATGCTCATCCGCTTTGCGGAGGAAATGCAGGAGCCGTTCCTTCATGTGCTCTTCATCTTCATAATAGAAGCAGAAGTTGAGGTCCCCCCCTTCCCTGTCTTCTTCCTGATCGATGAAATAATCGAGGAGGATATGTAGTCCCTGTATATACGGGAAATAGCCGCTCTTGATTTTATCTGTATAGGACGGGTGGAAATCAGCACGGTTCGCATACGAGACGAGGCAGAAGATCCCGAGGGTCGATCCGGAGCAAGCAGAGAATTCATACCAGTCCATATCGGGAAGGTTCTCCCTGTGGGACTCGAACCACCCCTGCAGCCGTTCAACGCGCTCTTCCTGTTTCACATGCTTATGTATCTGCAGATCGCAATAGTAGTCACAAAGCTGCGCGAGCTCTTCCTTGATCGCATCATAGTTCTGGAGATCCTTGAGGACGCCCTGGCACGTCCTTACCAGCGCTTCTAAGTATCCGCCGTCATCCTGATCTTCCCTGAGGGCGTAATAGTTCACGGGTTCGGCATCGACATCGAGGGAATCCTTCATGGACTGGTGAAGGAGTGCAAAATCATCCGGATCAAGGGATACGCTCCGGTCACACAGATTGTCGAGATAATCGCTGATCGTTTGATAGGCCACGATGAAACGGATCGTTTCTACTTTCTTATCGAGGGAAAGGAGGGACATGATCCCTCCGCCTTCACAGTGAAACGTCTTATGTTCGATGCTTGAGAGGGCCTGTCGCCTCAATTCTTCATTCGGAATCGCTTCCGCCCGCTTTTTCCACTGATCAAGCTCGTGATGAACGTGTGGAAAGACATTTCGATATACTTTTGTCATTAATGAAAATGGATCGCTTGGTATAGACACGCTTATCACCTCTTCCTTACTTCATTACACAATATAACCCAGCGTTTTCAGCCGGCTTTCAATGAAAGACTTGGAGTACTCGAAAATTTCCTCCCTCTCCGGCTCATTGTAAAGTTCATGATAACATTTTGACCATTCTTTATAATGCATTTCGGACAAGGAAAGTTCTGTAAACCATTTTTTCACAGCCCGTTTATCTACGATTTGATCATCCCCCGCCTGCATGACGAGCAATGGATAGTCAGGCATCTTATCCAGCTCCTGGTGAGCATGCTTCATCGCATTGATCAATTCCCGATACCACCGGACAGAGACTTTCGTGATATAGAGGGAATCGTTGCTGTCGATCTCACGGACTTCAGCGTTCCTGGTCGCCATATTGATGGATAATCCCGATGGGAATTTAACCGATGGGGCGACTTTATTCAGACCATAGGAAAGCAGGTCCACCGACTTGTTCGGATAATTCATCAATCCGAGGCAGGGCGAGGAGAGAATGACCCCTGCAAGATTCACGTGGGATTCCTGGAGCAGACGTACCGTGACGAGCCCTCCCATGCTGTGACCGATCACAAATACAGGGAGCTCGAACTGATAGGCTGCCTGGATCCAATCTTTCACTTCGATGAGGTACTCTTCGAATGATTCAATATGGCCCCTCATGCTCCGGGAGGTCATCCCCTGGCCGGGCAGGTCGCCCATGACGACATGATACCCTGCCGAGCGCCACATTTCAATGAGCCAACCATAACGGCCGTGATGCTCCATTGCTCCGTGAACGATTACGATGACTGCCTTCGCTTCTTGATCCGTTTCCCATTTCCACATGGCGAATCCTCCTTTAAATATGGTAATTCCGAAAAATTCTGCTACCATTTATTATAGTAAATATTTCTGAAAGGGGTTAGTATAAAGTGCTCTATCCATATTATAATAATAAACCGATCATTGCAGAGTCCGCATATATTGCAGATTATGTGACAATCTCCGGGGATGTCGAGATCGGGGAAGAGTCGAGCGTCTGGTTCAATTCCGTCATACGGGGGGATGTCGCCCCGACCAAGATCGGGAGAAAGGTCAATATCCAGGACAACTCCGTGCTTCACCAAAGTCCGGACAATCCCCTGATCATCGAGGATGAGGTCACCGTAGGTCACTCGGTCATCCTGCACAGCTGCAAAATCCGAAAAAAGGCGTTGATCGGAATGGGCTCGATCATCCTGGATAATGCCGAGATCGGTGAAGGCGCCTTCATCGGTGCCGGGAGCCTGGTCCCTCAGGGGAAGGTCATCCCTCCCCACACCCTCGCATTCGGCAGACCCGCAAAGGTTGTCAGGGAGCTGAATGAGGACGATATCATCGACATGGAGCGGATCTCAAGGGAGTATGCGGAAAAAGCACAACATTATAAAGCCTCCAAGCCCCTCTAGTCACTTATACTTGGGATACCCCAACTTGATGGAGATTACTCGGATTGTTTGTAAAGGCCCGGAATAACCAAAGAAGTTGGGACAACACTAAAAAGATACCAGACACGATCCGTAAAGGTTCTTTATCCCGCTCATGATTTCCGTGCAAGACGTCGCTTTCCAAGGGTAGCCCAGGAGCCTCCTCGGGGCATGGATCTCTCAAAAGCTACTCTTCCCGCAGGAGTCTTCGTCTTCGTCTGCCACTCCATTCAACCGTTGGAGACAATGAAATCGTAATGGTCATGAAACAAATAAAAAACCCGAACTGCTTTGCCTTATCGCAGTTCGGGTTTTACTATGACTAAAACACGTTTGTTCCAGCCTCTTTTTGTTTATAGGGGTGATCAAGCAAGCGCTTCTGCTTTAAGAGCGTCTGCCTTATCTGTACGCTCCCAAGGAAGATCAAGGTCATTACGTCCGAAATGACCGTAAGCAGCCGTCTGTTTGTAGATCGGGCGGCGAAGGTCAAGCATCTTGATGATGCCTGCCGGGCGAAGGTCGAAGTTATTGCGGACAACGTCCACCAATACATCTTCGGATACTTGTCCGGTTCCGAATGTGTCGACAGAGATCGATACCGGCTGTGCAACACCGATGGCGTATGCAAGCTGAACTTCACACTTCTCGGCAAGTCCTGCAGCCACGATGTTCTTCGCAACATAACGTGCAGCATAGGCAGCAGAGCGGTCAACCTTGGTAGCATCCTTACCTGAGAATGCACCACCACCGTGACGCGCGTACCCACCATACGTATCAACGATGATCTTACGGCCTGTCAGACCGGCATCTCCTTGTGGTCCACCGATAACGAAGCGACCAGTCGGGTTGATGAAGTATTTTGTGTTTTCGTCGATCAATTCTTTCGGAACGACTGGATCGATCACATATTCCTTCAGGTTACGCTGGATTTGCTCAAGCGTCACTTCAGGATGATGCTGAGTAGAGATGACAATCGTGTCGATGCGGACAGGCTTGTCGTTCTCATCGTATTCAACCGTCACTTGCGTTTTTCCATCCGGACGAAGGTAAGGAAGGATTTCTTCTTTACGCACTTCAGTCAGGCGACGGGAGATTTTATGAGAAAGGGAGATCGGAAGAGGCATAAGCTCCTTCGTTTCATTGCAGGCGAATCCGAACATGAGACCTTGGTCACCGGCACCGATGGCGTCGATCTCTTCTTCGCTCATTTGTCCTTCACGGGCTTCAAGGGCCTGATCCACCCCTTGGGCGATATCGGCCGATTGCTCATCGATTGATGTAAGGACGGCACATGTTTCAGCATCGAAACCGTATTTTGCACGCGTATATCCGATTTCACGGATGGTTTCGCGGACGATTTTCGGGATATCGACATACGTGTTGGTTGTGATTTCACCGGCAACAAGAACGAGACCAGTAGTAACGGATGTTTCACAAGCTACACGCGCATTGGGATCATTCGTAAGAATAGCATCAAGAATTGAATCAGAGATTTGGTCACAAATTTTATCTGGATGTCCTTCCGTTACGGACTCAGATGTAAACAGACGACGTTTAGTTGACATCAAGGTTCCTCCTTAAACACATTTGCCGGTGGCTTCCGGCGAATTTAGCGAAGCAGATACGGTACTCATTTCCCTAAGTAGTATGAAGTAAACACGGCGGCCCCGCTGCCGGGATCGGACCCGGGGATTGCCATGTAGCAGGTCAAATAAAAAACCCTCCCTCTGGAAAGCATGCAGAGGAAAGGGTTGAACTTTTAGCCGCGCCTTTTCTCTCTTATCGTTCAAGGTTTGCACCTTGCCTCAGTTTAGCACCTTCGCTTTTGGGAAAATCGTTCCATTTTCCTTCATCTCATAGCAGGTTGCTGGGTTTCATAGGGTCTGCTCCCTCCACCAGCTCAGGATAAGAGTATCCGTTCAAGGTACAATAATACCGGTTCAACGGCGGGGTGTCAACACTTTCCCCCCTGCTAGGTTTAACCATCCCTTCTCTCCTCCCATTGAGACATCACAATCACTCACAGCGTTAACACCAAGCCGATATTCTGCATATAAATGGGATTATACGAGCATCCAATCATGAATTGATCATTATTTTTCAGAAAAATAATGATATAGTATAGACTAATATTTCTAATGTGTTATACTAATCATCGAGAAGCAAACTTACTTAAAATTCACATAAAGGAAGGGTTCGAATGAATACTGTGAGCAAATCAAATGAGTTGACGCAATTACTGAATGGCGAAAACATACACCATCAATTATCCGTCCCGCAGCTGGTGGAAAAGATCCTTCAGCGAAATGAAGGGATCCTGACTTCCTCCGGTGCCGTCAGGGCCAAAACCGGAAAATATACCGGACGCTCACCTCAGGATAAATTCATTGTGGAAGAAGCTTCCTCCAAAGATAAAATCGAGTGGGGCAATGTCAATCAACCGATCTCGGAAGAATCCTTCGACCGGTTATATGGAAAGGTCCTTGATTACCTCCAACAAAAAGAAGAGCTGTTCGTGTTCAACGGGTATGCGGGGGCCGACCGCAAGCACCGCCTCCCGATCCAGGTGATCAATGAGCTCGCATGGCATAATCTATTCGCCCATCAGCTCTTCATCCGTCCCGAAGACGGGGAACTGAGCGGTCACGATCCGGAATTCACGATCGTCTCTGCGCCTCATTTCAAGGCCGATCCCGCCGTGGATGGAACCCATTCTGAAACGTTCATCATCGTTTCGTTCGAGAAACGGATAGTCCTTATCGGCGGTACGGAGTATGCAGGTGAAATGAAGAAATCGATCTTCTCCGTCATGAACTATGTTCTCCCCGAGTCCGATATCCTTTCCATGCACTGCTCTGCCAATGTCGGACTTGAAGGCGATGTCGCCCTCTTCTTTGGACTGTCCGGTACGGGTAAAACGACTTTGTCTGCCGATCCCAACCGCAGGCTCATCGGTGACGACGAGCACGGCTGGTCACCGAACGGCGTATTCAATATCGAGGGGGGCTGCTATGCAAAATGTATCGGCCTCACCCGTGAAAAAGAGCCTCAGATCTTCGATGCGATCCGCTTCGGTTCCGTACTGGAGAATGTGGCTGTCGATGAAGATACCCGGGCGTCTGATTACGAGGATGCGTCCATGACGGAAAACACGCGTGCCGCCTATCCGCTTCAAGCGATGGAGAACATCGTCGATCCAAGCGTTGCCGGTCACCCGAACACGATCGTATTCCTCACCGCAGATGCATTCGGTGTGCTTCCTCCGATCAGCAAGCTCACGAAGGAGCAGGCCATGTATCATTTCTTGAGCGGGTACACGTCCAAGCTTGCCGGTACAGAACGCGGCATCACGTCCCCGCAAGCAACCTTCTCCACCTGCTTCGGGTCACCATTCCTCCCTCTTCCGGCCATCCGCTATGCGGAGATGCTCGGCAAGAAGATCGATGAGCATAACGCTCAGGTATACCTCGTGAACACGGGGTGGACCGGCGGTGAGTACGGTGTCGGCAGCCGGATGAAGCTGTCTTATACACGCTCCATGGTCCAAGCGGCACTTGAAGGGGAACTCACCCACGTGGAAACGAAGACCGATGAGATCTTCGGCCTTCATATCCCCCACCATGTCCCTGGCGTACCGGATGACGTACTCCAGCCGAAAAGAACCTGGATGAACGAAGACGCTTACGAGTCAAAAGCGAAAGAACTTGCCTATAAATTCAATGAAAACTTCAAAAAGTTCAGCATGATGACAGGCGAGATCGAGGCAAAGGGCGGACCCCTCGTCTGATCTGCACCTAAAAAAGGCCGGCACTCCTTACCAGAGGATGCCGGCCTTTCTATTTATGTAGGGAGTCCGACGCACCGAATCCCTCTACAGTCCTTTCTTACGCCCTGTAATGCGGTTGAAGATGAACACGACGATGGCAATCACGAGCAATACGTGAATCACCGCGCCCCCAATTTTGAAAATAAGACCAAGAAGCCATAAAATCAATAAAATACCGATAATCGTCCAAATCATGATGTGCTGCACCTCCTTATTTACTCTTACGATTCCCCAAGGCCGGAATTTTAAAACCTTCCCCCCTCATTCTTTTCGCTGCCACATGAAAATTGAATACATACAATCAAATCCTCTGGCAAAACCTATCCACAGAAGAATTCAGACTACTGCAACCATGAAAGAGAGGCTTCTTATGGATATCTTTTTAGCCATACTCCCTGCAATCTTCTGGGGTAGCATCGTATTATTCAACGTAAAACTGGGAGGCGGGCCTTACAGCCAGGTACTCGGGACCACGATCGGAGCGCTCATCCTCTCCTTTGGGATCTACCTCTTCATCCAGCCGGAACTGAACTCGACGATCATCATCGTCGGAATCGTGTCAGGTTTATTCTGGACGGTCGGACAGGTGAACCAATTAAAGACGTTCCAATATATCGGCGTGAGTAAAACGATGCCGATTTCCACCGGTATGCAGCTCGTTTCCACCGCTCTGTTCGGCGTCATCGTCTTTCATGAATGGTCCACCACAACCACCGTCATCCTCGGTGTGATCGCCCTGATCTGTATCGTCGTCGGGATCGTCTTCACCTCTTATGAAGAGAAAAAAGGAAACGAAGAAGAATCGGGCAACTTCAAGAAAGCCATCCTCACCCTCATCGTATCCACGATCGGTTATCTGATCTACGTCGTCGTGGCAAGGCTCTTCAACGTCGATGGCTGGGTGGCCCTGTTCCCTCAGGCGATCGGGATGTTCATCAGTGCCGTGATCCTGACGTTCAGACATAAGCCGTTCAACAAATACGCCATCCGGAATATCATCCCCGGACTCATCTGGGCACTGGGCAATATGTTCCTCTTCATCTCCCAGCCTCGGGTGGGAGTGGCGACGAGTTTCTCCCTTTCCCAAATGGGGATCGTCATCTCGACATTAGGGGGGATCTTCATCCTCGGTGAGAGGAAAACGAAGAAACAGCTTGTCCTGATCTCATTCGGGATCATCTTGATCATCATCGGGGGCGTCCTGTTGGGGATTGCCAAACAATAATGTCATTAGAGGAGGTAGCAACATGTACAACGATTTAAAGGATAAAGTAGTCGTCATCACCGGGGGATCCACCGGGCTCGGACGCTCCATGGCCGTGAGATTCGGTCAGGAGAAAGCCAAGGTCGTCATCAACTACTTCAAGGATGAAAAAGAAGCACTGGATGCGAAAAAAGAAGTCGAAGAGGCCGGCGGACAAGCAGAAATCGTCCAAGGGGATGTCACGGTCGAAGCCGATGTCATCAACCTCGTAAAGGCCGCTACCAAAAAATTCGGGACACTGGACATCATGATCAACAACGCAGGAGTCGAAAATCCCGTCCCATCACACGAAATGACCCTCGACAACTGGAATAAAGTCGTCAACACGAACCTGACCGGAGCCTTCCTCGGTTGCCGGGAGGCCCTCAAATACTTCGTTGAAAATGGAATCAAAGGGAACATCATCAACATGTCGAGTGTCCACGAAGTCATTCCATGGCCTCTGTTCGTCCATTATGCGGCGAGTAAAGGCGGAATCAAACTGATGACCGAAACACTCGCTCTCGAGTATGCTCCCAAAGGGATCAGGGTCAATAACATCGGTCCCGGCGCCATGAACACACCGATCAACGCAGAGAAATTTGCCGACCCCGTGCAGCGTGCCGATGTTGAAAGCATGATTCCAATGGGTTATATCGGAAAACCTGAAGAAGTCGCATCCGTAGCGGCCTTCCTCGCTTCCTCGCAAGCAAGCTATGTGACCGGCATCACCCTGTTCTGTGATGGCGGAATGACCAAGTATCCTTCCTTCCAAGCAGGCAGGGGATAAATAAAAAGGCTGGGACAACATGTTTCAGTCATAGTAAAACCCGAATTCATTTGCCAAGGATAAGGCAACTGAATTCGGGTTTTTAATTTGTTTCATGAAGATTTGTATTTTATAGTTTCTAGCGGTTGATTGGAGTGCAAGATGAAGTCTCCTGCGGGAAGAGTAGCTGATGTGAGACCCCCGCAGGCGTGCCGAGGAGGCTCACGGGCTACCCGCGGAAAGCGTAGTCTTGCACGGAAATCATGAGCGGTATAAAGAAATGGCCTCTTTTTTTTGAATTTTCCCTTTACTCCTCCCCCATTCTCTTGATATGATTACAAGAAAAAATTTACAGGGAGAGACCAAACATGATCAGACAGCTGACCATCGAAGACGACTCTATCTGTCAGGACCTTATCACCCAGGCGCCTGCAGAGAATCTATTTATCATCGGGGATATTGAAGCCTTCGGGTACGAACAGGATTTCCAGAAGGTCTGGGGGGATTTCACCGATGAAGGAGTGTTGCGCGGTGTACTCCTGAGATACAGGGAAAACTACATACCTTACGCACCTGGCGGGTATGATGCAGAAGGATTTGCCTCCATCATCAATCAGGATGAGGAATTCCTCTACATTTCGGGATTAAAGGATATCGTTTCGAAGCTTGATCCTTTCATTTCCCGGGAGGCGAAGCAGAAAAGGCATCTCCACTATGCCAAATGCACCCAGGGGGAATCACTCGATCAAAGCGACCTGTCCTTGGTGAAAGAAGCGGGAATCGAAGACATCCCCGCCCTTGTCGAACTCCTTCTCACGGTCCCTGAATTCGAGCACTCCAATATCACGGTCGAAAGCAAGGAACACAGCATGAAAGCCGGTGCTGCCAGGAGCTATTATATTGAAGGGGACGGCCGTTTGGCTTCCTCCGCTTCCACTACCGCAGAGAACTCGAAATCGGCCATGATCGTCGGGGTCTGCACCCATGCCGATTACAAGAAAAGAGGATACGCAAGCAAGTGCATGTCCAAACTTGTGGGGGATCTGCTCGAGGAAGGAAAGGAGCTCTGTCTCTTCTATGATAATCCAGATGCAGGCAAAATCTATAAACGCATCGGATTTCGTGACATCGGCTACTGGTCGATGTTCAGCTATTAAAAAATCCGGACGCAGAAGATGCGTCCGGATTTTCCTTTTTTGTTCGAAAGCGCTCTTCAGGCGACTGCCGGCTTGATCAATCTTGCCTGCACCAAGCGATTGCGTACGACGATCCCGAGCCAGCTGGCAAGGGCCGCCTTGATGAATCCTCCTACAAGGAACGGATAGACCCCTGCTGCCATCGCCTGGCTCCACCCAAGGTCTGCCACGAACTTCAGCTGGATCGTCCCCAGGATCAGGGTCACGACCATCCCGACCAGATTGGCCACCATGGCCATGGGCAGGGTGAAAGAGGTTTTCTCCAAGATCAATCCTGTCACATAGGCCGCCGCGATGAATCCAACGATGTACCCTCCCGTCGGACCGACCAGGACATGGGCTCCTCCGCTCATCCCTGCAAACACCGGGAGTCCGGCTGCCCCAATGGCGGTGTATCCGACGAGGGCAAAAGCCCCGTAGCGGCTCCCAAGAATCGTCGCCGTCAGCCCCACTGCCAACGTCTGCCCGCTGATCGGCACGAGGGGCAGGGGAATTTCGATTTGCGCAAAGATTCCCGTGATCGCTGCAAACACCCCGCACTGAATAATCATTCTCAACCTGTCTCGATCCATTTCCATACACCCCTTGAAATATGTAAACTTAATTATATTATTAGTTTACATATTAAAAGCGAGTTTGAAAAGGCTTTCTTTTACACTATTTTGAATGAATTCTAGAAAAGGTCCGGATAAACAGCCTTGGCCGTGATTTCGACTGCCTCACCGATCCTCGGGCCCGGTCGGGACATGACATCGGAATCAAGATAGATGACCCGGTCATCCTTTACGGCGTCGATCGTGTCCCAGCCGGTCCTGGATTTGATTTCATCTACGGGATTTTCCACATAGTTCACCGTTGTCAGAATGGTCGCAGGATTCCGTTTGATGATTTCTTCTTCCCCGAGCTTCGGCCAGCCCTCCTGATCGGCAAATACATTATCCACACCAGCAGCCTGGAGGATCTCCTGCTGGAAGGTCGTTCCACCCGCCGTATAGATCTCAGGAGCGGGGCTGATTTCAAAATAGACTTTTTCTTTTTCGTCAAGTGCCTGGACTTTTTCACCGACATCGGAGATTTGTTTCTTCATCCCTTCAATCACTTCGTTCCCCTTCTCTTCGGCCCCCATTACCTTTGCCACCTGTTCGATATCGCCGTAAACGTCGTCAAAGGTTTGGGCAGACTGGATGACGAAAACCGGAATGCCCGCATCTTCAAGCTGCTTGATCCCTGCATCATCACCTGTTGTATAGGCGATCACGACGTCTGGGTCCAGGGAAATCACTTTTTCCGCATTGACGGTCATGGAATCGGAGATGACCTCGAGATCCTCCACCTCCTTCGGATAATGATCGAATTCAGTCACCCCGACCACTTTATCCCCTGCCCCTACGGCATACAGGATCTCTGTGTTGCTCGGTTGCAGGGAAACGACGGTCTCCGGAACCTTTTTGAACGTGACTTCTTCCCCGCGGTCATCCTTGACGCTATAGACAGTTGACTTTTCTTCTTTTTTTGTTGATGCTGTTTCTTCACCGGTCCCACATCCTGATAGAATGAGACCAAAGCTGATGAACAATCCGATCCATGCATGTTTTTTCATCTCACTGTTCTCCCTTGCCTGATTTTGATAGTCCATAGGACTTGCTGATAAAGGGGATTTCTTTCACCCCTTCACATTTATTCACATACACGGCCATGACGAACAGGACATTTGCCAGCAGATGGGCATATTTGAACAGCAGATTGTCCACTTTCTGTTCGAGGCTTACCTTATGGAGGGCCCTGACCGATTTCTTCGCTTCGCTCCTGCACGTATGAAGGACCGTAGCCGCGTAGCATCCCTGAGGAAGCAGGAATGTTCGGATTTCCTCTTCCACTTCGTTCACGTACGTGTCATACAGGTCGCTCAATCGCTGCAGATCCTGGAGGGAGATGGCCATCTCCCCCCGCACCGAACCATTCAGGTGATAAGCCATCTCGCAAAGATAAAGCAGATCTTCACGGACTGCCCCCTCTGTCAATGAAGAAGCCTGACCGATCCTCGTTGCCAGGGAATCCGTCCGGATCTCGAAATCGACCGTCGACTGGGACTCCCTCATATACGGATAACAGATGTATCTGAAATCCTTTTTCCCCACGTTCATCCTCCCTTTCTTCTCTTTTAGTGAATCACCGATCGTACCGGAAACGGGCATAAAAAAAACCAGCCAAACGGCCGGCAATCATCATCAAAATAAAAGATGCATCAAGCCGCACCATCCCCTTAACTTCCGAAGAGCATAATACGATGGAAATCAGGCAGGTATCCTGGCTTGTGCATCATCCTACTTCAAGGCCCTTCCCGTTCATTGATGGAACAGTGGGTTTTTCCTTGGTTCGTCAGCACTTACAGTTGCGGAAACAGCTCCGGTTTTTCACCGGATTCCCTTTATGCGCGAGCGCACCTGATTTCTGCGAAGGTCTATTCACTTAAGGACCATTATACCATGTGAGCCCATATGGAGTGTCCCTATTTTTTCAAATCCCTTTCATGAACCTGTCCGTATCTGAATAGGAATGAATAGGACAAACAAACAAGAAGGGATGATGGCATGAAATGGTTGATCCCACTGAGCTTCATATCCCTGCTGCTGGCAGGGTGCGGAAGTGAAGAAAAGAGCTACGAGTTGTGTGGATACGGGGATATGCTGGTGTTGAACGGGAAGGGATATGTGCTATTGCCTGTCAAGAAGACGCTCACCCTCGACGGGAAGGCAGGGGAGATCAAGGAGAAGATCGGGGATGAGTTCCATCCTGAAAAAGACTACACGGCGAATCATCTGAAGAAGGGGACGGATCTTTATTATGTAAAGGACCACAGCACCTATCTCATCGCCAAGACTTCTGACGAACGATACCTCCTCTATGAAGAGATTGAAAAATGACGAGCACGATCAGTGTAGGTTCTTTATGCCGCTCATGATTTCCGTGCAAGACTTCGCTTTCCACGGGTAGCCCGTGAGCCTCCTCGGCGGGCCTGCGGGGTCTCACATTAGCTACTCTCCCGCAGGAGTCTACGTCTTGCACTCCAATCAACCGCTGGAATCAATGAAATTCTTTTGTTCCAAAAAATTAAAAACCCGAATTCACTAGCCTGATCGTAGGCAAATGAATTCGGGTTTTGCTATGCCGGCTCGTCTTATGAACAATCCCAGTTATAGACCACATTGCCGAATTGTTTCTTCTTAAGATCTTCTTTCTTTATGAAGAAGTTGGCAATGCCGCAGTCGCCCCACATCATGTCCACTTCATCATCCGAGTCGATCTGCAGCAGCAGCAGTGCATGGTCCTGATCTTCATACTGACGCGGATCCTCCTGTGTGAAGCCCGGATATCCTCCGATCTTATGTCCGAAGCCGCTTTGGGTTTCATAGAACTCATCCATGAGGGCGTCGGCCTCTTCCCCATCATCGGTCATGGATTCAAACAGATCCCAGCTTTCCTTCCCGAACACCTTCTCGAAGCGATAGTCGCCTGCGCTGATCGTTTCACTTGTCAATTCCGCCAGGACGGCGCCTTCCTTCGTGACAGGGAAATACACGTCATCGGGGATTTTCACGAAAGAAAAATCGGATACGAGCTCTTCTTTCGGCAGGAACGGCTCTTCTATAAATCTGATTCGGAAATCCTTTTGGTCCTGCTTCTGGTCGATATTCATTCCGTACAGGTCATCATGGACCGAAATGAAGATCTGCAGGAGTCCTGATTCCGGATAATCTTCGAGCTTCGGAAGCTGACCGAAATTGATCTGGGCCAACAGTTTCATCGGGTGCCCCTCCCCGTCCACAGGGTACTCATCCGCCTTCGGGAAATACGGATCCCCGGCAATCTTACTATCATAAGGGCCGGTTTTCCCCTCTTTTATATGCAGATGGACAGAAGGAATCTCCGTTCCATCAAGAGCCGTGCGGTAAGGGGCAAGTTTCGCTTGCAGGTTGACCGATTGTGCCACATTCATCTCCTCCTTGGAAAAAAAACATCTTTTTTCCATCATACAGAAAGGATTCCTGCCTGTCATCGATGAATCTGCCTGCTCTCTTCCCCTCACTCTACATCAATTCGTTGAGTTCAATGACAGCAACCGGTAGGTGATCGACGTTTCCCCGTCTTTCCAACGCAGCTCCTCAATTCGGCCGATTGCGTTTGGCTCGCTGTGTTTTGTCACCCTTACTTCTATGGGGATCTCCATCGGATAAAGGCGGTACCCCTCTTTCACGAGTGTGAAGAGATTCTCTTCTTCTCTTACCTCGTTGTTCTTCGTTACAATCATGGTGTTCAGTTCCATAGGCATGCCCATCGGTCATTCCCCCTCTTGTTTTTTCATCCACTCACACATTCCTGCGACGATCTCCTGGTTCTTCCGAGGCGGGAAATAATGCGTGTAGGCTTGATAATACTGTGTCTCAACCTTTTTCCCCATCTCCCTCAGCCCCTCTTCAAGGCGGCGCGCATGTTCGATGGAGACGTTTTGATCCTGTTCACCGTGAATGATCAGGACTGGTGCCTTCAGGCGATCGAGCTGGAAGAGCGGTGTCCTCCACTCGTAACGCTCGGGTACTTTCTTCGGGGTCCCGCCGATGACACGCTTCATCATGCGACGCAGGTCGACCCTCTCTTCGTATGTAAGGAACATATCTGTTACCCCTCCCCAGGAGACGACGGAAGCAACATCTGGCCGTTCGATGGCCGTCAGGAGGGCCATCACCCCGCCGCGGGAGAATCCGAACACATGGATCCCTCCTGTCACCCGGGGATGATCCCGCAGAAGGTCCACACCCGATACGGCATCCTCGCGATCATCCCCGGCAAAGTCCTCGCTTCCCTCTCCGCCGAGGTTTCCCCGGTAATAGGGGGCAAAGACGATGAAGCCGTGGGAAGCAAACTGGCCGATCCTTGCCGGCCTCACTTTCCCCACACCCTTGATTCCTCCCCTTAAGTACAGGAAGCCCGGGTACCCGCTCCCGTTGGCAGGCTCCGCAAGCATCCCCTTCACCTTCAAACCGCCAGACATATACGTCAACTCGAACATCCTCACCGACGGGTTCGGGGAAGGAAATTCATATTTTTGGATAATCGTCCCGTTTTTCATCATCTCTTCCTTTCCCATGGGTATTCACACATATTTTACCCCAAACATACAATGGTTTAGCAAATGAAAACCGTGCGTGACAGGTAAAACGTCAGTCATGCAGCAAAGGAGGAAACGGCTGTGAAAAAGTGGATACGGACCGGCATGGCAGTCGCCGGGATTGCTTTATTGGCCTCAGGCTGCGGGAAACAGGCAGAACCACTTGAGAAAGTACGTGTGGCAGAAGTCACCCGATCGATCTTCTATGCACCGGAATATGTAGCGATCGAGAAAGGGTTCTTCGAAGACGAAGGATTGAACGTCGAGCTGAAAACCACCTGGGGCGGAGACAAGACGATGACGGCCCTCCTGTCGAACGGAGCCGACATCGCCCTTGTCGGATCGGAAACGTCCATTTATGTCCACGCCCAGGGATCGGATGACCCGGTGATCAACTTCGCCCAGCTCACCCAGACCGACGGTACCTTCCTTGTGTCCAGGGAAAAGGTGGAGAACTTCGAATGGGAACAGTTGAAGGGAACGACCTTCCTCGGCCAGCGTAAAGGCGGCATGCCGCAGATGGTCGGCGAATATGTGCTGAAGGAGCACGGCATCGATCCGCACAAGGATCTCGACTTGATCCAGAACATCGATTTTGCCAATGTGGCGAATGCCTTCGCATCCGGTACAGGTGACTATGTACAGCTGTTCGAACCGACCGCTTCCATCTTCGAGAAGGAAGGAAAAGGACATATCGTCGCCTCATTCGGCACCGAGTCCGGACATGTGCCTTATACGACCTTCATGGCAAAAGAAAGCTACATGAAAAAGAATGACGAAACCGTGGATAAGTTCACCCGGGCGCTCTACAAAGCCCAGCAATGGGTCGATCAAGCCAGTGCAAAAGAGATCGCCGAAGTGATTGCACCGTACTTCGAGGATACAGATCCCGCCATCATGGAAACCGTCGTGGACCGCTACAAATCTCAAGGCTCATTTGCCACCGATCCGGTCCTTGATCAGGAAGAGTGGGAAAATCTCCAGAACATCATGGATGAGGCCGGGGAACTGCCTGAGAGAATCGATCACGATACGCTGGTGAATACATCGATTGCCGAGAAAGCATCCAAAGAATAGCTAAGATCGGGCTGACGGATGAGTCAGCCCTTCTTACGTATCAGATAGGAGGGGTTCACTGTTGAGTTTTTTATCGTTGGATTCCATCAGCCATACGTACTTTTCCTTGAAGGCGGCAAATGCCGCTATCGACGATGTTTCCCTTCACGTGGATGAAGGTGAATTCATTTCGTTCATCGGACCGAGCGGGTGCGGCAAGACCACCCTCCTTTCCATCATTGCGGGCCTCATGGACCCGACGGAGGGATCCGTGAATCTTGAAGGACGTCCCATTTCCGAGAGAAGGGACCTGACCGGATACATGCTTCAGCAGGACTATCTGTTCCCCTGGAAGACGATCGAGGAGAATATTTTGATCGGTCTGTCCATTAAAGGGACGGTCACGCCCGGGAAAAGAAAAGAAGCCTCGGCTCTTCTGAAGGAAATGGGTCTTGAAGGGGTACAGAATCTTTATCCAAGGGAACTGTCGGGAGGGATGCGGCAGCGGGCCGCCCTGATCAGGACGCTCATCACCGAGCCGAGGCTCCTTCTCCTTGATGAGCCCTTCTCCGCCCTCGATTACCAGACGAAACTGAAACTTGAAGATCTTGTGTTCACTACATTGAAGTCATTCGGGAAGACCGCGATCCTCGTGACCCATGACATCGGCGAGGCGATTGCCATGAGCGACCGCATCTATCTGTTCGCAGCCAAACCCGGACGGATCCACGCGACCTTCGAGGTTCCGGTCGGGTTGCGCGGGCAAACACCGTTTGATGTCAGGAATCACGATGATTACCCTGCATTTTTCCAAATGATATGGAAGGAGCTTGAAAGCCTTGACGCGTGACACGCATCAAAAACACAAGGAGTATATTCAGAGCCTGAAAAAAGAAAAACGCCTGGTATGGCTTTACCAGGGTTTGATCTTCATCGTATTCTTCGGGGCTTGGGAGACGGCGAGCCGGCAGTCCTGGATCGACCCCCTCATCTTCAGCTCCCCGACGAAAATATGGGATCTGTTCATGGAGAAACTCTCGGACGGGACTCTCGTCACCAATCTATCCGTGACCTTGGGGGAGACGGTGATCGGCTTCATACTGGGCACGCTGCTCGGGACACTCCTCGCAGCCCTCTTATGGTGGTCTCCCTTCCTCTCGAAGGTTCTTGATCCGTATCTTGTCATCTTGAACGCCATGCCGAAAGTGGCACTGGGTCCGATCCTCATCGTCGGTCTCGGACCGGGCTTCACATCGATCATCGCCATGGGGACGATCATTTCCGTCATCATCACGACGATCGTCGTGTACACTTCCTTCCGGGAAGTCGACCCCAATTACCTGAAGGTGATGCACACATTCGGCGCAAAGCGCAGCCGAACGTTCAAGGAAGTGATCCTCCCTTCCTCGTTCCCGACCATCATCTCGACCCTGAAGGTGAACGTCGGGCTCTCATGGGTGGGCGTCATCGTGGGGGAATTCCTCGTATCGGCCAAGGGACTTGGCTATATGATCATTTATGGATTCCAGGTGTTCAACTTCACTCTTGTCCTCATGTCCCTTCTCGTGATCGCCGTCTGTGCCACCCTCATGTATAAGGTCGTGGAAATCATCGAGAAGAAGCTTATCCGTTCGTGACCTTCTTCAGTGCCAGTTCGATGACACGGTCCTTCATGATGAAGCTGAACGATGGGTCATCCTGTGTCCCGGTCCAGTCCCCGTTCCACAGGAAGATCCCATCCGTTTCAAGATAGTCCTCCTTGTCGATGATCTCCTTCACTTCTCCGAAAAAGATCGTCTTCACGAACGGGGCGTCGCCATGCACCTTGTATTCCCCGATGAAGGCCGGTTCCGTGATGACGGCCCCCGTTTCTTCATACGTCTCCCGTATGGCCGCTTCCTCCAGGGACTCACCCTTTTCCCTCTTCCCCCCGGGGAATTCGAGGCCCCTCTTTTTATGACGGGTGAACACCCAGTCTTCACCGTACCGGCAAATGACGAGGACATGCCCGGATTCCGGGGAGAAGGCATCTCGCCTGTATGAAAAGTGGACGTCCAGTCCGTTCGCATCCTTGAATTGTTCCATTATGCTTCACCTCATTCTATCTACCATTATAACCACAAATAAAAAGGACCGGTCCACCATTAAAGCTCTGGTGGACCGGTTTCCCGTTAAGGTCAATCGGAGGATTTGAGAATTCCCATGCTTTCGATAAAGGCGCGTGCTTCTTCGTCCCCTAATCGGTGAAGGGTTTCGTAGACGCGATGAAGATTTTCATCGTACGCATCATTTTCCCGGTCGAAGTGATATTGGACAAAGGGCACGTGGGCCCGGTAAAAGTTTTGCCAGCTCACCGAATGGTTTGAGTCGAAGATCTCACGCAGTCCAATGATTTCTTCATCCGTAGCGGAGATCTTGAAGTTCCACGGAGAATCCGTCGAGCTCCTTGAGATCTCACCGGTCGCGACTTCAATATAATAGTCATTCCGTTCTTCCTGCAAGTGGTCCACCCCTTTTCATCTTTCTATCCTCATTTTCCTCAATATCACATTTTCTATTCATTTCCCTCTCTTTTTCAGGATTTCCACGGCCTTCTTCAAAAATTCCGGGACTGGCACCCCTGCCCGTCCGACATTTTCGATGATGGAAATCATTTCGTTGCAGATATAGAAAATGATGGTCGCATTACGAATAAAGTACTGATCTGACAATATAGTATCTAATAAGTGCGCGACAGTCACCAGGGCGAAAATCAGGACCTTACGGGCAATCCCCTTGAGACCGAATCGGCTCGAGAGTTTTCCTTCTATGGCACCTGCGATGACGCCGGTGAAATAATCGAGGATGACCACGGCAACCAGAAAGGTCAACAGGGGGTTCCATTCACCGAATAACTGGATGATGTAGGCCCCCATTCCCGAGCCTGCCACCAATAATACTCTTTCCAAATGTAAGCATCTCCTTTCCGTAAACCTCGCTTCCATATGCATCAAGAACCGGCACTCCGGCTCATATCCATTGATCATGGGAATGGAGCAAAATGATTAGTTTATATCGGGGGTGGGTAATGACAAAAATAGAGTTGTCCCCACATAATATGTGGAGTAATTGAGAAGGGTTCGTGATAGAATGAACATAAGGGAGGTGAAGCGCATGAAGCTGATCGAAGAGATTTATGAAATGTACCGCGGCAGGATCAAAGGTACCGATGAAGATTTGGATCTTATTGCCCTTACCATCCTTGAAGACACCTCACGGGAAGAACTTCTTGAGATGCTGAATGAGCTGGAAACCGGGGAACTGGAATACTTCTTCCGTTTATACATATTTGAAACCTTGAAGGAAAGATGGTCCAAAGGGGCAGGACGCGAGCCTGCCGGGAACAAGAGCTATCATTGAGGTGAAAGGCAAAGAAGCTGACCCCGGGGGTCAGCTTCTTTGCCTTTTCATTCATCGTCTGGCAGGGTGATCAACACCCGTTTGATTCTCTTTTCGTCCGCTTCGAGTACTCTGAAGGTGATCCGCTCAAACTCCACAGCCGCACCGGGTTCAGGGATATCGCCAAGCTCGCTGATGATGAACCCGCTCACTGTATCAAACTCTTCGCTCGGCAGATCGGTTTCGAGGATCCGTTCGGCATCATGCAAGTTCGTCGTCCCGTCGAATTCATAGACCCGCTCATCGATCTGCTCATACCCTTCTTCTTCATCATCATACTCATCATAAATATCACCGACGATTTCCTCCAGCAGATCTTCCAGGGTCACAATCCCCGCCGTTCCGCCGAATTCATCCAGCACGACGGCCAGATGGACTTTGTTCAGCTGCAGGTCCCGGAACAGTTCATCGGTCATCCTCGATTCCGGTACAAAATAAGGGGGACGGCTCACTTGCTTCAGATCGAAGTCTTCCTTTACTCCCGTCTCCATATACTGAAGGATGTCCTTCACGTGGAGCACGCCCGTAATATGATCGATATCTTCTTCATAAACGGGAAAGCGCGTATATTTCTCTTGATTCACGAAGTGGACCACCTCCTCAAAGCCTGCATCTACCGACAGGGCCGTCACGTTGGTGCGGTGGACCATGATCATGGACACGGTCGTATTATCAAACTCAAAAATATTATTGATCATGGTCTTCTCCGCATCCTGGATGGTCCCCCGCTCCTTGCCCACGTCCACCATCATGCGGATTTCTTCCTCGGTGACCTCTTCATCATGTGCATCCGGGTCGATTCCGAATAATCGAAGGATGGCGTTCGTCGACAGCGTAAGCAGCTTCACAAACGGATACGTCAAAGCAGACAGGATCGACAGCGGCCTTGCCACGAACATGGAGATCGGCTCCGGGCGCTGCATGGCGATGCGCTTCGGCACAAGCTCACCGATCACAAGGGTGAAGTAGGACAGGATGATCGTGATGACCACGACAGACACGGTTTCGAGGATCCTCTGGGAAAGGGGGACTCCCCAGTCATGAAGCAGATCTGCCATCCTTCCCGCAAAGCTCCCTGCGGCGAATGCGCTCGCCAGGAAACCGGCCAGGGTGATCCCCACCTGGATGGTGGCGAGGAAGCGGCTAGGCTCGGCAAGCAGGTTCACGAGCAGCCCCGCTTTTTTATCCCCCTGCTCCGCAAGCAGCTTGATCTTCGTATCATTCATGGATATGAGGGCGATTTCAGAAGCGGCAAAAAAGGCATTCAGGATCATAAGGATGAGCAGGAATAAAAGGTCGATTGACAATCTGGGTTCCTCCGATCTCCAGTGGATTTACCCGTTAGTATGCACTCTTTCCTCCAGCCTACAACAAAAAAACGCCTGGATACCCCAGACGCTCCCTACCCTTTCTGATCGATCACGGTGCCTTTATGAGGGTGTGATGCTTCTTTCATGTCCTGAAGCATGACGACCGCCTGTGCTGCCTGGGTGGCCATCTGAGTCTTCATAAGGCTCAGACTCACCGTATGTTGCAGATCTGCTACCTGACGCGACATGATGGATGATAAGTTCATGATCAAGCCTCCTTTGCATACGTTAAGCATACCAAATCCATTTTCCCTGAAAAAGGCAAAATGGAAAAATAGTCATAAAGTTGTTGATAATCCATCTATATTGAAGCGCTTTCTATGATACACTAGCGGAAAAAGGAGGGGTGTCATTATGTCAGTGACTTTAGTGCTGATCATTTCCATCGCCATCTGTATCCTCGTGATCTTCATCAGTGCCCTCACGACATCAAAGGCCTATACATCCGTCAAACATACCGTGGATCCCATTGAAAACAATCCGCATCTTGAGCATATGGAAAAGGAAGAGAATCAAAAGAAGGAAGAGCCGAAACGATGAGGCTCCTCCCCATATAAAAACCCCGGCATCCGCCGGGGTTTCCTGTTTTACGCAAATACCTGCTTCAGATCTTCCTTGCTTTGACCCAACCAGAATTTCATCAGTTTCTTCGCTCCATCCAGATCATGAAGCTTCGCCTGGCCACACTGTTTTTCATTGGCAGCAGGAATTTCCTCGATCGTGATGGCGTCTTCCATGGTTGCATGAAGAAGATCAATGATCTCTTCGACTGTCGGCTCTCCGCTCACTACGAGGTAATAGCCGGTCTGGCATCCCATCGGGGAAATGTCGATGATATCGAAATGTTTATATGGCTCAGCATATTCACGGATCGTGAAGGCGAGAAGATGCTCAAGAGTATGGATCGTATCCGGCTTCATGGCCTGCTTATTCGGCTGACAGAAACGGATGTCGAACTTATTCACCAGTCCGTCGCTCCCCACTTTGTGAACTCCGCAGTGGCGGACATATGGTGCTTTTACTGCATTATGGTCCAATTCAAAGCTTTCTACTGAAGGCATTGATTCATCACTCCTATTTTGGATTCTTCATCAGTATACCGTAAATTCAAAGTTATTTCATCAACTTAATCCGAATTAACCATCGGTCATTTATTGTTTTCCCGGATCAGTCCGTCGTAAACAAACTTTTTTGGCAGAGATGATCTTTCTGCTATAGTAAAGGAAAACGAACGCGGAAGGACCACACATGATGAAACGATTACTTCTCATCTTATTCAAGATCTATCAAAAAGTCATCTCACCACTTAAGCCTCCCACCTGTCGTTTTTACCCGACCTGCTCCCACTACGGCATCACGGCCGTGAGTCGATTCGGTGCCTTGAAGGGCGGATACCTGACCGTGAGGCGCATCGTGAAATGCCACCCTTTCCACCCGGGCGGCATCGATGAAGTACCCGCGGAATGGCCGCCGAAGAAGGACCACGTCCACTAGACATGGTCTTTTTTTCTTGAACCGAATCAGGAGGCGGCAAAGGCGGGCATACTGAGTAGAAAATAATACTTGCGCTTCTGGAAGAACGATAGTAAAATAACCAATGTGCTAAATCGTAATCATTACAGTTTATAGAGGAGGTTCTCTTTTGAAGTATATTCGTAAAAGTTGGCTCATTGCCCTTGTGCTCATCTTATCTGCTTGCGGTGCTTCATCTTCGGATGGAGATGGGAAGAAAAAAGATGTTCTGGAGGTACATACCACGGTGTATCCCCTTGAGGACTTCACCAAACGGATCGGTGGTGATCACGTAAAAGTAGAGAGTGTTTATCCACCTGGATCTGATGAACATTCCTACGAACCATCTCAAAAGGATATGATCGACATGGCCGATGGGGATGTGTTCTTTTATATCGGACTGGGACTGGAAGGCTTTGTGGACAAATCGAAATCCATCCTTGAAAACGAAGATGTGAAAGTCGTGGCTACAAGCGAAGGGATCGACCTCGAATCCCATGAGGGTCACGATCACGACGCCCATGAAGAGGGAGAAGATCATGAAGAGGAAGGGCATGACCACGGAGATGACGGTCATCATCACGGGGATACCGATCCACATATCTGGCTCGATCCCGTATACGCCCAGCAGATCGCTCAAAACATCGCAGACACCCTTTCTGACGAAATGCCTGAGCATAAAGATGAATTCCAGGCGAACCTCAAAGACCTTGACGCAGATTTGAAAAAGCTCGATGAAGACTTCCACGAAATGGCGGATGCCGCTCCGAAGAAGACCTTCTTCGTTTCACATGCGGCCTATAACTACTGGGCCGAGCGCTATGGACTGAATCAAAAATCGATCGCCGGCTTGAACACTTCGGATGAGCCTTCCCAGAAAGAGCTTAAGGCCATCATCGATCAAGGAAAGAAAGAAAATATCCAATACATCATGTTCGAACAGAATGTATCGTCCCGCCTGACAGAGGTCGTCCAGAAGGAGCTGGGTGCCGAAGCCCTGACGCTTCACAATCTCGCCGTTCTGACCCCTGAAGATGAGAAGAACAAAGAAGACTATTTCTCATTGATGAACCGGAACATCGATACACTCAAAAAAGCATTGTACTGACAAAAGCGGCCTCGTGCCGCTTTTTTTTGTTATGCCTGCCTCCGATTTTTCCATGCATATTCCGTTTCCATTTCGTGGACAATAAGGAAAACATGCAAGGGAGACATACATATGGATGAATTAGTGATTGCAAGGTCCATGTTCGGAACGACCATGGCCTTTCACATTATCTTTGCAACACTTGGCGTCGGGATCCCGCTAATGATCCTCATCTCTGAAATCGTGTACCAACGGACCAATGATCTTGATTATCAGATCATGGCCAAAAGGTGGACGAAGGCATTCGCCGTCCTTCTGGGCGTCGGGATCCCCACCGGGACCATTGCCGGGGTCCAGCTTTCCTTACTATGGCCCGGGTTCATGGAAGTCATCGGACGGGTCATGGCCCTGCCGTTCCAGATTGAAATCTATGCTTTCTTCATTGAAGCACTGTTCATGAGTATCTATGTATACGCAGCCAACCGGATCGCGCCTTGGATGAGGATCGTCAGTCTTGTCCTGGTCTGTGTCGGTGGTCTCGCTTCCGCCGTCCTGATCACCAATGTCCATGCGTTCGAAGGGACTCCTGCAGGCTTCGAGATGATCAATGGGGAGATCCAGAACGTTGAACCTTGGAAAGCATTCTTCAACCCAAGCTTCTTCGTCACAGCTGGCCATGTCGCTCTATCCGCCTATGTGGTCGGCTCATTCACCATCGCTTCCGTATCGGCATTCAAAATGCTGCGTAACCCGTTCGGATCCAGGGTGTATAAGTTCCACCAAAAATCTCTGATGATTTGTCTGGCCGTCGGGGGGATCTTCGCATTGCTTACTGCATTGAACGGCCACGAATCGGCGCAAAAGCTCCATGAATACCAGCCTGAGAAACTGGCTGCAGCCGAAGGATTATTCGAAACCCAGGATCACGCCCCCCTTTCCATCGGTGGCTTCACCGATCGTGAAAACCAGGAAGTGAAATGGGGAATCGAAATCCCGTGGGCACTGAGCTTCCTTGCCGGAAACAGTTTTGATACCGAAGTCATCGGACTGAATGATTTTCCAGAAGAATACTGGCCACCTTTATTCGTCCACACCCTTTTCAACGCAATGGTCGGAATCGGTTCCCTTCTCATCGTCATCGCCCTTGGAGCTTTTGCTTGGAAGAAATGGCTGAAGAAGGACCGCTTCCCGAAATGGATGATGTGGGTATTCGTGGCGGGAGGTCCCCTATCGATCCTTGCCATCGAGTTCGGTTGGATCTTCGCCTGTACCGGACGCCAGCCTTGGACCATCTACCGGATCCTGAGCACCGAGGACTCCGTCACGACGACGGGAAATCTTGCGGTACTGTTCGGACTATTCATCACGATCTATGCGATCCTCGCCGTTTCCGTTGTGCTCGTGCTCCTTTACTACTTCAAACGGAATCCGCCTGAAAAGGATATCCAAAAAGCCGAGAGCAAACATAAAGATATTCCATTATCCACTTGATCGGAGGTGCACTCATGACACAATCACTGATAGCCATCATCATTCTCTGGGGATTCGTCTTCATCTACGCCGTCATGGCTACGATGGACTTCGGCGCCGGATTCTGGTCGATGCTCTATATCAATAATGAAAAAACGAAGGCGACGAATATCGCCAACCGCTATCTGTCTCCGACATGGGAAGTGACCAATACATTCATCGTCGCCCTGGTCGTGGCTGTCTACAGCATGTTCCCGGGTGCCGCCTACTCCCTCGGGACGGTCCTGCTTGTCCCCGGGAGCCTGATCCTCCTGCTCTTGGCCATTCGAAGTGCCTTCCTGGTGTTCTCCCATGTGGCGGACGACTATTACAAACCGCTGACGTATATCACCGGGATCACCGGGATCCTGATCCCGGGCCTGATCATCAGCGTTCTGCCGATTTCCCACGGCTCGTACATCGACTTCGACAACGGCCAGGAGCTGGATTTAGGAAAACTTTTCACCAGCCCCCATGAATATGCCTTTTTCGGCTTTGCCGTCGCCAGTACCCTGTTCCTTTCATCCCTGCTTCTTGCCGACTACTCCAAAACGTCCAAGGAATATGAAGCCTTCAAGGTCTACCGCAGGGATGCCATGATCATCGGGCCGATTTCCGTCCTCATGGCCTTTTTGATCATGTGGACCATGAAGTCCGAAGCAACATGGCTCTATGACCGGATGCTCGAGGACCGTAATCTGCTCCTCATTTCCCTTCTTGGATTTGTCATCGCAGGAGCCGCCTTATTCCTCCCCACCAACAAGGAAGGAATGAAGGGGATGCCACGCGTTGCCGTCATTGCGGTCATCTGCCAGTATGTCATCGCGAGCTACGTCTACGGCAAGGCCCATCTTCCGTATATCATCTATCCGGAAGTGACCGTCCAGTCAGGCTTCACCGATCCCGACTCCTTCAGGGCCGTATTCTTCACCTACATCGCAGGATTCATCATCCTGTTCCCTGGATTCGTGTACTTCTGGAGCTTGTTCATGAATGATAAGCGTTACTTGCAGCAAAAAGAAGACTGAATCAAAAAAGGTACCTATTAATGTCGAACATGATCAGTGTAGGTTTTTCATACAGCTCATGATTTCCGTGCAAGACTTCGCTTTCCGCGGGTACTCCTCGGCACGCCTGCGGGGAGCCACTCTTCCCGCAGGCGTCTACGTCTTACACACCAATCAACCGCTGGGAACAATGAAATCGTAATGGCCATGAAACAATTTAAAAACCCGAATTCATTTGCCTGATCCTACGCAAATGAATTCGGGTTTAACTATGGGTAAAACACGTTTGTATGCTCAACTTCAAACAAAGGATACGTTGACAATCTCCGGTGCTTCACCCGGTACCCTCAGATCAAGGAGGGAGAGGCCCGCGATCGTCCCTTGAGGGATTTCCCGATCCTTTACGAGCTCGAATGCCTTCAGCTGCTCTTCGGTTGAAAGGCGATTGGCAATCGTACAGTGCGGGATCCAGCTCCCGGGGCGATAAAGGGAAGATTCATTCCCGTCTGGGGGCAGGAATTGTTTGTGGAAGTCGCGGTGAAGAGCGGTCAATTCTTCTGAAAGTACAGGAGAATAATAAAGGATCCCGGTACGGATGAACGAGCCGATGCTCGCAAGCCTGACCTCAATCGGTTTATGATCCCTGTAATAGCGAACAAAATCCTCAGAGAATCTTACCGGATCCAGCTGTTGAACGTCTCCCAGCGTGATATGGGGACGCCGGTTTTTTACTTGTGAGGCATAGGCACTGATCCCCTTTTCCTTCAGTTCATCCCACACCTCGATGATTGCTCTCTCCAGTTCGGGATTGAAGACGGCGACGACGGCGTACATCAGTTGGACTCCCTCTTCTTGAGCTCTTTGACAATCAAACGGATCTGTCCCCGGTGATTGAGCTCATCTTCGAACACGTGGAACCACTTGAAATAGTGATTGGCCGGGTGATCCCACCCGAATGGGGATTGCCTGTCGAGCCACTCATCCCCGACCCCTGCAAATAATTCCAGCGTCCGCTTCCGCACTTCGGCCGGGCGATCCACATAAAAAGCAGCATCATTTCCGTCGATTCCCATAAGATCAATCCCGGATTCCAGCCGGCTCCATTCTTCATCGGTCAAATCCCTTTCACCGAACGTCATGATCTGAAAGGCTTCTTCCACACTGGCCATGTGCAAGAGGAGCATGCCGATGGAATTGTCGCAGCCTTCGACCTTTGTATCGAGCTGCTGCAGTGTCAAACCTTCCACTTCCCGAAGCGTAGTGTACCTTGTGTATTCCATCATGGAAATCAGCCTGCCGACCTCTGGCCCGAACGGTTCAACCGTTTCAATGAAGAATTTTCTTTCATCCATACTCCAATCACCCCTTTCTATTTCCCTAAAAATCCGCCTTCCGAGCGGAGGACCTGTCCTGTCACCCATCTGGAATCCTCGGAAGCAAGGAAGCGGATCAGGCGCGCAGCATCCTCCGGTGTACCGATGCGGCCGGACGGAAAGAGAGGGAGGAGATTCTCCCTGATCTCATCCGTGATCCATCCTGAATCGGTCGGACCGGGATCAACGCTGTTCACCGTGATGCCCACCGGGGCAAGTGCTGTAGCCAGGGGCTCCGTTATGGCCGTAAGCATCCCCTTGGTAGCCGTATAGGCAAGATTATGCGGGTCCGGGCCTTTGGACACCATGAATACGATGCGCCCGTCCTCTGCTCCGGCATAGACTTCTTCGAAACGCCTGGCAAACTCCACCGACAGCATGATCGTCCCCCGGTTGTTCACCTGATAATGCATGTCTAGCGTCTCCATCCTCATCGTCCTGAAATCAGTCGGCGACTCATAGGTCGCATTATTGATCAGCACACGTGGCAACCCCAGGCTCTGTGTGGCCGTTTGCAAAATGAGCGCCGGTGCATCCAGCCTGCTCAGATCCGCTTCCATATGAGCGGTGCGGACTCCAAGGCCCTCCAATTCCTTTGCAAGGACAGAAGGGAAGCCCTCTTCTTTACCGCATCCATCTTCTCCGTCATATGTACCCCAATGCGTAAAGAAGATGTCCATTCCATCCCGGGCAAGGATCCGGCAGATGGCTGCCCCTATTCCTTTATCGCGGCTCACCCCGGTGACGAGGGCAATCGATGATGATTCCTTCATATCTACCCCTCCTTTTCAATACTACCCTAGCAGATGCGTATGAGATCACGGACGCATCTCATCTGCCTGAATTTCCGAAAATTACGACAGGTGTCCATTTTATCATAATGACGCACTTCCGGGTGTAAAAAACAGGAATCTCCCTTTGCACAAAAAAAGCAGATCATCGCTGACCTGCTCCCCATCAATTGATATCGCCCACATACACCCCGGAGCGATGGCCTTTTATGTATTCTCCCAGCGCTTTTGGATAAATCCGTAGACCGTCCCACTCATCGAGCTTGACCCATTCGATCCCCACTTGATGGCTGTCCGGATTCGTCGGCTCGTACCCCTCTTCACCGAGGAGATGACATTCAAAGTAGAACTCAACCTGTTGAAATCCGGCGTCGAAGGAATGCTCATGGTTTTTTCCGATATATTCCCTCACATGCTTCAAAGGACCGACCCTTACGATACTCCCGATCTCCTCTTGGCATTCGCGGACGACGGCTTCTTCCAGTGTTTCGCCTTTTTCCTGTCCCCCACCGGGGAATAGATAGAAGAACCCTTCATCATCCCGATTTTTCGTCAGCAGGACCGCCCCTTCCTTCATGATCAGGGCTTTTGCTGAATTGCGTATGCTCATTTTGCCATCCCTCTTCCCATTTAATCCATGATGATTTCATTGTGTAACGTGATTTCCTTCATCCGCCTCTGATCCAATTCCACCCCGATGCCCGCCCCGTTTTTCCGCGGGATCCTTCCGTGTTGCACCGTGATCGGTTCTGTAATCAGATCCTGTTCCCAGTAGGTGGCCGAGGAGGAGAGATCGCCGGGCAGATTGAACCCTTCAAGGGTGGACAAAACGATGTTGTGGGCACGGGAGACGCCGAACTCGATCATCCCTCCGCACCAGACGGCAAGCCCGCTTTCACGACACTGCTGATAGATGTCAAGCGCCTGTGAATATCCCCCTACCCGTCCAAGCTTGATGTTCACGACGCCGCATGCCTGCAAAGCGATTGCGCTTCTCATATCGTGCGGGGAGACGATGCTTTCATCAAGGCAGACGGGCGTGGAAAGCTCCTTCTGAAGCATCGAATGCTCGACGATGTCATCGACGCCAAGAGGCTGTTCGATCATCAGGAGACCGTATCGATCAAGCTTTTTCAAACGTGGAAGATCATCAAGGGTGTAGGCGGAATTGGCATCTGCCATGAGGGGAAGAGCCGGAAATGTCCTGCGCAGTTCCCTGACGATCTCTTCGTCTTTCCCCGGGGAGACCTTGATCTTGATCCTTTCGTATCCGTCCCCCATCAGCTCAGATGTTCTACGGACCATCTCTCCCATGTTCCCTGCAGGCACAACGGCTCCAGCGAGCACTTCCTGCCTCGTGCCTCCGATCACGGCCCAGAGGGGCTGTCCGGACTGACGGGCATAGAGGTCCCAGATGGCCATTTCAAGGGATGCTTTTGCCATGGCATTTCCCCGGACCCCGCTGAATAACCGGCCGCACTCTTCAGGATGGCGTAGGTCCGCTTTCAATAAGAGGGGGATCAGGACATCCTTCAGGATATGATAGGCCCCCTTGACCGTTTCTTCCGTATACCACGGGGTCGAGAAGGCCACGCATTCACCAAGCCCTGTAATCCCTTCTGAATCCACTGCTTCGATGATGATCCCTTCTCTTTCTGCTACCGTCTGCAGATGGGTCGTAAACGGCTTTTTAAGCGGCATGCTGACAACGGATAGTGCAATGGATTTAAGCTTCATCGTAGATCCCCTTCAGCATATTTTCTTTGAGCACCCTTCTAAGGAGCTTATTGGAAGCATTGCGGGGCAGCTCCCCGACAAATACGATCCGTTTTGGACATTTATAGGAAGCGAGGGCAGCTTTGCATCCCTTCATGACCTCCTCTTCAGTCATGGGACGGTCCGTCACAAGGAAAGCACATGGAACCTGCCCCCACACTGGATCATCCATGCCGATGACGCCTGCTTCCGTGACACCCGGGATACCCAGCAGGACACTCTCGACTTCAGCCGGATACACATTCTCCCCACCGGAAATGATCAGGTCCGATCTTCTGTCAAGAACATAAAGGAACCCCTCTTCATCCACATAGCCGATATCCCCTGTGAAGAGCCATCCATCTTCAAAGCTTTTTTCATTTGCTTCAGGGCGCTCATGATACCCCATTGTCACATTCGGACCCTTGACCATGATTTCTCCCTCTTCCAGCGGTGCTGACGCTCCCTTGATCTTCAGCTGGGACGGGAAAAGGGGTTTTCCGGCAGAACCAAGCTTTGAAAGGCTGTACTCCGGTGAAAGGGTGACGATCTGAGAAGAGGTTTCGGTCATCCCGTATGATTGGAACACCGGAACTCCTTTGTTCTTGCATGCCTGCAGAAGGGGAAGCGGAGCCGGGCCGCCTCCTAAGAGCACGCAGCGGAGATTTTCATGATACCCCTCCCCGATCCTTCCCATGAGGCGCTGGAGCATATTCGTGACGACCGAGATGATCGTCACACGGCCGGATTTCAGTTCCAGGTCGATGGCATCCTCGTCGAATGACGCGTGGAGTCTGACCTCCATGCCATAGATGATGCTCCTCATGAGGATCGAGAAACCGCTGATATGGAAGAGCGGGACGGCACAGAGCCATACATCCTTCTCACTGGTGCCAAGATTCAAGGAGGAACCGATGGCACTCCACCAGTGGTTCCCATACGTCTGCAGGACCCCTTTTGGCGAACCGGTTGTCCCCGATGTATACATCACCGTGCAGGTGTCATCAAGATTTGTATGGTCCCTCGGAGCATAGGGGCGCTTGTCTCCCGTAAACAGGAAGGAAAGACCGATGCCCTCCACCTCGAGGGTGCCCGCCTTCTCTGCAAAGTCCTCGTCATGGATGACGTGTGTGAGGGCCATATCCCGTACTTGGAAGGTCAATTCTCCAGCGCCGAGCCGGTGATTCAGCATCACGGCAGCCATACCGAGCTGCTGCACGGCGTGGACCGCAATGATGGATTCAATGCGGTTTTTGATCATGAGGCCGATGAAGGCAGGCTTCGTGCCGTCCAACAACCGATTCAGGCGCTGAGCCGCCTCCTCTGCCGCATGATCGAGCTCACGGAAAGTGAGGCTGCGTTCACCAGAGCTCACGGCGGTGCGGTCCGGCGTCAAAAAGGCCCGCTGCTTCAGCCAATTGGGCAGCATTTCTGTGGTCATGGTACATTCTCCATTCTGTTGATTGTTCAGTAAGAAAAAAACCTGACAGATCCAAAGATCCGCCAGGCAAGTCCCATTAAGGGAAACGAGGGAATTGACCGAAGTCCGGATTGCGTTTTTCCTTGAACGCATCGCGTCCTTCTTTCGCTTCATCCGTTGTGTAATAAAGGAGTGTTGCATCTCCAGCCAGCTGTTGAAGACCTGCAAGCCCATCCGTGTCGGCATTGAATGATGCCTTCAGGAAGCGAAGGGCCGTCGGGCTCTTTTCGAGCATTTCAGAAGCCCATTGCACGGTTTCCTCTTCCAATTTCTCATAAGGTACTACTGTGTTCACAAGGCCCATATCCAATGCTTCCTGAGCGTTGTATTGACGGCATAGGAACCAAATTTCCTTCGCTTTCTTGTGTCCGATGATGCGGGCAAGATACCCGGCACCGTAGCCTGCATCGAAGCTTCCCACTTTCGGTCCTGTTTGACCGAAGATGGCATTGTCCGCTGCAATCGTGATATCACAGACCACGTGAAGAACGTGTCCGCCTCCGATGGCATAACCGGCAACCATCGCGATGACTGGTTTCGGGATCACTCGGATCAAACGCTGAAGGTCAAGGACATTCAAACGAGGGATTTCATCCTCGCCTACATATCCACCATGTCCGCGTACGCGCTGATCTCCGCCTGAACAGAATGCTTTTTCACCTGCACCCGTAAGAACAATCACGCCTACTTTGGAATCGTCACGAGCATAAGCAAATGCATCGATCAATTCAGTTACTGTTTTCGGACGGAAGGCATTGCGCACTTCCGGACGATTGATGGTGATCTTCGCGATCCCATTATACGTTTCGTACAAAATATCTTCGTAGTTTCGTTCTGAAACCCAATCAAAAGCCATTTGTATTTCCTCCTTTATGTAGTAAATCCTCTATCATTGTACCAAACTTTTGCGGTTCTTCCACATGAATTGCATGCCCGTACCCCGAAAATGATGTGATGGTGAATCGGGGATTGCGTTCTTTCATTCGCTTGGCGATGCCGACGAACTTCTCATCGAGCTCCCCTACCAGAAGATCGACGGGGATTTCCATGGCGGACAAGTGATCCCACCAGCTTGGCTGTGCCCCCGTCCCCATCCCTCTCAGACTGTTGGCAAGACCGATGGGACGTTGTCCGAGTCGGCCCTGGCGGATTTCTGCCTGAACGGTGGCCGGCAGGCGTTTTTGCGTTTCGAACAACGGAATCTCTTCCCAAAAGTTCACGAACTCTTCCATTCCGTGCTCGAGGATCCGCTCAGCCAGGGCTTCATCCTTCACCCGTCTGGCGTCCCGCTCCTCTTCAGTCAACAACCCGGGCGACGCACTCTCGAGGATGAGATGCGATACGAGGTGTGGGCGGGTGATGGCAAGTTGAAGGGCCACCCTCCCTCCCATGGAATAACCGACAAAGGTTGCCTCTCCGATCCCGCACCGGGCAAGTATGGCCTCGACGTCCTCCACTGCATGCGCCATCTGATACCTCTCAGCATCTTCAGGAGCATCCGTCCTGCCATGCCCGATAAGGTCGATCGATATACAGGTGAAGCGGTGTGTCAGGCGATCTACGACTTCGTTCCACGAGGATGTATCCCCTGTGAATCCATGGAGGAAGACAACGGGAGGGCCTTCCCCTTTAATATTTACAAAGTAGTCGATCTCATTCACCTTCATGAAGGTTGCCCGCCCTGTATTTCCCGGGAAACAAATTCCCACATTTTACGATGATTCTCTACATTTTTCTGGCGGTCCGCCAACACTTCAATGATCTTCAGACCCTTCATCCCCTCTGCCTGCCGAAGCGCCTGAAGGAAGTCGGATTCTGTCTTCACAAGGGAGTAATCCGCTCCATACATGGCGGCGGCATGGGAGAACTCAAGATCCATAGGTGTACCGAAGAGCTCTTCGAAATAAGCACCTTCCTTTGCCTGAGGCAAGTAGGAGAAGATGCCACCGCCGTTATTGTTCATGACGATCACAGTCAAATCCAATCCATACTTTCTTCCAGCGAGCAATCCGTTCATATCATGGAAGAATGCAAGATCTCCGATGAGCAGATAGGTAGAAGGTGACTGCGTGCTCATGCCAAGGGCCGTCGAGACGACACCGTCGATCCCATTGGCACCCCTGTTGGCGTGGATGGAGATGGAACGATCATTCGAAAAGAAGAAGGTATCCACATCCCGGATCGGCATGCTGTTGCTGACAAAAACGGATGATTGTTCCGGAATGGTTTCCAGGAGGCACTTGACGGCCTTCCCTTCATCCCATTCCCCGATCACATCTTGCATCAGGTTCTTCGTTCTTTCATTGAGACTGATCCACTTCTCCATCCAGTCCCGTGTCCCTGATTCCCTTGCAAAACGATGACAGAAGTGACGTTCATGGGCATACACATAGTGGGTGCCCCTGCCCGTAGGATCCTGCCACTCTTCTCCACGTGTAATGACGAATTGCGGCACTTCCTCCAGCCCTTTCAAGAATAGCATGAGGGGCTTGGACACGGCCATGGCACCGAAACGGATGATCAGGTCAGGTTTCAAGTCCTCCCCGACCGCCCCGGCTTTCAGGAACGTGTCATACGCATCGATGATACCGTCTGTCCCATGTTTTCCGCTCCTCATATTCGATAGCGGGTCGGCAAGGATCGGGAATCCCTTTGCTCTTCCAAAGTCGGCGACCGCCTGAATGCCGTCCGGACTCATACCCGGTCCGCAAATGATGATGCCTCGGCTCCGTTCACTCAAGATCTTCTCCAGCTCATCCGCCTGGTCAGGAGCGAGCGTCCGCTCACCCTGATAGACGCGTTTTGCCGTACCTTCTTGAAAAAGATCCTCCCGCAGGTCGGGAATGAGCGGCTCCCTGAGCGGGAAGTTGAAATGCACCGGTCCGTTCGGTTCCCCGATGGACATACCGAGTCCCCTGACTGCCGCTGAGCGGGCATACCGCAAAATCTCTTGCCCTGACTCAGGGAGGGCCATATCGACTGCCCACTTGACATGCTTTCCATACAGGTCCAGCTGGTCGATCGCCTGAGGCGCTCCGACCTCCCTCAGCTCATGAGGACGGTCTGCCGTCAGGACAAGGAGCGGTACCTTGGCATACCGCGCTTCAATGACGGCCGGATAATAATTCGCCGCTGCGGTTCCAGACGTACAGACAAGGATGACCGGCTTCCGCTTTGCCTTGGCGATGCCGAGGGCAAAGAATGCGGCGGAGCGCTCGTCCACGTTCACATACGTATTGATGCGCGGATGATGGGTGAGCAATAACGCCAAAGGAGTAGAACGGGAGCCGGGGCTGATGACGGCTTCGTCTACTCCGTTACTGGACAATTCGTCTATGAATGCTGCCAGATAATCGGTCAAGTGCTGCTGATGTTCACTCATATCAGATTCCCTCCTAATGCCCGTTGCATCGGACGGAATTTCATTTGTGTTTCCTTAAATTCGCTGTCTGGATCAGAATGGGCGACGATCCCGCAGCCTGCATAAATGAATGCATGATCGCCCTTCAGGAGTCCTGATCGCAGAGCGACGGCGTATTCACCGTTCCCGTATGCATCCATCCATCCGATTGGACCCGCATAGAGACCCCTGTCCATCTGCTCTTCTTCACGTATTACCTGCATGGCTTCTTTACGAGGTACACCTCCAAGGGCCGGAGTCGGGTGCAGCTTCTCCACTAGCGTCAGGATCGACAGACCGGATGGTGCCGTTCCCTTGACCGGGGTGTACAGATGTTGGATATCCTTCAGCTTCATGAGCTGAGGCTCATCTGGAATGGATAGCCGTTCACAGTCGGAGGACAGTGCCTGACGGATCGTATCGACCACGAGCTGGTGCTCATACCGGTTTTTATCGTCCTCCAGGAGTTCCCTTCCAAGACGCTCGTCTTCTTCAAGGTCGCTCCCCCTTGCAATCGATCCTGCCAGACAGGTGGAGAGGATTTCTTCTCCGTCCTTTTTCACAAGACGCTCCGGAGTGGCTCCGATAAAACAGCTTCCTTCCTGCTCAAAACTGAAGATGAAGCTGTCGGGTTGCTGCTTCCAAAGATTATCAAGCACATAGTCGGACGTGACCTCGTCGCTGAACGACACCTTGGTTTTCCTTGCAAGGACGACCTTTTCCATCTCACCATTCTTCAAGCTGTCGACCACATTGCGGACGGACTGCTTCCATTCATGCGCACGGATATCCTCTGCTGACATGTCCCCTGGATCCATCTGGCTCGCCGGCTCAGACGCCATCGTCAGCAGCAGGTCTTTTTCCTTGAGGCAATGCTGCAGGGATGGGCCGCTTCCATCCGGGCGGCACACGATATTGACCGTCAGATAGTTAGCTTCTCCTGCCTTGGTAATCATATATCTTGGGATGCGGAGTGTCCCTTCATCGAATCCCGTCCATTCTGCAGAAGCAGGATTGGCGGAATCGAAACGGAAGCCTCCGAATGCGAGGGGGCCAGTTCCCGGCCACTCTTCCCTCGATACGACGACCGCGTCGGATATGAAGCGCTTCCACTCTTTCTCGATGGCAAAAAAGCGCTCTCCTTCTTTCAATGATGACGAGATATCATATGAAGAGCCTGCCCCTATGAGGGAGATCGTCTGATCGCGATCCTTCCATAAAAAGCGCTCTCCTTTAAAAACCCTGCCGCCGGCATGATAGAAGGAAAGTGGATCCATAGCCCCTGTCTCTTCCACCATACTGAACAGCACGGGATGATTGATTTGTTGAGCCTTCAATAAGGCTGCATCGTATGCTTGATCTATATTGGTCTTCTGGATTGTAACCAATTGAATTCCTCCAGACAATCACTTACAGTTTTCAAATCCATTACAAGATACACCTGAGTATAGGGTGTGTCAACGAAGTCATGGATATGAATCATTATTTATCCCTATTATATAATAAACCCTTTTTCCCCTTTTGAGAAACCAAAAGCGTTATAAAACCTGATGATGGGTGGAGAAAAGGCCTATTCCCCGCACACTACATGAAGGATTCATGTTTTAACAGACCGTGTTTCGGTTAAAGTATGAGTACGATGATGAACAAATCGAACTTTATGAAGGACGTGACATATATGCTTTCGACAAAGGAAAAGAAACAGCTCAAGGATGAATTGATGGATCAGAAGAATCACATCCAGGGTCAGTTGGATGACAGGGAAGAAAATCCCGCAAACACGGGTGATAACGAAAATGGAGGGGAGCTTTCCCTCTATGATAACCACCCTGCGGATATGGGCTCTGAACTATATGAGCGGGAAAAGGATTTTGCACTGGATGAACACTCGAAATCAGAACTGAATAAAATCAACAATGCCCTGAAAGCGATGGATGAAGGCTCTTACGGAACATGCAAAGAATGCGGTGAAGAAATTCCATTCGAACGCCTTGAAGCCATACCGACGACGCTTTACTGCAAAGACCATGCAAGCGCACAGTCGGTCGTCGATGACCGACCTGCAGAAGAAGATATTCTTCAGCCACCTGTAAATGGGGAATTCCGCCATGAAACCGGACAGCTGGTGCGTGATACAGAGGATAGCTTCCAGGAGGTCGGCCGATTCGGTACGTCGGAAACCCCATCGGACTTCCAAGGCGATCACGATGATTATTCCGATCTTTATGAAGACGATGACGAGACGGAAGGGTTCACAGAAGATATGGAATCCTTCGTCGGGACCGATATGGTCGGGAAGAACACGAAGGCCTATCCATCCAAGTCACATGAAGAGTATGAGGATATGCTCGATGAGAATGACATGGAGTCGACCATCGGGGACATCCCGTATAAAGAACGCGACAGCTACGTATCAGATAAAAAGAAATCATAAGGCCCCACAACAAAACGCCCGGAATGCCATTGGCATCCGGGCGTTTATTATTCAGCGGGATCATCGTACGCCGACCCCGCCGATCTTCCAGATCTCACGTGCATATTCGGCGATGGTCCGGTCACTCGAGAAGTATCCTGAGCGTGCAATATTGATCAGGCTCATCCGGAGCCACGACGCCTGGTCACGGTAGGCAGATGCTACTTTTTCATGTGCCTTGGCATATGAATCGAAGTCCCGGAGTACAAAGAATTCATCATTCTCAGCAAGCAGCGAATCATAGATCGTTTCAAAATGATCCCCCGCATCGGGAAGGCTGCCATCGACGAGCTGATCGAGGATTTTCTTGATGCGCTCATCATGGTGGTAATACTCCATGGAGTAGTAACTTCCATCCTGCTGCTGTTTCATCACCTCTTCAGCCCTGAGACCGAAGATGAAGATATTCTTTTCCCCGACCTGCTCCAGGATTTCAATATTGGCTCCATCCAATGTGCCGAGCGTCACGGCGCCATTCATCATGAATTTCATATTCCCTGTCCCCGAGGCTTCTTTACTCGCTGTGGAAATCTGCTGGGAGACATCCGCTGCCGGGATGATTTCCTCTGCCAGGGATACACGGTAATTTTCAAGGAATACGACCTTGATCCTTCCTTTCACAGCCGGGTGATCGTTCACAAGATCTGCGACCGAGTGGATCAATTTGATGATCTTCTTCGCATAATAGTACCCCGGTGAAGCCTTGGCTCCGAATATAAAGGTCCGAGGCGGAATATCCGCAGCGGGGTTTTCCTGACATCTGTTGAAAAGATGGAGGATGTGGAGGATATTGAGAAGCTGCCTCTTATACGCATGAAGCCTCTTCACTTGAATATCAAAAATCGAATCAGGGTCCACCACAATTCCATTGGTCTCGAGGATGCGATCCGCCAGTCTCTTTTTGTTCAGCTGCTTCGCCTTATGAAGGTCATCCAGGAATGTCCGGTCTGCTGTAAAGGACTCAAGCTCGCTAAGCCTTGAAGGATCCTTGATCCAGGCGTCTCCTATCGCTGATTGGATGAGCGACGCCAGGGGCGGGTTGCTATTGAGCAGCCAGCGACGATGGGTGATCCCATTCGTCTTGCTGTTGAACTTCCCGGGAAAATACTGATAGAACAGGTTCATCTCCCGTTCTTTCAAGATATCGGTATGAATCTTCGCGACCCCGTTCACACTGTGGCTTCCTGCTATGGCGAGGTGGGCCATTTTCACTTCCCCGTGGGCAATGATGGCCATCCCTTCGATTCTGCCCCACTCTCCCGGGTAGGCATCCCACAGGTCACGGCAAAACCGCTCATTGATTTCATCGACAATCATATAGATCCTCGGCAAAAGAGGCTGAAAAATCCTCACTGGCCACCGTTCCAATGCTTCAGAAAGGGTCGTATGGTTCGTATAGGCGAACGTCTTCGTCGTCACACCCCAAGCTGAATCCCAGTCCAAGGCGTACTCATCGATCAGGACTCTCATCATTTCAGGTATGGCGAGTACCGGGTGGGTATCATTGATGTGGATGGCCACATGCTCATGAAGATTCATAAGGTCTCCGTGCCTGGAGAGATAGGACTCGAGTATCGTCCGGATGCTTGCAGACACAAGAAAATACTGCTGCTTCAACCTGAGGACCTTTCCTTCATCCTGGGTATCATCTGGATAAAGGAATTCGGTGATGGCTTCCGTATCCCGCTTATACTTCATCATGTCCCTTCCGGCTTTATAGGCATAAGGCTCTGCATTCCATAAGCGCAGCGTATTCACCGTTGTCGTCCCGTAGCCCACGACGGGGAGATCATATGGGACAGCTGCAACGATTTCGGCATCTACATGCCTGAATGAGGGTACCCCGTCCTTCTCGGTTGATTCAATCCGGCCCCAGAACGGAATCTGCATCATAAGATCCGGTTTCCGTACTTCCCACACATATCCATGACGAAGCCACTGTTCGGGGAGCTCCATCTGATAACCGTTCACGATTTTTTGTTCAAACAGCCCGTGCTTGTAGCGTATGCCGTAGCCGTGACCCGGAAGATCCATCGAGGCCATGGAATCAAGGAAGCATGCGGCCAGTCGTCCAAGTCCCCCGTTCCCGAGGGCGGCATCCTGCTCTACATCCTCCATGTCCTTCAAATCGATCCCCAAGTCTCCAAGCCCCTCTTCCACAAGCTCGTAGATCCCGAGATTCATCAGATTCTGCCTCAACAGGCGGCCGAGTAAAAATTCAATGGACAGGTAATACACCTGTTTTTGTTTCTGATACCGGTACTGCTCGTTTGTCTGGATCCAGTTCATACTGATGTACTCACGGATCAGCTGCCCGAGCGTATCATAACGATCTTGAAGAGTGGTGTCGGGGAATGCCTTACCTGATGTCATCTCCAACTTCTTCAGATAAGCTTCCTTAAATTCCTCCTGGCTAGAAAACATGACTTTCACTCCTCGAGGTGAGATCTGAATACAATTGATTGTATTTGAATGCCGATTGGGCCCAGCTGTTATCCGTTTCCATCGCATTCTTCACAATCCTTGCCCACACATCATCCTGTCCATAGAGGCGGATGGCGCGGCGGTACGTATACAACATATCGTGGGCGTTGAAATTCGCGAACGAGAAGCCGTTCCCGCTCCCCGATTCTTCATCATACGAATGCACCGTATCATTCAATCCCCCCGTCTCCCGGACGAGTGGCAGCGCACCATATCTCATGGCGATCATTTGGCCAAGGCCGCACGGCTCGAACCTTGAAGGCATGAGGAATAAATCGGAGCCCCGGTAAATTTGTTTGGCCAACCCTTCATCGAATCCGATCTGCACCCTGACCTTATCCGGATGCCCAGCGGCTGCTTCCCTGAAGAACTGCTCATACTCCCAGTCGCCCGAACCAAGGACGACGAACTGGACATCCTCTTCGAGCATTTCGTGAAGCACGGCCCTGATGAGATCGAGTCCTTTCTGGGCAGTCAGCCTTGAAATGATGGAGATGACCGGTACATCACGTTTTTCCAGGCCCAACTGCTCCTGCAGCTCCTCTTTACTGGCTTTTTTGCCTTGAAGATTGCCACTGAAAAATGGATGATCACCCTCCCCGGGATCGTATTCCCCGTCATCGATCCCATTGACGATCCCGACCAGCTCCCGCTCCCTGAGCTTCAGGACTCCATCGAGACGTTCCCCGTAGTAAGGCTGGAGGATTTCGTCTTTATATGTAGGACTGACAGTCGTGATGATATCGGCAGAGATGAGGGCTCCCTTCATAAAATTCATGCATCCATGGAATTCCAGGTAATCAGGATGGGCATACCGCTGGGGAATTCCCAACAGATCCGTCATCACACTGAAAGGGTAGATTCCCTGGAACTGCAGATTATGGATGGTGAAGACCGTGCGGATGAAGGCATATCCACTGCGATCCTGATATTCGGTCCTCAGCAGGAACGGAATCATCGCGGTATGCCAGTCATGGCAATGGATGACGTCCGGATAGAATTCCAGTTCGCCGATGGCTTCCAATACGGCCCGGGTAAAGTAGGAATACCGTTCCCCTTCATCGTCGAATCCATATAATCGGTCCCGGTCAAAGTAGTATTCATTGTCGACGAAATAGTAGGTGACGCCATTTTCCTTGTATTCCTCTATCCCGCAGTACTGCTGTCTCCACCCCACGGCAACAGTGAACTCCTTGACTTTCCTCATTCGCTCCTTAAAATGAGCGGAGATCCCCCCATATTTAGGGAGGATCACCCTCACGTCGGTTCCAAGTTTACGAAGCTCTTTCGGGAGGGCGCCGGCAACATCTGCAAGCCCTCCCGATTTGATGAATGGTACGCACTCAGAGACTGCAAATAGTACCTTCACGAGTTCATCAGCGCTCCCTGGACCATGCCTTTACGGACGACGATGGGTTGTTCCGGGTCCCCGATGAGTCTAACACCATCTTCGATCTTCACATCTTTATCAAGGATGACATTCTCCAATACACAATCACGGCCGATCTGGCTCTTTTGCATGATGATGGAGTTCTTGATCGTCGTCCCTTCTCCTACCTTGACCGCCCTGAAGATCATGGAATGATCCACATGGCCTTTTATGAAACAGCCATTGGCGATGATGCTGTGCTTTACGCCTGCTTCGCTTGTATAGCGTGTTGGCGGCTCATCTTTCACCTTTGTGTAGATGGGCTGGTCTTTCTTGAACAGCTCCCTCCACTGATCAAGTTCCAGGAGATTCATGCTTGTTTCAAAATATTTGTCGATGGAGTCGATTCTCTCGACAAAGCCTTGATGTTCGTATCCACAGACCTTCAGTCCGCTCTCCATATCTTCCACCACGTCATTCATGCACGTATACCCTGTCTGATGGCGGGTTTTGATCAGATCGACAAGAAGGGTTTTTTTGATCAGATACATATGAAGGGACGATCCCCCATGCCGGATTTCCGTGATATCACATCCGATCTGGACGTGGCGGTCAAGGACCGGACGATAGGATATATTGCACACCGTATAGCAGTTGGTGATGAGGGCATATTCCTGTGTGCTGCGGGTGAAATAATCGATGTGATGGGCAAAATGATTGAACGATCCGATCGTTTCATCGTTCCTTTCAAGTCCCGGAACCGGAAAGAAGAACAAACCGTCCCTCTTTCTGTTCAGGTCCCAGTTTTTCCCCGATCCGAGATGATCCATGAGGGAACGGTACTGGTATTTAGGGAAGATGGCGACGGATCCGATATCTGAATTCACCATATTCGAAAGGACGAAATCGACCAGGCGATAGCGGCCGGCGATCGGAAGGGCCGCAAGCGAACGGTGCAATAGCAAGTCTTCGAGTGAATCGTAATAACTGGTCGCATCAATGACGCCTAACAGGGTGTTTTTCATATGAACTCCTCCTCTAAGTAGATGATCAAACTTCTTCCTGTTCGAGTAATGCCGATAGAACCGATTCCGTTACCAGTATGATTTCATCCGACTCTTCCTCAGGCATGATGACGATGCCACTCGGCACCACCACATCAGGAGGCACGATCGCCTGCTCGATATACGCATTCTCGCCGATTTCTGCCCCCGGCATGACGACGGAACGGGTGACATGGGCTCCACGCTTCACGGAAGCTCCCTGGAACAGCACGGATTTTTCAACGGTCCCTTCGATCGTGCATCCTTCATTGATCAACGATCCTTCCACATGGGCATCTTCCGAGATATATTGAGGCGGTTCATTGGGATTGACCGAATATACCCTCCAGTCCAGGTCGAAAAGATTCAGTTCATTTTTTTCATCGATGAGATCCATATTGGCCTCCCACAGGCTCCGGACCGTGCCGACATCCTTCCAGTAGCCTTCGAACGGATAGGCCATCAGCTTTTTCTTTTCATCAAGGAGAAGGGGAATGACGTCCTTTCCGAAATCATGTGTGGAGCGTGGATTCCGGTCATCCATCTCCAGGTATTCTTTCAGGAGTGACCAGTTGAAGATATAGATGCCCATGGAAGCCAGATTACTCTTGGGGAACTGCGGTTTTTCCTCAAACTCGGTCACCCTCATGGCTTCATCGGTATTCATCAATCCGAACCTGCTCGCCTCATCCCATCCGACTTCAATGACCGAAATCGTGACATCCGCTTTCTTTTCGATATGATAATCGAGCATCTTGCTGTAATCCATCTTGTAAATATGATCTCCTGAAAGAATCAGCACATATTCAGGATCATATTGCTCGATGTAGTTCACGTTCTGGAAGATGGCACTGGCAGTCCCTGTATACCAGCGCATCTCGGAGGATTCTGCATAAGGAGGGAGTACCGTGACCCCCCCGTTCCGACGGTCGAGATCCCACGCGCTGCCAATCCCGATATACGAATTCAGCACCAGCGGTTGATATTGAGTCAAAACCCCCACTGTATCAATGCCGGAATTCGTACAATTACTCAATGTGAAGTCGATGATACGGTACTTGCCCCCAAAGGGTACCGCCGGTTTCGCCAAGCTCTTCGTCAATGAATTCAACCTGCTCCCTTTGCCTCCTGCCAACAACATTGCCACACATTTCCCATTACCCATGCTAGCATCTCCCCTCATATGATTGGTTTTAAATAAACAGCTCCATAAGGCGGTATGGTCATTTCGATCGATCCCTCTTTCCCGTGATACGACCCTTTCGTGACAGGAAGGAGATGGGGATTGATTTGATGTGAGCCTCCAAAGCGTTCTTCATCGCTGTTCAAGATCTCTTGATATGCTTTCACAAGGGGTACGCCCACCTTATAGTGGTGGTAGGCATCCTTGCTGAAATTACAGATGATGATCAGATGCTCTCCCTCTGAATGCCTGATGAAGGAGAAGATCTGCTGATCGGCATTATTGACATCGATCCATTCAAAACCGTCACTCCGATGGTCCCACTGGTGAAGCGGTGTTGCACCTCTATATAAATGCAATACTTCTTTGAAATATGAGTTGAATTTGTGATGAAAATCGTAACTCATCAAATGCCAGTCCAGTTGTTCCAGGTCCTTCCATTCGGCAAACGGAGCCAGTTCACTTCCCATGAACAGAAGCTTTTTACCCGGATGACCTGTCATGAACGCAAGGAGCAGCCGGTACTGGGCAAACTTTTGCCAATGATCCCCCGGCATCTTATCCAGCAATGACTTCTTCCCATGGACCACCTCATCATGTGAGAAAGGGAGGATATAGTTTTCAGAGAAAGCATAGAGGATGGAGAACGTGATGAGGGAATGAAGCCCTCTTCTCTCTTCCGGTGTCGCTTCCATGTAAGTGAGCACATCATTCATCCATCCCATGTTCCACTTATAGCTGAAGCCAAGTCCCCCGTAATGAACCGGTGAGGTGACCTGCGGCCAATCGGTGGAATCCTCCGCCATCATCAAGAAGGAAGGGTCAAACTCAAAAACAGATGTATTCAATCGTTTCAGGAACTCCAGTGCCCCTTCATTCGCGGCCGATTCCCCCTGATTCGCCCAATAAATGATATTCGCCACGGCATCGACCCTGAAGCCGTCGATATGGTACTTCTCCATCCAGAAACGGGCATTTGATAGGAGGAAGCTCCTTACTTCGCCTTTCCCCAGATCAAAGTTGACCGTCCCCCATGTATGATTCTCCCGGTCACTATCCCGTGCGTATTCATAGGCAAAGGACCCATCGAATTGATACAGTCCATGCGCATCTTTGCAAAAATGACCGGGCACCCAATCCAGGATGACGCCGATTTGATGAGCATGGCATTCATTCACAAACGCCATGAAATCATGGGGTGAACCATATCTGCTTGTAGGGGCATAATAGCCTGTCCCCTGATAGCCCCACGAACGGTCAAATGGGTGCTCGGTCACCGGCATGATTTCAATATGGGTGAAGCCATGCTCCTTTACATATGGAATCAGTTGATCTGCAAGCTCTGAATAGGTAAGAAAAGAGCCATCCGTTTTCTTTTTCCACGTTCCAAGGTGCACTTCATATATGAACATCGGCTGATCAAAGCGATTTAGCTTTTCTTTTTTCCTCATCCAATCACGGTCGCTCCACTTGAACCCTTCAAGGTCGTACACTACGCTCGCAGTACGCGGCCTGACTTCAGAGGAGAATCCATATGGATCAGCTTTCATCCTTCGTTCCCCTGAAGAAGTCACAATCTCGTATTTATAGGTTGAGCCGGTCAAATCGCCATCAATCCGGATCACCCATACACCTTCCTTATTGATCCTCTCAAGTTCATATCCCCTGCCGTCCCAATTGTTGAACGAACCAACCACTGAAACCGCTTTTGCCTCCGGGGCCCAAACACAAAAATCAGTTGAAATGCCCGCTTTCACATGACACCCCATAAAACGATAGGCATGCTGCATATTCCCTTCATGGAACAAAAAAACGTCATAATCTGTTAGGGACAACGTGTCCATTTCTTCACCTACCATCATCAATCTCCTTACTTATTTCTTTCATCATATAAGAATTCCTTCATTTCATCATCTCCCATTTGCGACAATATTTGTTAGCACCCCTCGGAAAACACCAAAAAAAGGATGAAAACCTCGAATGACAAGGCTTTCATCCCATATATATCCTTATATTTGTCGCTATTTGTCGAAATATTTTAAAAACTTTTAGTGCACCACTACCTGAAACCGTGTCAGATAAAGAGAATCCTTCCAGATGATACAAAAAAAGATGTGTCGAAGGACCCTTCGACACATCTTTTTTATTTTATGACCCGTACGGGATTCGAACCCGTGTTACCGCCGTGAAAGGGCGGTGTCTTAACCGCTTGACCAACGGGCCGCTT
>NZ_JBLRVS010000001.1:0-1042 GCF_047915635.1 Rossellomorea sp. FS2 | reverse complement strand
TAAAGAATATGGTGGGCCTAAGTGGACTCGAACCACCGACCTCACGCTTATCAGGCGTGCGCTCTAACCAGCTGAGCTATAGGCCCACAAATAAATGGAGCGGGTGATGGGAATCGAACCCACGACATCAGCTTGGAAGGCTGAGGTTTTACCATTAAACTACACCCGCAAAAAAATGGGGCGACTGATGGGAATCGAACCCACGAATGCCGGAACCACAATCCGGTGCGTTAACCACTTCGCCACAATCGCCATGGTGGCTCAGGACAGAATCGAACTGCCGACACATGGATTTTCAGTCCATTGCTCTACCAACTGAGCTACTGAGCCGTTTCGTAAAAAAATAAATGGCGGTCCGGACGGGACTCGAACCCGCGACCTCCTGCGTGACAGGCAGGCATTCTAACCAACTGAACTACCGGACCAAAGCTTTTTGCGATAGCAAAATAGCTATCACTAATATCTCGCGTTAGCGAAAATAAAGATCATTACCTATGTATTGCAATCACTACATCCTGATCCTTACAGATCAACATGGTATTGCGGGGACAGGATTTGAACCTGCGACCTTCGGGTTATGAGCCCGACGAGCTACCGAACTGCTCCACCCCGCGACGATAAAAGAGAAAAAGAAATATGGAGGAGGAAGGGGGATTCGAACCCCCGCGGGCTTTGACACCCCTGTCGGTTTTCAAGACCGATCCCTTCAGCCGGACTTGGGTATTCCTCCGTATGGTGAGAACTATGGTGGACCTTGTAGGACTCGAACCTACGACCGGACGGTTATGAGCCGTCTGCTCTAACCAACTGAGCTAAAGGTCCCTAGTGGTAGCGGCGGAGGGGATCGAACCCCCGACCTCACGGGTATGAACCGTACGCTCTAGCCAGCTGAGCTACACCGCCTCGTATAACGAGTATATCCTGGTTCTCATAATTGAAATATGGTGGAGCCTAGCGGGATCGAACCGCTGACCTCCTGCGTGCAAAGCAGGCGCTCTCCCAGCTGAGCTAAGGCCCCAAAAGAAAGTGGTCGGGAAGACAG
>NZ_JBLRVS010000024.1:0-215 GCF_047915635.1 Rossellomorea sp. FS2 | reverse complement strand
AATGTATAGAAAAGCAGCTCATTTGATGGGTTGCTTTTTTTGTTGGTTTTTTTCGTTGGCGGGGAGTGGTGTTGGTCGTGATGTTGGCCGTTTGAAATGGGGTGGGTAGAAAGATTTTGTTTTTGGTTAGGAGGCCGAGATCACGGTTAGAGCATGGGATGATATCGGTGAGCTAGGGCGAAGAGACAGACTTTTAGAGCTTTAATGACCTGTGG
>NZ_JBLRVS010000023.1:0-229 GCF_047915635.1 Rossellomorea sp. FS2 | reverse complement strand
TTGCCTCGCCGCAGTGGCGGACCGACAGAAGCACAGGTTTACAATCCTTCATTGGATTCACTTGATGCAGGATGATAAATACGTGCGCCCGTAGCTCAATTGGATAGAGCGTTTGACTACGGATCAAAAGGTTAGGGGTTCGACTCCTCTCGGGCGCGCCATAGTATCGGGAAGTAGCTCAGCTTGGTAGAGCACTTGGTTTGGGACCAAGGGGTCGCAGGTTCGAATC
>NZ_JBLRVS010000022.1:0-254 GCF_047915635.1 Rossellomorea sp. FS2 | reverse complement strand
AAGAAATTCTCCATCACGGCGTTGTCATAACAGTTTCCCTTCCGAGACATACTCTGAGTGATGTGATGGTCCTTGAGTATCCTTCGGTACTTAGGCATGCGATAGTGCCAGCCCTGATCAGAGTGAAGAAGAAGGTCATCGCCTTCACGTAGACGTTGGACTCCTTGAAGTAACATCGTTTCTACTAAATCAAAGCTAGGTTTCGTGTGAAGCGTGTACGTAATGATTTCTCGATTAAACAGGTCTAACATCGC
>NZ_JBLRVS010000021.1:0-304 GCF_047915635.1 Rossellomorea sp. FS2 | reverse complement strand
GGACAAGTACAGTTTCTGTCCGGCAATCTTGAATTCCGTCACATCGGTTACCCATTTTTGGTTCGGTTTCGATGCCATGAATTTTCGGTCGAGGGTGTTGGGCGCCGCTTTTCCAACTTCCCCTTCATAAGACCGGTATTTCTTCTTTCTTACCAGGCACTGGAGCCCTAGGGCTTTCATAATGCGAAGGACTTTCTTTTTATTGATGTCATACCCTTTTGCCTGGAGTACATCCGTAATCCGACGGTAACCATAACGGCCTGAATGACGGCGGAAGATCAAGGTAATTCTTCTTTTCCACTTC
>NZ_JBLRVS010000020.1:0-304 GCF_047915635.1 Rossellomorea sp. FS2 | reverse complement strand
AGACAAGTACAGTTTCTGTCCGGCAATCTTGAATTCCGTCACATCGGTTACCCATTTTTGGTTCGGTTTCGATGCCATGAACTTTCGGTCGAGGGTGTTGGGCGCCGCTTTTCCAACTTCCCCTTCATAAGACCGGTATTTCTTTTTTCTTACCAGGCACTGGAGCCCTAGGGCTTTCATAATGCGAAGGACTTTCTTTTTATTGATGTCATACCCTTTTGCCTGGAGTACATCTGTAATCCGACGGTAGCCATACCGGCCTGAATGCCGGCGAAAGATCAATCTAATTCTTCTTTTCCACTTT
>NZ_JBLRVS010000019.1:0-309 GCF_047915635.1 Rossellomorea sp. FS2 | reverse complement strand
AAAATGGTGAGCCATGAAGGATTCGAACCTTCGACCCTCTGATTAAAAGTCAGATGCTCTACCAACTGAGCTAATGGCTCGTGCTGATCTTCTTATGGGGTTATGCCCCAAAGAAAATACAAATAAACATAAAAAAAGTGGTGCCGGCAAGAGGACTTGAACCCCCAACCTACTGATTACAAGTCAGTTGCTCTACCAGTTGAGCTACACCGGCAAGGTGTATAGTGTATTCTTGCCAATTCGCCTTAGTTGCAACGAAAAGGAAAAGAGCTTTTATGGTAAGTTATTTTCACTCCGCTTGCGCTTCGC
>NZ_JBLRVS010000018.1:0-310 GCF_047915635.1 Rossellomorea sp. FS2 | reverse complement strand
TAAATGGTGAGCCATGAAGGATTCGAACCTTCGACCCTCTGATTAAAAGTCAGATGCTCTACCAACTGAGCTAATGGCTCGTGCTGCTTTTCTATAATGGACAAATACCCATAAGAAAATACAAATGAACATAAAAAAGTGGTGCCGGCAAGAGGACTTGAACCCCCAACCTACTGATTACAAGTCAGTTGCTCTACCAGTTGAGCTACACCGGCAAGGTGTATAGTGTATTCTTGCCAATTCGCCTTAGTTGAAACGAAAAGGAAAAGAGCTTTTATGGTAAGTTATTTTCACTCCGCTTTCGCTGCGT
>NZ_JBLRVS010000017.1:0-541 GCF_047915635.1 Rossellomorea sp. FS2 | reverse complement strand
CGATCAGGATCGGGTTGGTCCCACTGTTTTTTGATGAAGTAATAGGTGCTTCTAGGGAGGTTCGCTACTTTGATGAGCTGAATCACCGGGAACGCATTCCTTAGTTCAAATACTACTTTCGCTTTGATCTGTTTGGTGATGATTCCTCCTGAACTAAGGCTCTCAGCTTTTTTAAATAAGCATTCTCCATCTCTAAATAGGCGGCGTGTGCTCGTAGCTCTTCGGGAGTCATGTCTTCTAATTTCTTATGTTGATTGGGTGGTTTAGGAGTCATCGTCAAGGCCCTCATTTCCTTTGAATCGAAGGCATCTCGTCCCCTTTTCTCCCACTTTCTCAACCACCTGCGCACAATACAGGGATCGGGAAGGTGGAAATAGGCAGATGCCTCTCGAATGGAGTAATTCTTGTCCGTAATATAGTGAAGTACCTTTAGTTTAAAGGCAGGAGAATACGTTGTATAGGGAAAAGAAAAGGCTTGATCACCATGATGGCGAACCAACTTGACCCAATAGCCCAGCGCAGCAGCATCCACGCCTTCTTG
>NZ_JBLRVS010000016.1:0-637 GCF_047915635.1 Rossellomorea sp. FS2 | reverse complement strand
CATTCCTGTTATAAAAGATTATGAGGATAAAGCGGGATTTTAGCGATGTGCATAAAAAAAGCTCCCTTGGTACGATAGAGAGTGTCATGCGCATGACCTCGAATTAAGTACCGAAGGGAGACTTCAACTATGGATTTTACACAAAATGAACGACTTAATCAAATTAATGAACAGACTTTAATCATCGGCATTGATATCGCCAAGCATAAACACGTCGCCAGGGCTATTGATGATCGAGGAATCGACTTATCGAAGCGTCTGGTTTTTCCGAATTCGTTAGAAGGCTTCCAATTGTTACTAGAGTGGGCTCGACAATTAAGTGCGGACACATCCCGTCCGAACTTGATGTTGGGGATGGAGCCCACGGGACATTATTGGATGAATCTAGCTTACTTCTTGAAATCACAGGGCGAGCGCCCTGTGGTGGTAAATCCGATGAAGGTTAAGAAATCAAAAGAACTGGATGATGACTCGCCTACCAAAAATGATACTAAGGATGCGAAGGTCATCGCCCAAGTCATGAGGGCAGGGCGGTATCATGAGCCTACCTTGCCAGAAGGCATCTATGCCGAGTTACGTGAAGGCGTGAAACTCTTTGACATCATTCAAGAAGATCTCTCTTCCATCAAAGCACAGA
>NZ_JBLRVS010000015.1:0-914 GCF_047915635.1 Rossellomorea sp. FS2 | reverse complement strand
GCGTATGCGCCACTTAAAGAAAGCAGCTGACTCCAGTGTTGGAATGACCGTAGGTCTCCGAATGGCTCGTGAAGAGCTTCGCTATCTCGTTGATCAGTATGAGTCCTTAAACGAACGTCTGGACAACCTGAAAGAAGAACTTGAAGAACTGGTTCTCACGGTTCCTGGAGCAGATCTTATGATGGCGATCAATGGCGTGGGAGCGATGACCATTGTTGGTTTCTTTGCCGAGATTGGTGACTTATCAAATTACAAAGATCCACGACAGATTATTAAATTAGCAGGACTGAATTTGATGATGAACCAATCCGGCACACATCGAGGGAAAACGACCATTACTAAGCGTGGGCGACGAAGGTTGCGTTCGATTCTGTATCAAGTCGCCCGCCCTTTAACTTTTCATAATGACGCCTTTAAAGCCCTTCATCAGTATTATAAACACCGTCGAACGAATCCTCTTAAAGGGAAACAGTCTTTTGTCGCATTAGGACGTAAACTGATTAAGGTCTTATTTGTAATAGGCACACGAAAGTGTGCGTTTAGTGAGGAACATATGCTTCGCGATATCCCTCATATGAGAGACGGGCAGGCAGCTTAACATATGAGGTTCAGCAATCAATATCTCTTGGTTTTTTAATGGTTTCTTAGGTGATCAAAAGAAGCACGGATAAGCCGGTCACTATTCCGAGCATTAGGGCATAGACCCACCCGAGGAGCATATCCGGCAACCACACATGGTCAGGTCGAACGAAGGAATTTACGCGCATAGACGCTGAGAGAAATGGGAGGGTCCACCGCCATGTCGTATGTGGAGATCCAATAGTGCGATCATAAGTTAGTACCTATTAATGGAAAAAAAGACGCCAAGTTTCTTCAAACGCTCAGTGTGTTTCCATATATGTTTAAATATGGAT
>NZ_JBLRVS010000014.1:0-966 GCF_047915635.1 Rossellomorea sp. FS2 | reverse complement strand
TGATACGCCGGTAATGATTGACTATCAACCCTTTATCTAGTTTTCAGGGAATAATTTTTAAATTACCCCTTGAAAAACCTTGAAAATATTATATAATAATATTTGTCATTGTAAGCAATTTGTCTGGTGACATTGGCGAAGAGGTCACACCCGTTCCCATGCCGAACACGGAAGTTAAGCTCTTCAGCGCCGATGGTAGTTGGGGGATCTCCCCCTGCGAGAGTAGGACGTCGCCAGGCTAACCATTCCACAGTAGCTCAGTGGTAGAGCTATCGGCTGTTAACCGATCGGTCGCAGGTTCGAGTCCTGCCTGTGGAGCCATTGCTTCCATAGCTCAGCAGGTAGAGTGCTTCCATGGTAAGGAAGAGGTCACCGGTTCGAGCCCGGTTGGAAGCTTTCTTTTTTTTTGAGAAACATCAGGACTGGCCCATTGGTCAAGCGGTTAAGACACCGCCCTTTCACGGCGGTAACACGGGTTCGAATCCCGTATGGGTCACCATTTTTACACACGGAGGATTAGCTCAGCTGGGAGAGCATCTGCCTTACAAGCAGAGGGTCGGCGGTTCGATCCCGTCATCCTCCACCATCGTTTTTTCACACAGCGAAGCGGAGTGAAAATAACGTACCATAAGCTCTTTTTATTAACACACAAGCCTAAAACAATCACCTTCACGGGTTTTTATTTTTAGTTGGGTGGATGCAAAGAGTGTTGCTGATCAAGTACAACTGAACATGCCGGTGTAGCTCAACTGGTAGAGCAACTGACTTGTAATCAGTAGGTTGGGGGTTCAAGTCCTCTTGCCGGCACCATTTTTCCTTTAGCTGGAGGGGTAGCGAAGTGGCTAAACGCGGCGGACTGTAAATCCGCTCCTTCGGGTTCGGCAGTTCGAATCTGCCCCCCTCCACCATTTTGTATAATCTTTTGTGAAATGGACATCCTTATAAATGTCCCTTTTTTATGCCATT
>NZ_JBLRVS010000013.1:0-1308 GCF_047915635.1 Rossellomorea sp. FS2 | reverse complement strand
TCCGACCAGTCCTGATCCCACGGTACCGATTCCGGTCCAGATCGCATAGGCAGTACCCATTGGTAGAGACTGCATCGACAAACTCAAGAATATGAAGCTGCATGCGAGCCCAGCGACAAAGATGAGATAGGACGATACGCTTTTTTTCCGGGTGATCAGGTTCAATCCCGTTACACCAACCACTTCAAATACCCCTGCAAGAATAAGGTATATCCAACCCATTACGATTCACCTCCCTGTTCCTGACTCTTCCCTGTCACCAGCTTAAGCCCGATGACGCCTGCCAATAACACAAGGATCAATACGACTTTAGCCACCTGAAACGGAACATTGAAAAAGACCATTTCCGCAATGACCGTACCCGTCGTTCCTAGACCGGCAAACACGGCATAGGCGGTTCCTACAGGTAGGGACATTTGAGTTGCCTTAATTAAAAATCCAAACGATAATACAATCGCTATGATCGTCGCTGCCCACGTAATGAAGTCTGAAGAATGTTTCAAACCGATGACCCAACCCACTTCGAATACTGATCCTAGTACAACAAACGTCCACGCTTTATTCATTCGGAACACTCCCTTCACTTATACCTCTCCAAAACACTTCCAACGAGTGCTCCAAACGTTTTTTTAATCGTTCAGAGCGCCCGTACAACAACTCAACCAGTAGCCCATCTAAGATTGTCAGATAAGCAATAGATGCCTTTTCAGGTGTTATCTGATTTTCAAGGCACTCATATTGTTCAAACAAATTAAGGAAGAGTGTTTCTAAACCGGTTATATACTTTTCCGTTCCCTCTTTAATAGCGTCCTCCAATTGAACTGGTGGAAAAAAAGATGTCCTCAAAAAGAATTTCATTGTAGAGTCTTCCCCATAACGAGCAAGATAATTAGAAAGAAACTGATTCAGCGTGTGAATGATTGGCAACTCACTTTTGGCTAAATACCTATCAATAAAATCTAATTCTTGTTGAACAGAATCTTGATATGCACGGATGAAAAGATCTTCTTTACTTTTAAAATGGGAATAAATGGACTGCTTTTTAATCCCCGCCTTGTCTGCGATGGCAGATAGAGAAGCTCCTTGATACCCATTAAGGGCAAATTGCTCCAAAGCGATTTCTTTTAATTGTTGCGATTTCATTTCCATCACTCCTTTACGAACGTTCGTCAGTTATTTTATCTAGTAAGGGTAAGTTTGTCAAACTATTGAGTGTCCATTTGAATAGAAAGAAAATTCATACATCAATAAGGGCAAACAACTGGATTTCAATCGAGCATTCAGCCAGTAAGAAAATTGACAGTACGA
>NZ_JBLRVS010000012.1:0-1688 GCF_047915635.1 Rossellomorea sp. FS2 | reverse complement strand
TTTTTTTGAATATCCTTTCGGATTTTCTTCATTCCTTCATTTATCATTTATTCAAAATAAAGGGGATCGAGCCTACGCGTTGCGTCAGGAGATTGGATAAATCCCCCCTTTTTAATTCTTATGGGCACCTTTGATCTCTGCTTGTTAAGGGGACTCACCCTCCCATATCTCCTGGCATCTATGTGCTCACATTCCTTCGTTGGGTCTCGCCTTAACGCAGAGGCCAGCTTATGCTCCTGCATGGACTGATCTAAGATGATCGTCGAAAGTCTTGTGTGTGCCGGCTTCTCAGTGTCTAGGTTGTTTTAATTAAGCGAGCGTAGATGTTACGCAGCTTCTTGATTACCAAAGAAGGAGATATCAGCTACCATACGCTCTTCATTGAATGTTTCGCCCCTTTTGCTTAAACCATGAAGGACTTGAATCAATTTCCGACATAGGATTAACAACGCTTCTTTCTTAGCGACGGGGTGTTCGCGATGTTCACTATAGTAATCGTACAGGGACCGAAACGCTGGTATGGCGTGTAAAATCGGGAAAATCGCCTTATATATCAAGGAGCGTAGCCGTTTCCGCCCGCGTTTAGACAATCGCTTGTTCCCTTCTTTTTTTCCCGAGGAATTGGTGACTAACGTAAGACCCGCTAATTTTAGGATTTGGCGTGGACTCTTATAGTGTGAAAAGGCTCCTATTTCTGAAAGGATTTCTACTACGGTGTTTTCTCCAATACCAGGGACCGAAAGGAACAGATCGAAATCTGTCATCTGTTTCGCCAACGTCACTAACTGCTTTTCTATGCTTACCAGTTGTTCTTCAAGCAGCTTCATCTGTGTCAATAGAATTTGGATCTCTGCCCGTGCCATTTCAGGACTCTCCTGATAGCCAATAGATGTGGCCGCGACATCAAGAAGCTTAGTAAGGTTTTTAACCGAGAAATGCTTACCCCCCAGGTTCCTGAGGTTTTCCAAGAGCTTCTCAGGATCTTCTCTCACAAGGTCTTCCGGAAGAGGATAAGAAGAAAGAACAGTGGAGGCGTTCATTCCAATGGACTTATAAACCGAAATAAACTCAGGGAAGTATAGATCAATCCATCGCTTGATCCGGTTTTGAGTCGACGCTCCTTGTTTTTTCAGACGAGCCCTAAATGCCGAACCATGACGCAACTCTGCTTCAATAGGAGTCATGTCACGAGGAATACTGTAATAGCCTTGCGGTATCATCTTGGCAATGACACGAGCGTCTTTCGGATCGTTTTTACTCTGTAGGTTGTCATCCAATTCTTTGGTTTGCTTCACATGGAGAGGATTGACGAGAACAAAGCGAATGCCCCGATCCGTAAGGTACGAGGATAAATTCATCCAGTAATGACCGGTAGGTTCAAATCCAACGACTACATTCTTCTTTTGATGAGATTCCATCACCTTTAGGATGGTAGCGTAAAAGGTTTCAAAGCCTTGTCTGGACTGACGGAATGAGAAGCTTTTCTTGACCTCCCTACCTCGTTCATCCACTGCGCAGGCATAATGTACACACTTGGCGATGTCGACGCCAATCACCAATGTGTCCTCAGAAATTTGATTAATGCGTTCATTTCGATTATCATGCATGTTAAAGATCCTCCTTTTTGTGTGTGGCTTCGCACCTGCATCATAAAGGAGGATCTTTTTTTGTGCAATAGGTCCATACTT
>NZ_JBLRVS010000011.1:0-3455 GCF_047915635.1 Rossellomorea sp. FS2 | reverse complement strand
AAAGAAAGGCGGAAGAAAAATGAAAGAAAACAGCAAGAAAATATATAACTTGAATGCGAAACTTCCCATCGAAAATAAAGAAATGTTAGAGGAGATCGTTGGACATTATCGGTCGAAAATTGAAGTCGGAAAAGTAAGTATCTCAGATGTACTCCAGAATTTGATCAAGACAAAGTACGATGAAATTCAAAAAGGAAAATAAAATTACGACGACAAATTAGGGGGAGAGAAAACTTTGAAGATGCAAGAAGTTGTTGAGATTCTCAATTCCAAGAAGATGAAAGTTCAGGAACTAGCCGATCAATTTGAGATCAGTAAAGATTTGCTTTCCGATATTCTCAAAGAGAACGGATACGAGTTCAGTAATAAAAGCAAATTGCGTGAGTACGTGGGTGAAGGATCTGAGCCTGATCAGGATTTCAGGGAGCTCATCAGTCAAAGGAAGTTAGGGAGAGGGAAAACCAGAAAAGATTCGGAAAGGAATTACTCTGCACCTCAGAAAAAAGTCAGAAAAAAATCTGAAAAAACTCAAACAAAAGTATCTGATTTTACTGATGAAGAGATTAAATTTGTTAAAGAATTATTTAAAGATCGCCAGGATCTCAAAGAAGATTTTGATTTAACAACACAATTAAATAATTTACCTCCTCGAAAGCCATCTAAAAAAGTTCCGTATGAGATTAGTCTAAAGACCTTTGAAGACTTTGAAGACTTTTCTAAACGGATCATTGAACAAAAGAGAATGACAAGAAATGATTTGGTCGAGATGGCCTTGAAAAGGTTTATGGAGGATGTTGGGACAGAGGGAATTTAGCAGCCTATTGGTTGAGGGGAGAGGGAGAAAGAGCTTCTCTTAACGATCGAATGTGATAGGCTGGGAATCCGACAGATGATCATACTTGAAAGCCTATTGTATATCGGGTGTCGGTGTCTTCCTTTTACACATTCGAAAAGTTTTGTACCCTTTAGGGTCGAAACGCAGTGGAGAAAGTCAGATGGTTTTCCTGACTTTACAAATCTTTAGTTTGGTTTTAGATATGAGGGGAGTGAGAGGGGTGAACAGAGGTGATTTAGATAGGATGTTGGAACGAAATGAGATCCCCGTTGCCAGAGATCGGGACGGAGATTTATATATTCTAGGATTCTCTGAATGTGTAGAACGATTTGGGTTGGAGTTTATGGAGGAGCTTTCTAGAGAAATTCAGTTTGATTTATTTATAGAGAATTTCCCTGAATTTAAATCTTCTAATCTATAATAGTGGGAGGAAAATTGTTGGGTGGTTGGGGTTAGGGTTTGATAGAAATTTGCGGAGCAAATCTTCTATTACTTTAATTTATCCTACCGACAGAACTGGAGACAAAAAAAATAAGAGTGCATCCGGTTCGAGGTCAATAACCCCAAGGGTTTCAAAGAATTTTTTTCTTAAAAAACGTGCAAGATTTTTGTTAGTTTTCTATTTTGAAAGGGGGTGAAAACTTGGGTGAAACAAATAAAAAAATAATAAAGTCTGGTAATATCGTAGAGGTTTGGGAGTATGAAGAACCCTTGAAGTATGGCTATACTCGGAAGCCAAGGGATGCGGATCCCCATCTCTCAAACTCTGTGAAGCGTCAGGAGCACTTTGAAAAACATTTACTAGACTTAGAGTACCAGGAACAGTTAAGGACGCTGGACAAGGCTTATAAGGCTGAATTATTGTCTTTGGAAGAATACGAGGATATAAGGGAAGCTGAAGCCTCTAAGGTGGCTACCCGGCACGGAGAACTGAAGAAAAAATTCGAGGCTGAGAAGATTCGATTAAAAGAAGAGTATCAAAATCGGAGTGTCAAAAGAACTCTTGAAAAGGCCACGCGTCTTGTCAACGCGAATGAGCAACAGCTGCAACGATTTTTGACTTTGACATTTAAACAGGATGTTGTTGATATCGAGTATGCGAACTCGCAATTTAATAAATTTATTAAGCGAGTTAGAACTTATTTAAGGAGGGTCGAGGTTGATAAAATAAATAAACGGAGAAAGAAAAACAAGGTGAAGGTGTCTGATCAACCTTTACCAAATATCGAATATGTATCGGTTATTGAATTTCAAACTCTGTCCAGGAACTATGTTGTCCATTACCATCTACTTTGGTCGGCTCCGTATATTCCTTTTGAAAAACTACTTCAACTTTGGGGGCTTGGAGGTGTCTGGATCAACAAGATAGACAGAAGCCTTAATGTAGGAAATTACATACTAAAGTATATGAAGAAGTCATTTAAGCAGGTCGCTAAAGAAGAAGGAGAAGAGTTTGATTTCGAAGCACAATTGAAGGCGAAAAAATCGATGGATTTACTTTGGGGAAGACAAAGGGTATTGAGGAGTGAAGGTTTAAAGGAACCTGTAGAGTACAAAGAAAAAAGCGAAATTCAAAAGATTGAATTTCGCCTTAACGATGATCTTTATGAAACTGGCAACACATACGATACTGAGTATTTTGGACGAATCCAGTACCGTAGATATCACCTACGAAAACTCGATAAATAATCGATAAATATATTATATATAAATATTTGATTACCTTCAACTTAACTGGAAAATCATATCTGAAAATAATCTGAGAAATGTTTGAGATGACCTTGATCAAGGTCATCTTTTTTTTGTTTAAAAAAATTGACCTTTTAGAGAATCTGATTAATATGTGTACAACCTAGGAGGTGAAGATGTATGAAATTTGAAATTGAGAAAAAATATTTGGTGTTAAAAGTTGAAGAAAAAGCAAATGTGAATTTATATACTCTCATTGATAACGAAACCGGTGACAAGGTGGTAAGTATTGGAGTTAAAGAAAAATCAATTAAGAATTTTGATTTCTCGAAGGTTTTGATCACGATCAGAACTCAAACTGAAAAGTTTGAAACGAAGAATGGTGTTAAATATGTAGAGGTTCTTAATACATTTGTGTCCAAGATCGAGAAGGTACAATCTTGATATTGAAACCAAATGAGTATGGATTTTTTGATGAGGATTCAGTTAAGAATAGTGGATTGGAAATTTACTCATTTGATGATCCTCCAGGTCGTGATCAACCTGTTGATCTTTGGACGTTTACTGAACTGAAGGATATTGTGAAAATCATTTTGACTCCTGAAGAACGAATAAGTATGATCGTTGGATTTCTAAAGGCTGATAAGCGACAAAAAGGTTTTGCTGCCTTGTATTCATTCCATAAGATTGTAAATTTACGATACGGTACAAATATAACCTATATCCCCGCGGGGGATGAATAAGGCGTAGCGTCTGGTTCAAAGTGAAGGTGTTTCCTTTCTCGTTCAGCTCCCCTCCGATCCAGAGCTGAGTACGAGGAAGTGGGAACACCTTCACTTTTAGAATCTGACTATTTTTTGTTTTTTTTCATTATCAAAAGAAGGAGATAAGTTAACAAATAAAGAATATGTATAGTACAGTAAAGACAAAA
>NZ_JBLRVS010000025.1:0-88045 GCF_047915635.1 Rossellomorea sp. FS2 | reverse complement strand
TGAGTCCATCGGTACCCACACCGGCCTGATATTCGGTGAGTATACGTATGAAGCAGATTTCGGACTGATGTTCCTCGGTGTACCGATCACAATGGGACCGGCGTGGCTATCGGTCATGGGAGCCAGTTTGGCCTTTTCTAAGTTATTCTCCTTTCGTCACAGGACCGTGATACTGGTTCCACTTTTTGCAGTGTGGTTGGACCTGGCCATCGATCCCGTGGCGGCCAATGTAAAATCCTACTGGATCTGGGCGGACGGTGGATTGTATTATGATATTCCTTCCCAAAACTTTCTCGGATGGTATCTGACTGCCCTTTTATTCGCCATCCTGATCTCCAGATTCGAACAAAAAACGACGATAGAGGCATTAGAGCGGAATAATCAGTATCTCTTCCTGATGCTGCATATCCTATTTGGTTTCACCGCATTCATTTTTGGGCTATACGGCGTCTTGGCCGTCGGAGTCTCATCGAGCATTTGTTACTTACTTTGTAAAATCTGCGGCAAGTGAGTGCGCCTAACAAAAAGATTTAGAGCATCATCGGATAAAATCATGATGGAAAGCCCGATTATCAAAACGAACTATTTAACCCTAAATCATTGGAAAGAAAGGAATATAATGATGGATTGGAACGACAATAGCGTAGAGCAAGAAAAAACAATACTCTTAACTAAAATCGGCTATCTATTTGGGGTGGTCATTTTAGGTGTTGTAGGTATTGTAATAGTAGCTTGGTATATCTCGTACTCCGAAGAAACGCAATTAGAGATAAGCCATTCCCCAAATAAGATTAACTCCATGGAGATTGTAAAAAAAGACGATTTTCCCGACCCTAACATAAGAATTACGTACGGTGATAAAAGCATTATGAAAACAAAAATCCCTGACAAAATATCTATCGAATGGAAAAATGATTATCAAGCCACTCTTATCCTAACAAAACAAGGAAGAGAGCCCGATATTGTTGAAATAGAATTTGATGTAAATTGAAACACTTAGACATAAAACGAAAAGAAAATCACACCTTATGAATACCAAATTGTTAAGGATTTCGTGATTAATTGTTTCATTATTAACAATAGACCTTAAAAGAATAAAAGAAAAACCCCCTATTAAAAGGAGGCTATTACTTAAAAAACAAGCTTCATCACCACTCCGCAATACTGCCATCTTGGTGGCGCCAATGAGGGTTTCGCCACTGATGGCCGATCTTGGCTTGTTCCTTCACATATTTTTCATTGATAGTTATGCCTAGACCAGGACCTTCAGGAATCTTTACGTGTCCGTCTTCATAAGCAAAGACGGAGGGGTCCTGAATGTAGTCCAGTAGATCATTCCCTTCCTAATTTATAGGGATTTACATCCTCGGTTCCCTCATTTGAAGAGTTGCTTCTTTCTCAAGGGTTTGGATTAACTGCTTTTTTGAACGCTTTATACACCTGTTTTTTCTCCAATTTATCGAATGTTACAAGTCCCATAGCAGATATCCCGTTGTAGTCATGGTTATATGTCATCCGTTGCTTGTAATCCTTTAATGCCCAAAATGTATACCCGGCCATGAAGTCTTTCCTTTCCGTAGCCTGATCCCAGTGCTGCCTGAACTGTTCGGCCTGCCAAGACTCGGTTCCCTGCTCGGTCACCGGCCCATCGTTACCGAGGACAGACCATGTGCCATTCTCTGTGATCAAGATGGGTTTGCCTGGATGATTCCGATGCACTTGATCCAAGGTCGCACCGAGATCGGCATTCTGACCGTAAAAGTAGCCGAAGTATTCATTAAATCCGATTACATCGGCCAGGTCGAAGGCAGGATCCCAACTCGTGGATGATGCCCATGTTACTGGACGATCCTGCGGGTCAAGGGCCTTGATAGCATTCTTCATGGAGGCAATCCAATTTCGATACACAGCTGCATCGGATGATTCCGATTCATTCTGCAAGCCCCACAGGATGACTGATGGCCTGTTCACCTGATTCCAAGCCATAGAGGCCGCAATAGCATCAGAAAGGCCATAGGTGTTCGTCTGATACTCCTGCTGTTCCGTGTTCAGCCACATATTGTCAATATCGTCCATTACAAGCAACCCATTCTCATCAGCAAATTCATATACATAAGGATGTCGATTGTACACGCTGTTGCGGACGAAATTCGCATCCGTATCAAGGATCATACCCAGCTCTTTTTTGTACTCATTCTTCGTGAGGGAGCGACCACTCTTCGCCGTTTCTTCATGCCAATTTAGGCCTTTCAGGAAAATCGGGCGATCGTTCAAGAGGAGCTTTCCTCCTTTCACCTCGATTGTCCTCATCCCAAATGACGTTTTCAGCCCGTCCTCCGTCTTTCCTTTAACGCTCTGGAGTTTGACGGTCACATCATAGAGATGGGGAGATGACAGATCCCAATGTTTTGCATTCGGGATAGAGATCGTTTCACTCAAAACCTTGGTCTCCCCAGCATTCAAGGTGACTGTCCGCTCAATTTTCTTCCCTCCCGTACGGCGCTCCGGGTCGAAAATTACCCGTTTTTTCGCTACCCGGTCCCCGTGATTGTAAAGGACCGCCGATACATCAAGCTGTTGCCCGGCCGCCTTCGTCAAAATTTTGCTGACGGTGACTGGAGAAGTGACCTCCACATACACATCCCTAGTGATACCCGCGTATGGCCAGTAGTCTACAGGCTTGTAAGGGAGCTCTTTATCATCTGTAATCGGATTCTGGACGTCTGCCTTATAGGAATCGTACCAAGGTCTTCTGAATACCCTAACCGCGATCACATTGTCCTTTCCGGCTTTTACATAAGGACTTGCATCAATGGAGAACGGAGTGTGTCCCCCTTCATGGGTAGCGACGTGTTGGCCATTGATGAACACCATCGCTTGGTAGTTCACTCCGAGGAAATTAACCTTGATAAACTGATCATCCCATTCACGATCAGCCTTGAAAGTGGTCCTAAACCAGGCATATCCATCATAAAAAGCCGTCCCCTCTCCATACCGGCTTCCATCATAGGAGCCGAATCCCGGGGTATCAAACAGATCCCAGCTTGAAGGAACACTCTTCTTCAACCAATGCTTGTCATCATAATCGGACTGGTACCACTCTTCGTCCATCCCCTTTTGTTCTGGGTCAAAAGTGAAGCGCCACTTTCCATTTAAAGAGATGGTATCCCTTGAGCGCTCCTTGTCATCCCAAGTATCAAAGGACGGAACCGGCTTCCCATATTGAAAAAGGACGTTCGTACCGTCGATCTCCTTGATTTCCGTGTGGGAAGGTTCCCTTTCTTCCCCTTTTGCACCTGCGACCGGGAGACCGGTACTTGACAATAGAAGAAAGCCAACAGCCATAATTCCCAGCCACTTCTTCATTGTTTTCATCTTTTACACCCTCTCCGTTATGGATGATAATACTTCAAAATCTCTATGACCTGCCCTGATCCCAGAAGGCAAATCGATATAGACGACCCTAACGAATCTCGCTTCATCCGAGAAGGCATCAAACCGGACAATACTCGTATCCGTCTGACCCGTCTGATTCACAACGAGCCTCCATTGTTCCCCGTCATCGGAAACCTTGATGGCATAGAGATAATTACCTTCCTCAGCAAATGTAATTCTCGTTCCTGCGATTGGAACCTTCGCACCCAGATCGACCTGCCACCAATGTCCTTTTCCATAATCGGCTGCACTCCAATACGTATGGGACTTACCGTCATTACCCTTACCTGCACCGTGCTGATATGATAATTCGCTGTCAGCACTGGCCACCTTTCCATGTGCGAGATTTTCTTCCTCTTTAACGATCTCTCTACCAGAAGAGAAAAGGCGTTCAATGTCTCCCATTGATAACGTCTGAGTCGGCAGGAAGTAATCCCCGGCGGCATACTCCTTCAAGCTCCGATGAAAATGCACGATTTCCACGGCATCCCCGTCCGACCCAATCGTACAGACAAGAAGCTTTCCTTCTTCCACCTTCGCCTCGAATAGATTCGTCAATCGCTGATTATGGAAGAAGTTTGGGATAACCGTGGTGATCGGCTTGAACCCAACCGGGAAATGATCGATGTTCAGACTCACCGACTGCTCCAAAAGCGTTTTCCACTGGACGTTTGCGGATGCCTCTGTTGGAAAAGAGCAGAAGACAGGGTGGGAAGGATCACACCAAATACCGCATGGATCCTTGCTCATGAAATGAACCGGGCTCCAGAAGATCGGGAAGAACTTCCCCGGCAGTGGATCCTTCACGCTTTCCCCGTCAGCAAGGAGGACGACCCTTTCTCCTGCTTCAAGGCGGCTTTTGACCTCAGGAGTGAAGGCGGACGCATAGTAGACAGCACCGTCAGAATCCGATGTCTTCGCCACGGCCCGTGGGTACACCCATACCTCCCACTGATTCTCGTATTCCGTCCCTTCAATGGCAACATGTAGCTGGAGCACCGCCGCCGAATCTAGACTGCCTAAGTAAACAGGTTGGATTTCAGGCAAAGAGGTGAGGCCGCCTCGTTTCACATGGATGTCTTCGAAGGAACCAGACCCAATCACGTTCCCTTTATTCGCCAATTCCCAAGTAATAGTGGCACCCTTAAAGTCACGGGGACCGTAATGGCTAATCTCGATGTTCCCCGTAAAAGACTCGTCGTTCCCATAGATACGTTTATCCATCTTAAATAGTGGGACAACTGGCCCACAGAAGCGACGAAATTCTTCTGGAGCAATGATCCCCTTACTCTCATAAAAAGAGTCTAAAAGTCCGACGGTCGCCGTGCTCTGACCAGGGAAATCATGTAGGCCGAGAAGCTGGAAACCTCCGAACCCCCTTGTCCTTAATGCCGCCTCAATCTCCGCCTTATAGAGAAGGGCGGCCAATCGACCGGACCCCATTTTGAAATGGCTTGCTTCAGCAAGGAGCCCTTTTGCCTCCAGATCTTTCTTGATCGTCTCGAAATTATGGGGGACCAAAGCTCCTTTATAGTCTTCTATTTCGTCTACGTCGGGATAAACCGCATATTGCCCAATTTCGTGGGAAATGACGGGAATGTCCCGCTTGCTGACTGCTTCCTCGTAATGGAGCGAAGTCCCTCTGACTAGCTCATCGAGGAAGTATTGCCCCCTCACCCCCACTCCATCAACGGACTGTGCAGCAAAGTAATCATCGGCCGGGTCAGGTTCCCGGTCCCAGTTCGTCGTCAACGTGTAAAGGAAGCGATCGTCCTTCGCTTTCAGCTCAGTAATCATCCGACGAAGAAGGTCAAAATCTCCATTCAATTCGTTGCCGTTACTGAACAAACAGAAGCTGGGATGATTTCCGTAGGTGGCAAGGATCCTCTCAGCCTCCTCCAGCAAGTAGCTATAGTGATTCTCATAGGAGCCAACGGGATATTCGCTCCATGTATCCATCCACATGACGTTTTCGATGTTAAGGTAAATCCCCAGTTCATCGGCCGCTTCAAAGGCGGCTTCAGGAGGGCACCACGAATGGAAGCGCACATGATTCAGACCGTGATCCTTGACTGCACGGTATACCCTACGCCATGAATCGACGTCCATAGGCGGATGTCCCGTGAGTGGAAAGACGCAGCAATCGATGTTTCCGCGGAGTAGCACCGGATTCCCATTCACCTCGAAATTCGTGCGCCTTGTTTTGAACTGCTTCATGCCGAATCGGACGCATCCTACTTCACCGGGAATTGACCATCTCCAACCCAGCGTGTACAGATAAGGAGAGAACTCATCCCAATACGTCACGTCACTACCCATGTCATATGTCACTTCATAAGTCGCGCCCGGAACTACTCTCATCTTCACGGGAGTACCGATAATTCCATCATCCATGTCCTTCACAGAGAAGTCGATCTCCGCTTCTTCTCCGCCCTCATCCACTTTGAAAGACACACCTACCGCGTTTCCGGCGACATCTGGACGAATCTTCACCCGCGCGATTCGGAGCGGCTCCACAATCTGAAGCTCGATCCGACCGACCATCCCATTCCAGATCGTCTGGGTTTCATCCGTATAGGCACTCGAATGAGGTCCAATGTTCTGAACGTCGCGATTATCAATCCGAACCATCAAGCGATTCTCACCGTCCAAGCGAATAGCATCGGTTACATCATACATATGGGGGGCGGATAGGCTCTGATTCATCCCGACGCATCTGCCATTTACCCATACCCGGGATTCAACCATCACCCGCTCCAAGAAAAGGTAAATCCTCTTCCCTTTCCCATGGGGGGGCACTTCGAAATGCCTTCCATACCAAGCCGCACCAACATAGCGGAAACGCTGTCTCAGGCTTCTTACGGGTTCCTTGGTCATAGCATAATCCAGCTTCAGCTCTTCGCCGACCCCGTTGATCGCCGTCGTCCCGGGTATCATAAACCCCTTGCCTCCGAGCTCCTTCGTTTCCCACCCCTGCGATAATCCTACATCTGCCTCATCCAGAGCATATTCCCAGCTTCCAGACAGATCCAACACCTTACACCCAACATCCATTAAGCCTTGAACGTCCTTACCTTTCGTGATCATCATTCCACCCCTTTGTAATAAGAAGATGGTGTGCCTGCAACTCCGGGTTCGAAGGCGAACACGCTACCCGATAATGGAGACTCCTGAATCTCTTGTTCCGTCATTCCGTAGCGAGCCGTCGTAATAAAGAGCGTCTTATGGTCGGCTCCACCGAACACACAAGACGTCACGAGACTGACTGGAAGATGGATGGAATCCTCCCAGCGTCCAGTAGAAGGATTAATCTTGGCGACCTTTCCGCCTCCCCACAGAGCGACCCAAAGATTCCCTTCCGAATCAATGGTCATCCCATCAGGCGATCCTTCTTTTTCCGCAAAAGAATAGACCTTATGACGATTCGAAATCTCTCCCGTGGCAGGATTATAATCGAAGGACGCCACCTCTTGGGTAGGAGTGTCGATGTAGTACATCTTCCCTTCCGCCCTATCCCAGGCCAATCCGTTTGATATGCTGACGGAATCAAGCATGCCAATCAGACCATCCTGATGGAGTCTGAACAAAGCCCCTTGCCCTCTTCGGTTGTCCATGTTCATTGTGCCGATCCAGTATCTCCCCTCGGGATCACATTTCCCATCATTGAAACGATTGCCGTCAGGCCAATTCCCCGGCTCTACTAAAAGATTCAAGTCCCCAGTATTGAAATTGAAAGAATAGATCCCGTCCTGAAGGGCAAGAATGATCCCACCCGATTCCGCCTTCACGACTGAGCATACGTGCTTTTCGAACCCAATCCCCGTATTCATTCCCTTCTCGACATCATAGATATACAATGTATTATTCAGCAGATCGACCCAGTAAAGGACGCGCTTTTCCCCGTCCCAAAACGGCGACTCCCCGAGAAGAGCATCACATTCTATTTCCACCCTTACTTGATTCATCACTCTACTTCACCTCAGCATATATCGGAATGATATAGATTTTTTGAAAGTCCTCCGTCGAGGAAAATTGATTCACCAGTCAGCTTAGCCGATTCATCCGATGCGAGGAAAACCGCAAGATTTCCTATGTCTTCAGGTTTACAGATCGTGGAAAGAGCATGGAGTTTGAGAACCTCCTCTTCCACCAAGGACGGATCCCCCTGCTCGTCGAGCCACCTCCTATAATGAGGTGTATCGGTAAATCCGGGGCAAATGGCATTGACCCGCACGTGATCCTTACCGGCACTGAGGGCAAGGCTCCTGGTCAAGGCATTCAGTCCCCCCTTGGCGGAAGCATAGATTTCGGCATCGCAAATGGTCGCTGCGGCATGGTTGGAGGAGATGTTGATGATGGATCCCCCACCGGCCTCGATCATGGATGGAAGGGCATATTTACTGCTCAGGAACGCTCCGCGGAGATCGATATTCATAACCCTATCCCAATCCTCCAGAGTACAGTCGAGAATATTCTTGAACAAAGTAATCCCTGCATTGTTCACCAGAATGTCAATCGTCCCAAACCGAGAAACCGTCTGTTCAATCATGGCAATGATGCTTTTTTCCTCCGATACATCGGTCTGGACGAACAGAGCCTCGGTGCCGATGTCCATTAGCTCCTTCTCAGTTTCCTGACCTTCTTTTCGTTCCAGGGTGGCGATAACGACCTTGGCCCCTTCCTCGGCAAACTTATAGGCGATCCCCCTGCCTATCCCCCTGCCTGATCCCGTCACGATGGCTACCTTACCTTGCAATCTCTTCACACTAACAACTCCAATCCTTTACTACTTAACAGAGCCATTCGTAAGACCCTCAATAAAATGTTTCATCATCAATAAAAAGGCAATCAGCAGCGGAATGATGCTGATGGTCGTCCCGAGCATGACAGCCGATACATCCGTTGCATATAACGTACTCAAATTCGTCAGGGCAAGAGGCAGAGTGAACAGATTCTCATCGTTCAACAATAATAGCGGGGTTTGGAAGTTCTGCCACGCATTCAAAAAGGTCAAGATTCCCAAGGCAGCGAGCCCCGGTCTGATTAATGGCAGTACAATTGAGGAGAACGTGCGCAGATCCGAAGCCCCATCAACTTTGGCTGCCTCGTAAATTTCCTTTGGTATGGCACGGTCAATGAATTGGTACAGCCAGAATACCCCGAAAGCATTGGCCGCCGGAGGGATGATCAGACCCCAGTGCGTATCCAACCAGCCTAGGTTCTTAATGACAATGAACCAGGGAATCAAGCCTGCAAGGGGTGGGATCATGATGCTCCCAATAATGATACCGAGGACAAGCTTCCTTCCCCTTACGCGCGTATATTTCGATAAAGCATAGGCGGTTAGACTGCTGACCAATAGCACAAGGAGCGTCTGAAGCCCCGATACATAAAAGCTATTCCATAATGCCTTAATAAATGGAATCCCCTCTAGTAAACGTTGAAGATTATCTCCCGTAGCCGAACCAAATGTGATGGGCGGGGGGAATTTATACACATCCTCACGGGTATTGGTGCTGAGGATGACCATCCAGGCAAGAGGCAGGATATAAAACAATGAAATCAACGAGGCCGCAACATAGATCGCGGACGTTTTAACCTTTGGTTTTAGTTGCATACACCCACCCCCTACTCTTTCTTATTAAGAAACTTGGAATTAATTAAAGTCACGATTAAGATCAGACCAAACAGGACATACGAGATTGCAGACGCTAACCCGAAGTTAAAATCTTTGAATGCTGTGTTGTATAAATACATCCCCATCGTCATACCCGATTGCAGAGTTCCTCCGGTCCCATTAGTAAGGACAAACGGTTCATCGAACAACTGAATACCGCCCGTCGTAGCCGTCACGAGGCTTACAAGGATGATTGGTGCCATTAATGGTAATGTAATGGAGCGGATAATCTGAAATCCCTTCGCCCCATCAATGCGCGCCGCTTCGTACAGATCCTTGGGGATGGTCTGTAACCCCGCCAAAAAGATGATCATATGCCAACCTGTCCAGCGCCAGACGATCATCAGGACGATGATTGGCTTGATCCAGAAGGTGGAATCCAACCAGTTGATTGTCACCGGATCATCCGCGAACAAGCTCAGAAAGGCATTAATCAGACCTGAATTGGAGGAGAACAAAATCCCTACGATGATCGATGTTAGGGCGGGAGCAACCAATAACGGGAACAAGAATACCATCTGATAAAAGCTCTTTGCTTTCCGCATATACTCATTGATAGAGAAGGCTAGGAAGAACGCAAGTCCCAACGTCAGGATTGTAGAGAAGAACCAGATGAACAGCGTATTGTAAATTGACTTTAAAAAAATTTGATCTTTGAATAATTGAATATAGTTTTCCAACCCGATGAATGTCGGGGCACTGAACCCATCCCAAACCGTAAAACCGAGGAACAAGGAGCTGATGATGGGGATGGCATTGAATAGGAGGAACAGGAGGAAGAACGGAAGGATAAAGAGATAGAAATTCCTCGTTTCAAGGCTCTTTTTAAATCTGGTCTTCTTAATCCCTTGTTTATTTACCGGGACGGACTCTTCCAATTTGGCACTCATAGATCTAACTCTCCTTTCTAAGAAGCCAGGCATAGCATGCGCCGTGCCTGGCAGTCTATCAATTAATTCCCGATCTTCGCCTTAACTTGCTTCGAAGCTTCTCCAAGCGCCTCTTCCGTTGTCATCTTATCCTGGATGACATTAGTAATGGCACTTCCCATCGCTTCGTTGACGATTGGATCTTTCGCATTGATAGTTGGAGCTTGCATTTCCTCTGAAACTGTTCCGAATACTTCATTGACAACCTGATCCTTGAAAAAGGCATTCGGCTGATTGATCCAATCTTCCTTCTGAGCATCTACTAAGGCAGGATAAAGATCATTCTCCGTATACATCGTTTTCAGGGAGTCTTTGTTACCAGAAATGAATTGCACCAACTTCCAAGCCTCTTCTTTGTGTTTGCTTGTCTTTAAAATCGAGAGGAAATCTCCGCCGCGATTGAAGGACTTGTTCCCTTTGTACTCAGGCGCGAAGGTGACCCCCCATTTCCCCGCAGAATCCGTTGCGTATGCATTTTTCAACAAGCTGCCGAACCAATTTCCTGAGAAGTACGTGGCAACGGTCCCGTTTTGCATAGTAGCATTCCACTCATCGGACCACTCCTTATTCGCTGGTGACACGATGCCAGCCTTGTGAGCCTTGCTCACATATTCAAGGGCTTCTGCAGAATCAGGATGCTCGACCTGTGGATTACCATCCTTATCAAAGAAGGACACACCTGCTTGAGACATAATCGTTCCATAGATTTCATTCGGAGTCGCAATCATCCACTGCTTCCCTTGCTTCGTCAGATCCCCACCAACCTTGATATAGTCATCCCATGTCTTTAATAGCTCATGAACCTCGGCAGGCTCTGTTGGAAGACCGGCCGCTTCGAAGAGATCCCTACGATAGAACATGGCACCTGGCCCCGTATTCTTAGGAAGAGCAAAGATTTCACCGTTTTCTTTTTTTACATAGTCCCAAGCGAACTGCGCGTAATCACCCTCTAATTCCCCGGCATTGAACGGCTTCTTTGAAAGATCGACGAACGCATTCTTCTCCTTGAACTGACCAACTGTCTCGATCTCCAACATCGCAACATCCGGCCCTTTCCCAGATACCAGCCCGGATAGAAGCTTGTTCGGATAGGTTCCATTTGCGAACGCTTGGATCTTGACCTTGATATTTGGATTCTGCTTCTCAAATTCAGGCATCAACTTTGCCAATGTTTTATCATTGTCGGGCCAAGTCCAAAGGGTGAGCTCCACCTTTTCATCTTCAGTGCTTGAACCTGTACTCGAACTGGAACAACCCGATAATATCAATGAGACCATAAGCAGACACGACAAACCCAGTAATAGCCAATTCTTTTTCATACTCTTCCCCCTTAAAATGAAATCGCTTACTAAATTTAGTATAATAAGGTTACTTTATTAAATCAATAAATTTTTCTGAAAAATAAGAAAAATAAAGAGAAGGCTAATCACGCTAATACCTTGGTTTAAATTGAATATAAAAAGAAAATACGGTATACTGAATTGGAAGAATAAACTAATGAAGATTGATTATATTTTAAAATAACTTTATTAAATAGCAAGAGGTGGTACGATGAATTCAGTCATGACAAAATTGAGCAGGGACACTATGCGGATCTATAATCAGAAGCTTGTACTAAAGTTGATTAAGGAACGAGGTCCATTATCCAAAACCCAATTATCCAAGATGACGGAATTGACAGTCCCCTCCGTCACGGATATTCTGTCCGAGCTCGAGACTTATCAATTGATTGAGAATATCGGACAAACGAAAAGCAAGCGTGGGCGGTACCCCTCTCTTCATAAAGTGAATGCATCGACGCTGAACGTCATTGGTGTAACCATTGGTTCAGTCTCGATCCGCTCGGGGATATGTGACCTCGATGGAAAAATACATTCCATACAATCCATCCCTCTCCCCGATGATCCTTCTCCTGAAAAGGTTTTGTCCATCGTTGTTTCCATGATTGATCAATACAAACAATCCCCAGCTACTATCTACGGTATCGGTGTTGGAATGCATGGGATTGTGGATCCCCTAGAAGGGGTTGCGGTCTATCCACCCCATTTGAATTGGGATCACTTCGATTTTGCTCATCACCTTGAAGAAGCGACCAGCCTACCAGTCCTCATGGATAATGACTGTAATACCTTAGCCTTGGCAGAAAGATGGTTCGGGAAGGGGCAAGGAACCCTCTCATCCATAATTTTGAATGTAGACTATGGAATTGGAGCAGGAATTATCGTTCAAGATAGGCTCTTCCATGGAGTCAACTTTGGAGGGGGACAGGTCGGTCATACGATTGTAGCTGAAAACGGTCCAAAATGCGTATGCGGCAACTACGGTTGCCTTGAAACACTGGCAAGCGAGCCTTCCATCACCAAGGAGACCATCACCATGGCGAAGAAAGGATTCCCCACAATCCTGAAGGAATGGAAACCAGACCTCGACACCGTTACCATCGACGACATCTACAAAGCATGCGGGGCGGGCGATAAACTCGCCATCGAAGTCATTGAACGCGCTGGACGATACGTGGGCATCGCCATCTCCACCATTGTCAACCTGTTCAACCCGGGTAAAATCATTCTTACAGGGGGTATTCTTCAAGCACAGGATGACTTCTTCCAACCCATGAAGGAAAATGTATTTAACTACTCCTTGAAGACCAACACCAAGGATCTAATACTTATCCCTTCTACTCTAGGGGTTGACTCCGATGTCATTGGAGCAGCTTCCCTGTGGGTCAATGAAGTACTAACGGGGGATATGTCGTTAGGAATCATCCTTGGCCAGTAGTCAGAGCACTTCTTCATCAAAATTAGATATTCGATAGATAATGGGGAACCCAGCGGCGGTGCGGGCCGTGCCTTCTTGCCTCCCCCGCTGTTTCCCGGCCTTCGTTGCGTACAGGAATCCTTGAAGAAGCCAGATAAGAGGAACACATACATAGAAGAATGCAGGACCGACCTGCTTCGTAGTGAAGAAAGGATGTTAAACCATGGTGAGCATAAAAGATGTAGCAGAACGGGCAAACGTTGCAAAAAGCACCGTATCCCTTGTCATCAATAACAATGGCTATGTTTCAGAGCAGACAAGGGAGAAAGTGGAGAAGGCCATGAGGGAGCTGAAATATGTCCCCAATCAGTTGGCCAAAAACCTATCCAGCCGCAAATCGAATCTCATTGGAATCGTCATGCCCGATATCCTTCATCCCTTCTTCTCCACCTTTATCAAGCATGTTGAGAAGGAGCTATATGAGAAGGGCTATATGACGATGGTGTGCGGATCCGTTGGCAGGAACCATGTTGAGAAGGAGTACATCGAGTGGCTCAACCGGAGTACGATGGACGGAATCATCATGGGGGCCCACAGTCTGGATATCAGTCATTATGTCGGAACGGATCGGCCAATCGTAAGCCTAGATCGCTTCTTGAATGAGCGAATCCCCATGGTCTCATCCAATCACCATCAAGCAGCAGAATTGACCATCGAGCGCCTGGAGAGTAGCGGGTGCACCCATGCCGTTCAATTCGTAGGATCAAGGAAATATAATCTTGGAAGTGATACCTATGTGGATCACTGCAAACGGATGTTTGAAGAGAAAGGCTACCGCCTCGATTTCTTCGAAATGGACTCCAATACATTCACCCTTGAACAATATATGAAGGCCGCCTCGACGGCAATGGACAAGTATAAAGGTGCAGATGCATTCATCGGGTCGGATCTCGTCATCTCCCAATGCCTGAAGATTGCCATGGAGAAGGGAATCCGGGTACCTGACGACCTGAAACTGATTGCCTTTGATGGCACCTATGTGACGAGGATAACGTCTCCTGTCATCACCGCGATTGTCCAACCCATCGAAAAGCTCGCGAGCCTTGCCACCGATGCCCTCATCGATCAAATTAATGGAAAACCGATAAGAGAACACCATATGATCCTTGATGTATACATACAAGAAGGGGAAACCACCCTCTGATGAAACGTTTTCAAAAAAAGATTGACAGTACCATTCAACGGTGATAGATTTTTACATGTAAAACCGGTTCGATATTCACTGGTTTTGCATTTATTTTGCTCTTATATAAAACCGGTTCGATAAATTGAAAGGGGATTCGTTTCCATGAAAAAAGATCCAGTCATAACGGCAAAAGGCGTCATTGTAGCGCTGGGAGGAGCAGACAATATCCTTTCGGCCACGCACTGTGCCACCAGACTTCGAGTGGAAGTTCGCGACGCTTCACGAGTTCAAGAGGAGAACATCAAAGAGTTAGACGGGGTGGCAGGCTATTTCGAACAGAATGGCCAGCATCAAGTGATCTTGGGAACAGGGTTCGTCAATAAAGTCCACTTGGAAGTGACCAAACTTCTAGGACATGCTCCCCCCTCGTCAGACCAAGTGGAAAAGCCTAAAGGCACGGCATTTCAACGCGTAACCAAGGATATTTCCGATATTTTCATCCCAATCATCCCAATTCTTCTCGCCACAGGTATCCTGATGGGGCTGCAAGGATTATGGGTCAACGGATTTGGTTTCACTATGAGCAAGAATGTAAGCGTTATTTTCTCCGTCTTGACCGAGACGGCCTATGTATTCATACCTGTCCTCGTCTGTTGGTCCGCGAATAAGAAGTACGGGGGATCACCGATTATCGGAATCGTTCTCGGCTTGATGCTTGTCTCCCCCATCCTCCCTAACAAATGGGATGTAGTGAACGGAGCTGCAGATCCCCTCCTCTTCCCGATCGGTCCCATTGACTTGACGATCGTCGGCTATCAAAGTTCAGTCCTGCCGGCCCTTTGCATGGGAATTGTGGCAGCACTTCTTGAGAAGAAACTGAATAAAGTCATCCCTGATCTCGTCAACATGCTTTTCGTACCATTCCTTACGGTTTCGATTTCGCTATTGACTGGTTTATTCCTAGTGGGACCTATCCTGTCTCTCATCGAGAAAGGATTGACCGACCTGATCCTATATAGCTTGACACTACCATTCGGAATCGGTGGGATTGTCTATGGGGGCGGAATCCAGCTCCTATGCGTGGTTGGCATGCATCACACGGTGACACCGGTTATTGTCAGCATCTTCGCCCAGACCGGCCTTGATTACATCAACCCACTGGGCACGGCCGCCATCGCCGGTCAACTTGGAGCTGGACTTGCCGTTGTCATGATGGAGCGCAACAGGCGCAAACGGAGCAAGATGGTACCCGCATTGATTCCTGCCTTGTTCGGGATCTCAGAGCCCGTGATGTATGGACTGACCTTCCCCACGTTAAAGCCATTCTTCATGGGGTGCTTGGGCGGAGCCGCCGGAGGTGCGTTCGCTGGCATCATCCAACTTGCTGCGAAAGGTACGGGTGCTTCCATGATTCCAGGGGCCTTCTTATACCTTGACGGTGGACTGTTTTCGTATTTGATCGTCCTCGCCATCTCCATATCTGTCGCCTATGTTGGAACAGTGCTCATCACATCTCGCGACAGGAAAAAACAACAACTTGAACAACAAATTGCTTGATAGAGAGGGATAAAATGCATTATATCGACTTTTCTAATCGTCAGAATAGGAATGTCCGTCTGACGGACGTATCCGATGACTACTTGAACGCCATTCGTGAACAAGCGAAGAATGACCCCTATTATCCGGGGTATCACATCGCACCGGAACACGGACTATTGAATGACCCGAACGGTTTGTACCAGGATGAGGAAGGCGTCTACCATCTCTTCTATCAGTGGTTCCCCATCGGTCCCGTTCACGGGTTGAAGTATTGGTACCACGTTTCGACGGAGGATTTCATCCACTATCATGACCACGGGTGCATGATCTCCCCTGATCACCCGGATGATCATGAGGGCTGCTACACGGGAATGGCCTTGAAAGATCAAGGGGATGTCCATCTGTACTATACCGGAATCAAAGGAGAGGACAAGATCCCCACCACCCTTCACGCGCAGATCAAGGACGGGGAGCTGACGCCCAAACAGGCCATCGCTCGCTGGGATCCCACCGTTTCGACGCTTAACTACCGGGATCCATTCGTTTATGAGAAGGACGGGAGCTATTACATGCTCGTAGGTGCTGAGGATCTTGAACACAAGGGAATCATCATGCTATACAAAGGGGTATCCCCGTCCGAATTCACATACTTGGGCAATCTTATACTGTTGGATCACCATTTCGGCTATATGATCGAGTGCCCAAACTATTACGAGGAAGATGGGATGGGCATCCTGATCTTTTCCCCACAGGGAATCGAGAGCCCCAATCGATACGATTACCGCAACGTCTTCTCCGTCGTTTATGCTGTCGGATCTATGATCAACCCAGACACCCTTCAGTATGACCAAGATACATTTTACGAGTTGGATAAAGGTTTTGACTTTTATGCACCGCAGGTCTTTAGAGATCGGCACGGGCGCCGCATCCTATACGGCTGGCTAGGCAACTCAAAAAGTCCCTATCCGACAGATGGGAACCAATGGGCTCACATGCTCACGATCCCGAGGGAAGTGACCGTCGAAGGGGACAGATTGAAACAGTGGCCGCTTAAGGAACTTCACCAGCTCAGGGAAGAATCAATCCGCATCGAGGGGGAACATTTCCTTCAGACGAGAAGCCTTGAACTACGTTTCCGTGTCAGCAGCTCATTCCAGATCACCCTATCTAACGGACGAGGCGAATCACTCACCTTCCAATCTTCGGATGGCGAATATACCCTTGATCGTTCGAAGACCACCATCCTCTACAATGAGCGTTACGGGCAAGTGAGATACAGCAAGCGCCTGAATCCTGAAGAACACGAAGGGTGCCTGTATCTCGACCGCTCAAGCATAGAACTCTTCTTGGACGGTGGCCTGACCGTCTTTACTGGACGATTTTTCCTTGAAGACTTCGATCGGATCGATTTGTCAGGAACAGTTGGAACACTGTACTCTTTGAATGAAATTTGTACCGAGAAAGCATAAGCAGATCTCAGAACATCGTGACATGGGGACAGGCAAAACCTGTTGTTTATTATAGGGTTAAACGAAAAGATGAAAACGAAAAAAGGACCATTCCATGAACCAAATTTGAACGTTCTACAAGGTAAATAAGCTACTTCCCAACCTAGTAAAACCAGGCATTCCTATCAAAAGGAATGACCTGGTTTTTTGAACTATAAAGTAGACCTGAGGAAGAAAAATTTCTATAAAGCAATGCAGGCAAAATCCATAAAGAACATTTCTTGCTCTTTAATGGCTATTTTGACCCACCCGTTCTTCGGCTCGTGGGGTACGGCCTGAAAGGCAAAGGGATCAGGAACTTACGGACTGTAGGCGATAGGCGTACAGACCGTGGTTATCGAGCGCTTTAGTGCCACAGCGACACGTACAGGCCGTTAAAAAGCGTTCTGTGCTTTTTTACAGCCTGTCGTGCAGCCGCCCTGCTTTACAAGTAAGGGTATAAATGAAAGGAGAAGCTTACCAGCTTAATTGCCTGTGTAGCACTAACTGAGACATTAGGTTTCGGAGTTACCGTTCCAGGTCCATTTAGACCAACAGCTACCACAGAAGATTGGAAGGGTTCAGTACTCTTGAAAAATATAGCCTATATGAATTTCATTTAATCAGTGTTAATAAGGGATTTTTCTGTAATCAAAAACAATTACGTTTACGTAATTGTTTTTGATTACAGAAATGGTTTCTAATTCACAACTACTCCGACTAAAAAAGGGAGATTTCTCCCCCTTTTACTAGAGGTGCCCTTTTTCTTTCATGCTATAGAAGTTTGCTTTTGCGTTCACGATCAAGTGATCCAGGACCTCGATTCCAAGGAGTCGGCCACATTCTACGAGGCGACGTGTCACCTCGATGTCTTCCCTTGAGGGGGTTACGTCCTGGCTCGGATGCTGATGCGATAGGATGATCGAGGCGCTATTATTGAGGATGGCGCTCTTGAAGACCTCCCGCGGCACTACCAAACTCGCATTCAGTCCCCCTACGTGACACCGATGCACGGCCACCACGTGGTTTTTCGTGTTCATGCAGAGGATGAAGAACACTTCCCGGTCCTCATCTCCGATGAATTCTGCGGCGACATTTGCCCCGTCCTGCGGGCACCGGATGATGAATTTTTCTTCTTCCGCGACCTCTTTGATCACCTGTTTGATCTTAACCACTTCATATACTTTTTTCATGTTCATGTGAATCTCTCCCTTCCGTATTTGACCCCTACTGAACAATTCGCGCAAACGGAGGGAAGGGTTCGCTTACGAAGAAGCGAACTTGCCAGAGAGGGGTAGATCCATCCCAGGCTCTTCGGGATGAATCGTTCGAAAACGAGGGAAGCCCAATGACTTAGGGAGCGTTAGGAAGCGCACTTGTTCCTTACGGGCCCTTAGCCTACTTGGCTTTGCCGTTTTAGTTCCCCGAACGCCCGCCCTTCCCTCTGTCATAAGCGAACTTGTTACACTGAGGAGAAAGAAGGAAAGAGGAGGAAACTCTACCCCTCCCGGCTGCAGGAAGAACCGCAAGGGTCCAGCCGGTGCCGCCGAGGGTTCGATGCCCGGTAGGCGGCAAGATAAACGCCCCACTTTCACATTGAAAGGGGGCGTACTGTTGGAGGCGAAGCCGAAGACAGTCGGTTTGGAGGGGGTTCGACACCCCCTCCAAACCGTCCGAGTGCTCCCAAAAGCCTTTTTGACTGGGGACTTTCTTTTAGGAAAGTCACGAAAAAAAGGCGGTCGCCTGAAAAGCGCAGCTCTTTTAGGCGACCGCCTTGCGAGGGTTCGACGCCCGAAGCAAGGCGGCATTTCTAAAAAAACACTAACATTTACATAAACGTTTACGTAAATGTTAACGTTAATGTTATTAATTACGTATGTAAAATAAGAACGGAGGGACACACTGTCCCTCCGTTCTTCCTGACAGCCTACTCGATGGCCCACTCCCAGCCCTTCAAGTCATCGAAGGACAGAAATTCTTCTGTTTCAAGGTCTAAGGTGATCCAGATGCCGTGAGCCTCTACCTCAGTTACGTCGCCTTTGTAAATGGTGATACCTGCTTTCACGTACACCCGGTCCCCTTCAGCAAATTCACATTGGATCGACATGCTCTCTCCTCCCTGATCGTGTGTTGGTATCCTATACCCTTTTTCGCTATAAAATCGCTGTTTCATGTAAATCTCTCCCTTCCGTATTTGACACCCACACAACAATTCGCGCAAACAGAGGGAAGGGTTCGCTTACGAAGAAGCGAACTCGCCAGAGAGGGGTAGGTCCATCCCAGGCTTTTTGGGATGGATCGTTAGAAAACGAGGGAAGCCTAATGACTTAGGGGCCGTTAGGAAGCGCACCTTTTCCTTACGGCCCCTTAGCCTACTTGGCTTTGCCGTTTTCTTTCCCCGAACGCCCGCCCTTCCCTCTGTCATAAGCGAACTTGTTACACTGAAGAGAAAGAAGGAAGGAGAAGGGAACGTCACCCGCCCCGGCTGCAAGAAACCCGCAAGGGTCCAGCCGGTGCCGCCGAGGGCTCGATGCCCGGTAGGCGGCATGAGAAACGCCCCCTTTCAAAGAAAAGGGGGCGTACTGTTGGAGGCGGAGCCGGAGACAGTCGGTTTGGAGGGAGTTCGACGCCCTCTCCAAACCGTCCAACTGCTTCTAAAAGCCTTTTTGACTTGGGACTTTCTTTTAGAAAAGTCACGAAAAAAAGGCGGTTATCTGAAGAGCTGCGCTTTTCAGGTAACCGCCTTGCGAGGGTTCGACACCCGAAGTAAGGCGCCCTTGTCATAGTCATACAAACGGTATAAATAAAAAGAAGGGGCATGGGCCCCCTTTATGTTGCTATACACTAGTGTGCACTCAATCGATCTTCTACCCAGCAGTATAGTAACCAAGCTACATCTTCAGGGGTTTGATGTGTTAAATTAATGGTTAGAACCTGGGAATCTCGGTTCTCCTGCACCACTATCTCTGCCTCTTCGAATATGGAAACCTTGTTTGGTACAAGATAAGTCTTTTTTTTATCGCTTAAGCGATCAAACCCGTCATCAATCAGAGTCAAGGTATACACGGAACGAAATTCTTTTGATCCTGATGTATCGACGAGGTTCCGTACGGGATCCGCCTCCCCAAACAAAACGGTTGAGATAGCCCCTTCAGCGTTGTCACGGGCGATTTTCATCCAAAGATGGGGAAGTTGAGTCCCCCCATCTCCAACAAGTATATTCATATCGAAAATATAAAATGTAGTGGTCATTTCCTTAAGAGCTTTAGATACCATTGATTGGTGCCTCGTAGTTAGCCCTGTAATCAGGATTAATGATGGAAGCATCTCGCCACCCTTTCCGTTCGTTTTTTATCATATATGTGTATGTAAAGATCTTCTGATTGACGACAGCCTTCATTCAATCAAACCAAATTATTTCTTATGTCTTTCATACAAACATAAACATTCTTGTAATTGAAAATGTTTATGTAATCATAAACGTAATTGTTTTTATGTACTAGGATAAAGAACCCTCAATCATTCATTAGGTCAACAAAAAAAGAGCCGTTAGAGGACTCTTTTCACTAATCATCAGCACTATTTGCAAACATAGGGAAGGAGTAGGGCTTCCTTACGCTTTCTTGGACGCACTGAGGAAATCCAAAGAAGACCCCCCTGGTCCGAGTGAAAGGGAGCAATCCAACGGGCTACCGATGGCTGGGTTTGGGCGAGGAGCCCAAGGTCTGAGGAATTTCGGCTCATGGGGTACGGCCGACAGGCAAAGGGATCAGGAACCTACGGAATGTAGGTGAGAGTCGTACAGACCGTGGTTATCGAGCCCTTTAGTGCCACAGTGACACGTACAGACTGTTAGAAAGCGTTTTTGCTTTCTTATAGGATGTAGTGCTGCTGCCAGGAGGTTCTTTGGGTCTTTAAAGAGAGAGCACTGTTGATCGCTTAAGCGACAACCTGTTAACAACGAAGGACAGTGAGGAGACCTTTAGCACACGGGGAAGATAATAAAGTAAAAAAGCCCTGCTGATTACACAGCAAAGCTTACAAGATAAAACACTACATACATAACACCGAATTAATATAGCTACTTTGTTCTTAAGACCTTTAAAAGTCCTATAATTTTCTTGTTGTTTCTTGAATAGGAGGAATGTCAGCTGTCTTCTTCTTTAAAGTCAGTATCCAGTCAATCAATTGGTCACGATCAACCAATCTGACGTGATTTGAACTCGCTAGCCTCTTTGCTGGCTCAGTGAAAAAACTGTTGGTGATAACCCAGCACTCATCCGCGCTGTAATGGCTTTTAGCTGAAGCAATCTCTTGCACGGCTTTAATGCCAACATTTTTCTTATATCGCTTAGCTTGCACAATAATTCGTTGATCACTAGTGGTGAGGATCAAGTCAGCCCCATAATCTCTACTGGCGGGTGTCAATTTCACGCGAAAACCTAAATTCTTCAATAAGACTCTAAGGTACTCCTCAAAATCCCTTCCGGACATCTGATCGATTTCCCTGATCCCGGATTCTTTAAGCTTTTGTTCTCTACGAATATCCATCACAATCGGAATAGCAATGACCAAGCCTAAAATAAAGAAAACTCCTAACGTTATTAAAGGCTCTGACATTAAAATAGTCCAGAGTAGCCCAAAACCGATTTTAAATCCTTCTAAAAATCCTACATTCATACAAAACCTCTCCTTCCGATTCTGTGGCTTGCAGCTAACCAAAACCCTTAATGCGCCTAGATCGGTTTTGGGAGTATTAAAGGTTTTCTATAATTATAAAGGTAATGGTTTGTGTTAATGTTTGTGTAAATGTTTACGTAAACATTTACACTTAGGTAAACATTCTATTTAAATATGATACTTTTCATTAATCTTCTGTAAGATCCTACGTAGGTGTTTGTCTTTTCCACATTATAATGCTTGGGGTGCGGAAGGAGCTTATGGAGAAAGTAATGCCTCCGGGCCATCGTTTGAACTTTTCTCTTCAATGCTTTTTTTCTTACTTCATAGCCTCTACCACTATTCGGGACGGACTGCTTAAGAAGGGTTCCATCCTCTATCAGTAAAAGGGATGACTTTCGATTGGCAGTAAAATAAAAGGTGTAAGCTTGTTCATTGATAATGATGTACTCAAGCTCGATCATGTGTTTGTCGTAGAGGTGATTTTCGTAGTCAATGCTATCCCTTACATTCCCTCGGACGCTGATAATGTACTCCCCCTCTTTTAGATAAACTATACATTAATAAGTTATATTTTGCCACTTATGTAGGTATTTTGAAACGACAATGTGGCGGTGATTTAATGATACAACAGATGGGAACGACTTTTGTTTAATGAAAATATCCGGTACTTCAATAAAAGAACTTATCCTGCATGATTAATATATGCGTAAAGACCCTAACAATAAACTCCATATTCAATAGTAAAAAAGATTGATCTATTTAAGATCAACCTTTTTACTAACGAATTATTTACTAATAGGGTCTAGACATTGACAAGTTCTTCAAGCTTAGTTGCGATGTCTTCTATTGAATCCTCTGCAGTATTCAGACCGCTTCGCGATCCGAGCAAAGGACTGACTTCGCGAAGATCTTCATACGTAGTACCGTGCACAATCGGAATAAGACGGTCACGAGAGAGGAGTACAGAGAGTTCTTTATCGGCGATGCCCTCTGCTGGAAGGCGGCGTAGCATTGCAGGGGTCACAAGGACAAGACCAACTCGTGAATTCACCAAGCCCTTGTCTATTGCGCGAAGTAAAGGTACGCCCAGACCAACGTCCTTTTCGCTGAACCAGACGGAGACACCAAGTGACTCTAGTAAATCGTGTAACTCCTTGGCAATCCCCTTGCGATCATCCCACGCATGGCATAGGAAGACGTCGCGCAGGTCTGGTTTATCTGCTAGTTTTTCTACATTCTGACGGACTGGAGTGAGTGCCCTAACTTCTTCAATGGTGTATGACACGGACGAGCCAGCCCTAGACCACCGTGGCTTTGCACTTTGTCTGGATGCCCCGTTATTACTTTGGCTGTTCACACCCCTAGGCACCGAGGAATAAGACGGAGATGAGTATGAGCTGTAGCCGCCGCCATAAGAACGCCCACCGCATGCTGGACAGTTGGCTCTGGCGCTAGCTGATTTATGTCCCCTTACTGGAGCTGTGCATCTAGCCATTTCTATTTCCCTCCAAAAGAATTGATTTTTTGAAATTATTCATCCTAATACCCCCTTAAATATCTGTTAATTTTTATTTTTCAGACTTGTTTATTGTATCAAAAAGAAAGCTAACATGTAAAATATTTACTAATTTTACGTAGTCAGATTTTTAAAGTAACTGACTAACTACTTCTTGAAATTGATAGGATGGATTTCCATAAAACGAAGGTTAAGTAGACATCTATTTAGCTATGTATCCAAATAGTCCATAAACCCGTACCTAAGTTCATAAACCCGTCCTTTTTTCTATGTTGACCGTTCCATAGGTTTTGTGTACGATTAAAGCATAAAAAAGGGAGATGTTGGTATGAAAATTGGATATGCGCGGGTGTCGACGAAAGATCAGTCCCTCGAGCTGCAGAAAGATGCGCTGGAGAAATATGGGGTTGAGCGAATTTATGCCGAAAAAGAATCTGGTGGAAAATGGGATAGGGAAGAACTGACCAAATGCTTGGACCACCTTCGATCTGGCGATACCTTAGTCGTCTATAAATTGGATCGTTTGGCCAGGAGTCAGAAGCAGCTGATCGAAATTGCCGATCGCCTACGGGAAGAAGACGTAGAGCTCGTGAGTATCTCGGAGCAACTGGACACGAGGACAGCGATCGGCAAGGCGATGTTCGGAATGATTGGGGTCATGGCTGAATTGGAACGAAACATGATCCGTGAACGAACGTCCGCTGGGTTGGCTGCAGCACGCGCCAGGGGCAGACGCGGAGGGCGGCCTAAAATGAATCCGGAAAAGATCCGGTACGCCTTATCTTTATATTACGCCAGAGAAATGACGATCTCGGAAATCACCGCGGAAACGGGGGTAAGTAAGTCGTTATTGTATAAAGAGCTGAATAAGCGCAATTTGCAGGAGGCTACCGAGTAATCGGTAGCCTGTTTTTTCACCTTTCATCTACATAGCACTTTGTATGAGAGGGTTACATAATGAAGTATGAAATAAATTAATTTTTGTAATTATATGAATTTTATGGAAATTTTAGATATTTATAGTATAATAACCTTAGACCGGTCAAAATTTTATAGGAGTGATTACCCTGCGTTTTAATAAGATGGCTTCAAAATGTGTAGTTGCGTCAGTTATATTGTTTTCTGGTTTAGGTGTTGGATCTGCCTTCGCATCCCCTTCAAAAGAGAGTGTTTCACTTACAAAAGTACAAATGGATGCTATTGAAAGTACTGCTAAAGAAGCAGGAATTGATAAAGCGGAACTTACCAAGGAAGTAAAAGAGCAAGAACTAAAAGCTAAGATGCTAAATAGTGAAAGTGAACCAAAGAAGTTGGATTACGAAGAAATTGAGAAATACAGAAAACCTGGAACAGATTCCAAATTTGATGCATTAGCTACAAGTAGTTCTGTTGGTACAGAAGGAGACGTGCTAGCTACAATGGACTCAAGTTCTTCAAAGGGCATATTTAATTACGGACATGCTGCTATTGTGCGATGGGATGATAATTACACAATCGAGGCCTACCCTAATGGAGGGGTTCAATACAAAAAGAACGATTGGAAAACTAGGTATAATAAGGTTAGAGGATTTTGGGTTAAGGGCGCATCATTGAGCCATTACGATAAAGCTGAAAATTATGCCAAAGCCCAATTAGGAGAGCCTTACAATACTGGTTTTGGTAAGTGGCCGACAGACAGGTGGTACTGTTCTCAACTTGTTTGGAGAGCTTGGTATCAGCAAGGGTTTGATATAGATGATGGCGGTTCAGTTGTTTCCCCAGCCGATTTGTATAACAATGATGGTGGTGCTTTAACCATGTTTTATTCTAAATAATGTATGAATATTTCTGGCGAAGATAATTATTTATCTTCGTCCTTCTTTAAAAGGGAGAGTTTCTATGAAAAAAATAATTTTGATAGTTATATCTATTTTTTTACTCAGTATCGCTTTTTACATCTCAGAAAATAAATCAAAGTATGATATTGGTCTAATATATACTAATTCTATGGAGCCAAAAAGCGAATTGATACGTTATGATTTAGAAAATAAGTCCAAAGAAAAATTATCTATTGATGCCCAAGGCTTAACGAACGTAGTAAAAAAAGAAAACAAGATTTTACTAACAGGTAATCATGGGAATATTCATGTTGAAGTGACTAATAACAAAAAAATTGCACAAAATGATTATGACTTTCCTACAAATTTCTTCAAAGAATGGGAAAATGTAAAAATTTTTAGTTTGAATAAAGAATTGGAGAAAAATATATTAGTTGTTAAGACTAAAGATGAGGAGAAAAAAAAGGAATTAGAAGGATTCTTGCGAACAGGCACTATACATAACAATCAAATCTATGTTTTTGCGGACCTAGTTCATAAAAAAAGTTCAATACTATATATATTAGACATGGAAGGTGAAATTAAGAAACAAATTGAGCTAGATTACCATTTTGCAGACGATATGTTAGTGATAAAGGACGAGCTAGCAATATTGACAAAAGAAAAAATTACATATTTGAATACTTCAACACATAAAATTAATTACATAAAATTGCCATTCGAGGACCCTGTTCATATAAACCTTGTTGATGAGAAGTTCCTAATTACATCTTCCGATGGTGTATTGGGCTTATTTAATGAAAAGTTCGAACTAATAAATTCTATAGACACAAAAAGATTTATAATGAAGACGCGGGTTAAGGATAATAAAATATTTATCTTATTACCTCAGATTGAGGCAGGACAAGATAATAATATTGCTCAGTACTCTTTATCCAAGGATAAAATTAAATTCACAAAAAAGTATAAAATACCCGATAACACCGAAGAACTTCTAGTTCAAGATTTTTACTTAGAATAATAATTCAAGGGGGCAACTGTAACTATGAAGAAAATTAAATATGTAATGCTTATTACTTTATTATTGATTCTAAGTGCATGTAACAAGGATTTGGCCGACCAAGACCTCCCCTCACCTGACATTTCGTACGGAAAAGAAAAAATCAAAACACAATCTATCGAGAGATGCTGGGGCCTAGAAGATTGTCAAAAAAAGCAGAAATCCACAGATGATGTAATTGCTAAAGAAGAGATTAATAATCTTATTGAAGCACAAGGTGATTCCAATATTTCAATTAAATTTAGTAAGCCTAAGCCTGATACAATTAATTATAAAGTCAGAGAATTAGATGACGAATACATGACCGTAAGTGAGGATGGTTCAATTTTAGTTCCTGATCAAAAAGGTGTGTACACTTACGACCTTTTAGTGTATTGGAACACAAATAAAGGTCAGACAGAGGGAGAAATTGTTTACTCTTTTCAAATCGAAAGGAATTAAGGAATGATGGCCCCACATAAGCCAGATTAAGAACCCATGAAACCAACTAACCATATTTTTATCGGTTGGTTTTTTGGTGTATCCAAACCTTATTTATGTTATATATCTATTCTCCATAACATTCTTTCAAACTCTTAAGGAATCGTATACAACCTTGATACCCAACTATATCTTTAACCTCTTGGAGCAATGCCTTCGACCCTTCAGGGCTACGTAATTTGATCGTTCTCATATACTTCTCCAAGAAAAATCCCCTAGAAAATTACTATCACATCCTACTCATGTATAGTTAAGCTCTTACACGAATGCACCTTCCATCAACTTTACAAAGGATTACTATACTTCTCATACCTTCATCCCTAGTCTCGGTGTCTGCTAGAGGAGGTTGAAGAAGCTCATGAATCTAAGAGCAATTGGATAAAAGGACAGTGATCGACAAGGCCATGTTCGGCATGATTGGAGTCATGGCCGAATTAGAACGAAACATGATCCGTGAACGAACGTCCGCTGGGTTGGCTGCAGCCCGGGCCAGGGGCAGACGCGGGGGAAGACCTAAAATGAATCCGAAAAAGATCCGGTACGCCTTATCCTTATATGATGCACGCAAGTTGACAATTTCCGAGATCACAGCGGAAACCGGTGTAAGCAAGTCGTTATTGTATAAAGAGCTGAATAAGCGCAATTTAAAACAGGCTACCGAGTGATCGGCAGCCTGTTTTGTCGCTTTCCTTCTATTATATGTTCTCATACTGCTACCTTATAGATGTCTATATTAATCTAAAATGTAAGATAATTTACAAATAGTGGTATTACCCCCGTGTATTCCTGAGTATAATAGTAGTAGTAACATTCTAAAGGAGGTCTATAGTTTGAAGAAATTATTAGTAGGTACTGCGTTCTCGCTCATTTGTTTAACTGGCTGTCAGTCCAATGCCCCCGCCTCTCCCAAAAGCGATTCTGGAATAGATGTAAGTCACACAAAACCAGATACCTCCAATGAGTACACCCTATACCATTCAGAGGCTAAAGAAGTTCTCCCTCAAGATCTATATAATCAATACCAGGACGCTAAGGTGGTATTTAAATTCGATAATACTGTAAAAACAGATACGTTCACCATTGATCAAGTGGATATACCAAGGGTCTCTTTAGAAGTAAGTAACACTACCGAAAATAAAGGACTAGCTTTTAAACTGCATGATCTTATGGAGACTACATATCCTGGACTTTCTAAAGGTGTTCAAACTCAGGCTGGCCACCAGATAGATAAAAATGCTCCAGCTGATGCCATCATAATTAATTTAGGGCATACACTAGGATCCTCAGAAGAGAAATATGCAGCTTTAGAAATTGTTCAGAAGATAATTAAGGATAGTTAATTATGGGCATTGCTAAATAAACTTCAAATGGACCAGGCAAGTTTATCGGGTATCTAGGGTCATTTTGTTGGCTTCCAATATCCCTTGGGATCAATACTGGCCTCTGGATCAGCGACCTGGTCAAATTGAAGGTCGGCGACATCTATGGGAAGCCTTATGCCGATCTGCTTAAAAAGAAAACGAAAAAGAAACGGCGACTCCACTTAATCGCGATCCAAGAGGACATTGTTGAATATTGTATAGGGAAGCAGCCGGATGATTTCTTGTTCCCCAGTAAGAAAACAGACATTCATATCAGCACCACCCAGGCTTACCGGATCTTGGTTGCGGCTGGCGAATGGATTGGTCGTCACGACATCGGCACCCATACGATGCGGAAAACCTTTGGGTATCATTATTACAAGCGGACCAAGGACGTCTATACACTTATGGAGATTTTCGGCCACTCTTCCCCCACGATCACGAAGAAGTACATAGGGATCCGTGAAGATGAGATTGCTGATAGCTTGAAAGATTTTCGTTTATAAAGCCCTTTAAATGGCTTTATTTAATTTTCACTAGAGATTTTCTCCGTTTATCCACTTTGTAATCTTCTGCGTTAGCTAGCACTTCCATAGACCCCTTGATCTTTTGCAATGCCCTTCTCGCATTTTCATTGAAACTATAAACATCAGGGAGTTTTTCCATAGCCTCGATTAAAGTTAGGACTTCATCGGACGCTTTCTTCATATTTTTGTCCATTTGTTCTAATGCGATTTCATAGGATTTCCTTCGATTAGTCATCGGCTCATCATTATTTCTGGCTTTGAAATGCGCCCAAGACAATTCCGGCAGTTCAAAGGAAAGCCTTTGCTCATTTGAATAAATCACGTTGTATTTGGGCTTATATTTTGGGCTTATATTTGGATATGTAATAAATTTCATATATCCGCATTTCATTTTAATTGCTCACTTCTGCATATTCCACCTTGGCGCATTCCTCATAACATTCTGGAGACAAGTGGCCTTGCGCGGTGAAGTGTTGGCTCATGAGCCTGGCATTCAAATGATTGGTTCTTCCTATATAGATGATTTGCTCTTCTTTATTAATGAATCTGTATAGATAGTGCATCTTCGCCCCCCCTTTCCTTTTTTCTCCATTATACCAACGTAAATATCAAGGGGACCCTATTGAGACACATCGAACCCGCATTGCTTCGTTGCCCCAAAAAATATTTTTAAGGTACTCCCTATTGGGAACACAAAAAAATCCCAATCTATACTGATTGAGATTTTTTGACCATTATGCGTTGTGTTTCATTGTAGGAAAACTGGATAAATTTCTTAAATTGTGTGGTACAATAAATTCACATCGAGTGAATCCGTGCTCCTCCCATTCTTTCAACGGAAGGAGTGTGATGTCCGGTATGGCTCAGCGTCGTAACAAGGTTGTATGTTCTCCAGACAAATCAACCGAGGACCAAGGCAGTACTGCCCAATCTGGAATTCCAGAAGGGGCTTTAGGATTTACACACCGTTGCAAAGGTATTTCAAATGTTTTAGGTACACTGATATTGCCAATCACTATTTTCACTACGCTTATGTCTGTGTGTTTCTGCCTGATTGTATTGAATTCCTTTGGGATCTCATTCGATCCTTTTGTGAACGTGCTTGAAGTTTTAGGCCCGGTAGCAAGCAACATTCATCAACCACAAAACAACTAGACCTACTTAGAAGGCTTACTCTTAGTATGTGGGGATCTACCAAGACTTATGTATGAACCCTGGAGAATGGACGCTTCAGGATGATGACTCGGTAGGATTGTCAAAATAGAGGTAGGTGCGGTGGCATAGTTGCGATGTTCCTTTCACCCTCTGAGATGTTAAGTAAGAAAAAGCCCTCGTAGCGCCAACTACGAGGGTTTTTTCGTGTGGTCTCATTGTTAGAAGACCGGCCTGGGCTTCGAGTGCGAATTCCCCCTGGGAATTTTCTCGAAGAATTGCTGCATGTGGTTGGACGCCACATTCATTTACGGATGGATGCGAATCGACTGATTAGTGAATACCGATTCTTCATTTCATCCTTGCTAGGTAGTTGGAATTTAGAATGTGTTTCCGACACATACGAAATACGTTGATCTGCGCTATGAACAGTAATCTGATTGGACTGTCAGTCTATGCTCCGGCAGGTCTCATTGTCTAGATTGTAGTGTTCTCCATGGTTAAAGTATATCACTTCTGTATACAAAGTAAACCAAGAACTTTTAAAAACCAACTATGCTAACCCTTTTGTAGTCGTTCGTCAATCAAATAACCCCAATTGTCAGACATTGACAGGAGATATTTCTATATATGCAAAATTTAGGGGCAATACTTATATTAAGAAGGATGACGATTCCAAATCACAACCAAATCATCGCTATCGTTTTTTTAATAAGCCTATTTGGTAATGGTGCTCTATATCGCTTCTGTGATGGACTCTTCTGATGAACCAAAATGTTCCCACGAAATCTCATTAGCACGCTTGAACTTACCTGCAATGAAGAAATTATTGAATTCGTCAGAGTATCCAAAGCCCTTTTCTGTGGCTGGTCTTGGCTTCATCTTGTGACCACAATCGTGGCAATAGGTTTCAATACAGGATTTGTCTACATAGTGTTTTCTAATAGTTTGTACAGATGTAATCGAGCTGATTCAGTGTACCTTATGGTGTTCCTCTATTTTATCTGACCCTGGCTCATTTTACCGATTTTTCAAGCTTATAGTTATAACCAACAATTGACTACAACCCAGAAAAAATAAATGTTAACCAACGATTTCCTTCAGTTCCTCCAGCAATGCCCTTGCCCCCTCAGGACTCAGTGTAATCTGACCGTAGCCATACGTTTGATTCCTTGGAGAAATTTCTCCTGTCACGTCACAGGCGGCTTCTGGCTTATACTTCTGCAATGTGATAATGTCATCTTCCACGAAAATCTCCATTGGATCCTTCTCTTGTATCCCTAACACCCTGCGTATTTCTTTAGGAACCACAATCCTCCCGAGCTCATCCACTTTACGTACAATTCCTGTACTTCTCATAGGTTCATCTCCACTTTCATTTATAGGCGCTTGACTCGGCCATTGAATTTTTCTTCCCAATATCCTTGGGTCATGTCTTCGATGGATACTCCTTTATTCGTCTGCGCTCCTATAAATTCGCCGTCTCCGATGTAAATTCCTACATGCCCATCCCGTTTATAGGTGTCAAAGAAAACTAAATCGCCAGGCTTCATGTCACGTTTGGCTATGGGTTTCCCTAAGTGTTTCAGCGTATCCGTGCTGGTGGAGCCGAGAGGACCCACGTTGATCCCTGCTTGGTCAAATGCCCAATGAACAAAGCTCGAACAGTCAAAGCGCCCTCTGGATATATCACTTTGATTCCGACCGCCCCCGAAGACATATTGGGAGTTCCCAATCCACTCGCGTCCAACATCGACCACTTCAACCCCACTTTCTTCTTGGCTTCCCGTATCAATGGCCACATAGCCGTCTACATAGGAGTCCGCGAATCCCATGACCTCTTCCACATACCAATCCGCATGGTTATAAGCGAATACGGCTTCTCGGATGTTCCCTTCAGAAGCGCCGTTCGACGCAAGGTAATTTGCTGCCGCAAACACTGAGTCCTTCAGGTTATTGGGATCAGCTTTCCCGTCTCCATCACCGTCTACCCCGTACCCACCGTACTGTTTAATCGCCTCGGGATCCGTCAGCTCGGACTCTGATATATTCCCTTTCCCCAAGCCACTGCACGAAGGGTGATTCCATCCTACCCACGTACACGGCATGAACTGCATATGACCGGTGGCCCCGACAGGGGAAATCATCGGTTCGATCGTGGAAAACCGGGTCTCGACCCGGTGATGGGCCGCAAGTAGGTTCCACGGCACGCCGTACTTTTCTTCGGCCTCTTTGTAGACCGGGATGAATTCTGCCGGGATCTCATTTTCTCCAATCTCTGAGATGCCTTCCCCCCAGGTCACTCCATCCGTTGAAGCCGGTTCATCCCCACTAGTTGCTACAAGGATAATAAAGGTAAATGCAAGTCCTGCTAAAATGATCAGCACAACCACTACCGCGATGACGGCCGGCCACCCGATGCTGATGGCCGCAGCCCCGCCCGTTTTCGTGGCCACTCCGGCAGCTGCTTTCTGAACAATTTTTTTACCGGCCTTCTTGGCCACATGTTTCCCGGCTTTTTTGGCGCCAGCTTTTCCTACTTTCCCTACCGTACTTTCTTCTGGAATGTCTGATTCGTTAATTCGGGACATTGACTCTCACATCCTCTACCTTCCATTCTCGTTCCTCTTGGCGTACGCTGACCAGATACCAATCTTCGGTTTTCGTCTTTGACCCGTCCGGGGCTTTGGCTTCTCCTGTCACCATCACGTTCCAGCGAATGACCGATGTACTTTGATTGACTACGGGTGTGACGGACGTTTCATCAACCGTTAAATACGACCGCCCTAGAGGCTCACGCCGGTCATCATCCCTCTTCTTCTTATAGAAGGAAGTCTTCATCCAAGGCTTTGATTTCTCGAGATACTCTTCTGGCTGATCGGCACTGTACGAATGGAATGACCGGGCGAACGCTACGGCGACTTCCTTACTCTCTTCGAGCTCTTTCTCAGTAAAGTGCTCAGTCTGATCGTAGGTATTTTCTTCTTCGGACGTTGCGGTTTCGTTTGGTTTTACTTCGCTAGTGCCTGACTCGGAATAAGGGAATTCAACCGTTTGGTCGGATCCTGTCTCCACCGGTTTGGACTCCATTTCATAATTGCTTCGAAATACAAAGGTTGCGGAAAAGCCGATGACCAGGAAGACCGCCAAGAGGAAGAAAAAGAGTTTGAGTCGGTCCGATTGACTGTTGTGAATATCCCATCCAAACATCCTCCCACTCCTTCCATTATTTCTTCACTCTCTTGGCTTTCACTTGCTGATCGGCTTCCCACTTGGTCAGAGGCTTGTCCTGACTCTTCACATGTTCAATGATTTTGGAGACATTCACTTGTTCACGCTTCAAATTGATTTTTTTCTCGTTTCGTTCAAGAACCTGATGATTGATGTTTTCCCGGTTGATCCTTTCATCTTGAACCGTTCGGTTGGTTTCATTGGTCTGGCGATTTCGCTCTGAGACCTGACGGGTAGAGGTTTCATTGTTCTCGTAAGAGGCATTGTTGTGATGGACTTGATCTGTCCGATGCTTTTCCTTGATTTCATCGTTCAATTTCGTTCGACTGGTGATGTCGTGTTTGCGATTGTCTTCCATATTGCGCGTTTCTTCAAGATGTTGGTCGCTCTTGTCATTTATGGTGTCTCTTTGGGCATGGCTATTTTTCAGGTCTATTGTACGCTCTGATTTGCGTTTTGTTGACTGGACCTCTGGTTGATCCGGGTTCTCACGTGCAGAAGCTGACTCACGTTGCGCTTTACTGATCGTCCTTCTGTCCGCAAGTGGAGCATTTGCAGCAGTACCTCTCTCCAATCTCCGTTTTCGCAAGTCTTCAATGTTGGTGACATTACTGTCTTTTGGCTTTTCAGTTTCATCTGCCCCATGTGTACGTTCACTTAAGTGTGATTCATCTCGAGCAGACTTTTCCGCCATAAGGTGATGCTGATCCTTTATTTTGGCAGAATCAGTCTCACCTCTCGGTTGAGGGTCTTGATTCATCGAGTGTTCCGTCCCCTCACCCGGCTTATGCTTTCGATTCAATAACACATTCTGAGGTGATTGATGATTAATTGATGGTCCTTTTCGACTTTGATTACGATTGGCCAATGGTTGTTCCCTGGAGCTCTCACCACCGTTTCTTCGGTTCAAATGGTTCATGGTATTCCTCGCTTGGTTATACCTTTGCTTATAGTTCTGTAATGTTTGACCCGTACTGCTTTGAACATGGTTGGCGGCCGTGGAGACCATACCGAATAGCTCTTTCCTCTTCACCCAGATGCCTACAAAACATATGATTTGAAGCACCATCATTCCTAAATACCCTAAGTCTGATGACTCGGTGGCTCGATACAGAATGGCCGAGATCCCGAACAAGATGGTAAGGAGTAACGCAATTCCAATTTTCATCAGCTGCGCATGGAGAAGCTTCATGAACCAATCGAAAGCCGTCTGTTGCCACCTCGGAACGATGGCCATAAGCAATGGAACAGGGGCAAACAGGGCAAGAACTAAGAAAATCATTTGAAACAGGATGATGGAGCCAGAAATGATCAGGAGAAAGACTCCAATGATGCTGTTTCCAATGAACAATAATGGTACAAATGCTGCTCGTTGGCTTATCCCATCCACAGACATCATCACATTTTCCTGATTCTCAACTTCTTGTTTTATTTGTTGCTCTCTTTCCTCCCCTTCAAAAAGAGGATCTAATTCCAAGACTTTATCTACTCTTTCTTTCTCCACATCTGCAGTTCCATATTGCATCAATTTATATGGTTTGCTCACCATTAGATCAAACATTTGATTTCTCATTGAAGCAATACCTTCCTCAGCATTATAAGAGGAACCTGGATTTACTATCCCTGAAGAGACTCCTAGAATTTTGCTTTGAATATCACTGGACCAACTATTCAACCCTCCTAAAACGGTTCCTGCATTTGAGAAAAAACCCAAAGAGAGGACAAAGACAATCAACGCTGAAATAAGGCCTCCCCAGGCTCTACTGCTTTCTCGCTTGATCATTCCTACATAAGTGGCCCAGGCTCCCACGATGCAAAAGATAGTGGTGAGCATGATGGGCCATAACCCGTTAGACATGAAACCCTGTGAATTAAATCCAGCCACATTTTGAATGGACGCTCCTACCTCATCCACTACTCCGGATACAAAATCTAATTCGAACGCTTCTTGGACGATGACCATGGTAAAAGTGGATAGCACTACATTTAACTGCCAAATGGAGTTGATTATCTCCATCAATGCTATATATATCTGCTTCCCTGCTCCATCGGCCCAGTTCCAAGGCATCCAATCACTCGTGGTGTCTACATAGGTATCTAACTGATAATGATGCATTTTATATTCGTTATACTCTAAAGGAACATCACCAACTTGCTTTTCATCAGTTTCTTGAGGAACTAGATTATTTTGTAAACTTGCAGCCACTGGTACCTGAGTAAAACCAAAGATGAAAGTCACTACTAGGACAAACTTAACTAACTTCTTCATTAGTCATGCATCTCCTTTAATACGTTTGGCTCTAAATCTTGAGTCAATGTATCAAAGTTTCGTAGATCACTATAGGAAGTTCGCTTCCATCCCTCTTTAGTTTTAACCACTTCCATTTGTTCAGTTGTAGCGCCACTTGTCTGTGGATTCTCATAGATAACTTCGTAAAAGTAACGGTCTTCACTTGCTTTCCATTCAGTAAGCTTATAGCTTTCTATTACTGTATTATTTTCAGCTTTTTGGTCAGAATTTAAAGCATTTGTTTTTTCTTTAAGCAGATCTAACATCTTCGATCCATCTTTCTGAACCTCTGCGTTTACCCACTCAACAGGAATATCCTCAGGTCCCTTTCCCTCCACTTTATTGCTTCCGCAGGCCACTAACGTAAGAAGGCAAAAGACAATCACTATAGGTGAAAATACGTTTCTCATCATATATACACCCCCGTTTGCTCTCGGTTCTTCTCCGTATCGTAGTCACTGAGCTTTTCTTCCACGGCTTCTGCCACCGGCGGCCGTGTATCAAAGGCATCAAAGAGGTCTTGGAACAAGGCGTTGATGGAGACAACGCCGACCCTTCCGGAGATGTCCTGGAAGAGGCACTGCCCGTTCTGAAGCTCCCTCAGGGTTGAAGCGTTATATTCCGTATGTTTGAGGTTGAGTAGCGACAGCACGTTCTGAATTTCTTGAGGGTCGGTACTCCTGAAGGCGAATTTCATCCCGATATTGTTCTTCATCTTCTCATCAAGAAGATCATCTGCGTTCTGTGTGACAAAGTAGATCCCTGCGTTCATAGAGCGTCCTGCCCTGACAAGCCGTGTGGCCAAGTGGCTTCCCTGACTCGTGTTCAGCACTGCCCAGGCTTCATCAAGGAGAACCACTTTAAAGATGCTTCTATTGGTGTGGATGAACTTTAAGGCGAAGGATGAAATGGGAAGCATCATCGCAACCGACAGCATCTCCGATAGGTTGTATTTTTCATGTGGCGTATCCGGTGCCGGAAGCTCAAGGTTCTGGATTTGAAGGACATTCAGTGCGGTTTCGAGGCTGATGGCCGCATGGTTCTCGCCATTCCCGAATAATAGCTGTGCAAAAGACAGCTCGCTGAACGACCGGATATGCTCTCCTAACTGACTGGCCACCTCATCCTCACTATCTAGTAAGGTCTCCATGACTTTCATCAAACAGGGATTCTCTCCTTCAGCGACGATCCGGACCGCCTGCGTCAACTTGGGGAAACGCTTGGAGTCATCCAGACGTACACCGGTCAAGAAGGTGAGGATATCAAGGGCAAGGGTTTCGGCTTCTTTCCGGTCGTCATGTATGGAGAACGGATCTAGCCTGCCCCGGTCCTCAAGCTTTGCCGAAAGAGAGATGATATTGACCTGATCCTGAAGCTCAAAGAGATCCTCATCCCATTCCCCTCTCTCTCCCTTCGGATCAATCACGAGCGCCTTCCCTCCTGAAAGGACGGAAAGGTAGGTGATGAGATTGGAACTGAAGGATTTCCCTCCTCCGAGTGAACCAAGGAACGCTGCTGAAAGGGCGTTGGTCTTCGTGCCACGGATCCCTTGGGCGGCCCGGTTCGGCATGATGTAGACCGGCTGATCCAGGATTCCCGTCGTCCCGATGAAGAAGCCTTCTCCGTCCCCCAGCTGTTTGGTGGCCCCGAACATGCCACCAGACACGGTCGCAGGCTCCATGTAATGGATATAATCCTTCACATAGCGCTTCGACCCAGGTAAGAATTCATTAAAGGCGAGCCACTGGTCCCCGTAAGGCTGTTCCACCTGAAACATCATATCTTGGTAGTGGTCCTTCACCGTATCGCAACGGCGCTTCAACTCGTCTTCATCGGATGCCGATACGGCGATGACGATGGAGGTCTTGATGAGGGGCATCCGGGATTTTTGCAAGTGAGCTTCCAGCTCGTGGGCTTCCTGACGGCCTTCGAGTACGTTGAGGCCCGTGTCATTCCCCGTCTCCCTTGCGTGACGGTCCTGATCCTTCAGCTCTTTCTGTTTGTTCCGGACGGCCGATAGGGCCTTCCGGTTATCCATCGTCTCGGTCCGGATGCTGAGTTCAACTGGAAAATCGAGACTTTGGATCGTATAGATCCATTCCTCGTTCGGAAACTCCATCTCAAAAGGAACATTGGAAACGGTCAGGAATGCGACATGCCCTTCTCTCTCCTCCCCTTCCTGGATCTGCTTCAACACGAGGCTTCGCTTCGGTGTATCATCGATAAGCCCTTCAGAGAGCCGCAGGACGTCATGATAGAGTGGTCTTCTGACTGTGACATGACCGTCTTCAAATTCCTTGTAGTGCACGCTGTAGGCGGGGCTCCAGTTTTTTAGGATGGGGGCTTTTCCGATCCCCCGGTAGAAGTTCCGTCTGATGAGCCACTGGATGGCTTCCTCGCTGACGGGTTCTGCTTGAAAGCGAGAGTAGATCTTGTTGTGGATGCGACGTTCCGCCTTTCGGTAACGCTTGATTTCATCTTCGACGATTTCAGGCGCATCGAGCCCTGTCGTTTCATTCACGGATCCGATGAATTCCTTCCACGCTTCCTTGATGTCCTGAAGGAGCGAGTTTTTCTGGGTTTTTTCGGGCTTCGGCAGCTTCACGCCTATATAAAACAGATATTCCGTTCCTTCCTTTCCAAGCAGGCGTTCCAGTTGATCGGCAGCATCATCCGTATGCTTGACCGCCGCCTGCTTGAGTGAACCGGATAGTCGGCTCTTGAAACGCTCATGCTTCTCCTGGATCGATTGGAAGTTCGGGACGACGAGCATATGGGTATCAAGATGGATCTGCCAGAAGAAGGCTTTAATCTTCGTGAAAATATACTCCTTCTCATCGTCTGCCAGGAAGTCGTAGTTATAGCCGGAGAGCTGATAATACGCCCAACACGTGCCGTCTTGCGTGAATACAAGGTTCTCTTCAAAATACTTAACCGGAAATTCAATGTTCATCAGCGTCACCTTCCTTTTTGTCGTAGCTGAGTTCCCTGTAACTGATGGAACTCCCATACTTATAAGGCTTCGTGCTGCTGTTCACTTCTTTGTAGCGATTCAGGACGCGCGGGCTGAGATGGTACTGCACCACCCGGATCAAAAATCGGTGTGGTGCTTTCCCATCAAGCAACTGCTTCGTGAAGAACCAGGAGAATAATCCCGGTAGAAAGATATACTCAACGAGTGTCAAATGAATTAAACTAAGGGGAGGGAAGTGATTTAGGATCCAAACGACTATTACTCCCCCTGCAAAGAACCCTATCTGCCGATACGTGAGAGGTATCGGCAAGGGTATATCCTGAATGCCGTAAAGTACCTTTTCTACTTTCCACACGCTATTGTAGGTCCTGACGATTTTAGGCTTCATTCTGACCTCCCCTCCCCGTCTTGATCACCATGCCCGGCTCATCCCCCAAACACCGTGGTCCATAGCTTACTCCCCAAACTGACGACGCTGTCCGGTTGAAAGATGAAAACCCCTGTGATCATCGCAAAGACGGCGAATCCGATAAACTTGGAAAACTCACGACGGACGAGAAAAAAGATCGCGATGGCCCCGATGACGACCATAAAGACGGCTCCCATTTCTGTCGAAAACCAGTTTTGGAGATTCTCTCCGAAATTCATACTGTATCCCTCCTATTAGTGGTGATTGATTTGCTTCACGAACCACCGGTCGGCGTCCTTCGTAATCGTTAGCTGGTATGGATAGGCGACCTGCCCCATCGACTCATTTTCTGTGAAGAGGACGGTGACCGATACGTCATAGTCATCCTTCTGTTGACCCTTTTTCACAATGAGGTTTTGGACTTCCTTGAATGTCATGATGCCATTCATCGATTGGATGGAATTTTCTTCGATGTAGTAAGACAGCTCTTCCTGTGTCCCGGTGGTGTAGACTTTGAAGAACGTGTTCAGGAAGGAGGTTGCTTCTTTCCGGATCTTCGAATCATCTACCTTTCCTTTTTCATTGACTGTGGAATCAGCTTTGATGTCTGGTTTCTTCGGGGATGCGACAAAGTAGGGAATCTGGTGAACCACAAACGACCTTCCGTCTGTCTTCACGGGGATGTTGATGAATTTCTCATGGGGTCCGGACGTTTCTTCCTTTGGCTCCGGAGGATCTTTCTTATCCTTTTTTGCTTTCTCGACGGCCTCCTTATCCGGAGGCGTCACTTTCTGTAACTCATGGGTGACTCGAAGGGTCACAAGGGCGGTATCCTCTCCTGTTGCCTCGACGTTCCACACTTGTGCGTCATGAAGCTTGCTGCTCCATTCCATACCATCATACGAGAGGCCTGCCTGTTCATCGAGGCCATCTGCGATGTAGGGGGCGAGACGATCAGCACGGTCCTTTATCTTTTCATCTTCACGTTCCCAGTTAAAATACTCTTTTGCGAAGTTTTCAGAAAAACTCTGGCCTCCTTCGGATGCTGCTAGATTCTTTTTATCACTCACCTCCTGTTTCAGTTCCTCCGATGAGACGGCCCCGGCATCGGCATTGCCGACTCTCACAATGGCCACGACGGATAAAAACAGTACGAGTGTAAAGCCGGTCCAAAAGATGCCCTTCATCAGCTTTCTCCTGAATATCGCTTTCGGATATTCACGCTTCTTCATGGTCCCCCTCCTTACTTCATCATTTCCTTCATGGACTCCCTCCGGCGCTCCTTCCTCCTCGCTTCTTCACCGATTGCCCATACGGCAAGGCAAACGAAAAGGATGATTCCGATCGTGGCCCAAATCCCGATGGGCATAAAACCCCTGCACCCAGCCTAAAACGTCATCTGCGGCCGCCTGGAACGCAGGGTAACGATAATAGGCCATCCTTAAAAAGAAGTAGCCCACACCTGCCATCAATCCGACTACGACAAGAAGACCGATCAGCCGTTTCAAGACGGAGAGGACGAACTCCCTGATCACCGGTTGGGATGATCCGGACCCTCTCTTCACCTTGTATCCCACTTTCTCACCTCCTTTCAAGTTCGACAAACATCATTCGATTTTCTTGTATAATCTGTATAATTGCTCGGGGTCACTCGAATGCGCTGCTTTCCATATCGCCCCGTAAGGATCCCTCATGACGTCTTCATATGTGGCAAATAAGAGGGCCCCTCCGATTTTCTCGAGTTCCCTGGCATCGGCCTTTTGTGCATTCCGCATGAGTTGGTTTCGCTCCGTTTCGTTATTGGAGATGAACAGGACGCGAACGGTCCGGATCGAATCCCCAAACACCTGATCCTCCTTGAAGGCCGATTTCCGAACGTACTCGTTGTATCGTCGGATCTTGTTGAGCGTCACATCAATGCGCTGCCGGCTCCTTTCAAGTTCGACAAGGAATAAGATCTGCAGGGACTGCGCCTGTACCTCCCTTTCAAGTACAAACGCCCCGTCCGGTCTGATCACGGTCGTCGCCGACTGTCGGCCCTTCCCCCCTGAATCCCGTATATGCTCCCCGTAATTCCGATACGCCCTTCGTTCCGAAAAGAATTCTTTAAACCCAAACAGGTCGTCGCTGTTGGAGGCGTAGGCCGCCTGGATGTGCGCCATTCGCAGGGAGTGAAACACATAGGTAGGCGTACGCTGGGTCCATCTTGCATCCCAATCCGCCTCCCCGAGGATCTCCTTCGTTTCCTGGATCCCCCTCGTATCAAGCGTGTACACGAGGCGATCATTGCCTCGTGTGGTCGCTTTGGCAACCGGAAACGACTTGATATACCCTTCTGTCTGCAGGGCCTTCATCTGCCTTGAAATCCATGCCCTCGAGTAGGCCTTGCCGTTCGTATGGACAAAGATATACTTTTCTAGATACGACACGTCAATGAATACGAGATCATGAAGTGATACAAATAGCTGCTCTTCGATGTCTCCAATTCGTTTGGCCATTCTCTTCCCCCCTACACAAGCAAATCATCGATGCTGACTTCCTTTTTCTTCTCATGCTGATCCTCCTTCTGGTTTTCATCGGTTTTGTCCGCCTCTTTCTCGTCAGACTCTGTCTGTTCTCGTTCCTCACCTTCTTCCTGGTCGTCCTCTCCCTCATAGAAAACGCTTTCATTTTCAGATTGAACAACGACCTCTTCTTCACGTTCCAGCTCCTCAAGATCCAGGACTTCCTCTAGGGAATCTTGGTGATGTTCAGGTTGTTCTTCTTCAAACTCAAGTGCCTCCTCTAACGTCTGTTGCTTCATGACCGGAATCGAAGAGGAAAACTGAGCCTTCTCTGGTGCTTTCATTCGGATGAGAAAGGGACGGGTGCGCTCGTTTTTCACTTGCATCCTCATGTACCCATAGAAGGGTTCAACCTGTAAATAGTCCTTTTCGCTAAGAGATTCTGAAGGCATCGAACGATTGACGAGATCGGCGTCTTCTGGATTACCCAGCCGAAACGAAACAAATGTGCCAAAATTCCGAAAAATCGCATCAGACACTTCCGGTGGAACCTGACCTTTCAGTCCCTGCATCCCCAAAATGATCGAAGTCTTATATTTACGCAGTTCAGAAGCAAATGACTCGATGGCATCCGAGCTATGTTCCATCAACGTCGGCGCTTCATCGACCATAACGAAATGGTAAGGAAGACGGTCACGCTCTGAAGCATCCGTATCCGCACGACTCTTCCCGGCAAGTTCCGCGAACGTCAGACAGATCGATCCAATCAGCTTCTTCTCATCACTCGTGAGCTCCGATAAATCCAAGAGCACGATACGCCCCTCGTCCATGTTCTCCCGGAACCTGATTCCGTTCGTCTTCGCCCGAAGCATCTTTCCCATGACGCCTGACAGCGTGATCTTTCGGAGCTTATTGAGCGTCGAATTCGTCTTCTGCTGCAGCTCCCGGTCCTTCAAGCCCTGTAAATTCGATAAATACAGGTAAAGATCATTCTCCATGGGATCTTCCCTTTTTAGCCTGGAAAGCACGCTTTCCCTGTAATCGGGGTCACTCAGCAGTCGCTGAAGGTTCGGAAGACTCGCTTCCCCGATCCTCTGCAGGGCAATCCCTCCATTAAGGAAATTGTCATCGATGTTCGGCCCCCAAAAGTCTTTCCACGTGCGCTTCAAGACGTCCGCAACCGTCTGGGCGATCTTATCTTCACTTGTGGCAAAATCGACGTCGTATACATTAAACGGGACCTCTAAGTCTGAAAACTTGATGTACCTCACCAAGTGCTGTTTCTCCGGCGGGACCCGGGCAGCGATGTCCTGGCACAAATCCCCGTGGGGATCAATGACCGTTCCCCCGATCGTCGTACCGGCCCCTTCAAGCTGAATGAGGTCTTCCACCAGGTTATACATGGCCGTCGATTTCCCCATACCGGACATCCCGATAAACGCCGCGTGATACCGGAGCGATGCGAGATCAAACACTACCTCATCACTCGTACCGTGATGCTTGGAAAACCCGATGGGAATGGAAAGAGTGGAACGATCGCCTTGTTTGACCTCCTTCGGCAACGGGGTGGACCTCATCTTCAAGCGATTGAGCTTATTGTTGTGGATCCGTTCGCTCGGCAGCCGCATGATCGCAGCCATTTCTTCCGTACCCAGGACAACACGGCTCTTCATCCGTTGCACGGGGAAAATCCGATTCTGGAACTCCCAGCGAAACAATGGCCGCAGCGTCCGGACCGGCCACCACTCCCGGCCGTGAAGCTGATTGAGCCGTCCACTTGAAAACGTCCCGATGGATCCCTTCGCACTTTTGATCAACGTCTTCGCTTCTTTCTCATCACGGCCAAATCCCACTACCTTGATGGCCATACGTGAAAGAGAGCGTGTCGATTTGCCCTCGATCGCCGATAGATACAGCTCGTTATCCTTTTCAAGCGTCTCATCCCGTTCCCCTTGCCTGTTGAGTTGCCTCGTGATCCCCCTGAAACTCTTTTCCGTACGATAGGCAGGCTGCATGAGAAACTGCATATGAACCTCCTGCCCGTCTTCAAGCGAGTCCAAAAACTCAATCAGTTCAGCCTGCGTATCCACCACCTCATTGTGATACGTCTTGATCGGGACCGTCCAGTGACTCTCGGTGAATAGTTTGGTGCCTGCATGAGGACGAGAAAAATCAATCAGTTGATCCTCCACTTCCACAAGCTCCACCTCGGGATGCTCCGCATAATATTTGCTGCGAAACGCCCTGCCTATCCGTTCATCCGGAACCCATATGAAATACCGTATATCCTCCTTCGTCGCCACGATCTCCCAGCTAATCCACTCCTGCTTCACCATTCTCCTGTACCACGGTCGATACAAAAAACTCAGCATCGTCGCCCAGGCCGTCTCATCCTTGAAATACAAAATCTTCGAGTCCAGCGTCGTCTTCAGCTCATATTTCTTACCACTTTTCGGAATCAAAAATGGCAACACATGAAACCTCAACTCTTCTCACCTTCCTCTCATCCGTTCTCAATGATCGAACCCTTTCTCAATTACCTGCCTCTTTCTTCCCGCCCTTTCCTTTCCGATCTTGACCCTGCACTTGACCTTGCACTTGAACTTTTTACTTGACCTTCTCTCTCTTTCTCTACCTTACTTACTTTACTCTCTATATCTACTCTTACACTACACACTCACACTACTACTACACACTTACTTACCTTACTACCTCACTACTCTCTCCTCACTCAACACTATTCACCACCACCCACCACTACACATACACATTATTTTTAATCCAGTAAGTGGGTTATTTACCTAAGGTCCTGCCAAATGGTCACGGAGTGAAAACCTGGAGGTCCGTGACCATTTGGCAGGACCGGACGCACTTGAACGCCCCCAAAAAGTAAATTAGATGGTAAAGATGATCAAGAGTATTCTTTCACATTTACTTAAACATCTATTTGAATAAATGGTAACATACTGGAAATCCATTACAACATGATAGAAGTCCTGAAAACAGAACATACATTTGTACTACGTGAGAAGTCAAAATTTTCAAACAGATGTCAAAGTTGTAACTATAAGGAAACTGAGATATGCACTATTATGTAATACTCATTGGCCAGCGTAATCCATATAAAGACATATAAGATCCCAACCTCAAACACAATTCAAACAAAACAAAGACTCGTATAAGCAATAATAATTCTAAAGTGCCAAGACAAGCTATAAGGAGAATTTAGATATGTAATGGCAGACTGGCTTATTACTTTTCAACTGCTGTTGGCCCACTCCGCGGGTAGCGATATGGGGGGATTCACGGTAAAGCCGAGCTGTGTTTCTCTGCTTGCGGCCACCTGTCTTTTGATTTCTTCCGGGATCCAGGTTTGTGTTCCCTTTTTCCTTAAGGTGATGATGCTTTGCAGGAGAATGGATTTGCTCGTTAGTGTCGTGACGGCGGCCCTTCCGCGCCCCACACTGTGCTTGATGAGCTGTTTGGATCGCTTCAATACTTCTTTCAAGGATGAAACAGGCATGTTGAATTGCTCGGCAAGGTTCACTAAAGATCCCTTCATAAACGGTGTATCAGGGCTTGTGGCTGTTTTCAGATGGGCGATGATATCTTCTTCCCACTCCGTATAGTGGGATCGCTGTCGGTCTTGTCGCTCCTTCTTGAACTTATACCACCCTTCTTTCCCACAGAAAGTGGCGCGGCCATCCGTCCAAAGTTCAAGAAGTCCCTCAACATAGGAGCGTTTCACGCCTTTATACTTCCCTGAATACGCACTCTTCAGCGTGCGTTCGAATTCTGCACGGCTCAGTGGTGCATCTAAGAAACTATTAAACTGATCCAGTTCATCGTACGCTTCTTCAAAAGGACGCTCACTCGCATAGTTGGCGAGAGCCAGGGTCATGATTGCATTGTTCCGACTTGCACCATGGAAGCCTTTTTGGATCCCTGAAGCCTGGATCAACGCATGGTACCACTCTGAGCGATAGAGAGGCTGAGGCTCATCTGAAGACGATGGCACCAAAGTGAATAGAGCCTTTTGTTCTGATCTTTCGTACTGCTGTGACCACCTGATCAGCGCCTGGGTATCGGCGGGAACGCCGTGAAAATCCAAGATGTTGTCTTCTGTCGGCATGCGATAGAAGCCGAACGGGACACAGTTCCGGTCCACTGGTGCAAATGCACTCAGTGCCTTCCGGACGTTATCCGAAATGCGCTCTGCAATCCTGAGAGACTTATAGTCCTGTTGACTGCTAATGTAAAAGGGTGTTGAAAGCACGAAAAAGCATTGATACCCTCTCGGGGTTTCAAGTAAAAGGTTCGGTTTCGGGAGCTGCAGGGCTTCACATCCTAAATACAGCGCGTACAGGTCCACGTCCTTCGTATCGATATCAAAGGCAATGACGTTGATCTGCTTCAGGTTGTCACGACTGTGTCCCTTGATGATCCTGCGTTTGAAATCATAATAGGTTCCGCCTCTAAAGGTATTGGGGGTCCAGTGGGAGACATGTCCATACTTTTCTCGAAGTGTCTCGTAGGAACTGATGATGTAACCTTTCCCTTCGGTTAACGCTTCCTTGGATTGAGAAACAAAAACGACTCCATTTTTGTACGGATTTTTCTTCAGCTCCTGCTGATAGGATTCGACTCGTTTGATTGGTGCATTTGATCCTTTCCGTTTAAACTGGTCCAGACTCTCATGAGTCATAAACCGTTGGATGTCATGAACCGAGATTGATTTCTCTCCGTAAAAAAGTGAATGAGACACAGAACTCCCCTCCCTCCAAATAGTGTTGAACCAAGTATAACGAAATCGAATTTTGTAAAACGGCTCTCTCTAGAGGAAATGCACCAAAAAAAAAAGAACCCTTGAAGCTTAGAGCCTCAAGGGTTTAAGAAAAAGTTTTAAATTTTTTTCGAGTACACATTCCGCTGAACTTTTGCACCATTTGCACCATTTCATTTTTGAAGGAATCCTTTTATAGCAAGGGAAAGACGATCCGTTTGTGTACACATTCCGCTGGATTTTTATCGTTTTGGTGCATTTAATGTGTACACATTCCGCTGAAAACGGGGGTGAAATGGACGGGTTCAGTCGAAAGAAAAGTAAGTTTATAGGAAAAAGGCTGTCATATCAAGGATATTCATGTGTACACATTCCGCCAGACATCGTTCAAAATGCACCAGTAGTGTTCCAATATCTCATCCATTAGGGGGGCACATTCCGCCAGAACGGCTCTAAAATGCACCAAAGTTGGCACATTTCGCAGCATGGTTCATTTCTTTGCATGAATCCCTTTATCCTTTCCACCATTAACAGCAACTGTTAGGGGGAGTAGAATTTATTGCTATATTTGTACTTGGAACGTTTTTGGGTAAGGATTTAACCTTTTAAACATACAGTTCCCCACAAAAAAACCCTACCACAATTTCAGTAGGGTTATTCCTTATTTTACTTCTCTTCCTCTTCACCAAATAAAAATCCAAAGCCGCACATAAAGGTGAGTGAATTAACAGCGAACAATAAAATCGCACCAATCTTCTTCATGGCAATCACTTTCCTCCTAACTTCAGTCTGCTAGCCTTCAAAATTCAAATTCACTGGTTCATCTTCTAAATCATCCACAGTGTTTTGTTCTGTCACTGGTACACTTTCATCTACAATTTTAAAACTAAGTTCGTCCATCCAAATTTGACCTGAGCCTTGTAGTATTATGCCAAACGCAATGACCTCACTTTTCACTGGAACATCTAGTACTACACTATAATGATTCCATCCGTTTGTTCCTGTAATAGGACGGTTCATCATATTGTCAAACGCAAGAACTTCACCTGAAGAGTGGTCAATTCTCATCCATAAACCAGCTGAGCCTTTCACATCTTCGCTTTTGACAAAAGCAGAAAACTGAAGACGTTCCCCTTGGTAACGCTTAGACTTAATTTGTTGCATCAATGTCGCGAAACCTCGAGCTTTTTCATCTTTTGATTTCAGATAAGCAGAGTAAGTGCCACTGTGTACAATTCTGTTATCCAAACCTGTTTCATAGTCAGATGGAGTGTCCCCCGTCATAATCCAGCCAGTAGGTGTGTTCTTATTATCAGCCATATTTGTTTCCTCCTCATCAATGACATTCCTTAATAATTTTCGATAGCGTACGGGTGACATGTCATATATCTTTCTAAAGGCTCTAGTGAAGGATTCCTGTGAACCAAATCGATACTGCAATGCGATGTCAATCGCACGTTGATCCGTATGAATTAAATCCTTCGCCGCTTGGGCCAGCCTTCGTTCCCGTATATAATCAACAACTGACTTCTTAATCACTTTTTTGAACATACGGTGAAAGTGAAACCTAGAATAACCAGCGTGTTTCGCTAGAGTTTGAAGTGGTAATTCGTCATTCAAATGTTGTTCAATATAATTCAATGTTTCATGAACCGTTCGCTCATGTTCTTGATAGGACAACCGAGCACCTCCTTACCTTACAAGCTTAGTATAAAGGAAGTCATCTTTAAGAAACTTGACTTTTTATGCTATGTTTCAATTTTAGAATTGACTTTCTAGCCATAGTTATCTGCGTATTGGGAGAAATTTTTGATAAAGAAAATACCATAAGGCCAACAGCTATTCTATATCAACGAGTGTTGAAGAAAGTACATTCCCAGTTCAAAAAAGAATATTGGTGCAAATGCAATCCGTTTGTGTACACATTCCGCAAAATTCGACAATAAATGCACCATTTTAACATCCCTCCATACTCTCTATAAATGAACCACCTACTTCAAGGATCAGCAGGCAGGTTCACCTTGAAATTGGTGCAAATTATAGACTGTTTGTGTACACATCCCGCCAAAATATCTGTGCAAATGCACCAAAGGTTGCTTAAACATCATCTTTTTAGGTATATAAAGGTAATAAATGATATTATATGGAAAAAACATTCTTGCAGTGGTGCATTTTATCTTTTTATGTGTAACTCGTCTTGCTATAATGAACGTAAGTGGTGCATTTTAAAGAAAGGTTGGTGCAAATGGCGCGTTATGAATTAATTGCAGATAACCACCTTCTGAACTATGAGTTTTTGAAAATAGCCATCTTTGAGGAAACGAAGCCTCTATATGAAGATCGACCTCATGTGGTGCAAGCTTGGGAGACTGAAGCCTACCTGGTAAGGCCATATGAAGCACAGCAAAACATGCCACCTGAAGGTGCCGTAGCAAGCTACCGTGCTCTTTTCTCCTTCTTTACCCGAACAGTGTTTCTGGACAGACCGATCACCAAGCAGATGATCAGGGAAGCTGTGGCACTTTATAAGAACTTGATACGGACCTTGCTTGCGGATCACCTGATTCAAGAGTTTCCGACCGACGGTCTCAAACATAGCATTAATCAGGAACAGATAGATGTTGCCCTGCAACAAGAATACATATTAGGAAGCTCCGAAATGGAATATCATCTTATGCGTGACATCGTCACAAAGAAGGATCACTTCAAAGAAAACGAAACCGGAAACCTGACAACGGAGATCTTGGACAACCGTGGGATGCTAAAAGGCTTGGCCGAGCTGCGTCCACAGGATGCCCTGACCCAACACGGGGGATCCGATCAGCAGACCATGTGGCTTGAAATGATAGGATCGACCCTCAACTCCCTGGACGAGATGACGGCCGACCTTTTTGACCTGATAACCTATCTATGGATGGTCTCTCCGAAGAATGAGGATGGATATATTGAGTTTCACAGCAATGACGCCCTCAGGCTGCGTAAACTGAAGAAACGATCATCGTATGGAAAGGAAATGGATTTCAGGGAAGAGGACCGGTTCAATGTCATGAAGCGTGTGGCAGCTCTATCAAGCATTTGGGTATCCATGGGGGACCAAAAAGTGCAGGTCTTGAACACCGAAGACATGGAAGACAGTGAACTGTATAACTTTAAAGACTTTCAGCGCATGTTCGAAGTTGGAAAAATCCGTGTGGCCTACGATAAGAAATCAGGCGAAGCCAAAGGGATTTATGCCATACAGGTAAAGCCTGCAGCGATCCTGAGGCCCTACATAGATGGAACGAATCGTTCTATCGGTACCCTGGACCTAAAGGTCTTCCAGTACAGTCATTACACACAGAGGGAGCACAAGCGCCTTACACGGTATTTGAACCTTCAGTGGAAGATCCGGACCATCAAAGGCACTCTCACGCAAGCGTTCAAGATTTCAACCTTGCTGAAAGCAATGGACGTTTCAAACCGGTATACGCAAGGGAGACTACGAGATAAATTTGAAAAAGTATTGGATGACCTGCAGCAGGACGGAGTCATTCGCCAGTGGGAGTACACGGAACCTCTTGAAGAAGAGAGAATTGGCAAAAGAGGATGGGTTAAGAACTACTGGATGAAGCTCAGCGTCCGCATTCATCCGAATGAAGTCCTAATTGAAGAAAATCAAAAAAATCTATTGGGAGCTTCTACTCAAATTAACTCTAAAAACTTGATTCTGAATCAGTTTTTAACTGATCACCGAGAAACACCACAGGAAGTGGCTGCATCAATGGAGGAGCATCTTCCTGTTGTTAATAGCTATCAACAACAATCGTTTGACCTTTCAACAGGAGCAGAACAGACTTCCCAGGATATAACTCTTTCTCCTGAGGTGCTAAAAGACCAAATAGACTTAATGGGAATGAGTATTCGACAGGTTGCTTCTGACATGGGGATGTCTCACTCCACTTTGTCGAGATACCTTCGGAAAGAAAGTAAAAGGCAAAATAAAAATAATGACAAAAAAATGCTCAATTGGCTTCAACATCACTCTGATCAATAATTTTTTTGAATTAAAAATACCGCCCAAACACTTAAAAATGTTAGGCGGTATTTTATTTAAGTCTTGTTTGTCTTACAGTACCTCAAATAGTTTTATCTCTACTCATATCTCAACGAATCTATAGGATCAAGTTTTGCAGCTTTTTTAGCAGGTAATAAACCAAAAATTGTTCCAATAAGGGCTGAGAACAGCACCCCGATGGTGATTATCTCCCATGAGATTAAAGATGGCCAACCAGCAATTTTGGAAACAGCAAAAGAGGTTACTACCCCGAACATTACTCCGATAATGCCTCCTGTCAATGTAAGGACGATGGCTTCTATTAAGAATTGGGATAATATTTGTTTATTCGTTGCTCCCAACGCTTTCCTAATACCAATCTCCCTCGTTCTTTCTGTTACGGAGACCAACATAATATTCATCACTCCTACGCCGCCCACAAAAAGAGATATTCCGGCTATTGAACCAATGATTATAGTCATGATGTTTGTAACTTTTCCTATACCTTCGGCCATCTCTTCAATGTTAATCACTTCATATGAATCCCCAGTATTGTGCATACTATTCAACATCTCTGTTGCTCTTTTCCCCACATCATTCATATCATTGATGTCTTCTACCTGTAAAGTTAACTGGTTAAAATTCTTTTGACCAAAAACAGCGTTTACTGTACTTGAAGGCAAGTAAACCTCCAAAGAATTAAATGAAAAAAGGCCCTCAGGTTTTTCGGCCACACCTGTTATTTTAATCGGTTGTCCTTTTATCCAAAGCACTTCTCCCAGAGGATTCGTCATGTTTTTCTCCTGCATTTTTTCAAAGAGAGCATAACTTATTATGCCTGTATTTCTACCACCGAGAAAATCTTGAGTAGAGAACTCTACACCTTTATGTAAACCAAGTTTATTCACTTTAAAATAGGTATCAGTGACTCCTAAAACACTTAATTGATAACTTTCGTCCATAAATGTAGATGTAGAAAACATCGAGCTTGAGGCAACGATATTCTGTACTCCTGATATTTCTTTAAGCGCATTAACATCTTGTTGCGTGAAATCGCCATCATTCGCCTGCTGTTCATCAAACTCTTCCTCTTCCAAATTATAAAAAACCTCTATGGTATTACCAGGTCCAGCAATAACTCCTTTTAATAAAGCTTCTCCCCCGTTACCGATGGCAACGACTATAATTACGGAAGCCACCCCAATTACTATACCTATAATAGTAAGAACTGATCTCATTTTATGCACCAAGATTGAGGAGATAGCCATTTTTAACTGTTCCGACACTTTCAAGTTTCCCACCACACTATTACTCGTTAATTATGGTACCATCATGAACGTGTATGACTTTATTTGCATAATCTGCAACTTCTTGTTCATGGGTTATGACTACAATGGTCTTTCCTTCTTGATTTAATAATGAAAATTGTTGCATAATAATCTCACTTGATTTTGAATCAAGTGATCCTGTGGGCTCATCAGCTAGAATAATTTTAGGATTATTCACTATAGCCCTCGCAATAGCGACTCTTTGCTTCTGTCCTCCAGAGAGTTCATTCGGAAAGTGATTCATTCGATCTGAGAGTCCTACTTTTTTCAGAACTTCCCTTGATCTTTCATCCCTTACGTTTTTCTTCTTACCGGAATATATAAGAGGCAACTCTACATTTTTAATAGCAGAAAGCCTTGGCAGAAGGTGAAATTGTTGAAACACAAATCCGATTGATTCATTACGAATAAACGCAATTTCATGCTCTGCAAGATTTAATACCTCTTTTGAGTCCAAGAGATATTCACCAGAGGATGGTTTATCAAGACAGCCCAGGATATTCATCAGAGTCGACTTCCCTGACCCTGATGATCCCATAATTGCAACAAAATCGCCTTCTTCAATTCTAAGATTAATATCATTCAAGATGTTTAAGTCTTCATTTCCTATACTGAAAGACTTAGATACATTCTTAAGCTCAATCATTAATTGTCACTTCCACTCCTTCGTCGATATCTTTTGAAGGGCTATCAACAACTGCATCCCCTTTTTTAATTCCTTCTTTAACAACAACAAAGTCACCGTGTGTGGAACCCACCTCAATTACTTTTTTCAACACTTTATTATCTTCAATGGTAAAGACGTAATAATTACCCTCATCATCACTTTTTACCGCAGCCATAGGGAGCGTTGGTACGGTAGACTTATCAGTTTCAATTTCTACAATCATTCTGAATCCAGGTCTGGCCGGTAAATCTGATCCATTCACCTCAATTGTGATTGGGTACCGAACCTGGGGGTTTTCCGAGTCACTGATTTCACTAGTCGCTTGAGGTAATGCATCTATTTTACTAACTGTTCCAGTCCAACTTTGATCCGGCATAGCATCAGAACTTATCTGTACTTCTTGCCCTTCTTTAACTTTTAAGGAATCAAATTCAGAAATAGTGCCTTTGACCATGAGCTTGCTTTTATTAGCAATATGAATCAAGGGTGTGTTTACATTCTCATTTAGACCTGGAGCTTTACCAATAGCCATAACAGTACCCTGCATGTCGCTTGACACTAAAAGAGTTTCCTTCTTTTTTACAATACTTTCCTTCTCCAACAAATAGCGTCTGGCCTCAATATTCGCTAACTTCAACTCATGGTTAAGTTGCTTCAATTCTTGACTGAACTGTGAATTAGCTTCTTTTTCTCCAAATTCTTTCTTTACATCCTGAGCTTTTTTTTCTAATTCGTCGATCTGGTTTTGTATTTTGTTTATAGTGAGGTAACTTGACTCAACTGACAGGGCATTTCCATCCGACTCTAATTCTATTGTTTCACCGTCGTATTGGAACAGTGCATCGCCTTTTTCAACATTGTCCCCTTCTTTCACATGCACCTCAGTGACCTCACCAAGTTCAGGGTTACTATAATAATACTTTTCCTCTTCGTACCCTAAGGTACCAGAAATTGTAGTCATCTCTTTTACTTCTCTTTCCTTAAGCTTTATAACGTTTACCGAGGTTTCTTTACTTTTAGAATTCACAACATTTATACATATTGTTGTTAAAAGAAGACATGCCACTCCTATAATGATATAAAGTTTTTTGCTCATGCTGCTCATACATCCTTTCAAAACTAATGGTTCAATGGTGGCTTAAAAATTAAGCCAACCCTTGCATGTCTCCAGAGAATAGATATCCTGCGACCACTATTAGTACTAATAAAACAACAGATATTACCCAGCTTAATGTTTTTGAGAAGTTGGCCACATAATAAAGTCCCAAGCCGGTAACAACAGTCTGCCAGATTGTGAAAATCTCTAATTTCTCAAATGACGAGTTATTAACTAGTGCAGATAAGCTGGTGATGGTCTTAATTCCTTCAATGTTCAAAGTATGAAGCAATAAACTATTTAATAGGAGTCCAATGACACCTATGATCATGACATATGTATTTAAGGAAAATATTTGCCTGAAAGTAACTGATTTTTTGAATATTTTAGCAATTATATAAAAAAAACAGCTACTGGCTAAGATATTGAAGAGTGGAGTTGTGAGTCCTGAAAGTGCGGCTGAGCCGATAACGATTGACTTAAAAAGGAGAGAATTGCTCTCGACATCTGGAATATCTTCAAGAAGCGTACTCATATCATAGTTAAGCGCCATCGTTGCTACACCAAATGTGTACAGAACTGTAACAATAAAGAGGGCAAACATAATATTGGGGGTCTCTTTAATCCGGTTCATCTGTTCAACAGGGCTCCAGATCATTTTTATTAAAGAAGGTTTACCAGTTTGGTTGGGTGCATTTGTAAGAATTGGTTGAGCTTGCATGAAATTATACTTCCCTTCTATTTGTGTTATATAAATGAGTCAAAAATCGATTTGATCGATATTCCGTAATCCCTCATAACAAAGATGTCAGCTATTAGTGTGGCTACAGCAATTGCGATGAATATTTTCTTCCGTGTTACAAAGTACAAAAAGATCCATGTTGCGACTACTATGAGAGAGCCTATAAGCCAAAGAAAATCCAACAAATTACCTCACTCCTTCGTGAATGGATGAAACACTGTAGTGATATTTGCTTCTACAAATGCAGCTGTAACAAATAAGACCAAGACTAAAATTAACAACTTCCCTACATTCATAAGCTCATGCTTTAGGTTTATTGATTTTCCTCGAATAAATAGAAACAGGATTTTTAATGAATAGAAGCCTATTGTCGATGACAGCATGAGAGCTGGGATTTCTAATATTCCATGTGGAATTAACAATAAGATAATTTGCACTGTTGATAAATGGTCTGTACTAGCAAGTATGCTTCCACCAATGGCTACTCCATTAATAAGTAGTGCTGCTACCGTTGAAACACCTAAAGATACAAATCCAAGAATGAAAGGGACAGAAGCCTTAATATTATTTTGGAAAATATCCATAGTTGTGTGATCTGTAGCTGAAAAAAATGACCCTTCTAATCGGCTTTCTAAATAAAACCCGAAAAACAAAGATAAGGTGAATATTACTGTTGAGACCAAAAGTAAGTACTTTATATCGTGAAAGAACACTTTTACTGTGTTTGGCATTTTCATCCCTCATTAAAATATGAGAAGTGGGTATAAACCCACTCCTCACATAGTTTTTTACCAGGAAGCAGTGGCAAACAAGCCAATTTTTTTGACTTTGTTTTTCAAATACCACGCGCCTAGATAATAGACTGTACCCAGTCCGCCGACACCACTAAATACTAAAGCAACTGCCCCAGCCACAGAATGTCCACCTATCAATAATTTCAGAAAGCTAACCCATGCAGATGTCGATCCACCGAGCATACCAGCCAATTCCAATGTGTACGCTAGCAATAATTCCATTTATCTCACCTCCTTTCAAGCCTCTTTTTTTATAAGATCATAAAAAATTTCTTCAAGATCTTCTTTGTTATCATGAGATAACGAACGAATTTGATCTAAGTTACCAGTTGCCCGTACTTCACCTTGGCTTAAAATAATGAACTTATCACATAGTTTTTCAACCAACTCCAATATGTGGCTACTAAACAGGATTGAATTCCCTTTTTTTATATAATCCGAAAAATATTTTTTTATTACTCTGGAACTTTCGGGGTCTAATCCGTTGAATGGCTCGTCTAGAATAAGTAGTTTTGGCCTGTGTATCAAAGCACCAATTAGAGAGATCTTTTGCTTCATTCCTTTTGAGTAGGTCCTAATAAAGTTGTCCAATTTTTCTGCCATGAAAAATTTCTTTGCTAAAAACTCCAAATCGGTTTCCACCTGTTTCTTGTTAACTTGCCACAGGCTTGCCATGAAGGTAACATACTCTCTTCCTGTTAAGTTGTCATATAAAAATAAGGAGTCTGGTATATAAGCGATTTGTTGCAAGAACTCTTTCTTATTATTACGTTGTATTGTATTGTTGAACCTTATCTCGCCTTCTGTAGGTTTTAATAAGCCTACAATCATATTTAATAAGGTAGTCTTTCCAGCTCCATTTGGCCCAATAATGCCTGTAATTTCTCCAGGATTCACCGAAATCGTGACTCCTTTAACAACTTGGTTATTTTCGTACTTCTTTGATATATTTTCTAGAATCAACATTGCTGTCACTTCACCCTCGCTATATTAACTTGCCGAGTACTCTTCAACTTTATAGACCGTGAGATAAAACATTAGGAGGCCAAAAAGAACGGAAGCACCAGAAATCAGGAATACACTTACATTTAAAGAAGATCCAAGGTAAAAAACTGAAGCTATAAGAGAAAGATAAAATGTGGATACTCCTGTTGAAAGCATTTTTGACTTCAGTGTAGGCAGCTGAGTGATATCTTCGGCGTAGAAATCTGGATATACAATACTTGAAAACAAACAGGTCATACCATATGCAACCGTGGAGCTTACTAAAAGAAGAAGAACAAAAATTACATTGACCTGGAATAATAAATTTGTAACGAAGACAAACAAAATCCAAAACGGTACACTAATCGCGAGTAGAGAGTAGAACTTTGATAAGACCAGATCACTGCTTTTAATCGGCGCCAACTTCAATAGGTTGAAATTGTTTCCTTCCGCATCAAAACCATATTTATCAAGCATGCTGTTGGCAATGATCGAGTTCCCAAACAAGGCAAGTAAAATACCTACATACTCGTCATAGCCAGAAAACCCTAGATTTTTAGAGGCAAAGTAATACCCTACAACTAATGTTGAATACCCCACCATAATGGTGAAAATTGAAGCGAACCAATATACCTTGTTTTCTCTGATCAGCAATCTAAAGTCTTTTAAGAAGATAATGTTTTTAAAATCAGTGAAATCTAAAAAGCTTTTACTGTTCTTTAAAGTCTCTTTAGAGATAGATCCTGTAGAGTGGCTCATTTCAAAGAACGTTTCAAGCGCACCTGTCTTACTAAGACTGTTACTTAAGTTCTTAAACCAGAAAAACACAAGTACGGTCGAGAAAATAAGGACAAGAATTCCTATAATCGTCATAACAGTAATTTCGTTACTTAACAAAGTGCTTAACTGACTGGTTAACCATGCTATAGGAAGAAATATGTTCGATATTTCCAATCCTTCAATGTAGAAAAGTGGAAACACAATAGTTATTTTCTCTATTAAATCAGTAATATATGATGGAAAGTACTCAATCAAAGGTTTTAATGCTATTAAAATCAGTGAAATAATCAGGTAATACATTAAAATATTAAATAAGGAAAACGGAGCTAAGCTTTTCCTGCTTGCTTTTTGTTTGATAATGAAGATAATGAAAATGAACCTAATCAGCACAGAGCACAAAAACAAGCAAATCAACATAGCTACCAGAAAGGCAGTGTTTAATACTGACAAACTCAGCTTAAAATGAAGATTTAGAATAATGGGTATAATTACGAAAAGAGCTATTACTGATTTGGTTATGTAAGGCTCAATCAACTTCACCAATAGGAATTGCTTCGTATCTACTGGACTTGTTAACATAAGCTTGTATTCACTTGTCGTTGAAAATTTATGATATTGATTAATTAAATTATCTGTGGAAAGTAAAAGCATGCTAATGAGTAAGATCAATGTATACCAGTTTATCGAACCATAATCCGCAATAACTTCTCCCACATTCCCTGTGAGTAAAAAAATGGCGATCGATGATGCTCCAAGCGATAGTACCCCTACAATCAATGATAGGAATATTGCCACTGCCGATAGGAAGATAAGTTCTTTTTTATCCGTTTTCGCTTCTTTGTGTAAATAGAGAAATTTATTTGTATTTATTCTAATTCTGTTTTTTATTAATACCAGAAAGTAATCCATGTCTTCCTCCCAAAATAATCAGGAAGCCTAATCAGCTTCCTGATTATCTCTCTAATTACCAGGCTGCAGTTGCTCTTAAGCCAAGATCAATGACCTTCTTCTTAATTGCAAACATGTACACACCAACAATGGAACCTACCCCTGAAACAATTGTTAGAATTGAAGCAAGAGTCATCCCAGCACTTACTGCTTTGGCAATTAGATAAGCTTTAGAATATGTAATTCCAAGTTTAGCCGCCAAGTCCGCTACTTCCATAACTTCAAACATTCGGATACACCTCCTCTTTTACAATTAAGGCAATAAAATTAAATTGATGTAAAAATTACCATTTCTTTGCCTCTGATACGATGGTAACACATCTTTCGACATGTGGTTATTGGGAAAATCGGTGAATTTTCACCGTATAACTCATATGTAACCGAGTGCATTTTCTCAAATTTTCAAAAATTAATAAAAAATCTCATTTACTACCTAATTACAGTTTTGGTATAGTCTAGATATCCTGAGTCTTTTATAACGGGGAGGTGTATAAGTGATACAGCTTAAAGGTAGTGAAGCCATCAACTATGGGAAACTTATTTATCACAATAGGGTGCAGCTGAACATGACTCAGGAAGAGTTATCACGAGGGATTTGCTCAATTTCCTATCTAAGCAAGTTAGAAAATTTAAAAGTTGAGTCATCGAATGAGGAAGTCCTTGAACTATTGCTTGAGCGCTTAAATATTGACCTTAGTCAATTATCTTCAGGAGAAGAAACAGAGCGTGACCTGATTACGTGGTACAAAAGTATACAGATTAGAGACATGATCAGTGCCAAAAAACACTATTCAAAACTTAAATCATTTTTTGACAGCAACGTCTTTATGCCTGAACTAACTTATTGGTTCGAGATCATCTGTCTGCGCTATTTTGCACTCTTAAATGATCATACTGAAATGGAAACGAAGCTAAAGAAACTTTCTAAACTAAAGAAAAACTTTAATATTAAACAACAAATTTACCTAAACTACTTCACAGGAATCTATTACTGCAAAAAGAAAAATTTCGAACTGGGGCTGCAGTATCTAAATCAGACCGAAAAGCAGTTTAAAGAAGAAAACTTAAGAGATCAAGAAATCGACTTTCATCTGGCATTGACTTATAGTCACTTAAACAAGGTACCTTTAGCTATTTATCACACCCGTATAGCTCTGGAGATTTTTAATGAAAAATCTTTATTTCATCGAAGTATCGACTGCCAAATGTTAATTGGAATTAACATGGGAAGAGTCGGGAAATTTGAAGAGGCAGAGAACCAATATCTAAATATAATTGGTCTTGCAAACCAGTTAAACGATGCTGAAATTCTAGGCATGGTCTATACTAACCTGGGATGTCTGTACCAGCAATCAAAGCTGTATTCAAAATCCATCAACTCTTTCCTAGAAAGTCTAACCTATAAAAAAGAGCACACCATTAACTACGGTAACTCGATTTATGGGTTAGTTGAATCTCATTTGTTGAATAACGACATTAAACAAGGGTTAGTTTGGATAGAGAAGGGTTTAAAAAAGATTTCCTCATGTGATATAACAACGAAAATTAAATTGACTAAATTGAAAATGGAGATAAAAAACCAGTTAGATTTAGCCACTTACCTTGAAGACATAGCAATTCCGTACTTCTTAGAAACTGCAGATTATGTCAATCTATGTGAAAGCTATGAACAACTTGCTGACCATTTTTCTCAGATGTTTCAATATAAAAAATCCAGTCACTTTTATTGTCTATCCAATACAATCAGAAAAACACACCTGTAATTAAAATCAAATAAAGTTTAGGAGCTTACATATGAAAAAAATTATTAATACCTCTTTTATTGCATTTAGTCTGTTCATCAGTTCAAGTATTTTATCATCAGGTTTTGAAGAAAAGCAGACCAAGAAAAAAGAAGGTGTAAGAACACAGTTTCATTTCGAGATCGATCCATTAGCCGGTGAAGATCATCCAGAATATTAAAAAAACCACTCTTTTGAGTGGTTTTTTTAATTAACTTTTGAGAAGCTTCTCAAACTCTTCTCTTTTCCTTTCATCTTCTTTCATATCTTTCACAATGTTCTCCTTCATCAAGAATTCTCTTACAACAGGATCATCATGAAACTTGCTATAATAGACGCCATTGTCTGCTAGTTCTTTAAACCAATTTTCTTTTTTTAGCTTATTTATATTCTTTTTGTATTTAATATCATCTAAGTCAATTGCCCCCAAGAACAAGATACCTAACAAAACGCTTGCAATTGTTCCAAAAAAAACCTTTAATCCTCTCACTAAAAACCCTCCTAAGACTAAAAATTCAGATATATACCTACCCAGTTGTTTGTTTATACTTATTCTCTTACAATCACCTTAACCGCATTACTTAGTGCACTCCACTCAATTGAGAAATCATTAAGCGCTTCCACTCCTTCCGCAGTTAAGCTCAAATACTTTCGGTCTGGACCGACAGTTGATTTCCGATTCTCGCTAATAACTAACCCTTCTTTCTGAAGCCTAAGTATTAGTGGATATATTGATCCTTCACTGGTGTGGGTTAATCCCTTTTGATGTAGTTTCACGGTCAATTCATAAGCATAAGTAGGTGAATCATTAATAATTGCTAAAATGCAGCCCTCCAGTATTCCTTTTAACATCTGAGTTCTTATCGAGCCCATAGGATTATTTTACCTTTCTTTTTCTTTTTATATTGCTAAAGGATCGAGCAAGATGTCAAGTTTTTTCAGAATTAATTGTCTTTGTAGGGTATAGTATTCAGCTAAATTACTTATCGAGAAGTCAAACAATATATATAAAAATCCAATCAAAAATACCCTTAGGACAGTATTATCTGTCCTAAGGGTATTTAGGTAAGTTCTATATCTTTCCTCAAAAGAATTATCTCATGTACCCTTCAATAAATTTACTCCATGCCATTGTTTTATTGTAAGCATCCTTATAAAATCCATCTGTTGACTGAGATCCTCGCCCATCTGAAAAAGTCTTAATGTCTACAGCAAAAGGTTCTTGTTCAGCAATATCATAATAAATCTTTAGAGTCACTTCGTGAATTAGATGATTACTTTTCTTTCTAGCTGTCACCCCACCAACAATAGCCCCTAATCCTCCTAGTAGTACTCCTCCAACCACTGCCCGACCAGCAGCACTTGATAAGGAGGTCCTATGTTCTGTTTCGTCATCTATATTCACTTCACAACAAATTATACAGTTTCGATTGGCGCCTATGTATTTCTGTCCTTTCTCTTTATACAACCATAGTCTGTCCGAACTTTGATCGTAGATCAGGTGAGTACCATCCAAAAAACGTTCAGCCCTACTTACCCTTATGCCATGTTCCCCAAGGAAACTATCTAAATTTTCAGATTTACCTTGCTGATTGGAGAGAAAAACGGCAAAAATAAAAAATACTACAAGAAATAAAAGAATAAAAAGTACCATTAAACTACCACCTTATAAAAATTCTTAACAGTAATATATCGGCCTAATCTATATAAAGTTTAGTGTGGTGAGTAACTGAAAGTTGTCGTAAGTAATACCCATTAGCCCTTTGACTAAATAAATGATTAATTATAATATTATATTAACGTTTACGTATACAAAAACACATACGTAAATACATACATAAACAATTACCACAATACTTCACTATGAGGTGTATAAAATGGCAAAGACAATCACATTTGGTATTCAAAAAGGCGGGTCTTCTAAGACCACCACTTCGGGGATCATTTCATATCTGCTTGCACGTGATGGCTATAAGGTCCTTGCCGTGGACATGGACAGCCAAGGGAACCTCACAGATCTCCTCACGCAAAAGGACCTAACATTCTTTGAAGGGAAAACCATCCTGGATGCGTTTAAGGAAGATGACGCTAGGAAGTACATCTATAACGTTTCTGAGAACTTGGACTTGCTTCCTGCGGATGACTTCCTGGCAACATTGGCGAAGTTCATTTACAGGGAGTACGAACGCAAGCAAAAGATGGACGGGAATTTTCTCCTGAGGGAAACCCTCAAACAAGTCAAAGATGAGTATGATTTCATTATTGTGGATACTCCCCCATCCTTGGCAGAGCCAATGATCAACGCCATTTGCGCAAGCGATGAGGTCGTCGTGCTATGCGAAAGCTCAAAATGGGCTTTCACCGCAATCGAACGCTTCTTGGAAACGGCGATCCACGCACAAATGAACTACAACCCGGATCTTCGTATTACGGGAATCCTTCGCAATCTGATTGACTCGCGTCGGACCGACTCTAAAGCGTTTGCCGACCTTATCGAATCTCAATACAGTGACTTGGTGTTTTCTCACTTGGTGAAACGGAAAGCCTCCACCGGTCGAATCTCGTTGAACGGATTCAATAATAATCCTGAATTAGACGCTGCACTTGAAGAGTACCTACCATTCTATGAGGAGCTGAAGCAACGTGTCGGAATCAATTAAACTGACATTAACAGAAATTAAAAACATGGACCCTGCAGACCGGTCCATTCTTACTGAAAAGGACTACAAGCACCTAAACAGTGTAGAACGCACACAGGCCAAATTATTGATACAACAAGCCCAAAAAGCACCGAACGCTCGAAATGACTTGATGAACGGAAACAAAAACGAAAACAATAACACAAACGTAAACGAAAGTGTCAATGAAAGTAAAAACGAAACCGTTGATAGTAAATCTACACATGATACGGATTTTGGAGCCCTAGCCAAAAAGCTTAAAAAATCAAGCGCTACTAAGCGCAAGCCGAAGTTTGATGAAACGCATTCCCGTGATAGCGTCTGGATTCGGAATGATCTGAAGAAAGTATTGAAAGACGTATGTACGGAAAAAGGGGATAAGACCCGGATCATTAATGAGGCTTTGGAGGATTACTTTAGAAAATTAGCGAGTGAATTGGACCAGTAATGGGAGATCTCCACGACATCTAAGGTATTTATGGAGATATTCGTATATACAAGAGTTTAGCCGCGTTGACTTTTATTCGAAGGAGGGCCATAACGTGAGTGAAGAAATATTGGAGAAGATGAAGGAAATGGATACGAGGATGAATGAAAGCCATAACCTCATGATGGAGAAGATCGGTTCCATCCAAGACCACGTTGATGAAATTGGCCAGACTCTAGGAATCACTGAGAAGCAGACGGAAAGTATCCAAGGTAATTTTGAAAAGACAGAAACAGTCATCCAGCAAATTAAAAAGATAAATTCCTCTACTCAATAATCTTGGGATTGTTAAGTGCCAAACACAAAATAGCCCTGGGACACTACGAAGTGTCCCAGGGCTATCCGTATACTTATGTAGTCTTTTTACTTGCCTTGGGATACCTGTATCGATCTTTCTTGTTCTTCATCTTCTTAGAATAGGCAGCGAGCTTTTCCTTCGTCATGGCCATACGATCCGTCTCCCTTGCGAAAGAGTAATAGTACAGTTATGTCCAAGTTTGCGAAATTTTATACATACATGTCCCCCGTCCCCCATATACATTCAATAATCCAAGGACACAAGGACAGTGTCCTAAGCATAATGCAAGCAAATGGAGGGGTATAGGGAATGGAAATGGTGGGGAAGAAGAGGAAAGTGAGAGCCGATAAAAAGAAGGATTGTAAGCCTTCGATTCCCGTTCACTTAAAAGAAACGATTTACAGGTTGTCCTATATCACCAATACTCCGGTCAAAGATGTCGGGGTGGAATTATGTAAACGGGGTATTCTTTCCCGTAAAGTAATGGAGCACTTGATTGGGCACCTCAAACGATCGATCCGGTTTAAAAATAGCCTGCTGATGGGGGATCTTGATAACCCGGATCACCCATTTACTATTAGAGGGAAAGAGAAGAAAGAACGGATCACCCTGAAGTTCGAACAGGGAGAAGACAACACCTTTGAGAATATCAGCACCCTCGCGTACGGTCTTGCCGTGACGCCAAGTATGGCCACAGCTATTTTGTTAGAGGCCAGCATGACCGAGGCTGACCTGGTCAATGCGTTTGTGGAAGACTATATCGGATCCCAGCTGAATCAGGGAAGGGTGAAGGAACTGAAGAAGATCCTTCACTACATAAATGAGAACAACCCTTACGGAGAAGAGTTCTCATGGGCCGAGTTCTTCGATATGATCTTTGATGAAATCAAGATTAAAGTCGGTAGCACAAACATTAAACGATCGCTGAATCGCTGGATAGATAACAATCTAAAGTGAAAACAAAAACACTTACGTAAACGTAAGTGTTTTTGTTTTTATTTTCATTCAGAACAGACTATTTTCACGATAACGTCTCCATGTTACACCCTTCTGTAAGTCCGCAATACTCGACACACCCCCCCCACCTTCCTGCCTGATCTGATATTGAACGAATTTCACATTCTTTCGTTTCATCATTTACCTGAAGGCGGCCAAGGAGACCGTCAAGTTTTGTCACAGAACCCATATACGTTCAAATTCGTTTAATGTAGTATTTTCTTTTATGATATTAATTATTCCTTGGCCACATTTATAAGTGTAAACACTCATCTCAATGCTAGAATTAAAAATACCCCTTCCAAGAGAGGATGCAGACCTGTGGACCGAACACAAAATTATAAAGAAGAAATAGCTAAAAAGGTAATATCGTTAAAACATGAACTGATTAGTCAAAAGAATGAGGCGCGTTCACATAAACATGTGCCTATTCAACATTTGCAAAATTGGCGCGAAAACATCATCACCATTTATGCAGCGTCCATTGCTGAAGATTTAGATTCCACCTATGAAACATTAGAAAAGTGGGGAAATGAAGCTGTCCAACGTTGGTTAATGCGAACCTCTCGATAGAAGTTGCATTGGATGAGGTCAGGGACTATCGAAACCTTATTGGAAAAATACTAATGCAAGAAGTAGTAAATATCAATTGACGATCGAACAGTTTTACGACCTAATCTCTAATTTTGACTCGGTAATAGATCGAGCCGTTCAATGGTTAAGTACATCATATACAGAAAGCTATTTCAAACGAATTTATGCGGCAGAAACTACGGCATTAGAATTATCGATTCCAATCATACAGGTCACAGATGTTGTAGGTGTTTTACCTTTAATTGGTGATATTGACACTCAAAGAGCTCAGGAGGTAATGGAAAAAGCTTTAACCAAAAGCAGCGAGTATGCTCTGGAATACTTAGTGATCGATCTATCCGCTGTCGCCATTATTGATACCATGGTCGCAGGCCATGTTTTCAAAGTGGTTGATGCCTTAAAGATGTCAGGCGTCAATTCTATTTTGACAGGTATTCGACCTGAGGTCGCTCAAACGATGATTCATTTAGGAATTGATTTTAGTCATTTAACTATTTCATCCACCTTGAGATCCGCCTTAAAAAAACTTCGTTAAAAGTTAACCGGTTGATGATTTGCGTAACGTTGGAAGATGTTTGAGATGTAAACAAAAACGATTACGTTTACGAAATTGTTTTTGTTTACAATTCTGATTCTCTATTCCGCCTCACGATCATAGGTTTTTGTTTGTCTTTTCTCCTCGCTTGCAGATACTGTTTTACGATGGGGGACACACCCCAAACGCTGTCTGAGGATGTTTTCCAATACAAACATCTTTCGAGTGATCTGTTCATACTCACGGCCTGCTTCCTCTTCCCCCCCCAAAAAGTCCTCTATGTCCTCTTTAGTTAGAACACGATAAATGACATTAAGCGCAAAAGCCCTGATCCGCGCGGAAATTCGTTCATGATTATGCTGAAGCTGATGTGCCCCTAAAATCTTGTCGTAAAACCCGCAGAGAGCGGAAGCAACGTGTCGGAATCAACTGACATTATCCGAAATAAAAGCTCTGGATCCGTCAGGCCGGTTCATTCTTACTGAAAAAGACTACAAGCACCTAAACCGTGTAGAACGCCAACAGGCAAAATTATTGATTCCGCAAGCCCAAAAGGTACCAAATGCTCGAAATGACTTGATGGACAGAACGATACTAAAAACACAAACGAAAACGTTTTTAGTGAATCCACACCCCATATAGCTTTTGGATCCCTGGCCAAACAGCTTAAAAATCAAGCGCTGCTAGGCGCAAGCCAAAGTTTAATGGACTTACTCCCTGGATAGCATTTGGATTCATAATGATCTAACACTCTTGTACGGAAAAAAGGGGATACAACCCAGATCATCAATGAGGGCTTTGGAGGATTGCTTTAGAAAAAGCCAATTGATTATAACAGTAAACTAAAATAGCCCCAGTACACTCTGAAGTGTCCTGGGGCTATTTTTCTTTAGTATTACAAATAGAGATACAGTATCCTGGATTCATCACTGCGGTGAAAACTCAGCTGAAATTAAGAAATATTGCTATAGGTTTCCTTATACTAAGCCTTATTTTTTTGTAATCTCTCCAAAAAGTATTTCCAATTAGAGGGGAATCCTATAGCGTCAAAACTTATATCCTCCTCATATGCGGATATAAGTGCGTCTAGATCCCGTATAAACCTGTCTCCTTCTACCTTAGACAACAATCTTGTTATTATATAGATAGCAGCATATATCTGCTGATTACTAAACTGCCTAGAATCTTCTTTGAATAGTAATGGCTTAAAAGTGAGAGGCTTATTATATAATCGACCATAATGAGCACAGACATTACGGATACTTGATAAGGTTCGAAGCCAACTTTGTATATATCTGTAGGGCACATTATAGTAACGCATAGCTATATGTTTTTTTAAATCAACATTTAAGTTGTAATATAATTTAGATAAAAAGCCAAAAGATGTTACCTCGATTGCCACCCATATTGGAAAAACTCCCCCATAATTTTGAAAGTAGTGCTGTACAAATAGCTCACCCTTACGACTTTTACTAATTAATGAGTCAAGTTCTCCTAAAAAGGAGTGATGGAATTCTTCATCTAGGAAATTTTCTTTGTTTCTATATCCCATTGGACCAACCTTGTGTGCCATTTCATAAGATATATGCGTTCTTAATGCAATTTCAATGGTTTCTAATGTCCCTAGAAGCAATAGTCTAAGACGTCGATCAAACTCGTACAATGATAACATTTTATTAAATGATGCCCCAGGAACATATTCATCCTTGTTCAAACGATCTTGAAGCGTTAGGCCATAAGCAGATAAGCGATAGTAGTTAATACGCTGCAAGATTTTTTCAGCGTATTTAGAATTTTCAACATGTAAATTCCTACTTTTATACAGATCCACTTGTTCACTGTACGTTTTTGGTGGTTTAGTGTTACCTTTATCTTTATCGAGATCCAATTAGTATTATCTCCTTAAAAATACAAAATGACCCACCTTGGTCCGCATTGTTAAGAGGCGTGGTGGGTTCTGTTACCATTATATTATTAGAATTAGCACCATAAGTCAACAGAACTAATTGTATTCATGGGTTGTACTGGATGATGATTCTCATCTCTATCCAACGTTCGAGTCCCTAATAAACAAATTAAAATAGCCTAAGGACACTTCATGCTGTCCTTGGGCTATTCTTTTAATTAGGTAGTCTTTTTACTGGCCTTTGGATATCCGTATTGATCTTTCTTTTTCTTCATCTTCTTAGAATAAGCTGCGAGCTTTTCCTTCGTCATCGCCATACGATCCGTCTCCCTTACGAAAGAGTAGTAGTACAGTTATGTCCAAGTTTGAGAAGATTCATACATACATGCCCCCCGTCCCCCATATACATTCAGTAATCTAGGGACACAAGGACAGTGTCCTAACTTAAACGTAAGAAAATGGAGGGGTCTAGGGAATGGAAATGGTGGAGAAGAAGAGGAAAGTGAGAACTGATAAAAAAAAGGACTGTAAGCCTTCAATTCCCGTTCACTTAAAAGAAACTATCTATAGGTTGTCCTATATCACCAATACGCCGGTCAAAGATGTCGGAGTAGAATTATGTAAACGAGGGATTCTCTCCCGTAAGGTGATGGAGCACTTGATTGGGCACCTCAAACGCTCGATTCGCTTTAAGAATAGCTTGCTGATGGGAGAACTGGATAACCCTGATCACCCGTTTACCGTAAGAGGCAAAGAAAAGAAGGAACGGATCACCCTGAAGTTTGAGCAGGAAGAGGACAATACGTTTGAAAATATCTCTACGCTTGCTTATGGTCTTGCGGTCACCCCAAGTATGGCCACGGCTATTTTGTTAGAGGCCAGCATGACCGAAGCCGACCTGGTCAATGCGTTTGTGGAAGATTATATCGGCACCCAGTTAAATCAGGGTCGGGTGAAGGAGCTGAAGAAAATCCTCCACTACATAAACGAGAACAATCCGTATGGGGAAGAGTTCTCATGGGCCGAATTCTTCGATATGATCTTTGACGAAATTAAAATCAAGGTCGGTAGTACAAACATCAAACGATCCCTCAATCGCTGGATAGATAACAATCTGAAATGAACTAGATCTTCATGGCTAGACCTACCCGTTCTTCGGCTCGTGGGGTACGGCCTGAAAGGCAAAGGGATCAAGAACCTACGGACTGTAGGCGATAGCCGTACAGACCGTGGTTATCGAGCCCTTTAGTGCCACAGCGACACGCACAGGGTGTTGAAAAGCGTTCAGTGCTTTTTTACAGCCTGTCGTGCAGCCGCCGCCATGCTGGATCTTCTACATCCCCTTGTCTAAGAAAAACCCTCCGCCTGAAGGCGGTTCAATAAAGATGGTATTCCTCGATTAGCCCGGGTTTTCAAGGAAACGTACGTATCCTGACATGTTCAACTTGATCCTAAAAATACATGCAAACTCCAAAATAGGGGCTCATTCATGGAGTTTCCCCAGGGGAAACTCCAGGTTTCTCCCTAGGAAACTCCAATTATCCTCATTTTTCATCAGTTCAGATTCATAATAGAATAACCCTACAACCTAAAGGAGGAGTGACCATGGCTTATATTCGGTGTGTTGCATGTGGAAAGAGTTACGAAAGACAAGATGAAGTGGCACTAGACATCGCCCATACGGTCTTACATAAAGAATATCCTGAGAATCCAAAGGGCTTGGAGATCATCGACGAAGGGACATTTGAAGAAATCGTGTTAAGGTATCCGTTCTTTGATGAAAGAAGACTGTAGCTGTTTGCTTTAAAAAAAGTGGTGATCCGAGGATCTTTAGTCAAAGACGCCCGAAACAAGGCGCCAATAAAAAAACGCAAACAACTACACAAACGTATACGTACATGTATTTGTTTGCGTAAATATTTATGTATCAAAACTAGTTATAACAAGATAAATGGCACGTCATCCTATAGATGGTAGAATCAGCTTTACCTTAAATCTTTTAATTTATAGTTGGTTCGTTTACATAATTGAATGCATTTATAAATAACTGTGAAGGAGATAAAGGTAGGTGTTAAAAAAACTCATCAAGTTTCATCTGAAATAAATGGTATAATTCTTCCTAAAGAGAGGTGTTCTTTCTGGAAAGGGAAAATTTGAATATTTTCACAAAATACTCGTTTTTCACAGCCTTAGCTACGGTTATCGTTCTACCGACTTCCTTGTTTATCTCATCCCAAACATCCAACGATAGCGCAGAAACAATTCTGAGAGTCTTTACACTATTAGCATTTTTTGCATCGGTAATAGGGATCCTTTTAAGTATCATTTCATTGTTCAGCAAAGAAAATTTAGCCAAAAGAGTTATAGTATTATTCGTTAATTTATTGCCACTCGGTCTTGTTATCTTTGCATTTGCTATGGAATTTATAGATGAATTTTTCCGGAGTGCTCCTTAAAGAGGTGTAGTATTAATACTGTCCTTATTTGGGCAAAATAAAAAAAGAGACATAAGGTGAGATGTTTATTTCACTTTATGTCTCTTTAACTTTTTAACTAAAAAGTTTTGTCCATTTAGTTTCCTAGTCTACTAAGCTCGTTATATTTTTCAAATGCTTGATAAATGGCATAATTTCTTTCTCCGTATTCAGTTGCTTTGTCACCTGTTCCATTGTATCTTGCCAATGTTGCTTTGATCTCTTCTTCGCTATAATCAAGCATATTTATACTATATCCAAGGAGACCGACAGCTCCCCATTTTAGAACCCAAGCTGCAGTCTCAATATTATAAGATGGATTTGTGTTTAACGCTTCCCAAATCACCCTTAAATGAACAGGGTTGCTTGGATCAAGTATCTGCTCGTCTAGATAACCATTGTAGGCGGCCCATCCTCTTGCTTTGATGGCAGTTGATGCGAATATTTGACAAGGGCCTGTGCTAGAATCGGTTTCCCCACCACCAATGACAAGTAAATCTTTTGCGGTGTCTAAAACATTTTCAACAGAAGACTCCCATGCTAATACAGTTTGAATAAAGGACTTTCTCATTTGAAGTTTTCTCGTCAATCTGGTGATTAAAGCGTCGTAATCAAGAGTTCTTTCCACTGCATCATTTGCACTTCGAAGATAAAAATCAGCTCCTATAACGTCTCCAAATTCTTCTAAAATCCATTTTTGAAACCAGTTCTTCCCTGAATCGACTATTGGGCTAACTTCATTTTGAACGGCATTGATGTAGGGGAATGATAAAGGATAATCTAAATCATCAAGGTATTGACCAGGTGTAACAGAAGATTGGCCTGAATCTCTACCTGAATTAATATTATTGTCAATATTTATCACACCATCACCAGTGCCAATCGTAATGGTAGAAATCTGATCAAAAGACCAGTTTGGAGGAAGAGGATATCCTAAGTTTCCGCTGAATCCAGTAGACATTCCACTTACAAAGGTGTATTCCGTATAACCCGCTTCTTGGGCACGTATTCCAACAGCCCTCGGTCCATAAATTCCGACCTTGTACTTTCCTCCCATAGAAGCAAACTCAGATTTGATTGCAGAAAAGTGAGGGAGAACATTGTTCGTAATTTGGTGCCCTAGAACATCAAAATCAACTGCAAAATAGATGGTGGTACCTTCCTCAAATCCGTACTTTTCAGCTGCAATATAGGCAGCAGTTGCATCGGCAGCTCCTTGTCTTTGATTAAAGTAGGAAGCATCGCCACCATATGTTTGAAAAATAGGGGAAACTGTTAAGCCTGCGGCAAAAATGTTTTCTAGTTCTCCAGGTTGAATCTTTTTATTTAATCCAGTTGCACTCGCATTAGTAAGATAGCGACCCACAGTCTTATAACCAGCGTTTTTTAAGCTTTGAGCTCTTGAAGGTGTAACTTCAGTAATACAGTCACAAGCTGTACCCTTACGATTAGGGTCTCCAGTACTAACCAAAGCAGATAACCAAGTCTGTTTTCCAGCAATTCCGTCAGCATCTAACATAACGAACCGCTGAAAACTCGTTACCGTATCTTTAACAGAAGTATCAAATTGACCATCAAAATCACCCGGGTCAAAATTGTTCACATATAAAGCATATTGTAGTAGTTTTACAAAATTTGTTTTAGAGCTTCCGACACCCAAAGTTGGTAAGAGACTTATGGTTGTCGGTCCAACTGAGCCTGTTTGTGTCCCGGGTGCAATCCCTTCTTCCGTCTGAATACCGTAAATCAAAGCCTTATTTGTTCCCCTTTGGTAGTGTCCATCAGCTGGTTGAACTCCGGAAGTTCTAAAATATTTATAGTTGAGATCCCTTTGCATTTCTCTTATTCTTGGATCTCCATCCATAGTTAGAACATACGCATCCATGGTTAAGAATGCTTTATATACATACCCATACACTTTTCCATCTCGTATAGGGAGTCCGGCATCAGTTTGTAACTTGATGACTGCTGCTTTAGTACCTTCTCCAAATGTTCCAGTAAATCCCCCAGGATTGTAACCCTTGCAGTACATGGCACCCTGAAGAATTTTAACAATGTTTTGCCCCTTTAGATTCGTCGGTACATTCCCAATCTCCATCTCGCCCCAACTCTTATACGCAGCTTCAGTTCCCGAACCAAAATTATCAGCTGTAGAGGTTAACCCCAATTCAAGTTGTAGTGCCCGTGTTAATGAATACATAGTGGACCATCCGGTATTTCCTGTTTCTGGTGCTGGAACAAAACCATTTCTTCCTCCGTAAATCGTGTTCACCCATTGTTGGACTTGTAGAACCATTGCATCCATATTAATTACCTCTTTTCATGATTTGTTAAGTTATAGAGCTTCTCTATAAAGAGGATAAAGTTGAGGATTTCACAACCTTTTCTCAGTTTCACTAGATACACCGACTAAAAAAAGTAGCGCCCTCTCCTTTGTTTTGTAGTAATGGTGTTTATAATGTATAATAGTTATAACGTTATGATTGTAAAATCATATGTACTGTTATGAAATAATCAGAATATGTTAATACTAGGAGGGATTATAGATGGATTTGGCGGTGAAAGAAGTGGAAAGAAAAATCACAAAAATCGGGAATAGCTCTGGCGTCACGTTTCCACCTGAAGTCTTAAAACATTTGAACGTGAAACAAGGCGAGATGGTCGTGTTCGATCTTGAAAAGGATGGAAAGGTTGTGCTTAAAAAGCGCCCTGCTGTAAGTGTAGATGGTTTTGAAGAAATCGATGATGACTTTTTAGAAGGAATGAAGGACTTATTTGGTCGGTATGATAATACCCTCCGTAACCTTGCTGATCGATAAGATGAAAAAGATAAGGGAAGCAACGAATGACTAAATATCTCACTCATAAGCAAGCCATTTTTCTGAACGGCGTGTTGATTAAACGATATTCGCCCAAAGAATTTATAGGCGTCAAAGATGAAAAATTATTGGATAGTGCCATCATGCGCCCACAAAGTTCTGCTTTTGAATCCGATGCGTATCCTACCTTGGAATTGAAGGCGGCAGCGTTGTTTGAGAGTATGGCACAAAACCATTCTTTTCACAATGCCAATAAACGAACAGCCTTCGCATGCTTGTTTCAATTCCTAAGGATGAATGGTTGGATCTTGGACGTTCCGGAAAAAGAAGCTGAAGACATGACCTCCTTTGTTGTAACGGATAAGCCTCCACTACAACACATCGCGGATTGGATTTCGAGCAATCTCATTCCTCATGAAAAAGACCTTTCCTAGTAACGAAGGAAAGGTCTTTTTGCTTTGTGTTAGATTTATGGCCCTAGTCCAATAATCAGCACCCATCGCTAAGTATAGATCCTTTTGAACGGAGACTTTCATTGGGTGAGTTCAAGAAAAAGGCAGTCTCCTGAAAAGCAAATCTTTAAGTGATGGTCTTGAATGTTTCGACACCCGAAGCATGGTATAGGAAACTAATACATCAATAACTATTACACAAACGTTTACGTAATTGTAATGGTTTTTGTTATTAATTACGTTTGAAATTGACTACAAGAGAAAGGGGACCGCAACCACTTCGGCCGATGCTCACTCACCCGGGCTGCCCACTCCCAGTCTTTCATATCAGCAAAAGGCAGATTATACGTAGTTGGTATCAATTATTAGATATTTTTAAACACTGAGGTGATAATGGATAAGTTCAATGATTGTAGAGAGCTGTCTATTTCCAATTTGAAACCTATGATTCATCAAGAGCGTATAGATATTAAAATCTCTGTTGTTTTACCAACAGAAAAAACAGAAAATCTTATAGAAAAGGTGGTAACTGGTTTGGGAGTGGCTGTTCTTATAATTTCAATACCTTTCTTAATTATGGCTATCATACTATCGAAGGGAAAAGGAGCATCAATACTTGCAGGTTACAATACAATGCCTGAGAGTGAAAAGGCCCAGTACGATGAAGTAGCTTTATGCAAGTTTATGGGGAAAATTATGTACGGTATTAGCTTTAGCATTTTATTATTTGCATTGAGTGAGATGTTAGAAAACCAGGTTTTATTTATTTCCGGCCTTATTTTACTTTTATCACTTATTATTTTTGCATTGGGGTATTCCAATACAAGAGACAGATTCAAAAGGAAAGTTTACTGATGATTCAAAGAGGGTTTCACTTTTATATCGAGCACATTCTTATGTGAATGGCCGGTCCACCTCCATTCGGGGAAACAGTTTCCATATTCGATTATGGGTTATGTTTCTGTCCTCTTATTGTAAACTTTGAAAATTAAGCGGGGTCTCGTATGATTTTCGTTTGATCACTAAAAGGAACTCAGCCACAGCAATTAAAGACAATTACGTAAACGTAATTGTTTTTAATTGCGATTTTTTTTTAATAATGGACTCAATTTAAATAGGTAGATTGCTCTCCATTTGGATTAAAGATATTGCTGTAGAAGTCTGCCTTGGCTTTTACAGTCAAGTGATGCATAACCTCTCAGATGGAATCTTGGTATGTTTGGTAGTACCCTATATGTTTGTTTGATGAGTTAACATTTCAGTTCATTTTTAGCCTTATTGATAATCTCTTCAATAAATGGAGCCTTAGCTGAAGTATAAAGTATTCTATCCATAGGGTACTTTTCAGCTAAGTCCTTTTTTAACTGATAATACTGTTTAAGCACTTTTGGATAGTTCCTTAAATAATCCCTGAATAAGAGGTTATTAGTCCAGTACTCACTCGGGTACTGATAAATATGAAAGTGATGTGTGCCTGCTCTCCACTGACCTTTTCTAAAAAAACGTCTAAAAGGGAACTCCTTGTGAAAGACAAATTCATATCCTATCTGGCTTAATGGTTCAATAAATTCGTCAACATCTTTAAGATCCTTTACTCCAGCCATTATATCAATAATAGGTTTTGCGCCTAAACCTTTTACTGCAGTGCTTCCAATATGCTCAATACTGATAATTTTCACACCTAATATATTCTTTATCTTTTTTGCTTCTTTTTCGTATTCTAAAGCCCATTCAGAATTAAACCCTTCAATTATGACTGAATTTTTCATGCTAATACCTCCTTAGTTTAAAGCAATTAATCATACCATTTATATATTCCTTTTTCCTTTATGTTGTATAAGTCTTACTTTTCGTTGACGATCGTGTACATGTCCAAGGGTACCGAGAGTGCGACCACATTTCAGCGAAGAGTTGCGTCACCCTCATGTCTTCTCTTAACAGGGTAACGCCGTGTCTCTAATGGAACCGTTAGGTTCATCACGTCCCTTTACAATGGGGTACCTGCTTTCAGTACACTCGCTGCCTTCAATCATTTAAAATGATTTAAAATACCTTCCCTATCTTGTGATGCTTCGAGATGGATGGTAGTAGAAGAGGAAGCCTCATTACTTACGGTCCCTCAAGCTTCTAGCTTAGCCATTAACTTCCCTAGCACTACCGACCTTCCTTGTTGTTACACTGAGTGGTAACAATGAAGAAGGGGAACCCTCACCCGCCCTGCCTGGGAGCATAATCATAAGGTTCCAGCTTTCACGCAGAAAAGGTGCATACTTTTGGAGAATTCCGAGACAGTTAGCTTGGAGTGAAGACGTTCTTTAGGAAAGCATAGAGCTATCAGTTAGCTTTTGTTTCAATATCATTTTAAATTTAGCCGTTGCAACTTCCGGCTAATAGTGGATTGATTCACCTTCAGTACGTCCGCCATCTGTGATGTTGATGTATATTCTTTTTTTACCATAGACAATAACTGTCTCTCTGCCTCCTCCACACATTCCTTCAATGGAATGATGTGGTTGACCACGACTTTCTCGGAAGGACGGGATCGCTCGTTGAATAAATAATCCTCTATCGTTGCCTGATCAATGACGTCACCCTCTGTTAGAATGACAAGGCGTTCCATGACGTTCCTCAGTTCACGTACGTTACCGGGCCAGTGATATCCTTGCAGTACATTGAGGGCATTCGGGGAAAGTTTCTTGGATTCTGCGTATTTGTGATTGAACTTCTCCAGGAAATGCAAGACCAATCCCGCGAGATCATCCATCCTGTTCCGTAAGGCAGGTACCTTCAACGGCAATACGTTTAAACGGTAGTAAAGATCTTCCCTGAACGTCCCCTCATTCACCATCTGTCCCAGATCCCGATTTGTAGCTGCCACGATCCGAACATCCAAAGAAATGGCCTTAGTTCCTCCGACCCTCCTAAGCTCACGTTCTTGAATGACCCTTAACAGCTTTGCCTGTAAAGGAAGGTAAAGCTCACCGATTTCATCTAAGAACAGGGTACCACCGTTTGCGAGCTCGAACATCCCTTTCTTTTGCTGGACGGCTCCTGAAAAAGCTCCCTTCTCATAACCGAATAGTTCTGACTCCAGTAGTTCTTTAGGAATCGCACCACAGTTCAGTTTGATGAACGGCTTCTCTGATCGGGGGCTGAACGCATGGATGTGATCAGCAATCAGCTCCTTCCCAACACCGGTTTCTCCCTGGATCAGAACTGGGGAATCTACTCTTGCCACCCTGCTGGCAGTCGTCAAAACCCTTTCCATCTCCAAGCTATATGAAACGAGGGTTTTTTTGTCGCTTTCCCTCTTCCTCAGTTCATCCAGTTCTGCTTTGTACTGATCCACCAATGCGCGCATCTCGCTTAATTCTGTCTGAAGCTCACTTAGTTCAGTGATGTCCTTCGACACATTGACAACGCGAATAATGTTTCCATTTTGATCCTTGATAGGCGTTCCGATCACCTTCAATTTCTTCCCCGTTTGAGTCGTTTGAACAACCGAAACGACTTCCTTCTTTTCAAGGACTAGCCGGGTGATGGAAGGGGTAAAGACACCTTCATTCTCAAAATCAAAAACCTTTCGACCGATGAGTTCATGCTCTTCCTTTCCCCACAGTTCTTTACAAGCTGAACTGACACGCAAAGTGACACCGTTATGATCAGAAACATAAATGACGTCATACGTGTTATCAAAGAGTGCCTTCAGATCTTCGCCAATCTCTTGATCATTCCTATCCGCAACTCCCACATAGGCTTCTTCCTCTTCTAAAAAGCAGGATACCCCATAGAAAGATCGCTCTTGATAAATTGGATAGTGTGTGGCTACAAACCTTTTCTCCTTGATCTGTATGATGGTCTTACCGGGATTTTCACTTTTGTAGAAATATTTATCGGTACTGTCCGTTAATCTACCCATGCAGGCGGTGGTGTGATCTATTATGAAGAGCTTCTCTTTTGCTAGGTCATTGGCAAATTGAACTTTCCCATGATGATCTATCAAAAGGAAAGCACACCCCATAGACCCAAGTGCTGATGTTAATACCCTCTCAAGATTCTGTTCCATAATTTCACACTCCATTTCATTGAGTAGACACCCGTCCGGTAAGTTTAAATTCAGTATCTATGCATTTTCGCATTAATTCCATGCGATCTTGCAATTAATTCTACTAGATTGAGAATAAAACAACAACACATCTTCTTCATAATCACGTTTTAAACTTGGCACGATTTTTGCTAAGTAAATAATGCGAGACTATAAAATGAAGGGGGAAACCATCACTTGTCAATTGTTCATCCAAGGAGTGAATCGACCATGAGAAATAATTCAATTAACAAATTGGGTTCGATTGAAGAATCCATACGGCAGACACTTACAACGATATTTTATAACCAACATAAGACGAATAGCTTCATTACAGTAAATGAAGAAGCGTTAATGATTGCAAAGGTCCTGGATCAAGAGCTTCAGGCAGGGAAGCTCTTGAGCGACTTCCACGGTAAACCGGTGGCCATTAAAGATCTCATTCACACAAATGGGATAGAGACAACAATGGGATCTAAGATTTATGAAAACTTCTTCCCGGATGAAGATGCGACTATTATACGCTCATTAAAAGGTGCAGGAGCCATCGTTATCGGTAAGACACATACCCATGAACTGGCTTATGGACCTTTGGGAGACCGATCTTTTGTGGGCCCCTGCTTCAATCCTCACAATCCACGTAAAATCACCGGTGGATCAAGCAGTGGATCTGCCGCAGCTGTTGGTGCCGGTTTGGTTGATTACGCCATCGGAACGGACACAGGTGGTTCCATCCGAATTCCAGCCTCTGCATGTGGAGTCGTTGGCATGAAACCGACCTTTGGATTGGTGAGTAAAAAAGGTGTACAGGATCTTGCCTACTCCCTTGATCATGTAGGTCCCATTACATCTACCGTTTTAGATAACGCAAAACTGCTGAACGTATTGGCCGGTTTCGATTCAGGGGATCCCTACTCTCTAATGATCAAGGCTAAAGATTACACCTCTTTGATTGGCAACGATATCAAGGACAAAGTTATTGGTGTCCCCTTCCATCTTCTGGATCCGATCCAAGACGAGGTGAAAGAATCCTTTGGTAAAGCCATTAAGATGTTGAAAGATCTTGGCGCGATTGTAAAGGAAGTAACAATTAAACACCTTGATGAAATCAAGTGGGCGCAGGAAATCACTATTCAAGCTGAGGCTGCTGAAATCCACAAAGAGAATTTTGAAAACCATAAAGACCTTATGGACTCCGAGGTGTATGAAAGACTATCAGCGAGTCGCAATGTGAAGGCGTATGAGTATATCCGGGCCCAACAGATCAGAAGTCGACTCACATCCAGATATAACAAGATATTTGAAGAGGTCAGCATCCTGTTCTTACCCACCTTGCCCATCCTGCCACCAGACATCGGTCAGAGAGAGATCATACTGAACGGAGAAACAAAATCTGTACGTCAATTGCTCTTATCCCTTACCTCGCCAACCAATTTGACCGGTAACCCATCCTTGTCAATACCGGGTGAACCTTCCCGTCAAGGACTGCCAATCGGGCTCCAGTTAATATCAAAACATGGAAATGAGGAAGTACTCTATCAATTCGCCCATGCATTAGAAAGGAAGATCAAAGATGGACGTTAAGACTGTCGATACTCGAATTGAAGAAGATTTTCTCGGAATTAAAGAAGTGCCAGTAGAAGCCTACTATGGTATCCAAACATTAAGGGCCGTAGAAAACTTCCCAATCACCGGATACAGGATTCATGAAGCCTTGATTAAAGCTTTGGCAAGTGTGAAGAAGGCAGCTGCTCTTTCCAATGTGAAGGTGAAACGACTAAAGCAAAGGACAGGTCAAGCTATCGCGCAAGCAGCCCAGGAGGTCATCGATGGGGAATGGAATGATGAATTCATCGTCGACCCCATCCAAGGTGGGGCAGGCACCTCAATGAACATGAACACCAATGAAGTCATCGCCAATCGCGCACTGGAGATCCTTGGCTACGAGAAAGGCCAGTATCAGTACGTCAGTCCCAATAGTCATGTCAATATGGCTCAGTCAACGAACGATGTTTTTCCGACGGCGATACACCTTTCAACCCTATCCCTTCTGGAGAACTTGATCGACTCTATTTCACGAATGCAAGATGCCTTCCATCAAAAAGCGGAAGAATTCGATCATATCATCAAAATGGGGCGTACTCATCTGCAGGATGCCGTCCCGATCCGCTTGGGCCAGGAATTTGAATCTTACAGCAGGGTCATCCAGCGTGATTTGAAAAGGATTGAGCGTTCAAGACAGCATCTGTATGAGATCAATATCGGAGCCACAGCAGTCGGAACCGGGCTGAACGCCAACCCCCTTTATATTGAGAGTGTATTGGAATACCTAAGAGACATTACTGGGCTGCCTCTGCTACATTCCGAGCACCTCGTGGATGCCACTCAGAACACTGATGCCTACACAGAGGTCTCCGCAGCCTTGAAGGTCTGCATGATGAACATGTCCAAGATTGCAAACGATCTGCGCCTCATGTCATCAGGACCAAGAGCAGGCTTGGCAGAAATCTCTCTCCCTTCCCGCCAACCGGGGTCGTCGATCATGCCTGGGAAAGTGAACCCAGTTATGCCGGAGATGATCAATCAGGTAGCGTTTCAAGTAATAGGAAATGATCACACCATCTGCATGGCCTCTGAAGCCGGACAATTGGAATTGAACGTCATGGAGCCTGTGCTCGTATTTAACTTGATCCAATCCATCAGCATCATGAACAATGCCTTCCGTTCTTTCACTGATTTCTGCTTGGTTGGCATCGAAGCTAATGAATCACACATGAAGGAATACGTCGAGCAGAGCATTGGAATCATCACAGCCGTCAACCCGCATATTGGGTACGAAAAGGCAGCTAGGATCGCTAGGGAAGCAACCCAAAGCGGACAGTCCGTCAGGGATTTATGCATTAAGCATGGATTGCTGTCAGCCGAAGAGCTGAAGCTCATCCTCGATCCGTACGAGATGACCCACCCAGGAATTGCAGGTGAAGGATTGTTGAAGGATTGAATGCCCATCAAAAAAATAAGGAGTTGAACTCATGTCCAATTTACAAGCGCAACAAGTAGACCAGTCTAGCCAACCTCCAGGTGCACTCAAGCATACCAATCTGAAATTAATTGAAGGAGTCGCCATCATCGTAGGGGCCGATGTAGGTGCAGGAATCCTGAGCTTGGCCTTCGGTGCCCGCAATGCCGGATTCCCGGTGCTCCTCTTTTGGATCATCCTGGCCGGTACACTGACCACAATCTCGATGTTATACATCGCCGAAACCTCCCTTCGGACGAAAAAAAGCCTGCAATTGAGCGGTCTGGCAGAGAAGTACGTCGGAAAAGTTGGGTCCTGGATCATGTTCTTATCCGTTTTGACGAATTCACTAGGGGCCTTGATCGCCTACACGGCGGGAAGCGGCAATATCCTTGCCGAATTCTTCAATATCCCTCCTAGTCTCGGAAGCATCATCTTCTTCATCCCGGCCGTGGTTGTCATCTGGTTCGGTCTGAAAGCGACAGGAGTGGCGGAGAATATCATCATCTTCGGCATGGCCGGACTCGTCTTGATCCTAGTCATCGCTTCATTCCTTGCACCACAATTCGAAGGAAAGTTCTTGATCTACTCCGACGTCCGATTTGCGATTCCGATCTTCAGCTTAACGATCTTCGCATTCTTGGCACAGTACACCGTCCCTGAATTGGCAAGGGGATATTCGTCCAAAGAAAACGTCAAGAACCTCCCTCGGGCCATCATCATTGGAATGGTCATTTCCGGGATTTTCATGGCCGTCATTCCAATGGCTGCCCTGGGCTTGACAGGTCCTGACAACGTTACCGAAGTCGTGACCGTTGCTTGGGCTGATGCGCTCGGAAGCTGGGCATTCTTCACTGCTAATGGATTTGCCCTGTTGGCCATGCTGACTTCCTTCTGGGCAATCGGAGGAAGCTTCCTGACCAACATCGTCGATCAGTTTAAATTCCCTTCTGAATGGGATAAAAAATACCGGTTCCTTTCATTGTCATTCGTCGCGGTACCTCCATTTGTAATCGCTTACAGTGGAGTCATTGGATTCGTTGATGCCATCTCCATTGCCGGGGCATTTGCCGGTGTTGTCATGGCCATTCTTCCCGTCATGATGATTAATAAAGCAAGGAAGGTCAATGAAAAGGAACCTGAATGGACATGTGGAAGACTGGCCCACCCGGCCATTCAGGCCACCCTGATCATTTTGTTTACGGGTGCAGCTGTCTACACGTTCCTTGGACTTCTTGATGTCCTTCCTAAGGGGTGGTAACGACGCCATAGTTAAAATGCACATTGATAAAAGGTACTGGCCTATTGCCAGTACCTTTCTTGATAAAGTGGATCTCCTTCATTTAACTTCGCTAATTAGGTGATTGTGAAAGCTGGCTATTCTTAATGAATAAAACCTATGATATGCTTTTAATATCAGAAAATTAAAACTAAAACAAAATCAGTATTCCATTTCACAGGAATTATTGGAGGTGTACATGAAAAGAAAAGTAATGATATCCATTATTTTAACCTTGCTTTGTTTTACAGGTTATTCAATGTTCTATAATGGTTTTTTTAGTGTTGAAGAAATAAGAATCGAAGATGGCCTTAAGACAACTAACAATGAGACAATCGGAGCCATTACAGGAATACTAAATAGGGCAAATAAAATAAAACACACACATTATTCACTGACGGTTGAACCAACTTATAAAATCCAGTTAGTGTATAAGGACAGAAATAAAGAAATTTTATATTTTTACGAAAGCTTTGATAAAAATGAGACCCTTATTGCTACTGATCGTAGCAACAACTATTATAAAATAAATGAAAAACAAACAAAGAAAATTATCCATCTATTATTAACAACTAAATGACTTACTTTAATGGATAAGGGAACCCTAAAAAAGTTTTAGTGTTCCCTTTTACTAAGTTGTATGAACGCTATTAACATCAATGAACTCGTTCAAAAAAACCTTCAGGATATTATTTATTATTAGATAGTTCGGTTTTTGTAGGAAAAACTGAAAATAACAATCGAATTCACACTGTAAATAAAACAGGAAAACACGAAGAAAAGCTCAAAGTTAAATACAACTCTGAGTTTTTTGATAGGTTAAAATATCCAGCCGTTAAAAACCATACCTAAATTTATAATGAAATGAAAGGCTATTGCTGGGTATATGCTATTGGTTTTTAAAACTACCATTGCATAGAAAAGTCCTCCTAACGAAAAGAGCAAACTCATTATAAAAGGAATACCTATTGATATATGCAAGAGACCAAAACCAATACTGGTAGTTAGAACGGAAAAAATAGTCGATACATTTCTTTTTAAACTAGATAACATTAATCCTCTCCACAAAAACTCTTCCAGAAAAGCGTTTATGATGGAGAAAAATATTCCATATGTCACGAATAGTTTTGTATAGCTTATATCTTCCAAGAACAATAAAGGTATAAAGATTGTAGTTGAGCCAATTAGTCCAAAAAATAAAAAATATGATATCCTAATCGAATGAGATGGGAACACTATGTGTTTCTTCCAATCTGGCAATGTTGTGAAAAGGAACACTTTTTGCTTGGATAACAAAATCGAAGTCAATATTCCACATATTATAAGCAAGAGTAAACCTCTGTTTATAATAATTTTCATTTTTTTGGATATATCCCAGTCAGTAAAATAATCGTTTACTAGTTGAAACATGAACGTCCCTATTAAAAAGGATATAAACAAGGAGACAGTTGAACGATATTTAGAGGTTGAAATGTAGATAACAAGAAAGAATACGACTGTGAACATTCCCCAAACAAACAACCTGTACGAAAAAAGAACAATACCGAAAAAAAATAAACTTGCCAAAAATATGAGTAATACATCTACCTTAAAGCCTTTTATATATAATCCCTCCAATTGCGACCTGATATTTGGATTTATGATAATGGTCCGAAAACGGAACAATTACAATGTCCCTTAAGTAATTTTAACACAAATTGCCTATTATCTTTATTTCTCCAAATTTTACGAAAATCTACATGCCATATGTAATAACAGAGCGACAATTACTGTTGTCATTCTATTGGTTGGTATGTTATTTCAGGAATGATATCAGTAAGAACCCCTATAGAGCAGTAAAAATCGAGTAGAAATCTCTGCGATTTCGTACTCGATTTCCAATGCTACGTTTCTCCACGTTATCTGAACAACTAAGTATATTATTGAAGACTACATAAGCACTTACCCAGTTAGGCTCTTAATAAAGTAAGAGAATCTGTCACCCATAAGGAATGCACTTACACATGGTTAATTCAGTTAAAATATGCCCACCAACACACCGACAACTGAAATAGCAATTAAAATGATCAGTACTTTCGTTGCTGCCATCTTTCGCTTAGCAATAAGATACCAGCACAGGAAAACAGCAATCAATCCCAAGAGACCCGGAAAAAATCCATCGAGTGTTTCTTGCAGGATCATGGAGTCCTTACCGTTCGGAATTTCAACCGTCGTCTTGAGCTGAACAAAAGATGCTGCCAGCCCCCCGATTACCATAATTCCTAATAGGTTGAATGCTTCCCTCAATCTACCTGAACCCTCACCCACAATTGAATCAATGGAGGTGACACCAAATGAATAACCCCTCATGAACAAGAAGTACGACAGCCATCCTACAATGCCGACATACCCCAGCATATAGAGCAAAACCCCAATGGGGCTTCCATCCGATGACAAGGCCATACCTATAGATAGAAGCACTGGAATGAGGATCCCTTGGATTGTGGAATCACCAATACCAGACAACGGTCCCATTGTGCTTGTTTTCACACTGACAAAGAGCTCATCATCGATTTTCTTGCCATTAGCCCTCTCTTCTTCCATCGACGCCGTAATTCCGACAATGACGCTACCCACTTGTGGTTCAACGTTAAAAAACGTAGAGTGACGTTCCAACGCTTTCTTATACTCATCGGTATCATGTTTGTACAGCTTTTTTAATATAGGAATCATCGCGTGTGCAAATCCATGGGCTTCCAGCTTTTCAAAACTCATGGAAGACAAGTGATACATCGCCCAGTTCAACCATGATTTCTTAAGATCTTTCTTCTCTAACTTCGGCACCTAGATCACCTCGTCCTCTTCTAAGTTTGAGTTCCCATCCGATCGTTCCATAGATACATAAAAAAGGTAAGCAACCAAGAGTGAGAAGATAGTCAATGCAATCATATTCTTAGTAAGGAAAACTATGAACGCAAAACCAGCCAAGAAAAAGATGAAGTGGGATTTCTCCCTAATCAGCAGATTCATCAATAAGGCGATACCGAGTGCAGGCAGAAGTCCTCCCAAAACGTTCATTATCTGGGTAACCTGTTCAGGTACCAATAGTAGGAATTGTTCGACGAACCCTTCTCCGAAATAGATGGCTAACCCGACAGGAATAACCCTTAAAACAAAGTTGACCAATTGAGGATAGATGGCATTACTTCTGATAATTCCTGCTGCATCGCCTTCTAAAGCAGCTCTCTCTGCACGCCGATTCCATCCAGAATTGAGGACCATCATCAGATTGTGCAAAAATAACCCCAATACACCAATACCGACGGATAACGTCACGGTTACTCCCGGTGAGGCATCAGCCAACATCCCAAGTGCGATTCCCCCATATGCGGCATACGTGACTTCTTGATTTTGCGTACCTCCCGTGGAGATAGTCGCGATGAACGCCGCCTGTACGGCCACCCCCAGGATGATACCTGTCGACACATCCCCAAGGATGATACCTATCACTAGACCTGCAACCAGCGGTCGACCGATGGTATAATAACCACCTGTCACCCCGAGGAGCCAAGGGGACGAAACCGATCCAAGATAACAAAACACCCCGATCATTAATGCTTGTATCAATAGTAAACCATCCAACTTCATTCACTCCTTCGTCAACTAGTTGATGCTTCCCCATCGGTAGGGCGTCTCCTCAGGAACCAGTTGGAATGTAATGTCCATACCTTTTTCATCCAAGTAATCAAATGCATGCCGTTCTTCCACCGTTACAGCTACATTCTTTCCTATCGTATCAGCTCCTGGCCTTGCACTCATGGGTCCGACATTCACTTGTCCTCCAAACTCCGCCCCCGATTCACTCAATCGCTGTAGCGTAACAGGCGATCGTACAATCACAAAATAACTATTCTTTGCCTGTACGGCCTTACCGATCTTTTCAATTCCTTCTTCCACCGTATAGATTCCTACCTTTACATTCCTCGGTGCTGCATGACTGAAAATCTTTTTCTGCATAGGATCATTTGCAATGGCATCGTCGATGACCAGTATCCCATGGCATTCCTTCATTCTCGTCCATCTAGTAATGATCTGTCCGTGTATCACTCGATCGTCTATTCGTACAAAACTAATTGGCATGCTTATATCCCCCTGTACATTAATCTGTTATTGATTGGATACCGATTGTGATGGCTTCCCCTGCAAGCTCGTGAATGCCCTTATCAAGAATCAAAGAGAGTTCGATAAGCAATGGCAAATTCACTCCAGCAACCACCTTTATGCGCTCAGGGTGGGTGAACATCTGCTTGAGAGCAGTGTTATAAGGAGTCCCTCCTTTTAAATCACATAAAATCATGATCCCTTCGTATTTCTCCAGTAGCTTCTCAACTTGTTTTTCCATCAACATGCTGAATGACTCTACTCCATCTTTCAATGCAATAGGAAAGATATGATTAGATTCTCCCATGATCATCGTGTATGAATCTTTCAACCCGATTGCGAAATTTCCATGGGCGGTAACCATAACTGCATTCATTTAATCAGCTCCTTTCTTTATTAAATACGGACGCTTGCTTTGATGGTGGCGAGCGTCTCTCCTTCGGAACGGCCATATGGCCGGATCGTATAACGTTTCACATTAGCTGGTACAATGAAGGTCTCCCCATAATGAATAACGTAAGGATTAAATGAACCGTCAGGACTCTCCACGATGGCCTCTTGGCCTTCGACAAGATTCAGCATATTAACGCTACCGTCCGTTGAGTGCGTGACGGATCCTGAGAACCAATGCCTCCTGGTTTCAATGAATTCCCTCTCATGGAGGCCGGTCCTTTCTTCCACCCAACCATCTCCCTTACCTACTTCTTCAATGCGATTGAGAAGCTGATCCTGAACCCATGCCGTATCTCGTTCCCAATCCACTACGCTCATGCCATGTTCTAGGTGAACCGGTCTCGGCTTACCATCCATTCCCAAGCGTCCCCAGTCCCAAAGCTTAAACGTGAAGATATAAGGAGTAGCACTGATCTCTAGCACGACCGTGTCCCGTCCTGAGCAGTGGATTGTTCCAGCGGGAATGAGGATATGGTCATGCTTTTTCACTTGGAAACGATTGATGTAAGCTTCATCTCGAAACTCGCTCCCTCCGGCATTTGCCTGTTGAAGCTCTTCCTCCATTGCGTTAGGATCAACGCCCTCCTTCACCCCTAGGTAAACGACTGCGGCCTCTTTGGCATCCAACATATAATAGCTCTCATCCTGCGTATAATGCATACCGAAACGATCTTGAATATACTCCGTGACAGGATGAACCTGGAGGCTAAGATTCTGCCCTCCCATCGTATCTAGAAAGTCGAATCGAATCGGGAACTCATCACCGAATCTCGCATGGACACGATCACCGAGCAATTCGACGGGATGACGATATACCAGGTTCACTGCTGGCATCGAAATTCTTATATCACCGAATCGCATCTGAACGCTATTTTCCTCCGGTACTCCGTCAAAGCTCCACGCATAATTCTCCGAATCGGGGTCAAGTTCGAATCTCTCTTTCATCCATTGCCCCCCCCACACTCCAGGAGCAAAATAAGGAACGAGCCTGAACGGACCGGTAAGCGCTTTCTTCATTCCCCACCTAAAAAGCTCTCCAGTCACCATCTTTGGATCTTCTTTAAGCGACGTATCCAGCAGGAAATCAATTTCATCAAATAAAGTTTTTTTATGCCGGTCAGCGACCCTCCATTCAAAGAAGTATCCACGTTTGAATTTCTTTAACATGTCTTCTTCAAGATCAACTGATTTCCAGTTGTTCAAGCCCTCCTCACTGAACCTTCGCTGGATTTCCCATCGTGTCATGTCGGCGTAGACGAGAACATCAGGCTGGTGCACGATATGTGCACCGACACCGTAGATAATAACCAATCCGTTTGATTGTTCGATCTTACCCCTCGCTTTAGCAAGTAATCCCTCATCAAAAAATTCTCGCAACCTATGATGAGACATGACGCCGAACACCCTATCATCTGTCAGATTCCTTGAGATCATCGCCTCAATTTCCTCACTATCCAATGTTAAATCATCTGAGTAAATAGTGACGGCCTCTGAAAACCTCCCGATCAAGCGTTGTTCCAACTCACTGACATTTACTCCTGGATAGCAATCCAACGTAAGGATCACTCGTCCCCGCCCATTTGAAACTTTTTCTAAAATGGCATCGCAAATGGCGTCATAGCCCTGAAATGCTCCCTGTCCCGTATCGTTTACGAATATTTCAGGGTTCTTGTCATACATCATTTTTGCACATCCTCCGAACTAATGTAGTAATGTTGTATTGTTATAACATTTAATTTAATTCTATTTCTTTTTTCTGAAATTTTCAACTTAATTTTTCCCGCCGACTAGTTCAATATGATATCGATAATCTTCACCAATGTAGTAGCATTCAGAATATTCCGTGTACAATCCTTCCGTGTCCTCTGCCTTCCTTACCCTTTTCAGGATCGGTGTCTCTTGTTGAATCCCCAATGCTTCAGCAATCGCCTTCTCCGGAAGGGTAGCCTCTAAATATTCCTTAATTGTTGTTACGCAGATTCCTTTTCCTTCCAACAATGTATAGAAAGAACCCATATACTCAGCCGGGTCTTCCGGGAATGCTCCCTGTCCAGTCCACCATGTCCTCGAATAAAAGGGTCTTGTACCCGGACTTTTGCGAAGTCTAGAGAGCATGTATACAGTAGATTCTGGGTCAGCCCCAAGTAATTGTGATAGCGTTTTGTCTGCCTTGATTCGTTTAACTTCGGCTTGATAGGTATGGACTTCCTGGCCCATTTCATTTAATTCATAAATGGAACTCTTCACATAGGTATTATAATCCTTACCTTCTACGTGTTCATGATCTAACACGAAGGTCCCCTTCGCCCTATGGCGGACAAGATATTTTTCCCAAACCAATTCATTTATAGCATCTCTCACCGTTGTTCGACTGACATCATAGATGGAACAAAGCTCGAGCTCGGACGTAATCTTATCTCCAGGCATCCAGGTCCCATCATCTATTTTCTTTTTCAATTCATTTTTCAGCTGTATATACAAAGGAGGAGCATCTTTTCCGGTATGCAATTTCCTTGTCATATGGTTCACCTTCTTTTCATTTGATTTGTTACCTACTGACATAGAAGCGTTTAAAACTATTCCCATTGTATTATACAGAATGAAACTCATCAATCAGGAAAAACCCTCACATCATAGGCCTCATTTTTGAACAATCGGAGATTAGGGTGCGGTAAATAAAGAGGGTCAAAGTTGCATATGCAACCTTGACCCTCTTCTTTGTCCAATTGTTCTTGTACGGACACCTTTCTGAAAATCTCTCAGGTGCCATCTACTCTAAATGTTATGTTACTTAAGATCAACGAGCTGTTTAACGAACTTTGGCAGTACAAAGCTGGCATGATGAAGCTCTGGAGTATAGTACTTCGTATCGAATTCCGGC